>JBGCEO010000025.1:0-204018 GCA_045106475.1 Granulosicoccus sp.
GGTGAGGCGTATAGTTCAAGAACATCGGCTACGGTTGATGGTCTGCCGTAATGATAGCCCTGCAAATAATCAATATCCATAGCGATCACTGAATCGGCAATTTCGTAATTCTCCACAAATTCAGCAACCGTCTTCATTCCCCTCTCATGACTCAAGGTATTAATCGACTTCACAATCGCTTGACTTGTTTTTTCACTGGTAATTTTCTTAATAAACGATCCATCAATTTTTATATAGTCCACATCCAGCGACTCTAAGTAGCCGTAGGACGAGAGACCACTACCAAAATCGTCCAATGAAAACTGACACCCGTGCTGTTTGAGTTCGGATATAAACGAGACGACGGGATCAAGAGAATTAATAGCCGCAGTTTCGGTAATCTCAAAACAAAGACTATGTGCCGGCAATGCATGCCTTTTTACCAATTCCACGAGTTTACTCAGAGTTTTCTCACTCCCCAGGCTATTACCCGATAGATTTACTGAAAACGAAACCATTAAACCCTGATCAACAAATTCCTTAACCACATTGATCGATTTTTCCACTACATATAAATCAACCAGTGCCATCAATCCATATTTTTCTGCGGTTGGGATCAGAGCGCCCGGCGAAACAATACTTCCGTGCTCATCAACGACACGTAATAAAATTTCATACTTATCAGCTTCATCATCTGACTGAGCCGCGACAATGGCCTGCAAATACAGCTCAATACGGTCCTCATCAACTGCAGATTGCAACACTCTAAGCGTCGCAAGCTCTGCACTTTGCTGAGCCTGAATCTGGTTGTTAGCGCAATAGACCTCGGATCGATTACGACCCAACAGCTTAGCCGAGTGACAAGCCAGCTCAGCATTACTGAATAATTCGGAACTACATACAGTGGCTGGCGCAAACTCTGCCAATCCCGCACTGGCACAAATCTGAAATCGCTTGTTCTCCCACTTGAATGTGTAATTGGAAATCTTATCCAGAAGCTGATCAGTCTTGATTAGTGCGTCTTCTATTCCTTGATTCAGACAGATAGCAAATGAATCACCACCTACACGAGCAACGGTTCCAGACTGTTCGACCATAAGATCGAGCAACCCGGAAAGCTGAAACAGAAACTGATTACCTGCAGCTCTACCTGCGTCATCATTGATCAATCTAAATCTATCCAGATCTAAAACGATCAAGGTATGTCGGAGCGAGTTATCAAACTGGCTGTCAGAAGATGATAAGTCAGTGGCTCCCAGGCTTTTTATATGCCCTTCTAGAGCGCGTCGATTTTTAAGACCCGTCAGGAAATCGTGATTAGCTTGATATTCAAATTTAGCGCTCATCTCTTGAGCGGCAGTAACATCTCTCCCACAGCCAATATAGCCGATGAATTGCCCATGCGAATCGAAGCGTGGTTCTGCAAGAACGCGGCTGTAAGTATATTTGCTACTTCCTCCTATGTTCCATGTCAGAATCACATCAACCCTTTTATGCATAAGCAAGCAAGCATTATGCTCCTTCAGCTGATCATTATCCTCGACTTTACCATTCAGTGAATCCACTCGCGACATACCAACAGCCGCCGACACATCTGTTGTAAACATAGCTCCGTTGTGCGTTGAGTGATAAACATAGCAAAGGTTCTCGTCAAGCTCCCAGAACCAATTTGATGCTAGCCGCGCGAAGCGTTTAAACTTGTCCTCTTTAGAGATTAGTGCCTTTCGATCTTTCACCACTTTAGTGACATCCTTCAATATCAAAAGCCAGCCCGAAGTGTTCAAATTGACTCTAGATAGATGCACCCAACAATCGCCAGACAACGTTAATTCATATTCGAGGGCATCGTTTTTTTGCAGTTTGCTGTTATTAGCGTTAGATCCAACCTCAGATGCCCCTTGCGTATTGCGGGCTTGATCTATACTTTTCAAAGCCTTCAGTAGGGAATCATACGTTGCGCCAATAGCAATCTCCTTGGCTAACTCTGGAAGAGCCTTTCCTACTCTTCGATTCCAGCTTGTCAACAAGCCCGCGCTATCAAACAGGAGGCAGCTCTCGCCTTTTTCATCAAATACCGAGTGAAGTAATTGCTCAGCGTCTTGAAATTCGCTTGGATCGCTAAAGGACATCTAAGGGCTCATGAGTTATAGACCCACCTAAATATCAAGAGACCGAAGCCCTATACTTAAGTGTGATTAATCTATCGGCCCAAAATTTACAGAGTTAAATCAGCAGAGAATTATGCTGTTTATTTTAGACACCCTGCGATTTACCAAGGCGTATAAATGTGTAGGAGGTCCGGTCTCAAAGCCAAAGTTCTTAAAGAACTATGCTCTCTCAGCTTGCTGAATAAAAGCAGGCCAACACAAAGGCCTTGGTTGCAGTAAAAAAAGACTTAGCAATTCTTCTCAGACTTCTGATAAGCCCAACCATGTATTGACGATTACCGAACAACACAACTTTGTAAAAAACTGCGCGCATTGGGCATGATTATACATGCCCAACACGCACAGCTTTGACTACTAACTACTAACCAATATGGCTTAAATCACTTCCTAACTTAACCTTCTTCATTCCAGCTCTTGATGAGTTCGTCATAGCTGACAGTCTCAGGCGCTGGCTTTTCATTATCAAGCTTTGCTTTGGGTGCACCAGGCTGACTCAACCAGTACTCCGCATCCTTGACTTCATTCATAACCGGACCAATGTCGCCCTGAACACCAGCACGTTCTAGACGTGACAGTACTTTCTCTTGTGCGGCACAGAGTGCATCCATAGCCTCTTGAGGAGTTTTCTCTCCAGAAGATGCGTCACCGATATGCTGCCACCAAAGTTGAGCAAGTTTCGGGTAGTCAGGCACGTTAGTACCCGTTGGCGACCATCGAACTCGAGCAGGCGAACGATAAAATTCGATCAGACCACCCAACTTGGGCGCTCTCTCGGTAAAACTCTCGTCCTGTATCGAACTTTCACGAATAAAAGTCAGACCGGTATGAGACTTTTTCAGATCAACAGTCTTGGACACCAGGAATTGAGCATACAACCAGGCAGCCTTTGCACGATCTACCGGAGTCGATTTCATCAGTGTCCATGAACCAGCATCCTGATAACCCAACTTCTGACCTTCTTCCCAATATGCACCGTGTGGGCTTGGAGCCATACGCCATTTTGGTGTTCCATCATCATTTACGATAGGAAGGCCGGTTTTGATAGATCCAGCTGTAAATGCCGTGTACCAGAACATTTGCTGAGCAACATTGCCTTGCTCCGGCAACGCGGCAGACTCAAAGAAGTCCATGCTAACGGCTTCTGGAGCTGCATAGTTGTTCAGCCAGTGGATGTATCTTTCGATAGCATAGACCGAAGCAGGACCATTGGTATCACCACCGCGAGTAACACAAGAACCCACAGGTTGGCTATTTTCGTTAACACGAATGCCCCACTCATCTACTGGTAAACCATTAGGCTCACCTTTATCGCCATTCCCCGCCATGGATAACCAGGCATCAGTGAATCGCCAACCCAATGAAGGATCTTTTTTACCGTAGTCATTGTGACCGTATACTTTTTGCCCGTCGATTTCTCGCCCAGTAAAGAATACGGCTATATCATCATAGGCTGACCAGTTGACCGGAACACCCAGGTCGTAACCAAACTGCTCTTTGAAATCAGCCTTGTTTTTTTCGTCGTTGAACCAGTCATAGCGAAACCAATATAAATTGGCGAACTGTTGATCAGGTAATTGATACAACTTGCCATCTGGTCCGGTAGTGAACTCAAGACCAATAAAATCTTCCAGATCGAGGGTCGGCAAGGTCACATCAGCACCCTCTCCTGCCATCCAATCAGTCAGATTACGTGCTTGCTGATAACGCCAATGCGTGCCGATCAAGTCCGAATCATTAATGTATCCGTCGTATATGTTCTCGCCCGACTGCATTTGAGTCTGCAATTTTTCAACAACATCGCCCTCACCGATAATATCGTGAGTAATCTTGATTCCGGTGATTGCGGTAAACGCTGGTGCAAGGACAGATGACTCGTAGATATGAGTATCAATACCTTCCGAGACTACCTTTATCTCCATACCGTCAAATGGTTTAGCTGCATCGATAAACCATTGCATCTCGGCTTTCTGATCTTCATCGCTAAGAACGGATAAACCGCCAATTTCATCACTTAAAAAAGCCTCAGCCGCTGCCATGTCGGCTTGTGCCGCATGAGTAGCTCCGAGTAGAACCGCCACCGCAATAGCGGTTTTGGCAAACTGTTTGTGCTGCATAAAACTCCTCCTGGTTAAGACAAAAACTCTAGTTATACTAATTCTAAACAAAGCTGAACACGAAGGCCGCGTACAGCAGTGACACTGCCAAAGCCCACCATAGATTAGCTGCTGCAAAAAGCAGCCAGGCCAGGTGGATAAATGCGCTGCCAAGCAGCGATAAAAACAGGCGATCTCCACGCGTTGTTTCAAAACGCAAGATGCCTATACGGGGCCCACCACCGGGACTGAGTGCTTCCCAGATACACATGGTGATGAGCAAACATAAAATAACAATAAAAAAGATCGCCGTTGGTTGTGTCCAGGCCATCCAGGATAGATTCATAAATTCACTCCCGCCAAACAAAGCACGATAGTTACCGAAATCTGATACAAGCTATTAACACGCATTAATCTAGACACGACCCAATGCAAATCCTTTAGCGATGTAATTGCGAACAAAATAAATGACTAGCGCCCCTGGAATGATCGTTAGAACTCCAGCTGCTGCGAGCACGCCCCAGTCCTGACCGCCCGTTGTTGCCGTTCGCGTCATGATCGCGCTAATCGGTTTAGCGTCGGTGACTGTCAGCGTTCTGGCAATCAACAGTTCAACCCAGGAAAACATGAAACAGAAAAAGGCAGCAACACCGATTCCCGATGCGATAAGAGGCATAAATATTTTCCCAAAGAAATGCGGGAAGGAGTAACCATCAATATAAGCAGTTTCGTCAATCTCCCGAGGGACACCAGACATAAATCCTTCCAGTATCCAGACTGCTAATGGCACATTAAACAGGCAGTGCGCCAAGGCAACCGCAATGTGCGTATCGATCAAACCGAAGGCTGAATACAATTGGAAAAAGGGCAATGCGAATACAGCTGGAGGCGCCATTCGGTTGGTCAGCAACCAGAAAAACATGTGTTTGTCACCCAAAAATCGATAACGGCTAAACGCGTAGGCCGCAGGCAAAGCCACTGCAAGCGATATAAGGGTGTTCAGAACAACATATATTATCGAGTCTATGTAACCGCCATACCATGAGGGATCACCAAAGATGACCTGGTAGTTAGCAAGCGTGGGGTTCTCCGGTAGAAGCGTGAACTTGGTTACGATCTCATTGTTGGTCTTGAAACTCATATTGATAAGCCAATAGATCGGCAGCATCAACAAAACAATATAGACCGTGGGCACCAACGGTTTAAGCCGACTACCCAAGCTCACTTTTGTTGCACGCTTTACCTGTGCGCTCTGTGACAGGCTGGACGTCGGACTTGCGCTATTGTTCACTAGTCCTTTTCTCCATGTTTATCGGCAGCATCTACACCAAAGTTGTTCATGATCGTATAGAAAACCCAACTCAACAATAAAATGATCAGGAAGTAAATGATCGACATCGCTGCCGCAGGCCCCAGATCAAACTGACCGATAGCGGTCTTCACCAAATCAATTGACAGAAAGGTTGTAGTGTTGCCAGGTCCGCCACCTGTGAGTACAAACGGCTCGGTATAGATCATAAAGCTATCCATAAATCGCAACAGAACCGCGATTAACAGAACCCGTTGCATTTTCGGCAGTTGTATATAACGAAATACCTTCCACTTGGAGGCACCATCTATTCGCGCTGCCTGGTAGTAGGCTTCTGGTATTGCCACTAAACCTGAATAGCAGAGCAGTACAACCAGACTGGTCCAGTGCCATACGTCCATCACTATAATGATGATCCAGGCGTCCAGCCAGGATTTACCATAGTTAAATTCGATACCAATGTTAGTTAGAAACCGCCCCATCAGGCCAATGTCGATACGTCCAAATACCTGCCAGATCGTTCCCACCACATTCCACGGAATCAGTAGGGGCAAGGCCATCAACACAAGACAAACCGATACCCAGATTCCTTTTCTAGGCATCGCTAACGCGATAGCAATACCCAATGGAATTTCTATCAATAGAATGATGCCCGAGAACGTCAGATTTCTAACCAGAGAGGCTCTAAAACGCTCAGAGTTAAGAACCTCTGTAAACCATTCAGTACCTGCCCAGAAAAACTGATTGTTTCCGAAGGTATCCTGCACCGAGTAGTTAACAACGGTCATCAACGGGATGATCGCACTGATAGCAACGAGAATAAAAACCGGTAATACAAAAAACCAAGCTTTGTTGTCGAAGGGTTTGTTGTCCATGATCAGACCTGCCCTCTTACCAGATGGGAATCCTGATACACATTGATTCTCGTATGATCAAATACGGCAGCGGCACTGGCAGGAACATTCTCTGACTCGCCGATGACAGCACCCACCTCATGACCGTCAATTTCACCCCGAACAATCTTGTAACGCCCAATGTCCTCGACCGAGCTGATGTTCATGGGTATACCGGTATCACCAGCAGTGGAAGAATCTACTATCTTGACAAACTCAGGGCGTATTCCAATTTCTACACCGTTGGAACTTGCTGAAAAGTGCCTCCCCAGATCAAAGCTTTTACCAGCAACGCTTACCATGTTACCGTCAACTGCGCCCGGCAAAATATTCATTCCAGGGGAGCCAATAAAATATCCCACAAAGGTATGTGCAGGCTCGTCGAATAGCTCTTCTGGCGTGCCAATCTGCACCACCTCCCCTTCGTACATGACAACAACCTTATCGGCAAACGTTAAAGCCTCAGTTTGATCATGGGTCACGTATATCATGGTGTGCGAAAACTGTTCGTGTAATTCCTTGAGCTTGGTTCGAAGCTGCCACTTCATGTGGGGGTCTATGACCGTTAGCGGCTCATCAAAAAGAATTGCATTTACATCGTAGCGAACAAGCCCTCGACCTAATGATATTTTTTGTTTCTCATCAGCAGTTAGACCTCTGGCACGCCTTTTGGCTTTTGACGTCAAATCAAGAGTTTCTAGCATTTCGCTAACGCGCTTATTAACTTCTGCTTTAGCAACACCTCTGTTGACTAGCGGAAATGCAAGATTCTCTGCCACCGTCATGGTGTCATAGATCACCGGGAACTGAAAAACCTGGGCAATGTTTCGTTGCTCAGTGGACAACTGAGTGACATTCTGACTATCAAAAAGGACATTACCCTTGGAAGGTACCAATAAACCCGAGATGATATTCAACAGCGTGGTTTTGCCGCAACCCGATGGACCCAGCAATGCATAAGCACCGCCATCCTGCCATTCATAGTCAATCAACTTAAGCGCAAAATCCGCATCATTTTGTGGATTGGGCAAGTATGAGTGCGCAAGCTTGTCTAAGGTAATTTGAGCCATGAGTTCTAGGCCGCCTGTGCTTTGTCGATTGGCGATTGCACAAGCACACCATCGGTATTGAAGATATAAAACCTGGAAGGATCAAGATGCACCAGTAGATCGTCACCCTTGTCGAATCGATGTACGCCATGCGTCAGCAATACCCAATTTTCCTGATCTGCCTGAATATGTATGAATGTTTCAGAACCAGTAATCTCACTGCTCGAAACCACCGCTGGTACGGTGGAAGTCTGTGTTGATTCAGACTGCAATGCGATGTGGTGGGGGCGTACAGCCATGATGTACTCGCCATCAGCCAGAGAGGGGAGATCACAAGGCAGCGTGTGATCACCCAGCAGCAGATTTGAACTCTGCTTGCGTACTCGCGCCGTGTTGAGCGGTGGATCCGCGAACGTTTGGGCTGTCTGCAGATTGCCCGGCTGCTTGTAGACATCGATGGTTGAACCGAATTGCGTAATTCGCCCCTCAGACATGGTTGCCGTCTTACCACCCAGAAGCAGAGCTTCCTGCGGTTCCGTTGTTGCGTAAACAAGCACCGCTCCTGTCTTAGCAAACAGCTTGGGTAATTCATCCCGCAGCTCTTCGCGCAATTTATAGTCTAGATTGGCTAGTGGCTCGTCAAGCAAAACCAGTTGGGCATCTTTAACCAGGGCACGCGCCAACGCTGTTCTCTGCTGCTGACCACCCGATAGATTCAATGGTGTTCGTTCAAGAAACTCAGACAGTTTTAACAACTCAGCCGCCTCTCTCACTTTTTTATCGAGAGTGCTCTTGTCGACACCTGCAATGCGCATGGGGGATGCAATGTTTTCATAAACACTCAGCGCAGGATAATTAATAAATTGCTGATAAACCATGGCTACACTTCGCTTGCGGACCGACATACCGAGAACACTTTCACCTTTGATGCGAATATCACCGCGGGTAGGTTTGTCCAGGCCGGCCATCAGGCGCATTAACGAGGTTTTGCCAGAAAGCGTAGGGCCGAGCAATACGTTCAAAGACCCCGGATCAAGCTGCAACGATACGTCAGTGATGTGCATTTCTGCGCCCACTTTTTTGCTGACGTCTACTAGCTCAAACACGAGCAATCACCTCATTCTTTTGAGCAGTCTTGCTCTTTCCGATATTGGCGGCCACACGAAAACGCCCGTTTTCGACATGGGAAAAGTTATTTCACATAAGACCGTAAAGAGTTAGCTAACGAATGTCAATCGAAAGTAATAAAGCTTGTGATCCTTGGGCACGAAACAACTGGCAGACGGTAGCGCCCTAGCCAGTCTCGATGGTACGGATTTCGTACTCACTCAGCAATTCGCGAAACTCAGGTGTGGGTACCTTGTCCGTGACAAACGAATGTATCTGCGATATATGCCCGATCCTTACTGGCGCGGTGCGATCATGCTTACTCGAATCAGCGGCAAGAATGACGTGGCGAGCGTTAGCTATGATGGCTTGTGCGACTTTCACTTCACGAAAATCGAAATCCAGAAGCGCGCCATCAGAATCGATGCTGGACGCACCTATCACGGCATAATCCACCTTGAACTGATTAATAAACTCGACGGTTGCCTCACCTATGACGCCACCATCACTTGAACGCACAAGACCCGAGGCAACTATTACTTTCATCTGCGCACAAGGGCGCATCAGTGATGCGACATTGATGTTGTTTGTCACAACCAAAAGATCATCATGATCAATCAACGACTGAGCGACCGCCTCTGTCGTCGTTCCTATCGTGACAAAAATCGACGAGTTGTTGCCGATTAGGTCCGCTGCCGCCCGCCCGATCGCCTGCTTTTCATCAGCAGCGATCACGCGTCTGGCCTCGTAACTCATGTTCTCAATGCCAAACGCCAGGCGTGCACCACCGTGAGTGCGCGTTAGCAAGCGTTGGTTGCACAAGGTATTGAGATCTTTGCGAATGGTCTGAGGTGTAACCTCAAATTGCAAGACCAGCTCTTCTACCGATACAACCCCGGTTTGCTTAACGTTCTCCAGAATCCTTTGAAGGCGCTCTTGTGACATTCAGATACTTTCGTTTTGATTAAAATCACTATAAACGAAAATAAATACGAATGTCTAATAGTCGATCCTCTCATGGACGACTTTTAGCGCAAAAGTGCGAAGATCAGCTGCTTCTGCGCCCGTCCGAATCAAGGCGCGCATTGCAACGATCAACTTCATCATGCAATCGCTTGGCATCCCAGCCTAGTTCTTCGGCAGCAATCGCGGCCACTTCATCAACCACGTTCGCAGAGGCGCGCCCCTCTAGAGCCAATGTTGACCGTCGATAGAAGAAATCCTCAAGATGCGCTACTTTCTCATGCTGACAGGCGAATACCACTTCTGCTCGATCATAGTCAGGGACGCTTTGCAGCGGTTTTGCTCCGTCCTCGTTAGCGGACAAAGCGCTGAGCAAACCATGTTTGCATCCATAGCGATCCATGACCTGCCCTACAACACCTTCGGACAGCTGGTACTGCTCGGAGAGGCTCTTGATGGTTGCGCTGCGATTCTCGTTATTGGGATACTCCCGGCCGCCGCCGATGGCCAGATCCACTGTATTACGCTCTCGGACTCGATCCAGCCTCGAAAACACCTGATTTGCAGATACCTCTCCAAAAGCGCGAAAAGTTGTCCATTTCCCTCCTACGAGAGACATGACAGTAAAAGCACGCGTGTCAGTCGGCTCATCAGTCTCGATTGAATGATCGCGACTTACTTTTCCTACACCTACCCCATCACTGAACGGCAATGGTCTGACGCCACTATAGCGATAGACAATGTGCTGCCGGTCAAAAGGAATATCAGGCAGCAATTCACCCATAACCTTGATGAGATAATCTATCTCTTCTTCCTCACATTTGGAGGTATCCGGGTCATCCACGCGAATATCGGTTGTTCCTACCAGCACGCGATCCCCGATTGAATAAGCCAGACATAGCCGATTGTCTCCTGTTTCAAAGTAAAGCATGTGTCCATTGAGACTTGCCTGCATTTCAGGATGGTTCAAAATCAGATGCGAACCCTTGGAACCACCGATGTAGCGACTATCAATGCCTAGCACATTGTTGACCTTATCGATCCAGGGCCCTGCGGCGTTAACAACAATAGTGGCACCTACCTTGAACTCATCTCCCTGTATTTCGTCACGAACGCATAACTGATTGGCATCGGCGCTGATAACACTGGCATAATTCAAGGCACAACACTCGTTATCCAACTCCTCAGTGTCGGCTAATGTGTCTGTGATCAACTCAACACACAATCGCTCTGGTTGGGTGATCAATGCATCGAAATAAGTACCTGTAGCCACCACGGACGGGGCCAGACCACTGAACTTTTTACGCGACTCACTCGAACCGATCACTTCATGCGTTGGCATAACGCGTTGCTTACGTCCCATCCAGTCGTAGATCATCAGACCCAGCTTGACGACTACAACGCCACGCTTTTTAAAGCGCCCACCGGGTAATCTCAAAAATTTGAACGCTGAGCTGAATAAGCCGCCAAACCAAGAATCAAAAGGAATAGTACAAGGCAGCGGCTTAACCAAGTGCCCTGCATTAAGCAGCAGGCGATTGCGCTCATGTGTTGATTCAGCGACCAGACGAAACTCTCCATTCTCCAGATATTTGATACCTCCATGTATCAACCTTGATGGCGCTGCACTAGCGCCTGCGCAAAAGTCTTGCTTGTCGAGCAGGAGCACCGATACACCGTTTATAGCCAGGTCACGAAACACACTGGCCCCGTTGATTCCGGCACCAATCACGACAACGTCAAACTGAGCATTATTCAATTTTTCGATACAGGATGCGCGTTGCTGAGTATTCATTGATTCAATTAGGTTCTATATGGTCAACAGCCAAGATTAGATGACTAAATGCGACGCTATGGCCGGCATTCACGGTGTCATACGGCACTAGCAGGGCAACCGGACCATGAAAAGGCGCCGTGCTGCGCTAGCATCTTCGCTATTAGATCTCCGAAGCGCCTGTAACAAATCTCTAGCCATACCTGCTACCGGCACACTAGATCATTGTCAACATCCCAAAACTTTTGTCAATGGCGCTTGATAGGATTGTGCTTGCCAGCTCTGAACACAAGGGCACGTCACTTGCGGAGACTTACGCAAATCAGGCTGGCTGTAATGCATCCTTGAAGGAGATCAATTGTTTGGAATTCTCATCCCAAAGCGTTAATCGAACCGCACCCAGGCTCTGTAAGAAAGTCAGCCTTTGTATTTCCTTCAGTTCAGGAAATTCTCTTAAGACCTTTGCCAGATGATAGAAGGGGATTCTACTTGATAGGTGGTGTACATGATGAATACCGATGTACCCTGTTAGCCACATGATCGGAGACGGGAGGTCGTAATAGGAGCTACCGTGCAATGCAGCATGCTCGCGACTCCACTCCGGTTCTTTCTCCCAATGGGCATCTTCATACTGATGCTGAATATAAAACAACCACACACCAATGGATGCGCAAATCATCACTACGGGAATATGAACAATAAGGAAATTCTTTAGACCAACAAAATAGATAACCGCAGAGAACACGACCAGAATACTCAAGTTGGTTCCGATGACACTCATCCAAGGTTTCAAGCCCTTGTTCATCTCACCCACTGGAAGTCGATGACGAAAAACAAACAAATAGGTTGGCCCCAACACAAACATAACGATGGGGTGACGATACATGCGGTACCGCAGCTTGCCCAAAAGGCCCAGGTTTCCATACTCTGTAACGGTAAGTGTATCGATATCACCAATACCTCGCCTATCCAGATTTCCCGAACTGGCATGATGACCAGCGTGCGAACGCCGCCAATAATCGTAGGGCGTTAACGTAAGAATCCCCAGGCAGCGACCTATATTATTGTTGACCCTGTTGGAAGAAAACATTGAACCATGGCCACAATCGTGCTGAATAATAAAAACACGCAGTAACAGACAAGCAGTTGGTACAGCCAATAACAGGGAGAACCACACACTGACGTGAAGCAATGCCTGCATGCATATCCAGAGCCCGACAAACGGAACCACCGTGACCAGAAGCTCGTACGAGGCTAATCGATTGTTTGCCCGTCTGAATCGCGCTAGTCGCGATATCCAGGCACTTGACTTATCGGGCAACTTGTTTGTTTCCTGAAGTTAATCGATGCTGACGCTAATATCAGCCCGGTATGACGAACAAACCACATGATCGTACGCTATTCTCTTTACCGGATGTCCAGATACCAAAAAATTGGATTGAAGCGAGAAAATCACCGGCAAGTCGAGTATTTATAGCTCAATAGAGATCCAATTGATATCCAAATAGCGCAAGTATTTACAACAAGCGCCCTGATTGAGCACATAAATCGATCCCGATCAGCGGACCAGACGCTATATAGACAGATATTCTTGAGGGAGTTCCTGTGCTAATTTTTATTTTGCAATTCTTGAATACTGTGCTAGAGACCCAACCCACTAAGCTGAGTCATCGAGTAGGCAATTTTAAAACCTCAAGCCGATGCTGACAAAATTAACATCATCATCCACAGCCGTGTAGTCCAACTCTACACTTACTCCCTGCAAGCGAATGCCAACCGCGACACCATAGGTTTCACCACCTTCATCCTCTGACAAATCGCCGGCAACAAGAGCTGCATCCATATAGCCAATACGTCCCTTATAGTAAATACGTCCTGGGCTAGTGTAAGAAAAATACACCCCCTGGCTTTCTACCTCCAACTCGTTGCCGACTACTAGTCCTGTAGACACCGTACGCGATACTTCGGCTTCAACCGACAGACTTGGAAATGATTCAAACTGATACCCCAGCGTGCCAGCAACACTGGCTGGATCTTCAGCAACCTCTACATCATCAAAACCGATTAGCATGCTGCCAGCCTTAATACCAAAATAGAGATCAGCATGCGCACTTGCAGAAAATACAGAGGCAAGAACAACACAAGTCCGGGTAATATTTTTCATCTCACTACAACTCCTTATATTAAAGCGGTTTGGGTTCCATGAGCGCTTGCACCTTTTGTTTAGTGCGGCTCATGGGTAGTAACTATAAGTAATCAAACAGGAGCTTGTTGGTAAGTGAGCCTGCTGTTGTTTGGTAAATAATACCGCTCTGAAAAAGGAAACCTGGGTTCTGTCTTCCTGACTACTGACAAAACGAAGAGATCACAAGTGAGTGCGTTGACTACCGCTACTATGATTTCTGAAGAAAGCAACGTCATGTGTTGCTTGCCTAGACTCACTGCAACGTTGACTAGGTACTGGTAACACTTACATATTCGCGATAGGCCACGTACACGCCACTGCCGACAACAATGGATGCTCCGAGCAGCGTCATTGGATCGAGAGATTCACCATAGGCAACATAGCCGATCAAAACCGCCCAGGGCAGTATCAAATACTGAAAGGGTTGCAGTACAACCGCTTCTGTCAATTGCAGTGCCTTTATCAACATGATGTGACCCACAACCGAGGTAGCGCAAAGACTGAGCAACAGCCAAGAGGCATTCGAATCCACCGGCTCCCACTGACTGATCGCAAACACGCCCGAAGACACAGTACCAATGATTCCAAAGTAGACCAATGACGTTGCAAAGGAATCATGCTTTGATACTTGTCGAGTCAGAAGATTGTAGAGCGCATATAGCAGTGCAGCAAACAAAGGGAGAATGGCGTAGGGATTGAACAGCTCGGTGCCCGGCTGCAAGATTATCAATGTTCCGAAAAAACCCACTAATACCGCCAACCATCTACGCCAACCCACCGCTTCATTGAGCAGCGGTACGGACAACACGGCTACAAATAGTGGGAAACAAGCGAATAGAGCATGAATTTCTGCCACGCCAAGAAATCTAAGCGCATATGCGAACAGTGCAATCTCGGCACACATCAGCAAACACCGCACAAGTTGATTAAGCGGCACAGCCGATCGAAGTGCCAAACGAATCCCACCGTCCCGATGCGCGATTAGCAAAGCCATGATAGCGAAAGCACAAAATCGAATAAAAACGATTTGTGCCACTGGGAGCTGGGTGGTCAGACTTTTAGTGATGGCGTCCTGGCTGGCAAATATGAACGTGGCAACCACCATCAATGCAATACCCGTGATGGGCGAATTTTTCACAGCTGTCGCTCGAGCACGCCGACCAGGCAATAATAAGTTAGACGAAACTTTTCATTAATTTAGGCCTTCTGCGAACCAAGCTCGGATGATATGCGCTCCCGAACAATGTCATCCTTTACATCGGCCAGCAGCTGATCCCGTCTGTCGTGCCACTCAGCCTTATCAAGCAAAACAATGAGAGGATGCAGAGCACTGGCTTGGAAGAAAGGATCACTGATACTCTTGGCGGTAGAGATACAACTCTTGATGATTCTCTTGAACTGATCTCGTTCGTAATCGTCGTCAAGCTGTTCCAGATAAAATTCGGCATACCGGCATCGAGCCATGACCAACTGCACACGCTTGGCTTCCTCGATATTTGCCTCCGGATCCACACCGGGCATTTCGAGCAATTCATCAGCCATGGTTGTAGTGTTCTGCACACCCGGGGCCGCGGCAGCAGCGGTTAGGCTGTCAGCGCTTTCCTGCTGTTGAGTTTGAGCGCTCTGTTGCGCTTCAGAAGCAGGCGCAGTGGAGAGCAAATGCTCAAACTTGCGATATTGCTTTAGCTTACTCATGAGCCAAACGATAATCACGGCCTCAATGATGATGATGGCAAACAGGGTCGTGCTATCCATACTGTCAACCAACTCCCGAGTAATTTATTCCTGAACCGAAGGCCATGATGAATCCGGCTGCTGCCGTCTGCAGCAGCTGCTATTGAATCACATCTGGTTGATCTTGTCGTCAAGGGAGGTTAAGAGCTGCACTGGAAACGTGACTCAGGTCCATCGGCGAAAAACTAAAAAAAAGTCAGTTAAATCTGAGCCCTTTCCAAACAAACATACTCCCCCGATTTATTTCAGCCAGAGCTTAGCCGATAACGCTAGATGACGGAGAAAGTGTGTGAGAACACCGATTTTCAATCTCATCGATTTTTAGCTGATCAGTCGGGTAACGCTATGCAAAGACTACGTTTCGGGGCACTGCTTCTCTTATTAACCTTTTCATTACCCACATGGGCAATCTCCATCAGCTCCGATCCGATCCAGTGGCAACCGATGACACTGGATATTACCGGTCCGATGGCCAGCGAAAGCGACAATTCGCCCAATCCCTTCCTGGACATAAGGCTCAATGTGTCTTTCATCTCACCCGATGGTGAGCAGTTTCTGGTGCCGGGTTTCTTTGCCGGCGATGGAGCAGGCAACGGCACAGGCTCTGTTTGGCGAGCGCGATTTACCCCTGACCGCCCGGGAATCTGGACCTATAGCGTGTCGTTTGTAACTGGCGAACAGGTGGCCATCAACGATACGTCAGGCACACCAATGGGCGACGATGGAGCAAGCGATCGATTCTCAGTATTGGCCCGGGACCTCAACGCTCCCGGATACCTTGCTGCAGGACCCATCGAGTATGTCGGGGAGCACTACCTGAAACAGGCAGACGGTGATTTCTGGATCAAAGGCGGAATCGACAGCCCAGAGAATTTTTTTGGATTTGCGGGCTTTGACAATACTCAAGATCAACCCGGTGGTGCGGCTACGACGGGATTACTAGATGGTGTACACCGATTCGAACCACATATTGCGGACTGGGTCGAAGGGGACCCCTTGTTTGTCAGCGCTGATACCGGAGTCGATTCAAAAGGGATTATTGGCGCCATAAATTATCTGGCCGATCAGCATGTTAACTCGCTTTACTTTCTACCGATGAATCTGGGCGGCGATGGACGCGAAACCTATCCCTACATCCATACCAGCGGATCGCATGAGGACAATACACACTTCGACATATCTAAGCTCTATCAATGGAATCTCGTTCTATCCCATATGCAGCAAAAGGGAATCGCGGCTCACATTGTCCTGGGTGAAACAGAAGTGGGAAACACACAATGGCTGGATGACGGCCAGCTGGGACCTCAGCGCAAACTCTTCTACAGGGAGCTCGTTGCTCGATTTAATTACCTGAATGCATTGAAATGGAACCTATCTGAGGAATCACGCCTGGGTGCAACGCGTCACAAGGAGTTTGCAGGTTATTTACGTGCTCTTGACTGGGCGGCACACCCGATTGCGGTACATACCGGCAGAGATATTGTCAGCAATCAATACGATGAATTACTTGGCGACAGTACATTTGACGTCACCTCGATTCAATTCTCCCCGGAGAACAGTAATGAGTACGTCGAAACCTGGCGGAGGCTGTCTGCCGACGCTGGTTGGAAATGGGTACTCGAGATGGATGAAATAGGCCCGGCTGGTATCGGTGCGAATGGCAGCAATGCCGACCAACTAAGACGTAGTGTTCTCTATCCGGTTTACTTTAGTGGTGGCAGCCTTGAGTGGTATTTTGGTTACCACGCGCTTCCACTGGGCGGCGACATGCGTACCGAAGACTTTCGCACACGAGAGTCGCTGTACCGCTACACCTGGGCAGCTCGTCGATTCATGCAAGACAACCTGCCGTTCTGGGAAATGGCCCCGGCAGATTCTTTACTTACCGGAGGCGCAGAAGGTGATCAGGTTTTCGCATCTGAAGGCCTCGCCTATGCGGTGTATCTGAACGATGGACAAGCAGGGAAACAACTAGACGTCACTGAAGGCGACTATCAAATGGGTTGGTACAATCCGCGCACAGGTGAGTTTGTTGGCACTCCCACACAGGTTACCGGCCCGCAGCTTGAACTGGGAGCAGCTCCAGTAGAGCAAGATGAAGACTGGGTAGTTTTGATTAAAACCGGCGATGAGAGCACGGCTGAACAAGACTCTGAAGAAACAGAAACAGAAACAGAAACAGAAACAGAAACAGAAACAGAAACAGAAACTGACACAGGTACAGGTACAGGTACAGGTACAGACAATGATCCCGATTCAAACTCGTCCGGTGAGACTGGCACAGGCGCTGACAACCCTTTTGAAGTTGAGGAACCAGATGTGGGCCAAGCAAATCCCGACACAGCTTCCGCACCTATTGATGAAGAAACGGGGCTTATTCACTCAGGTGCGGCTACCTGGCTTGTTGCCTTTGTAATGCTCGCTATGCGCAATCGCAGGTTGAAAACAAAGTATGCCTAAGGCGTGTTGATGGTTAGGTTTACTCGACAGGAAGGCTCACAATCCGCATTAGTGCCACCGCCCCCACCGCTGTCTCCACCAGACGCACCCGCGGCCACGCCGCCGATAACCAGAGCGCCCAGGGCAACGTACAACCAGTTTATCTTTCTGGCAGGTTTAGCGACTGGAGCAGGTGCAGGAGCGGGGTCAACTGCGCTAGTAATGGGCTGTTCCTCAGGTGCCATTGCGATAGGCATAATCAATGACCTGACCAAGGGTTCGAAAACAAACCCCTTAAGCACAAGGTTTCCAGATACATCTTCAGCTCTGATGTAGTACTCGATTGACTCTGCAGCTTCTTTAGCTTCAGCGGTATCAACCTTAGCCGAGTAGTATGACGATGAAGCCACGGGTTGCATAACCAATTCAACATAATCGGCTTCACCAGAGTAACGATAAAACAGGCTTACACTTTGCAGCTCATCATTGTCTACGACGGTTGCCACAAAGGTTTCAACATCGCCTGACGTACCGCCGTCGATTTGCTCATGCTCAATAATCGGAGCTTCAAAATCACGTTCGGTAGACTGCGCAAAAGCACCATTGCTGAAGACCACCGTGATTGCAAAGCATGCAGACACAACAGAGATAAAGGCTTTTTTTATCTGTCGCAACTTGCGACCATCACTGCAGCCATATCTATTTGTCATCATCTAATTTCCTGTAAGTTAACCTTATGGCATGCAAGATATTCTTGACCCTTACCACTTGATCCTCGACCACTCACCGTAACGCACAGCGCTGATAGGGATCGATTGAAATTCAGCGGGAGGAAACGCCATGTCACCATTGCCACGTTTCATACGACTGATGTTCAGGGTTCCCCGAACTGTTTGATCGAATCGGCTCGCCTGAATATTGGATATCGAAACATCAATTTGCTCAAAGGTTTTAAAGACGTAGTCAAAGTAGTTGTACTTTCGCGCCGAGTCATCGGTGAGCCTTCTCAAGGCTTGACCATCCCTTTCTTCGATAGCCGTTGTTAGCGATTTAAATTGATCCCAAACAGCGGCGATATCTCTATCTGTGATGGGTTTGCTGGAGTCTATTTTTGGTTCCAGGGCCGCTTCTTGGGCTGCCTGCTCTTCCAGTGCACGCTCCGCAGCCTGCTGCCTGTTCAATTCGGCAACTCTTCTCTCTTCTGCACGCTTGCGTTCAGCAACACGTTGAGCTTCCAGGGCTTCTTGCCGCTTCTGTTCAATTTTTTCCAGACGAGCCTGCTCTTCCAGTGCTGCTTGTTCAGCTTCTTGTTCCAAACGTCTTTTTTCGATACTGGCTTGGCGTTGAGCTTCCTCAGCCTTGCGCAGAGCTTCTGCCTGTCTCTCTTGTTCCTGTTCCAAAGCCTGCTGCTTCTGCCGCTCAAGCTCTGCGGCAACACGCTGTCTTTCAAGTTCGGCACTACGTTGTTCTTCAGCTGCAGCCTGCTCTCGTTCCAGTTTCAATTGTCGTTCTTGCTCTAGCTGGCGCTGTTGCTCAAGAATTCTATTTTCCTCCTGCCGCGCCTGCGCTTCTTGCTCCGCCAATTGCTGTTCTTGAACATCCGCTTGATTATTCTGTTCAGTTCGAACTGTATCCTGACCGGGCTCCAAGAATGGCACTGGGAGCAAACCATTTAAGAAAAGTGCAACCGCACCGGCACCGATGGCCAACAGTAGGCAGCAGGAATAGATCAGTGCCCGATTTGAATTCTTTTTACTTTGTACCTCGCTTCTCTGGTTAGCATAAACCTTACTTCCAATACTGCTGGTATCCCAATCTTCAACATCGGTCTCGGCAGTGGCGGGACGCTTATGCCCATTTGCAGCGTCGCGTTGCGGAGCCCTTCGCTCAGCGGTGCGAGTCTGAACAGATTCCGGCGAATTCGAAGGTGGTTTTTTCGTAAAATATCTGGGCTGACTCGTGTTTACGATCTCAGGCGTTATGGACTCATCTGCCTGTGTGTAAATTTTTCGGGATGCCATCGAGGGCATGAGCACGGTGGGATCATCAGCTAACAAGCTCGCACGCCACTCACCAAGATTGGATGGTCGGTCTGCAACTTTAAAATTCAGCGCCCAATCAATTGCCTGGCAAAAGCTCTTGTTAAACCCGGCAGGCGCTAATTGCTCTAGAGGTTGCAAAGGGTCGGGCTTGTCATTAAGAACAGCAGAACCGCGAAGAGTCGAATCTACCGGGGCATTGCCTGTAATTGCATAATAGAGCACAGCACCTAGGGCATAGATATCTGTCCAGGGGCCCTGCTGATTATCGTTTGAACTGTTGTATTGTTCTAACGGCGCATATCCGACTGACACCAAAGCTGTGAGATTCTGCGTTTGAGAACCAATAGCCAATCGCGCAGATCCAAAATCGAGCAGTACAGGCGTACCGTTGTTACGAATCAGGATATTGGCGGGTTTGATATCCCGGTGAATGTAACCAAGGCGGTGAACTTCATCCAGACCATCGATTATCGGTCCGACAATATGCGTAAGATTCTCTTGTGTACGATATTCTTCATGCCGTAGCTGAAGCTTAAGGTCTTTCCCTCGTTCGTACTCCATCACCATATAGGCCGTGCCGTTTTGTTCGAAAACAGCCATCACCCTGACAATGTTCGGGTGATTGAATCGAGCGAGTGTCTGCGCCTCTTTAATGAATCGAGACAAACCCCAGGAAAAAATTTCGGCATCGCCCGTGGTTTTGGGGCGCACCGAGCCTTCAGATGACCGGGCGGCTATCTGCTCAGGCATGTATTCCTTGATGGCAACCTGCATATTGAGCATGGTATCCAGAGCAAGGTAGGTAACGCCAAAGCCACCTTTGCCCAGGAAACTCTCAATGCGGTAGCAGCCGATCTCGTCGCCTGTCAACAACATGGTTTGAAGTTCTGCTACTTCCATCCAGGCAAATTTACCCTAGCATTAAAATTCCGTTAAGATTGGAGACGAATAAACGCCCATTTCATTGTACACGGCAAGATTGTCAGGTACAGGTATTCATACCACCAAATACTATACTTTAGTATAGTGATTGTCCGATGGAGTCGATCACTAGCTGATGTGTCGACCACGCCAGCTTGCAAGGGTCGATCGTCGGGGGCTACTATCCACCTGCCCATGCGGCACTGCCTTCAAGAAAGAGCAGATTTCCTACGCTGAATGACCTATCTTCCGCTTAATCTGGAGCACCGAAAAAGAGCATATGGATTGGAATACACGCTATTGGGGCATTGGCCTCCTTCTGCTTGGCAGCGCCTGTTCGGAATCAACACAACTCACAGCGCCGTCGCAAACGCACAATGAGCCTGGCAGCATCACATTGTCGGTTCCTGTCGAGTTGGCTAGCGCAAGAGCCATCGACCTTGACGCGCTATTTGCCGATGTTGTCATTACGGATAGCAGCGGTACTTCGCAACAGGAATTCAATCAAAGTACGCCCATCTCATTGCCCATAGATGTGCAGCCTGGCGATGTGCTCAGTATTACCGTGAACTGGTTTGAAAGACAAACGGACTCTACACCGCTTGCATTGGCCAGCTGGACCCTGAACCAGGAGATCACCGCTGATACCAATATCACTGTCGAATCTGCCGATTTTATAACAACTGGCGCTGGTTTCGACTTTGATGGCGACACCTTCTCTAACCTGGAAGAACTTCGGGCAGACAGTGATCCTATGGCAGCTGGAATCACACCAGAAAACAGGCCGGATGTCACCATTCCCTGGGTAAACCCAACGGAGGCACCGGTTATAGACGGCCTCTATGACTCAATCTGGAACAATGCGCAATTCACCGATGCCAACGGCGAGCAGCTCTTTATCGATAATCTCATGATTAACCAGGGAGCCGTGCGCCCTGATGGCAATACGGAGTTCCGCTGGTTCGCTATGCATGATGATACGAATCTGTATATTTTTGTACTCGGAGAAACAGTATCTATAAGCACACCCATTCGTGATTCCAACAGTATCTGGCAGGATGACGCCCTGGATATCTTCATTGATGGGAACAACAGCAAACTTGAAACTTATGATGGAGTAGACGACAGACACATACTGATTCCATTGTTAACGTCGCCCACTGATCCCTCCAGTAATGGCACTGTTTTCGTGGCCGGGTCAAACTCTGCAGCGCTACCTGATTTTGAATTTTTTACCTGCCTGTGCAGCGATGGCCAACACACGTGGGAAATCAAACTACCACTCGCTGAATTGAACATAAGTAAGGATGTACCTTTTGGGATCGAAATTCAGATCAACGAGGACAACAACGGTGGTGCTCGTGATGCGAAATGGGGATGGGCCCATCCCTCCAAAACAACTGTCGATGTTGACAATACCCCCACTAATCCATCGTTCATGGGCACGGCAGTTGTCGACTAGGCGGATAGCCCTCAGCTCAGCTTAGCCAAGCTGAGCTACCGCACTTAGTTTTGTCCGCTATGGAGCGATGTATTCGGGTCAGGAAAATGTATGTAACGCCTTGGGCACACTTGGATTCGCACTAGATCACAAATCCAGCTAAATCGTTTTTAAATTAAGATCTGCGGGCGCGCTCTTTGCTCACTCCTCATTGGAGGTTTGATTATGAGTAAAGAATTCATCAAAAAATATTGGGCTAACTGTTCTTGGGAAACTCAGCTCTTACTCGCTGCATTTTCAGTAACCCTGGTTGCACATTCTGCTTTGTTTCTTATGATAATAAAGCATGGTTGTACCGTTGGTTAAGTGGTGCATTTATACGACTACCTAAAGTGCGTTGATAGCTTTGGCTGTCATGACTCTCACCAGATGAGCACGGTAATCAGCGGATGCATGAATATCATCATTGATATTGGTAGCCGGTAAAGCAAGGTCGCCGATTGCTTGAACATCGGTACCCTGAGCTAAGGCAAGCTCACATTCGCGCCATCGGAATACTGATTCTGCCGCACCGGTTACGCCGATGCGAACACTATCTCCTGTATCCACGACACATACGCCGACTATTGCGTAGCGCGAGGCTGGATTTCGAAACGATGCATAAGCCGCACGTTTGGGACAAGGAAAACGCACAGCGGTTACCAGCTCCCCTTCCTCCAGTGCAGTTTCGAACAAATCCACAAAAAAGTTTTCGGCGCTGATCTCACGGTTGTGTGTACATATTGTTGCATTCAGGGCAACTACAGCCGCAGGGTAGTCAGCTGCTGGGTCGGCGTTAGCAATCGAGCCTCCGAGGGTTCCTCGATTGCGCACTTGCGGATCACCGATACTGAGTGCCAGCGTCGATAATACCGGTATGAATTGGCGAACTAACTCGGACCGGGCTACATCAGCATGCGAGGTACCTGCCCCCACAACTATATTGTTTTCATGTTGTTCAATGCCAGCCAACGCCTTGATGGGGCCCAAATCAAGCAATTGACTCGGTTGTGCCAGACGCTGCTTCAAGGTAGGTAATAGAGTCATGCCTCCTGCAAGGAACACGGCATCTTCGTCCCTCTGCGCTTCAGCCACAGCCTGCTCAATATCGTTCATCTCACGATACACAAACTCATGCATGAGCAGCCTCCCGCAATTTGTTTAGCTTGTTCCACATGATTAATGGAGTAATGGGCATATCGATCTGACCATCACCGAATTCGGACAGCAACGCATTGGACACCGCATTCATGACCGCAGGGCAAGCGCCAATAGTGCCAGCCTCGCCTGCTCCTTTGATACCCAGCTCGTTGGTGGTCGAAGGCACATTACGCGTTTCAAATGAAAACACGGGCAGATCATCAGCTCTTGGCAGGGTGTAGTCCATCAAGGTTGCGCTAATTAGTTGGCCGTCATCACGATAGATAACGTGTTCCATAAGACATTGCCCAATCCCTTGAGTAACGCCACCATGAATCTGCCCCTGTAGCAAAAGAGGGTTAACAGTGACACCAAAGTCATCCACTATGGTGTAAGCAACGACTCTGGTAACACCCGTTTCCATATCTATTTCGACTTCGCAAATATGCGTTCCATTGGGATAGGTAGCCTCTTGCTGTTTCCATTCTCCACTTGCCTGCAATTCTTCTTTACTCGCTACTGATGCAATATCACTGTAGGACAAGTAAGCGTTACCTCCTGCTACGCTCGCGTGACTATCCTCAAGAACAATTTCTGATGGATCAGCACCCAATTCACGGCCAGCAATGGTTCGAATGTTCTTCGCAAGCGAGTGACCCGCACGCAGTGCAGAAGCCCCGCCAAGCGGTATGGAACGCGAGCCACCAGTACCACCTCCGGTAGGTAACGCACGAGTATCGCCTTGTTGCACATCTATATCACCATAATCAATCCCCAGAACCTCGGCAACAATTTGCGAGTACGCAGTTTCATGTCCCTGCCCATTGCTTTGAGTTCCAATGCGCAATGTAAATCGACCATCAGCTAGTAAGTTGATAAAGGCAGGTTCAGACCCTGCAAAGGCACACGCCTCAATATAGGTAGCCATACCTATTCCGCGCAACAACCCTTGTTCACGCGCGCGAGCCCGACGAGAACCAAAACTACTCCAGCTCGATCTCAGCATGCATAGCTTCATGTGCTCCTCAAACTCTCCTACATCATAGGTTCTACCCGTTGGGGTCGTATAGGGAAACTGCTCGGGCCTGATAAAGTTTTTACGGCGAATCGCATCGACATCCAATCGACTGACCTCTGCGCACTTATCAACCAAACGCTCGATAAGATAGCTAGCCTCCGGCCTTCCTGCGCCTCTATAGGCATCAGTTGGTGTTGTATTGGTGTATACGCCACGTGTGGTGACCGCAAGATAGGGAATATCATAAGCCCCAGTAGCCATCGTGACACCCAGGTAGGGTACAAAGGGTCCGTAGGCATGCATGTAAGCACCCATAGCAGCAATCAGATCAATGTCGAGCGCAAGAAAACGTCCCTCTTCATCCATAGCCATACGCGCTTTAACAACATTGTCGCGACCATGCGCGTCTTGCATGAAATGCTCATTGCGATCAGACGTCCATCGTACACATCGACCCAGTCGCTGCGCAGCAACCATGCACAGCGGGTACTCCCGGTAACAGAACACCTTGGTACCAAACCCGCCACCGACATCACCGGTGATCACACGAATCTTGTCAGGATCTTCGTTGAGTACGTCAGCCAAGGTGTTTCGCATTCCATGTACCCCCTGAGAGGCCAGGTTTACTGTGTAGGACTCTTCTTGACTATTCCATTGTGCGACACAGGCACGCGGCTCCATATAATTGCAAACGAGCCGGTTGTTGATCAATTCAATTTCGGCAATGCGAGGAGCAGTTGAAAATGCTGTATCCACCGCCTCTTGATTGCCCGTGAATTCAGTGAAGGCAAGATTGTTATCAGCGCCTTCAAAAGCCGGATTTGCATCAGGCTCCAAAGCTGCTTTAGTCTCAACGACTACCGGTAAAGGTTCATAGCTCACGTCAATCAATTCTGCGGCGTCACGAGCATCGTTGAGTGATTCCGCCACTACAAAGGCGATAGCATCACCCACGTGATGTACGCTTGTGCGGCATAACAGCGGAATATCACGAGGTGTTGCCAACGTTCCATCCGGTTGCGGGCGCAGCGCAGTGCAAGTTAGATCCTTTAATCCCACTAAATCAGCAGCGACAAGTACCGCCTTAACGCCAGGAGCCATTTGCGCTGCACTCGTATCATTAATGCAAAAGCGTGCATGAGCATGAGCAGATCTCAGCACATAACCATGCAGCGATCCATCGATCGAAACATCGTCGGTATAACAACCCTGACCAGTCAGCAAGCGATCATCTTCAGTTCGTGTTAGAGCTGCACCGATGCCAAATCGAGTTGAGGTATTTATGTGCATGCGAACGTGTCCATTGAATCAAGCCTAAGAAGCAATTGAGTAGAGCTTTTTTACTTTTACTGTTTCATTGCTTTGGCACCCGCGATAATCGAGCTCACAATATTTTGATACCCGGTGCACCGGCATAAATTACCCTCAAGCCATTGACGAACCGTATGCTCGTCTGGATTCGGATTCTGCTGTACAAGTTCCAACCCACTCATCACCATGCCGGCTGTACAAAAACCACACTGCAAACCATGATTGTCTTTAAAGGCCTGTTGCATAGGATGAAGTTTGCCATCCTTCGCAGCCAGGCCCTCAATGGTCGTCACCTGAGCATCCTCACATTGACGGGCCAATAGCGTACACGATTTGACCGATTTCCCATTCACATGAACGACGCATGCACCGCACTGGCTTGTATCGCAGCCCACATGAGTGCCGGTCAATCCAAGCCGCTCTCGCAGCAACTCACTTAGCAGCAAGCGATCCTCCACATCAACGGTGGTTTCCAGCCCATTGAGGGTCAATGAAATAGGTTTGGATCCAGGTTTTGACATCGCAGCATTCGGCCTTAGACAGCACAATGGGACCGATGAGGAGCATTCACGTAGTCAGTTTACGCAAAGGTACGCCAATATCGGAATTTCCAGAGTGTGAAACTTATCACGATGGTGCACAAGTTGGCACCCGTTATCTGGATAAGCCCCTACGCAGAGTTCACATCGCTGCTCGCTAGAGCTAGCGAACAACTGCCCTTAGCCGATAACTCACCTTGGCGTGTCATAAAAATGGTCGCCAGCAATAAGTGCTAATAATGATAAATGGACTCTTGTTTGTGAAACATTCCAATCTCTGTAAACTCATAGCCAGTACATTCTCGATAGCTTTTCTAACAAGCTCGAATGTACATGCCGCTCCAGATGACATCTACCTTGAAGCGGATGGCTACCTTCACTTTGAAGCAGAAAACGCAGGTATTCCCGCTGATTGGATACTGGCGACAGAGATTAATGGATATCGAGGTACCGGCTATCTTGAGTGGGCAGGGCCCAACTATTTTTCTAAAAACAATGCTGGTAACGGAGTTATCAGCTATCAAATCAGAATAGAGACCGCGGGAAACTATGAGTTTCGCTGGCGCAGTAGAATTGCCAAAGGCGATAGCAATACAGAATCAAACGATTCATGGGCTCGATTTACAACGGGTGCTAATGTTAGTGGAGAAGAACCACTTAATGGGTGGACTAAGATTTACATGGGTGAATCAGATACCTGGTCATGGAGCTCGCGCACTGTCGATGAAGTAGCAAGACCCATCAGGCAGTTTTTCTCCCCGGGCGATCACACTATCGAGATATCCGGGCGATCCAATGGGCATGCCATTGATCAGATTGCTTTATATCGCTATGAAGAAGTCAGCTTTGATCCGGCACTTAACAATACCTTGCCACTATCAGAATTTATCCAGAGTGATGGGATGACCATTGATCCGAATCCTGTCGTCATCCCCTCACCGGAAGTCACCCTGGATGAGCGCGACAATGTAGTGCCAATAACAACCTCCACGGATTCCGATAACATCGGAACCTGCCAAGCCAATACATTGCGCCTGGCAGCTACCCATTCAGCTTCGGCTTCTATTGTAAATCAGGCACCAGACTACGATTACAACGAACTGCTGCTCGATGCGGATAGAAAAACTGTCTTGTTGACCTACGAACTGTCAGGCGTTCCGGTATTCTCAAACGCGCAACTGATGTATACGACAGGTTCGCAAGTTAGCAATGGCGCTATTGCCATACATCTCGGGTCACATAGCGCATGGATCAGCGATGCGGATCAAGACATCCCCAATCCGACTGTGCAGATCGCCACCGCTCGCGGAGGCTGGAACAACAATTCCACCTATAGCTCGCAGCTGGATGCCTCCCTTTTACCCGCTGAGCAGGCGACAATAATATTGGCCGCGCAATCAGGCAGTGAAAGCCTGACACTGGCAAAAGCTTCTGATGAGAGCCTGACACCCACATTGCTCCTATCAGGTGGCAACAACTTTTGTAGTGAATGGGAGGCAAATTTAGCGGAGCAAGAACAAGAGCTGCCTGAAGACGTCGATTCAGCCACCGTGACTCGGAAATCGAAAAGCGGCAGTGTTGCCCACTGGTTTGCTCTATTGATACTTCTGGGATTGATGGGCAGGGGTAAAAATGCTCGGTAAACTATCGCTGTTGTCTGCTTTCTCTGTAAAAGATATACAAGCCACTGGCCACAATCAAAGATGCACCGAACAAGGTCCATCTATCAGGCAGTGCTCCAAACAACAAAAACCCTAGTAATGTGGCCCACAAAAGCGAAGAATAGCTGAAGGGCACAACCAGCGAGGCTGGCGCATTTCTAAATGCTCGAATCAGACAAAAATGACTGCAACACCCCAATACCCCAACGCAAATCATTAACAGCCATTGCGTTGGCATGGGCGGAAGCCAAACCCGGGGCGCCCAAATTGACATAAGCACCACCCCAACCACAGCGGAATAAAGAAGCGTGGTGGTAGGGCTATCAACCAAACGCAGCTTACGCGTCATAATCTGATAGAACGCGTTACTTGCAGCAGCGCAAATGAGCAACAAGTGACCGATTTCCGGCAACCAGCTCTGTACACCCTGCCCTTCGCTACTCGCCACATTCACGATTCCGTGCACCTCAGCGTGAGGAAACACAATAATTATCGCACCTAAAAAACCAATCAGTACGCCCACTATGCGACGAACGCCAACGCTCTCTCCCAGTAATGGAATAGCCAAAAGCGTGACAAAGATCGGGGACAAGAACATGATCGATGTCGCTGTGGACAAATCAGTACTGCGTAAGCCAGAAAAAAACAATAGCGTTGTCAGCAATAGCATTGAAGAGCGTAGCAGCTGCAGTTTCACATTACCGCTAACCAGGGTTCTCAACAGCTCTTGCCGAAGAAGCAAGGCCATAAAGAGCATATGAAAAAAGAACCGTGCCCACACTACCTGAAACTGAGAGAACTCTTGTGTCAGGTACTTGGCAAAGGCATCCATTGATACAAACAAAGACATCGTTAGCAGCATCCAAAGGATGCCCGCGACATGATTTTCCTTAAAGACGGTTGTTGCGGATCCAGATGTCATCAAATTTCAAAGGCTACTGCTTTGTGACGCCGAAGGGCATTTAAAGTATAAAAGAAATGCGACAACCAACGCATGGGGGATCAGAGCGAACTAGCGTGCGTAGTAGGCTAGTACGATTGACTCTTGTTGAACACGGTGATAATGGTCAATGAGACTAGGCGCAAGTTGATGCACAATGTCGGCAGGGATATGATCCAGAATTCCAGACGTGAGCTGCTTAGTCTGTACAAACATAAACAAATCGGCAATAGTCAATTGGCGGTTAGAAAAATACTGGCCTCCGCCTCGTTCTAAAAGATCTGCAAGCCCAGCAACAAACACGGTCAAACGCCCATTTACGAGCTCTTGCCTTGCCTGCTTTTGCGCATCGCCCTTTAAGCCAAACGTTTGAACGATATAATGGTTTAAATCCTCGAGCCCGCCTAATACCTCATCACAGTACAACGCCTGTAACTCATCGTCCGGATAAAGGCCAGCCCTCTTTCCAATAAAACGACTGATAGCCAAAGATTGTGTAAACACTTGCCCATCAATTTCCAGAACAGGTACGGCTCTAAATGGCAGTGATTGACGGTTTTCTCCAAAATCAGAAAAACTCCACCTGACATCTTCGAATGCAATACCTGCAGCATGCATTGCGATCCGAATAGGTTCAGCCCGACCTCCATCGAAGTCGAAATAAGTCAATCTGTAGTTTGTCATCACAGTCCAACAGTAGGGTTCACCAGCTGCAGTATATACAGATTGCTACCACCACAATTGGCTATTTCATTGGCCCACGGTATACAAGGTTACCTTATGCTTGCACACCTTCAGGTGGCCACATTACTATTACCAATCACACCCGAGTCAATCAAGGCATTTATAGCGTTCAATTCATAACCCGCTTCAGTCAGAACCTCCATGGTGTGCTGACCTAACAGTGGCGCTGCATGCTTGACGCCTCCAGGCGTACCATGAAACTTAACCGGAGCACCCAGCGTTTTAACAGAGCCTGCGATGGGATGCTCAACGTCAACCACCATGTCTCTGGCTATGGCCTGTTGATTTTCGTGCATTTGTGGAATGTCCAGCACCGGACCTGCTGGAATACCGGCCTCATTCAATAACTGCACCCATGAATCAGTATTGCGCGTGGTGAAAATGATCTCCAATTCAGCTATAAGCTCATCTCGATGTGCCATTCGCTCAGGATTGTTTTCAAAACGCGGATCCTCGCCTAAGTGCTCTGCACCGATGACCTCCAGCATACCCAGCCAGTTGGTCTGGTTTGCTGCACCAACATTCACCCAACCATCCTGTGTGGCAATGGATTGATAGGGTGCATTGAGCGGATGCGCTGAGCCCATTGGTTCCGGAGCCGTGCCGGTAGCAAAAGCAATTGCTGATTGCCAGAACGTGTGTGTAATACCGGCTTCAAACAATGATGTGTCAACGCGCTGCCCTTTACCGGTTTGAAGTTTGGATGCATAGGCTGCACAGACACCCATGGCAGCAAGAATACCAGCCGTAATATCAGTAACCGGAGGCCCCAGCTTGACCGGCGGACGCCCGGGCCCCTCGCCAGTGACAGACATCAGACCCGACATGCCTTGTGCAATCAAATCAAACCCACCTCGTTCGCGGTAGGGGCCCGTACGACCATAGCCGGAGATTTCACAGTAGATTATTCCAGGATTGATGGCTTTCAGACTGTCGTAACTCAGCCCTAATTTTGCCATTGTGTCGTGCCGGTAGTTCTCGATCACCACATCAGCATTTTCGAGCAGTCTTAACAGCACGGCTTTTCCATCTTCATGCTTCAAGTCGATGGCAACACCCCGTTTGTTTCGATTCATCATCATGAAAGCTGCTGATTCACCTTCAATGTCGGGCGGAAGAAAGCGTCGACTATCGTCACCGGTACCGATCTTTTCCACTTTTATAACATCTGCACCCATATCGGCCAGCATCAATCCGCAGGCAGGTCCGGCCATAATGTGGGCAAGTTCTATGACGCGCATGCCAACCAAAGGACCAGTCCGCTTAGCAGAATCATTTTGCGACATAGCGTTTTAGCGCCCTTTCCATGCAGGTTTTCGCTTACTTAGAAACGCATCCATACCCTCTCGAAAATCCTCACTGGTGTAACAGAGAACCACCAGATCATCACCCTCTACATTGGCCGCGTGTTCGCGCAAGCGACGCAACCCCTCCTTGGAGGCAGCAATGGTCAGAGGAGCATTCTGCTGCATGCTGCCGCACAGCTCATGTGCCCGCGCCAAAGGATCGCCTACCGATTCGCTAATCAAACCGATTGATAGTGCTTCGTTTACGGTGATCAATCTTGACGTCATCAGTATCTCTCGAGTACGTGATGCACCCAATAACTCCACCAGACGGGACAAATTGTTGACCGACAGACAGTTCCCCAATGTACGGGCAATGGGAAAGCCGAACTTGATATCTTCGCTGGCAATACGTATGTCGCAGCACGCAGCTATGGCAGCTCCGCCGCCTGTGCAGGCGCCTCTTATAGCTGCCACGGTGGGTATAGGCACAGCCTCGAGGATACCGAGCACCCGATCCATTGTTCGTTCATAACCCAGAGCATCTTCGGCGGTTCGGAAATTCTTGAACCGTGAAATGTCGGTACCAGCTGCAAACGCTTTATCACCCTGACCGGTAATAATCAGCGAACGGATATCAAGACTTTTATCAATAATGTTATTGCAGATAGTAGCCAGAGATTCGTACATTTCGAATGTAAGCGCATTTCTGGCCTGGGGACGATTAAACGTGATGACACCCGTATCACCCTGCCGGTGAAATACTAGCTCTTCTTCCATCTCTATCACCTTGTCACCGGTACCTTTATTCACCGATAAAAATACTCAACCAGAAACATGGGCACCGCCGGCACATAAGTACATAGCATCAACACTAGAAACAACACACCGACAAAATACACATTTACTTTTGATACATCCCAGATGTTGGCTTTCGCAATGGAGCATGAGGTTATCAAGACTGAAGCCACGGGCGGCGTCTGCTGGCCTATGGCAAGATTCAGAGTAACAATGAGACCAAAGTGTACTGGATCAATTCCAACAAGTTCGATCAAGGGTACAACAATGGGCACCACAAGAATAATTGCCGCCACAGAATGCAAAAAGAAACCAATGATTAGAAAAAATACATTGAGAATCAACAGAATGACGTACCGGTTATCTGTCAACGCCATCATGGATTGCGCAAGTTCCTGCGGTACTTGTGCCCGCGTTAGAAAACCACCCATCAATACCGAGGCCGCCACAAGTAGCATTACCACGGCAGTTTGCATACCGCCCTCAATCATTGCAGAACGCAGACGCTTAAAGTTCACTTCTCGATAGTAAATGCCAAGTCCCAAGGCTACGACAACGGCAAGCCCCGCCGCTTCAGTAGCCGTTACGAACCCGCCAAATATTCCACCGAGAATGATCACAGGCAGCAAAAAAGTCGGCAGTGCATCCAGGAACGTCTCCTTAACCCGCTTAGTATTAAACGCATCCTCAGTTGGCAGGTTGTATTTGCAAGCAAACGCATAGGCCACGCCCATCAAACCCACAGCACCGATTAGCCCGGGTACCAGACCAGCAACAAACAGCTGCTCCACACTTGCATTTGCGGACACCCCATAGACAATCATGGGGATAGACGGCGGAATGATAATGGCAAGCGATGCGGATGACGACGTAATAGCAGCCGCCAACGGCGCAGAGTAACCGCGTTTTTTCATTTGCGGAATCATCACTGAGCCCAGGGCCGCAACATCAGCCACTGCGGACCCGGATATCTCTGCGAAAAAAAGCGATACGCCTATATTAACCATACCCAGACCGCCACGAACAAAACCAATCAGCGCAGCAACAAAATTAATTAAACGGTCGGTAATTCCACCAGCATTCATGATCGCACCAGCGAGCACGAACATGGGTATAGCGATCAGTGAGAACTTGGTTGAACCGTCATACATGTCTAATGCAACGGTAACCAGAGAGCCCACACCTTCAGTCGCAAGCAAACCCACCACTGCAGCTACGGCCAACGCTACTGCAATGGGCACATTGATGAAGATGAGTAGCAGTAATACTAAGAAAATCCCTAGAACCATCATGGGCGTTGCATCTCAGCAGCAATTTCTGCTTCTATTTCTGCATGCTCAGCCGACTGGCCCGCCGCCACCATTGTTAAATACTTGGGGGCAGCTAACAGTTCACATACGATAAAAAGGACAGCACCCACAGGAATAACAGACTGAGTCAGCTGTACTGGAACCCATCGCAGACTAACTAGACTGTCCCCTTCCAGCACCAACAATACTTCCCACCCTGCCCAGGCAAGCAATACAAAAAATGCCAGAAAAACAAACTCTGCAAATACAGCCGTGTAAAGCCTTATGGGCATTGGAATAGCCAACAAAACGCTATCAAATCCAATGTGCTTTCGTTTGATCACGGCTAACGCACCACCGTAGTAGGTAATCCATGCCAACGCGACACTGGCCACTTCATCGTACCAGGACAACGATGCATCCATTTTTCGGTAGATAACTGCAATAACGACGATCGCAGTCAGTGCAACCATCAACAGCATCAGTATCCACTCAAGCAAATATTCAAGCGATCGCGACAACCGACTCACTGTAAACTCCCCCGGGCTCGCTTCGAGCATAGAGATTCGCTGCCAGAAAAGATTGGCAGCGAATCTCTGCGACTATTGTAAAAAAGGATTATTTAGCGAGTGATTGAACCTGGCTAATCAAGTCTGCGCCACCATCGACTGCACTGGCAAACTCATCATAAACAGGCTTCGACGCAGTGATAAACGCATCTTTATCTGCTTCATTGACAGTTACACCGCCATTTTTCAGATTATCAAGCAGCTCCGTTTCAAGCTGAGCTGCCATTGCATAAACAGCATCCTGAGACTCAGCAGCAGCAGCCATCAGATCACTCTGGATATCTTCAGGCAACTTGGCAAAGTTTTTGGCAGAGACCAAGACGTAAGCCGGTGTGTATACATGTCCGGTGATGGAGAGATACTTTTGAACTTCCTGAAATTTTGCAGACCAGATTTGTGCATAGGGGTTTTCTTGCCCGTCGATAACACCCGTCTTTAATGCGGTAAATACTTCCGAGAAAGCCATCGGCGTAGGATTGGCTCCGTATAGTTGAAACATCTTTACACGCCACTCACCCTTGGGCGTGCGCAGTTTAATCCCTTCCAGATCGGCTGGAACATTGACCGGGCGAGTATTGTTGGTTATGTGTCGGAAACCGTTTTCGAAGTAGCTGAGAATCTTGTATCCGTTTTCTTCGGCAGCAGCATTAAAAACGCTCTCCCCGATTTCAGCTTGAACCGCCTTCATATGATCCCGCGACTTAATGATGTAAGGCATCTCGAACACGCCAAACTCGTCAGCGACCGATGACATTATTGATGATGGCAAAGAGAAAGTTATCTGGCCAAGTTTCAGCTTCTGCAAAAGCTCCTTATCCTTGCCCAATTGTGACGAGCCAAATGCCTGAACTTCTGCACGCTCACCTAAGCGGGCATTAGCATTTTTTACAAACTCGTTTACTGAGGCTTCAAACAAGGAGCCTGGATTTCCAACATGGCCAAATTTAAGTATCAGTTTTTCTGCAGAAGCCTGACTTGCGCCCAACATCAGGGCAGTACCGGCCAACGCGGCAACAATGGTCTTTTTCATGGTGTTCCTCCTCAGGAGTAGTGTCGATAAAGCGGTTTGGTGTAATTACTTTTTTAGAGTTATGTGCGGCTCTATGCCGCCTTCGAATGCTTAAGACGTGATGACTTCAAATAGTCCAAAGCCGCTTGCGCGCCTCCGGTTTGATGAGGAACACCGGCAATGTGCAGCCCCATCTCAATGCCACTTAAGGTCCCTAGCAACGTGACATCGTTGATATCGCCTAGATGACCGATACGAAAAACTTTACCCTGAACCTTAGAAAGACCATTGCCCAGCGACACATCACACTGATCAAGGATCACTGAGCGTAGACTGTCAGCATCGGTTCCCTCTGGTACACGAACAGCTGTCAATACCGGAGAAAATTCGCTATCGACCTGGCATTGCACTTCCAAGCCCCAGGCCTCGACAGCCTTTCGTGTTGCAGCGGCGTGGCGTATATGTCTGGTGAACACCGTATCCAAGCCTTCCTCATTGAGCATGTCGATTGCTTCGGCAAGTCCAAAAAGCAAATTGGTTGAAGGTGTATAAGGAAAGTAACCTCGTTGGTTTGCCTCAATCATCTCAGTCCATTGCCAATAGGCATTAGGTAACGTTGCCTTTGCATTTGCTTGTAAGGCCTTGGCACTGACAGCATTGAAAGACAATCCAGGCGGCAGCATTAGACCTTTTTGCGATCCTGATATGGCAACGTCTACACCCCATTCATCAAAGCAAAAGTCTGCTGAAGCAAGACCCGATATCGTATCTACCATCAGCAAGGCCGGGTGTCCGGCTGCATCCATTGCTTTGCGGATGTCATGAATTCGTGATGTGCATCCTGTCGAGGTTTCATTGTGGACAACACACAGCGCTTTGATGCTGTGCGAGCTGTCAGCTCGAAGTGCCTTTTCTATGACATCCGGATCAGCTCCACGCCGCCAGTCGGTTTCAATTAGCGCAGGCTCCAGGCCAAGCTTCAAGGCAAGTTTCTGCCATAAAGCGGCAAAGTGACCAGTTTCGACCATAAGCACCTTATCGCCGTGGCTGAGGGTATTGACCAAGGCCGCCTCCCAGGCTCCGGTACCTGACGATGGGTAGATGATGACCGGTTGAGTGGTCTTGAAGATACCCTGAATACCGCTAAGGACCCGGTTACCCAGGCCCGCGAACCCCGGCCCGCGATGATCGATGACAGGCATATCAATCGCTCTGAGTATTCGATCTGGAACTGGGCTGGGCCCTGGAATCTGAAGGAAATGACGACCAGCACGGCGCATGTTCTAAAAACTCCCTAGCGGTTGCTAAAACTGTATTTTGAATTCATTATTAAATTATTTCCTATTCAAATGCAATGCAAATCGACAAGCACGCAGAAATAAGGCGACAGCTTTCGGCCGAACTCGCCGGTGAGGTCTATGGAGATCTGTTCACCCGGGGTCGTTACGCGACAGATGCGTCCATCTACCAGATGATGCCTGCAGGTGTCGTCATGCCGCGATCAGTAGAAGATGTTATGACCACCGTGCAGATTGCGCGGGAGTTTGAAATGCCGATCACGCCGCGCGGCGGTGGAACCTCGCAATGTGGTCAAACCGTTAATTCCGGGCTGATCATCGATAACTCGCGCCACCTCAACAAACTCATCGAACTGGATGTGCAAAATTGCCGTTGCGTCGTAGAGCCTGGCATGGTGCTGGATGAATTAAACCGCATACTAAAACCACATGGCCTATGGTTTCCAGTAGATGTATCAACCGCATCACGCGCCACCATCGGTGGAATGGCTGCTAACAATTCATGCGGCCAACGATCCATCCACTACGGCACCATGCGCCACAACGTAAAGTCTATCGATGCCATCCTGCCTTCGGGTGAGGCATTGAGTTTTGATGAAGTACCCAGCTCACTGCAAGGTCTGGTTGGTGAGAAACGCCAGCTAAGTAAAGAGCTCCTCGATCTTGGGCAACGTGAGTGCAAGATCATCAACGAGCGCTTCCCCAACGTGCTGCGACGGGTTGGTGGTTACAATATCGATGCAGTAGCGCCCAATGGAAGCACACACAATCTTGCTCATCTACTGGTGGGTTCTGAAGGCACCCTGGCCTACTCGACGGCAATTGAATTAACACTATGGCCGCTACCTCGGCATAGAGTCCTTGGTGTTTGTCACTTTCCAAGTTTCTATCAGGCGATGGATGCAACTCAGCATTTAGTTGCGCTAAAACCGCATGCAGTTGAACTCGTCGATAATACGATGATCGCACTGGCAAGAGATATTGACCTCTATAAGAATTCTGTAGAGGAGTTTGTTCAGGGTAATCCGGCGGCAATACTTCTGGTCGAGTTTGCATTTGAGACTCAGGAAGAAAACCTCTCTCATCTCAAACTACTGCATGAGCGAATGGCAGATCTCGGTTTTTCCTGGAACGCCAGCGCTGAGAATTGGGGAGGAGTCGTAGATGCAATTGATCCTGCCATGCAATCACGCATTGCCGAAGTTAGAAAAGCAGGACTCAACATCATGATGTCCATGAAATCCGAAGGCAAACCCGTATCGTTTGTTGAAGATTGTGCGGTTGAACTCACCGATTTAGCCGAGTTTACTGCAGGGCTGACAGAAGTATTCGACAAGCATGGCACACCAGGCACTTGGTATGCGCATGCCTCGGTTGGTTGCTTACATGTTCGACCTGTGTTGAACATGAAGCTTGAGAAAGACGCTAACACCATGCGTAGCATCGCCGAAGAAGCATTTGATCTTGTACTCAAATACAAGGGGTCTCATTCGGGTGAGCACGGGGACGGCATCTCCCGTTCGGAATTTCACACCAAAATGTTTGGTGAGCGAATGGTCAAAAGCTTTGAGGATGTAAAAAAACTGTTTGACCCTGACAATCTTTTCAATCCAGGCAAAATTGTCAATGCGCCGCGCATGAATGATCGCGAGCTGTTTCGATACAAACCAGGCTACAAGATGGTTGAGATAAAGCAGCAACTTGATTGGTCAGAATGGAACGGAGCCAGTGGCGGCCTGCAGGGGGCCATCGAAATGTGTAACAACAATGGTGCATGCCGAAAAACAAAAGGAGGTGTTATGTGTCCCTCCTACAGGGTGACGCGAAACGAACAGGATGTGACACGCGGCAGAGCCAATACCCTGCGTCTGGCCATGTCAGGTCAATTGGGCGCAGATGCTATGGGCTCAGATGCAATGCAGGAAACTATGCAATATTGCGTATCTTGCAAAGCCTGTAAACGGGAATGCCCTACAGGTGTTGACATGGCCAAGATGAAAATTGAAGTTATGGCCGCAAGGGCGCAATTGAAAGGATATACCTTGCATGATCGGCTGATTGCCTACTTGCCCAGGTATGCGCCCATAGCGTCAAAACTGCGCTGGCTTATTAATTTACGTAACTCGCTTGGCTGGCTAGCGAAGTTGAGCGAACCAGCAACAGGTTTTGCCGCTCACCGCCCTCTTCCTATCTGGTCAAGCGCACCCTTCAGGCATTTGCAAGATGAGAAAGAATCAGGAAAGGACATAGTATTACTGGCAGATACGTTTAACACCTGGTTCGAACCGGACAATCTACACGCGGCCAAAAAGGTTCTGATCGCTGCTGGCTATCGTGTCAATATTGCGCAACTACCCGGACAAAGAAAGCTCTGTTGTGGAAGAACCTATCTGGCCACTGGCATGGTCGACAAAGCAAAACAAGAAGCCCGCCGAATGGTGGAGGCACTGCTACCCTGGGCAGAAAAAGGTATTCCCATTGTCGGCCTGGAACCTAGCTGCCTGCTTACCTTGCGCGACGAGTACAAGGTACTCATTCCGAGCGAAGAGACGGATACAGTTGCCGCCCACGCCATGATGATTGAAGAATTATTAGTGGCCGACCATCAAGCCGGCAATCTGCCTTGGACATTGAAAAAGCCCGTGCCAAAGGTACTTGTCCACGGGCATTGTCATCAGAAAGCGCAGGGATGCTTCTCTGCGGTACAACAGGCCCTGGCACTTATTCCCGATCTAGAGATCGAAGTTATTGATTCCAGTTGCTGTGGTATGGCAGGCTCTTTTGGGTATGGACGGCATACAGCTGAGGTGTCGGCCAGAATGGCAGAACTCGATCTACTGCCGGCAGTGCGTGACGCCGATGCAAACACTATGATTGTTGCCGACGGCACCTCTTGTCGTCATCAGATTGCTGATCTGGGCAACCGGCAGCCTGTTCACGTCGTCGAGGTGTTAGCCATGGCATTGAGTAACAGCGTTTACACTGATAGTGCTTTAAACAATTCAGGACCAGCAATAAATGATGTACCCGCCACCGACAGAGAACGACTATGAGCGCGCTTGATCGAGTAACGTCAATCAGTCGTCCGTCTTTGCATGAAGAGCTAACGGATCGAATCCGCAACATGATTGTTGAGGGGGTTCTGACCGCTGGCGAGAAAGTGCCAGAGAGAGCGCTATGCGAAAAGCTGGGTGTATCGCGAACCCCGATGCGCGAATGCCTGAAAGTTTTAGCGGCTGATGGCCTGTTAACCCTGGAACCCAATAAAGGTGCACGGGTCAGAGCCATCACCTTGGAAGATCTGGAAGAAGTTTTCCCGCTAATGGGTGCATTCGAGGCGCTGGCTGGCGAATTAGCTTGCATAAACATTACAGAAAAACAGGTCAATGACTTGAAACAATCCCACAAAACCATGTTGGCGTATTTCCACGAAGCTGACATGCCTGGCTACTTCAAACATAACCAGCGTATTCACGAAATAATCATGGAAGCAGCAGGAAACCAAACACTGATATCCATGTATAGCTCACTGGCGGTACGGGTTCGTCGCGCACGCTATATGGCTAATATGAGTACAGAGCGCTGGCAGCAAGCGGTTAATGAACATGAGGAGATAGTGCAAGCACTAGACGCGCGAGATGGAAAACGTCTAGGAACCATTTTGAAGCGCCATCTAGAAAACAAATTCGCAACGGTCAGACAATGGCTAGAAAATCAGGCTGAGGACAATGATGCCAAATAGATTCTGCAGTTAGTATCACTTACTACTGTGTTTTCCAAGATGAATTGCTATGTTTCCATCAATTTTATAAGTACTATCCTATCAATTATAGTTCGAACAAATTTCATGTCTGTCTAATCTGGCAGGCACACAAACCACTCACTATCAACAAGAGAGAATCACGACATTGGAACTAACACTTGCCCAGGCAAAACAGATAATCCAACAAGCACTTGCAGAACAGGAAAAGCAACAGTTCAAGCCTATGGCGGTGGTGGTGCTGGGTGCGGGCGGATCAATCAAAGCCAGTGAGAGCCAGGATGGTACCAGCCTGGTTCGACCAAAAATAGCACATGGAAAAGCCTTTGGAGCCTATTCATTAGGGCTAGGTTCAAGGGCCCTTTTTGAAAGAGCCAAAGTGGAACCCTTTTTTATTCAAGCCATGAACTCTCTATGCGATGGCGCGTTGGTTCCTGTTCCCGGTGGAGTACTAATACGATCTGATCAAGGCGAACTGTTGGGTGCGGTGGGTATCACCGGCGACACATCAGACAACGATGAGCTTTGCGCTGTTGCAGGTATCAAGGCAGCCGGTCTTACAGCAGATACTGGAGCTAACTAAAGCGTAGTAAACGACGCCACCTGATTGGCATGCTCCTGCTGGGGATTCCAGTGCCAATCAGGGTATTATTCACTGTCTTTTAGTTACTGACATGTAGTTCCCCGTTTTCGTCGACTCCGATAATAGTTACACGCTAGACAGGTATCTCGCCTATCGGCGAATTTTATCAGGAGTTGTAAAACATGGAATCGAATCGAATACCGAATCAAGCGACCGGTAAATATCGCCACAAAGCTAAAACGCTGACAGGCATCCCATCGCTTAATACCTGGTGCAAAATAACAGCACTTTTGTCTACCCTCTGCATTGGGCTGTTTGCTTCAAATGCGGCCTACTCGCAACTGCAATGTGAATCAGGGCTGGCAGACGCCACCTGTAGCTTGACACTTATACCGGGTGTAACGCTGAAAGCGTCAGTGGAGGCCATTACAGAAACCAACAGTAACGAGTATCAAATCAACGGAGACGTTCAGGTAGTAACAGGCGACTTGCCTATACCTCTGAATAGCGCATCACTAACCGTGAAGCTGGGCGATAAGCCGGAACTCTATGGCAAAACAGATGTACCGCTTGATGAATTGCCAGTTCTGGAAAACGCCGTTTTCCACACGATACCGCGAGCCGTTATTGGATTTGTAAACGGTGCGTCTCTACCAGAGCTGGTTGGTGAATCGCTACCGCTGAATGATGGCTACAGTGAAGGGGGCACACTAAGAGATACCGATAAACCCTACTTTCTCTTTCAGCTGGACGCCGGGTTGACATTCAGCCTGGATTTCGGAGAACAATTGCATCCGTTGGAAGAAGTCAAATTTAGTGTTCCAGGCACATTAAAGGTTACGGCTATTCTGGACCTCTTTGACCCCTACTTCTACCTGAGCTATTCACAAGAAGGAGGAATCGACTTAAACGATTTAAAAAAGAAGAACCAATCTGATGCCGACGGTGAGCTACAAGTCTATGAAATCCGAGATGAGAACGATGAGCATGTAGTTATGGCTTTCACGTTAGATCCTGAGACCGGAGTGCTGTTGGAACAAAACTTCCTGAACGACACTCAGGTTTACTACGAACGCAATGCTGATGGCGACTATGTGCAACAAAATGTTCCCGATAATCCGGCAATACTCCAGGGCAGCCAATTCGATGATCCTAATCGTCAAAAGGATAAAGATCAGGACAAGGGCAAGGACAAAGCTAACAATCCGATAGATGCGATTGGATTCTCGGCTAACGGTTGGATTCCCTTCGAAGCACGCACAGTGGGTGTAATGCCCTTCGACGTTGCTGAGTTTTCCGGTCAATTCTATATACGAGGGGCAATTCCACTCGCAAACTTTATAACACTGAATGGTGATGTAGTCACCTATATCGGAGAGTACGGTATTGCACAAGGCGGGAACGGTGATGTCGAACTGGGTATACCCGGACTACCAGATTACATTGATTTCAATATCTCTCTTGGTGAAGCAACGGCCGCCTATCAGCTGACTGAAGCAGAACAGAAAACCTATGTTAGCGGCAAGCTAAAACCCGATACAGAATTTCTACAGGACTACCTTCCTATCATGCCGTCAGCCGGTGCAAGCGTAGTTGGCTATGTAGGCAATGATCTGCAGAACACGATGCTCACCATTGAAGGTGAAATGAGCTTAGGTGCTCAGACTCTGGGCGATTGGGTTGGCCTTGATCTTAACGATCTGGCGATGATTAGCACCACCCTGTCGATACATGCACAAGGTGTTGAACTCAACGGAGTGAGTCGCATGCAGATCTCACCTGATATAAAGGTCGATAGCGAAATCAGTGTGTATGCAGCGATCTCCTGGAACAACCCCGAAGATGTAATCGTGCGGTTGACCGGCAATATGAATCTATTCGGTGTTGCCCTTGAAAACGTGTCTTTGGAAATCAGTTCACAGGGACTGGCCGTAAACGGAGCATTTGTAACGCCTGTGACGCAAATTGCGATGGCAGGGTCAATCACAAGTGCGGGACCACAACTATCCGGCACAGGAAGCATCTCACTTGACATGGGATCCATCACCGGATCTATGCAGAGTGCCTACAATGATCTGGAAGCTGCACAGAATGAAGTTCAACGGCTGCAATCACTCATTGATGCCAGCAAAACAATTGTTCAAGCTGAAAGAGACGAAGATCAGAAAGCGTTGTCCGATGCCCAAAGCAAAGTTGATGCTGCCAAGCAATCGATCAATAGCCTCAACAGCAGTATCGCATCACATCATCGCTCGATCAGTTCGCGCAGAGCTCAGATTGCATCATGGAATCGCTGGTATAAGAATGCCAAATGGCATCAGAAACCAGGCCGCCTTGCGCGATACACTGCCGAAAAATCCTGGAGAAATGCAGACATAGCCCGACATTATGCAAGCATTGGTACATTAACGGTTTCGTTGGAAGTTGCTAAAACAGCGCTCAGCGCCGCTAATCTCGCCGTAGATGCTATCAAGGCTGGACTGAACCTCACACCGATTGAACTTGACCCCAGAGTGGCATCGTTGATTTCGGCAAAGGAGATTGCCAACCTTGCTCTTGAGGTAGCAAAACAACCGTTCAAGAATGTACCGTTCATAGACGGTGATCTATCCGGTGAGATCACACTGGCACTGGGAATAAATGGCTTATCTGGAAACGTAAGCGCCAATATATCCGGTTTTTCCTTACTTGAAGGCTCGGTTAGATCTATTCCGAGGCTGCAAGCGTGCATTGCCGTCCCAACCTTCGGAGAGGCTTGTACCAGCCTCTAGCAACCGCCAACCCATCATTGCCGGCACAAGCGTGTCGGCAATGTTTGGGGGCTCTGTGCAAGCCAGAAGTGTATCTATAATCTAGTCTACCCATTCACGACATCCGTAGGAGATAATAAACAAGAGCCGTCTGGAACTTTGCCTGGCGAGGCTCAATCAGACTCTGCACACTCAAAGGCATCAGCACCATGATCGAACTGTCAGACGTTTCAAAACACTACGCCATGGGTAGTAGCGATGTCACGGTTTTGCAACAACTGGATATGACGGTAGACCCGCAGGAAAGAGTCGCTATCATCGGCCCTTCAGGCTCGGGCAAAACAACCTTACTACTCATACTGACAGGCCTGGAGACCCCCAGCCAGGGACAAATCAGCATTGCCAGTCAGTCTCTGGAGAACATGAGTCCCGATGAGAGAGCAGATCTCAGACGCGAACAAATTGGAATTGTGTTCCAGTCATTCCATCTGATTCCAAGCCTGACTGCTTGCGAAAATGTAGCATTGCCCCTCGAAATTTCTGGTATCGCAAACAGTCGTAAGCTTGCTATGGACATGTTGTCCAAGGTTGAGCTCAGTTCCCGCGCAAATCACTACCCCGCTCAATTATCGGGTGGTGAACAACAACGGGTAGCCATGGCACGCGCACTCATACACGAACCTGCATTAATAGTTGCCGATGAGCCCACAGGCAATCTTGATGAAAGTACCGGCGAGATGATAATGCAGTTATTGTTTGAGCTGAATCGCGAAAGTGGTTCAACATTGCTACTGGTTACCCATGACAACGATTTGGCTGCACGCTGCGACAGAACGCTGCGATTGAATGAAGGAAAACTTCACGCACAAGCTCCGGCCATGGTAGTCAACAAGCAGCATTCAGGCACATGATAGCGTTACCTGCCTTCATGCTCCGCGATTTACGCGGCGCAAGCAAGGTACGATCTCTATGGGTGTTTAGCGCCTGTCTGTTTCTGGGTATAGCACTGATTGCAACGTGTGGCAGCCTGTTACAAATAGTTCGCTCTGGTTTTGATCAACAAGAACGAAACCTATTTGGTGGTGATTTACAGATAAGCCAACGCAAAGCTATCAGCGATGAGCAGCAGCAATGGCTTGATGCCAACGCCACAGTCTCACGCATGCTTGAGCTTCGCACCATGATGGGCACAGAGTCAGGTGATTTCACAGTCGTTGAATTACAAAGCGTGGACGAAGCTTACCCACTTTATGGGCAAGTGAGACTAGAACCTGCAATCAGTTTACAGGATGCAGTGGCCCTCTCTGAGACTGGTGTTTGGGGTGCAGCTATAGACCCGGTTCTGGTAGAGCAGCTTGCACTAAGCATCGGCCAACGAGTCAGTATTGGTGGGCTGAACATAGAGCTGCGTGCAATCATTATGGAACAACCCGATCGGAGTCTGCGTGCAGATTTTCGCGGCGCTCCACTCGTTATCGATCAGGATGCATTAGAAGCCAGCGGACTATTGCAACCAACCAGCCTTGTTGACTACGACTACCGTATCAGAACTGAGCAAGAGCCATCGATGTGGCGCAATAGACTGCAGGAAAAATTTCCTGAAGCCGACTGGGAGGTACAGACCGTTGAAGAGCGTGGAGAGTTTGTAGGAAGACGACTTGATCAGGTTGCCTCGGTACTCTTGCTGATTGGCTTTAGCACGTTGCTGATTGGAGGCCTGGGTGTTGCCAACAGCGTGGGAGCGTATCTACAAACCAAGCTGCGCACGATCGCCACCTTGCAATCGCTGGGAGCGCGCGCAAAACATGTTGCATCAGTTTACATAGGCCAGGTTACTCTGCTCTCCGCATTGGTCAGTGCCGCTGGAGCATTAACAGGTGCGATTGTCGCTTGGATAGCATCACAATCTCTGGGCGAACGATTGCCGATTAACCCAAACGCTTATGCACTTTTAGAACCTACGCTGATTGCCATTTTTCTAGGTGTGAGCACGGCTCTGGCTTTTACCCTCCCCACACTTGGAAGAACTTTGAATGAACCAACGGCTTTGCTAATTCGTGGTCTTATCAGTGACAAAAGCAGAGCACCGGCAAGCTACCGATGGTCCACTCTAATAATAGGTTTGATCAGCATTACTTTCCTGCTTCTGTTTGTTCCCGAACCACTCATTGCATTAGCATTTGTGGGCTGCATTGTCATTCTACTTCTGCTACTTGATTTTCTAAGCAGCGGTATCCGGGTCGTCGCTAAACGGTTTGCCCACCTAAAAGCGCTTGACGGTCATTTTGCGCTGCGTATGGCAGCCGCTGGCTTATATCGGCCCGGATCCTCACTAAGACCGATGTTACTGTCTCTTGGCACTGCGCTGACATTGCTGGTCACCTCAGCCCTGGTCATCATCTCTACCAGCCGCACCTTAAACGATACCGTGCCTGATCGCGCTCCATCTCTTGTGTTCTATGATCTGCAAAAGACACAGTTGAATGACTTCAACGAAACCATAGAAAAAACTAAGGGCTACAGGGACCACACAATTGCGCCTCTGGTACTCGGACGCCTTACCGATGTAAACGGACAGAGCCTTTCTAAGAGTTCTGTAGCAGCACGGGCACTAGAGGCGAATGATGAGCACAAGTTAAGCTATCGACTACAAAACATCGATAATACAACCGTTGATCGTGGAGCCTGGTGGCCCGATGATTATACCGGTCCTGCGCTGGTGGCTATGGAGGATCGCGAAGCCGATCAATTGCAACTGAAGGTCGGAGACCAATTGCGTTTTACCATCCTGGGAGAAACACTAGACGCCACGCTATCAGCCATTTATTCACAGGCTCGATTCGAAACCAGCTTTTGGCTCGAGGCTGTATTCACAGATAATGTTCTCGACCCGTTTATTACACGCTACATTGGCAGTGTCATGCTTGACCCAGGCGCAGATGTATCAGCACAGTCAACACTGGGTGATAGCTTTCCCAATGTTGTCACCGTTCGAACCGCTAAAATACTCGAAGCATCGCGCTCCATTTTGGCAAGTGCAGGGCTTGCAATGGCCTTGATTGCCTCAGTAAGCCTTGCTGCCAGCATACTTGTCATGGCAAGCGTCGTGGCAGTAAATCGACAGCATCAGGTATACGAAGCATCCGTTTTAAATGCAATAGGCACTCGCATGAGTATCGTTCTTAAAAGCGTACTATTCGAGTATTTATTGTTGGCGATAGTTTTGTCCATATTTGCCTGGGCAACGGGCAGCATTTTGGCGCAGGCAATACTAAACGTTTGGTTGAAACTCGATAGCGGTGGAACGCTTCTGATAGGAGCCCTGGTCGCGATGGGTGCAAGTACAATTTGCCTCATGACAGGAGCATTATGGCTTGTGCTGACCCTTCGAGTTAACCCGGCAACACTGTTAAAGCGCGGCGTGTGATTGCTCATCTGGCGTCGATCTCAATCGACGTCATGCCGTCAGGTATTTGTTAAAAGACCGGGTTCCGGGTACAAAAAAAGCAACCACCTCGGTTTCGCTTACGTTTTGAAAAACGCTTCAACTGCCTTTACGGAAGCTCGGCTTGCCATTCTTTCACGGTGAGCTTTTACCAATGGGTAGCGGTCTATGTCGACCCCATCCCCTTCTAGCCAGGTAGACATTCTGTACAGATAGGGATCACTGATACTAAAACGGCTACCATGGACCCAGGGGCTTTTAAGCATATGCATTTCTATCATGTCAAAACACAAAGCCACTGTTTTAGGAACGTTGTCAGTTATTGCACTGAGTGCCTGTGCATCATCAACCCAGCGTCTACCACGCATCTTGTGCGCATGTGCAACGTGCACCGTTGAACACAAATAACTATTAAACGATTGAATGAGTGCGTTCGCGAAAATATCATCAGGCAGTGCAATGGAAGAATTCGGTGCGCACTGTGCCAGGTAATTCAGAATAGCAGGAGTTTCTGTAAGAATGCCTTGCTGAACGACCAGTGAAGGCACTCTGGCCTTTGGATTGATTTTTAAATAAGACTGATCACTTTGCTGCTGCTTTGTAAAATCTACCTCAACCAGTTGATACTCCAGCCCTGACTCTTCCAATGCAATATGCGTTGCTACGCCGATGCTAGACTGGGAAGTATAAAACGTGATACTCATAAGTGATAACTCTGTTCGCAGTTGCCTAAGACATTAAATACGAGACTCTCGCTAGAGCTAGAGCTTTGGCTTTGGCTTTGGCTTTGGCTTTGGCTTTGGCTTTGGCTTTGGCTTTGGCTTTGGCCACCATGCCTCATCCAAAATTGAATCTTACTCCATTCCCGCATTAATTTGCTTCAGCCACTTCTTTTTTCACCGTGCCTACCAATCGGCTAATCCGTCGCATCAGTTCGTCTGGCTCAACAGGTTTGTGCATTAACTCAAAGCCGCTATTAGCCGCATCAATCACACGTCCAGGTGATGTATCTCCGGTAATTATCATTGCAGGAAAATCTACGTTGAATGCAGCCCGGATCTCATGGATAGCAACATCGCCTGTCTGATTGTTGAGCAGCCGATAATCGGCAACCAGAACATCAGGCAGCAATTCTCTTAATCGAAGGGTTTGAATCATTTCGATTGCAGACTCTGCAGCTATGGCATCAAAATTCAAGCTCTCGAGCATGGAAATCATGCCACGACGAACATTTGCATCATCATCGACGATAGCTACCAACATCCCGGTTGGTAATCTAGCTGCGTCAAGCGACACATTAGAAGGTTGCCCACTCAGCTGTTTATCAGAATCTCTAATGGGTAGATCAAGATGAAACATCGTACCCACACCCACCTTGGACTCCATCGAGATTTCAATATCCAGTATTTCACACAGCCGTTTGACTATTGATAGCCCCAAACCCAATCCCTTGGAACGATCTCTCTCAGGGTTTTCAAGCTGGTAGTACTCTGAGAAGATATCTGACTGCTCTGCAACTGGAATACCCGAGCCATTGTCAGCAACCGTTAGCCTAACCATTGCACCTTTGCGCTCGCGAAATATCTGAATGTCAGTTGCACCGCTGTGCGAGAACGCATTCTCTAATAGATTTCTCAGTATGCGATTTAATAGAATGGCATCACTGTGGATATAAAATGAATCACGACAAACAGAAAAATACACGCCGTTTTGCTTGGCTAAGGCAGAAAACTCCTGATCCATCATGCGCAGAAGACCGTCAAGTTTGAATTCCGTTTTGTTTGCCTCTACAACCCCCGCATCAAGTCGCGAAAGATCAAGAAGGCTATTGAACAGTCTATTGAGCTCGACGGTGCAGTGCTTCGCCTCAGCAAGAGCTTCCCGGCCGGCCTCATTTTCAATGTGTTTTTCAGTCGCTCCAAGAAACAATCCAAGCGCATGCAGTGGTTGTCTGAGATCGTGACTGGCTGCGGCAATGAAACTATCTTTAGCCTTATTCTCAAGTTTACCGCTGCGTAGCTCATCAATCAGGTGTTTCATTTCTCGCTGACTTTTACGCGACTTTGCTATCAGCTCCGCCGAACGCTTGTTTGAAAGCAACAACATTCCAACCATTAAGGTACCCGAAAGCATCAGAAGCGCAACGCAAGTCCAAAACAGTTGATAAAGTCGGGGGAGTCTTTCATTCCAGAGATCTCTCCGGAGTGCAGAGTTAATATAATATTGGTGGCCAAGACCCGCTAAGCTCTGAGACATCACTCTCGCACCTTCAATCAGTTTGCTAGCTTCAGAGCTGGATAACTCATGTTCAGCTACCATCAAGTGCTCATTGCCTTCCAGATAACTGGTAGAGTATCCCAATAATTCATCTACCTCTTGCTGCCCATCTAGCTGGTTTTTCAGGTCAAGCTCAAAAACTGTAAATCCAGACCATAAGACATCAAATCTTTGCTGGTAGGCTCGCCGCTGCTCCAATTTCCGTTCGGCACTGCCGTCCAAATCTCTAAAGTCTCTTAAGGCATCATGAAACGCATTTATGTTGCGGTGGCTCTGCAATAGATAATTGAATGCGCCTGGGTCACTTTGAGCAAGATTGTTACGTGCGTCATTAATTCGGAGAATCAGCGTCAACGTAACAATCAGGCTTAATAGCAGTACGATCGATAAGATTAAGAGCCAGAGTTTTCTGCTCACTGGATAATCATGACATCTAACTGCCAAACACTAGACGCTTTGTTAGTTTCAGTGAGTAATTCAGGATAATCATCAAAAGGAAACATTAACCACAGCGGTCCGAGATTGCGCGTAGTCATGTAGCTACCATCTCGCTTATAGGCGATAATAATAGGGAATGCTTCAAAATCGAGATTACTCACATCGTACCAGTAGTTATCTAGAGCGGAGGCCCGAAAGGCCGCTGATTTTGCACCCACGCGTTGCAATAATGCAGCCACGCTTACTCCTTCAAATACCGTAACGTTATCAGTCCATGGTGTATCAGTTGTGATAGATACTACTTGTAGCTCTTTTAGCATCTCCAGATCAAACTCAGCTCCGCGCTCACTATTCGTATGCTCTATATTGCCAGAAATAGTGAGTAGTACGTCACCTTTTGGTGTCGGAAGCTCCTCGGCAAAGCCAATGCTCGACATCAACAACGAAAGGCAAAAAACACATCGGATGAACATCTCTTGGACCCCTAAGCACTAATAACAAACTCCCGAACCACATTGTACCCATACGAAGGGGATTTACGAAATACCCCGGCCAAGGAGACTCAACACAGACGCTTACACCGATATCGGTGCGAATTGAGGCTAGTACCGGACGTCATTGCTTTTTAAGCAGCACTAACCATTATGAGTTTGCCTCAGACATTTCCTACAGAAAAACAAGTGTATTCCGATAGCAATCATATCGATGCTCATACACAATGGTTTCGCGGTTAAGGAAGATCGCGGCAATGAACGAAGGGAATCGAACGATCATAGACTCACTGCTCAAAAGGTCGTAGCGATTAAACCAAATGGACGTTGCGTGAAGTGTTGACTAACAGGATGTATCCGGCCCAAGGAATGGGCCAACTGAGCAAGGTAGCTCGTCATCAACACTTTATCTGCTAGGGATAGCACATGGCCCTCGGCGATTCGTCGAGGGCCAACTTTATGGGTACGAGTAATAACCCAACGACTACCTTTTGGCACTACTTTCATAGTGACTAGATTTACTCAGATCACAGAGATTTACGCGCTCAGCGCTCTGACTGAAACAGTTTAATGACAAGCGGTGCACACGTTATAACAAGAAAGATCCTGGTTAAATGATGAACAATCACAAATCCCAGATCGGCACTGGCGACTATGGCCAAAACAGTCATTTCTGCCTGCCCGCCGGGTGCGAAGGCTAGAAACCCCTCTAGAGGCTCAGCCAAACCTGACAGCACAACTATTTCGGTAACAATCAAAGCCAATACTGCCAGTATTAGAACAAAGGCTACGCCCGAAAGTACGACGCGACGCAATTCCATGAATGTTACGCCTACATAGCCGACACCGATCCCGATGCCAATCATAAACTGTGCAAACAGAATAGCCTCGGCAGGAGGTCTCGTATGAATTAGCCCGCTAAGGGATAAGCAGGCAGTCACGATCATCGGTCCTAATATGGATGCGCCAAACAGTTTAATTCGTTCGCCTCCCTTCCAACCAACCAGCGCTGCTAGCACCATCAGCAGCAGTTCGAAAACGGGCAAGGTTGATGCAGGCTCACCTATGGGAGTATCTAATCGAGCTCCAAACCCCAATGTTAAAATGACAGGTGCTAGCGTTACAATAATCAACACTCTAGTGGCATGTACGAGGGATAGAGTCCTGCCATCGCCACCTGCTTCGGCGCCAAAAATAACCATATCTTGCAGGCCACCTGGCATTGCAGCGTAGTAGGCAGTCACCTTGTCAAATCCGCATACCCTGTGAAAAAAAGGCACACCCACGATGGCAATGGTGGCTATATAGAACGGGATAAAAACGATCGAACCCATCATATCCGGAATGCGGGAAATAACTTCGGGTGTTATAGATGCTCCTACCGCAACCCCTAATATTGTGCGGGCCGCAACCGACACTTGCCCAAAGCCCGCCAAGGAACGATTGGCCAGGGCTGCCAACAGGCAAAACATCATCGGACCGAACAGGAATGGAAGTGGTAGTTGTAACCATGCAAACAGGCAGGTACCCACTATCGCTGTAAGCAGCGTTTCCATTCTGGCCGCGTTAAACATAGCTCTGAGTTGTGCGGATGGCCAAGTATTTTTATGGAAAGAAATCCGGGCCGGCCAGTTAAACTGACCAGCCCGAACTTGCCATAGAACGCATCAGCTAATTGCTGTTGACTGCCTGCAAAATTGAATTAAAGGTATTGCTAGGTCGCATGACCTGTTCGCTAAGCTCTGTATCGGCAAAGTAATAACCACCTATATCCACAGGCTTACCTTGAACCACAGCCAACTCCTGCACTATGGTTTCTTCTTGAGCACTGAGTTGATCAAAGAGGGTTTTAAATTGCGCTGCCAACTCTGCATCGTCGCTCTGCTTGGCCACTTCTTCAGCCCAGTATAGGCAGAGGTAAAAATGACTTCCACGATTATCCAACTGCCCTACTGTACGCGAGGGCGACTTGTTGTTATCGAGCAGACGTCCAGTAGCGGTATCCAGAGTTCTTGCCAGAATGCCTGCTTTTTCATTGCCATGCTTTAAGCCTAACTCTTCAATAGATACCGCCAATGCCAGGAACTCACCCAGGGAATCCCAGCGTAAATGATTTTCTTCTGTGAGCTGTTGTACATGCTTTGGCGCGGAACCACCGGCTCCGGTTTCGAACAGACCACCGCCTGCCATCAGTGGTACAACGGATAACATCTTTGCGCTTGTACCAAGCTCCAGTATCGGAAATAAATCGGTTAGATAATCACGCAAAATATTACCCGTAGCCGATATCGTATCCAGACCGCGAGTAACACGTTCGAGTGTATAGCGCATCGCCCGCACTTGAGACATGATTTGAATATCAAGACCCTCTGTATCATGTTCTTTAAGGTAGGCCTCGACTTTCTTGATGACTTCATTCTCATGCGGTCGATAAGGATCAAGCCAGAACACTACCGGCGTGTCAGACTCTCGGGCACGTCTCACCGCCAATTTCACCCAGTCTCGGATAGGGGCATCTTTCACCTGGCACATACGCAGGATGTCACCCTCTTCAACACGACGTTCTAGCAGTACTTCACCGGTATCAATATCGGTAATACGGGCAATGCCTACTTCGGGTGCTTCGAAAGTCTTATCGTGCGAACCGTATTCTTCAGCCTTCTGCGCCATTAAACCTACGTTTGGTACAGTACCCATTGTTGTGGGATCAAAGTTGCCATTCCACTTACAAAAATTAATCATTTCCTGGTAGATCCGGGCAAACGTCGACTCTGGCATAACAGCCTTACAGTCATAAAGCTTGCCGTCACCTCCCCACATCTGTCCACCAGAACGAATCATGGCAGGCATAGAGGCATCCACAATCACATCGCTTGGAGAATGAAAATTAGTGATTCCCTTAGAGGAATCAACCATCGCCAGACGCGGACGATGCACTTGACAGGCATGAAGATCACGCTCGATTTCTTCACGCTTTGAACGCGGCAGTTCAGCTATTTTTTCATAGAGTGTGGCCATTCCGTTGTTGACATTGATACCCAATTCATCAAAGTAGGCGCCATGCTTGTCAAAAGCGTCTTTATAATAGATTTTGACCGCGTGGCCGAACACTATCGGATGCGACACCTTCATCATAGTGGCCTTAACATGCAATGAAAATAAGATTCCAGACTCCCGACAGTCTTCCATTTCACGCTCATAGAAATCGCACAACGCTTGTTTACTCATAAACATCAGGTCAACTATCTCGCCGCTCTGCAACGCGATTTCCGGCTTGAGTACTTTGGTAGTACCGCTGTCAGCGACTAACTCCATTTTTACCTTGCACGCTTTATCAAGCGTTAGCGATTGTTCGCCGTGATAGAAATCTCCACCGTGCATATGCGATACATGGGTGCGGGACCATTGCTTCCATTCACCCATCGAGTGCGGGTGCTTTTTTGCATACTCTTTAACAGCCTTTGGAGCACGTCGATCAGAATTCCCTTCTCGTAGTACAGGATTAACGGCACTACCCAGGATTTTGCCGAATCGTTGTTGCAGCTCAAGCTCTGCATCATTTTGCGGATCATTCGGGTAATCGGGAATGCTCAGACCCTTTTCCTGTAACTCTTTGATACACGCTTGCAGCTGCTGGACAGATGCACTTATATTGGGCAGTTTGATGATATTGGTGTTGGGATCTTGGGTGAGCCTACCCAGTTGCGCCAGGTTGTCAGGTACCTGCTGCGACTCGTCAAGGTAGTCAGAAAATTCTGCCAGCACACGAGCGGCAACCGAAATATCTGTTAGTTCGACCTCAATGCCGGCAGCCGAGGTAAAGGTACGAATAATCGGCAATAGAGACGCTGTGGCCAGCCGCGGCGCTTCATCAGTAGCGGTGTAGAGAATTTTCTGCGTTTTATCTGACATTTTAAATGGGGTTCCTAGAATACTAACCAACAGAATAGTGGTTTGATCCGCTCATTATAAGCTGTAATGAGCTCTCTTAACATTTACAAGGAACCCCATTCGGCGCTTCTGCACTTTAGGCAGTCAATCGCCATGTTAGCTTGCTTATATAGATGTCACACCACCGACACCGTCATACTACCCAGGCCTTCAACACTGACCCCCATCACATCGCCTTTGGTAACCGGCCCAACACCGGACGGCGTACCTGACAATATGACATCACCTGCCGCGAGTTCAAAATAATCAGACAAATAGGAAATCATTTCTGGAACTTTCCAGATCATCTGATTCAGGTCGCCTTCCTGTTTTACGTCACCGTTTACGGTCAACTCGACACGCCCCTGATCAAGGTGCCCGACCTCAGCTACGGTATGGACAATACCCACAGGTGCTGAGCGTTCGAATGCCTTGCCAATCTCCCAAGGCCGGCCTGCTTTCTTTTGTTCGCCTTGCAGATCACGGCGAGTCATGTCTAACGACAAGGCGTAACCAAAAACATGATCTAGCGCTTGCTCAATCGGAATATTCACGCCTCCAGCTTTGAGCATAACGGCCATTTCGATTTCATGATGCACATCGGAGGTCTTGTCCGGATAGGGAAACTCTCCAGACACATCCAAATTGTCAGGGTTTTTTTGAAAAAAGAATGGCGCTTCTCTATCAGGATCATGGCCCATTTCAATAGTATGCGCAGCGTAATTGCGACCGATGCAGTAAACACGCCGAACTGGAAACAAATCCTCCGACCCCGACACTGGCAAGGCAACAGTGGGGGGTGACTGGATTGCGAATTTTGTCATGAAAAATAACTCCGGATATCAAAAAGTTGTTGATTGAACCATTTTGAACCAATTTTACAAATCAAGCAATACAGGTTGCAAACCCGGATTGGTTGCGATTAATATGCTAAATCGGCATATATTGATCAACCAATTATCGAGATTCTGGTGCAAACGAAACCCGACATGGCGGAGCGCATTGATGCTCAGGAACAATTGCAGAGCTTTATAGACGCTGGCGGCTATACACCCGGAGATCGACTGCCCGCAGAACGCGAGCTTATCAATAGTCTTGGAATCAGCCGTTCAAGTTTACGCAAAGGTCTGGATGCGCTTGAACGCGAGGGTGCAATCTGGCGACACGTCGGCAAGGGCACGTTTGTATCTGGCCTGCAAAGCAACGACATCTTTCCAAATTTTGACAAACTAAGCCAGGAAATCACGCCAGTGCAAATGATGAGGGCGAGGATGTCTCTCGAACCTGCCATCGCCCGCGAAGCAGCTGCAAATGCCTCCGCAGAGTTAGTGCGTAAAATTAGGGATGCACGTGATCGAGCCGTTGCAGCAACGACCTGGGATGGCTATGAAGCGAATGACGATGCGTTTCATCGAGCAGTGGCAGACGCCACGGGAAACGTCTTACTGCGCTCTCTTTACGATCACTTGAACCAGGTACATCGCGCGGTCGCATGGGGGCAGGTCATTCGCAAAACTGCGAGTCCACCGCGGGAGCATTCAAGTTTCGCTGAGCATGACGCCATTCTCGCGGCCATTGAAGCACGAGATCCAGTCGCTGCACATTCGAGCATGCGCGATCACCTCAATTCAGTATCCGCTCGTCTTTTTGGAGATGACTAACACTTAGTAAATCACGATTTGCATTTACAACAAGCGCCATTAAAGGCGTATTAGCTCCCACAAAGGGAGAACACACCAAGCCACACCTACAGCTAGAGGAGAATCACCATGAATAGTATGTTTAAAAAAATGGCCACCGCCGCCGCAGCGATACCCATCATTTTTATCGCACTGGTATCGTCAGCTAACGCAGAGAAAATCAGGATTGCTTTGGCTGAAACGCCATCGGATGAGTTAGCAGCATTTTTTGTTGCTTTGGAGCGAGCAAAGGCAAACGGTCTTGACTATGAGTGGACTGCGTTCTCAGATGAGGAACTTGCCATTCAAGCAGTATTAAGCGGGCAGATGGATATCGGATTTGGTACACCCTATGCTGCCATGCAACGATCCAAAGCCCCGCTGCGCATCGTCTTTCAATTATCAAAACTTAAGTTTTTTCCAGTAACTAACAAAAAATTCGCAAAGCTTGAAGATCTGGATGGCGAGCCAATTCTTCTGCACTCGCGTGGCGGTGGTACAGATTCCATTGCCAACGTAATTGAAGACAAAATGGGCATCAAGTTTGGGAAGAGATCTTACGTACCAGGCTCATCGAATCGTGTGGTAGCGCTGGTGGCTGGCCAAGCGGATGCCACAATCATAGACCTGTCCAACAAGAACAAAGTCATGCGAACTCACGCTGATAAGTTCAACGTTTTACCCATGTTCGACGTAGAAGCCAGCGATGAAGCTCTTTTTGCAAACCTGGATTGGATTAAGGCGAACGAGGAGGCAGTGAATATCTTCGTTGGAGCCCTGGCAAGCACCTGGAAAGATATGAATGAAGATCCAACCATTGTCAGTCGCGAAACAAATCCTGATGGACCAATTGGCCAATTACCCAAAGAGATTCTTGGCGAATTAGACAATTTCTACACCGATGCCATAGCAGGCGGACTCTACGACCCTGAAGGTGGAGGACGTGATGGTGCTACAGCCGATATGGAATGGTACAGCGCGGCGGGGCAGCTTGAAGGCGATGTATCTACTTTAAATATTGAGGACTTCTGGTACCTGGCGCCTCTAGATGCTGCCATGGCAAAGTGAACGGCAAGTTTGCCTATCGGCCCGATACATCGGGCCGATTTTACTTGCCAACTAAATTGAACTGAAATAATGCAGCATCGACCCCTGTTACTTAAACTGCTTTCAGCAATCGTAGTATTTGGTGCGTGGGAGATAGCCGGGCATATACCCGTCAGCTATGCATTCCCCACCTTTATTGAATCAATGAAAGCGCTTATGGCGATGGCCTTTGATGGCAGCCTGTTCACGGCTTATGCAGAGACACTTAAGCCTCTTGCGATCGGAATTGCCATATCGGCTGTTGTTGGCATAACCGTTGGCCTTTGGACAGGGCTAAACGACTGGTTCGATTGGCTCTTTTCACCCATATTTATCGTTATGCAAGCTGCCCCACTAGCGGCACTCATTCCCTTATTGGTGATGGTTTACGGAATAGGGCTGACATCCAAAGTATTTGTCGTTTGCATAATGGCTATGCCTGTGATCGTGTTGAACACAGCCGGTGCGGTTCGAAATACACCCACGTCGCTAACAGAAATGGGAACCTCTTTTCTTGCCAGCAGGTGGGAGATCGTACTCAAGATAATCATACCTGCAGCTTCACCGGTCATTTTCTCCGGGCTTCGTCTTGGAATATCAGCAGGCTTTATCGGCGCCATATTGTCAGAGTTAAAGATAACACCCACCGGAGTCGGTGACATCATCACATACAGCCGCTCAATAGCCGACTACGCAAGCATGTATGCCGCTATATTTTCTATCATTGTGCTCGCAGTGCTGTTCTTGAATCTACTTGAAAAAATTGAACACTACCTATTCGAAGGAAATGTGCGTGGATATGCCTCAGACTAGTAGCAGCCCAAGCGCTGTATCTTCGACCTCAAAGATGGACATTGCAGTTTCAGTTCGCAATGTATCCAAGAATTACGGTAGCGTCGAGGCGCTAAAAGATCTAACACTTGAGTTTCCTCGCGGTCAGCTTACCTCGCTGCTGGGACCTTCAGGGTGTGGCAAAACCACCCTGTTGAAGATTATTGCAGGTCTCTTAGAACCCACATCCGGGGACATAGACATAGATGGTCAAGCAGTCAGTGGGCCTGGGCCAGATCGGGCATTCGTTTTTCAGGATTTTGCTTTACTGCCATGGGCATCGGTAATAAGAAACGTTGCATTTGGCTTGGAACTTCGTGGAGTTGCACTATCAGAGCGCGAGGCAATAGCAGAAAAATATATTAAGGATGTGGGTTTGAAAGGTTTCGAAAAGAGCTTTCCTCACGAGTTGTCGGGTGGCATGCGTCAACGCGTAGGACTGGCTCGTGCGCTATCTGTGGATGCAGACGTCTTGCTTATGGACGAGCCATTTTCGGCTGTTGACGAGCAAACACGACGGAAGTTTCAAGAAGATCTGCTTTCACTTGTAGCCAATGAGAACAAGACGTTCATTTTCGTAACACACTCAATAGAAGAAGCAGTCTATGTGTCTGACCAGATCGCTATTTTACTTCCTCGTCCGAGCCGGGTATCGGACATCATCCGCCCCACAGGCTTGCGCGATAAAGATCACCTGACCATAAGGAGGGATCCTGAATACCTTGATATTGTGGATGATATCTGGGCCTCACTACGCGCCTACGTGGAATAAGCAATGAAAGTTTTTGGTGTTCGCCTACCCGGCATGTCTTCACTCCTTCTATGGGGTTTGTTGTGGGAGATATTTGGTCGTCTTGAAATTTCTTTCTTTGTGCCGCCTTTGTCTGATGTACTAACAACGCTGTTCGAGATTTTTGGTTCAGCAGCCTTTCAAAAGGCACTGTACGAAACAGCCTATGCGTTTTTCTCTGGTGTGTTCTTTGCTGTTTCGATTGGAATTCCTACTGGAATCCTCATGGGCAAAAATCGCTTGATCGATGAATTGCTTCTACCTTGGGTAAACATTTTCCTCAGTGCCCCGCTGACCGCCCTTGTGCCCGTTTTGATGGTGCTGTTCGGCTTCGGAATGAAATCCATCATAATAACCACCACTCTGTTTGCTATCTGGATCATTATCCTCAACGCACGCGCAGGTGTTATGCAAATAAACCGGTCACTGATTGAAATGGCTACAAGCTTTGGTGCGTCAACATGGGATGGTTTCACGAAGATATATTTTTGGGCTGCACTACCAGAGATACTCGGTGGAGTACGTATTGGTGTCATCAGAGCCGTTAAAGGCGTAATTATCGGTCAGCTACTCATATCAATCGCAGGCTTTGGAGCTTTGTTCGAACTGTACTCGGCCAATTTCTTGATGAGCCACTTCTGGGCCGTACTATTGGTTCTTTTTGCTATGGCTTTTACCATATCAGAACTACTGGCCTATCTGGAGCGCCGGGTATCCTACTACGCAGCCAAGCGTTAGACTGTCAGCTCTCAGATCTCGGCTGTTAACCGCGTTATGAAAGACAGTAGTAAACCCAACATAATCCTCTTCATGGTTGATCAGCTGACCTCATTTGTGCTGAATGCGTATGGTGGTTCGATCTGTAAAACTCCACACATTGACGCACTAGCCCAGCGTGGCACAGTGTTCGAGAACGCATTTTGTCCTTATCCACTTTGTGCGCCATCGCGCTTCGGTATGATGTCTGGACGCCTGCCATCGCGCATAGGTGCTTATGACAATGGTGCAGAGATGACGGCATCCACTCCAACATTTGCACACTATCTGCGTCTGAACAACTACTACACATGCATTTCGGGAAAGATGCACTTTGTTGGGCCTGATCAATTCCACGGTTTTGAAGAACGCTTGACCACCGAAATCTATCCTGCTGATATGTCGTGGACACCTACCCCCGAGTTCAGCAACTTAGACAAAGATCATAAGCAGGGATACTCTTTTGGTGTATCTACCATCGATACCGTCAAGGACGCAGGTCCAGTCGCCCGGTCAATGCAGATTGATTATGATGAAGATGTGGTGCATCACGCTGTTCGCGAAATCTATAGCAGGGCTCGCTGTGACGACAACCGCCCCTTTATGATGACTGTATCTTTAACTCAGCCTCATGATCCATATGTAACAACACAAGATTACTGGGATCTTTATACAGACGACATGATCGACGAGCCACGCGTTAAGTTCATACCAGTCAATGAACGCGATCCACATAGTCAATCGCTCTACTATCACTACGGTCAGGATAAGTGCTCATTGAGTGATCAGGACTATCGTAGAGCCCGACGCGGCTACTACGGCATGATTTCACACATCGATTCACTTTTTGGCAAGCTTATGCATGCAGTGGACTCCTGCGGCTATTCTGACAACACCGTCGTACTGTTTTCCTCAGACCACGGTGACATGATCGGTGAACGCGGCATGTGGTTCAAAAAAACTCTATACAACCCGGCTATTCAAGTGCCTTTGATCATTGCATCACCCACATCCCGGTCAAATCGTGTATCAACACCTGTATCTCTGCTTGATCTTTTCCCGACCTTGTTAGACATTGCAGGCATAAAGAATAGTGACATCACAACCTCACTGGATGGCAAAAGCCTATGGCCAGCATTAAGAGGCGAAACTATCGATGGACCTGTATTTGCTGAGCACATAGATGGCGGGACGGCCGCACCCAGAGTATCTATTCGTGATGGTGATTTCAAACTTGTTCTATCACGCGGCTATCCAACTCAGCTATTCGACCTATCGTCTGACCCGGACGAACTCACCAATCTGGCCGGCACTGCACATTCGGAAGAGATTCGCCTTACTGCGTTGGCCGAGAACACATGGCCGCTTGATCAATTACAGGATGATGTGTTCAGATCACAATCAGAACGTAAACTGGTGGATGCTGCTCTCGCGATAGGCCGCGAGGAACTCTGGGAATTCACGCCGAGAGTATTGCGTCAGAACTCCAACTATGTAAGGCGAGGTGATGCGTTTCCAGCGATCGAACGCCGAGGCTATCTAAATTATCCAGATCAATCAAAGTGAAGTACGAGCGATAGTAAACGCTTCAACAACACTGCCTTCAAGAAGAACAATTCCGAGCCCCGGAGTGTTTGGCAACTCAAATCGACCAAACTCTTGCTTAGATGATGACAACGGTAGTTGATCAAAAAATACCTGATGCACATAGTGGTATTCGACATGCGCCACCTGCTCAAATGCGGCGGCAAAGTGGCAGGCAGCCAGAGTCGCCACCGCAGTAGACGACACTTCCAACGACAACTGCAATGCCGTATCCGACAACTGTTCACACAGCGCAATCATCCCGGACAGACCGTTGTAAGCGATAGGCGCGCTCTGTAAATATTTAACAGCTCGACATACTACAAGCTGCTTATGTATCTCTTGCCTATACTCAGCTTCGATTCCCATGACGGGTACTCCCAACCGGCACAAGCGAGACATAGACTCAGTATCATCGGCCGCGACCGGGGCTTGAAAGGCATCAATGCGTTCCTTCGGCAAAGCTTGATATAACGCGAGTGCCTGTTCGAACGAGTAGCTATAAACACCATCAACTATAAGTCGAATATGTTCCGGTAGTGCGTCAAGAACGGCAAAGACACGGCGTAGATCATCGTCAAGCGCCAGAGCTCCCACCTTCATCTTGACGATGGAAAACCCGGCTTCCACCATGTTGATCATTTCACTGGCTAAGTCGGCGTCATCCTTATCTTGTCCGTACAGTCCTCCACTAGCGTATAGCTGCACGTCACCAATAGCACCGGAGTCCAGATAGCGCCACAGGGGTACCTGCCTATCACGACTGCGTAAATCCCAAATGGCAATATCAACACCAGCCATTGCAGAAGCTAAGATGCCGTGCCTGGCCGTTAGTGTTGCCCGGGAAGTTAGATCAGCTAGTACAGATTCGTATGAGGATAAATCCAATCCTATTATCTGAGGGGCCACTTCTGTACGCAGATACGCCAGCAGCGCATCGGGACTAGAATCAAAACACCAGCACTCTCCCAAACCACGAATACCCTTTTCATCTTCAAGAACAACGAAAACAGCATACTTCTTCGTCCACTTGATAGCGGGGTTCCAGAGTCTACCTCCCAAATCGTTGCAGTGGGAATAGGCAGAAAAGCGAGTTATGCAACTCAAGTCTGGGGTTCTTTTCTATTGAGCATCAACTTATCCATCACAGGTCGATATGAGTTGGGTTTGATAGTCAGCTCAATGCTGCAGTATCTGACTCAGGAATAATTTGGTTCGCTCATTACTGGGGCTATCAAAAAACGTCAGCGGATCATTTTGTTCAACTATTTCACCCTCATCCATAAAGATCACCCGATCAGCAACACGCCTTGCAAAACCCATCTCGTGAGTAACACAAATCATGGTCATACCCTCTTCTGCAAGCGATACCATGACATCAAGCACTTCGGAAATCATCTCGGGATCCAGTGCAGAGGTGGGTTCATCAAACAGCATGATTGCCGGGTTCATACATAAGGAACGTGCTATCGCTACTCGTTGCTGCTGACCGCCAGATAGCTCACCAGGGTATTTTGCTGATTGCTCAGGGATTCGTACCTTCTCCAGAAAACCCATTGCGATTGATTCGGCTTCCTTGCGGCTTTTGTTACGGACCAACATTTGAGCCAGCGTACAGTTCTCCATAACGGTCATATGTGGAAACAGATTGAACTGCTGAAATACCATACCCACTTCCCGCCTAATCTCATCAATGTTGGCAATATCGTCGTTAAGCTCAGTGCCCAGCACAGAGATATCACCGCGCTGATGATCTTCCAGCTTGCAAACACAGCGAATTAATGTGGATTTACCCGACCCCGAAGGGCCACATATAACGACCTTTTCACCATCGGCGACACTCAAGTCAATATTTTTTAATACATGAAAATCACCAAACCACTTGTTCACCGCCGTCATGCTAACGGCCGGCACATCTCTATTATTGCTTTCAGCCATGACCCACTCTTAGCTTACGTTCCAGATATGCGCCATACCTGGACAATGAGAATACAAACATGAAATAGATAACACCTATAAACACATACACTTCAACGTAATGTACTGTCCATTTTCCAGTGCCATACGCGGCAGCTCCTGAGGCGAGAATTTCGAAGAACCCCACAATTGTTACAATTGATGTTTCTTTAAACGTAATTACAAACTGATTAACGATTGCCGGTAATGAGTTACGGAAAGCCTGCGGCAGTTGTATGCGAGTTACTCGTTGCCAATAGTTTAATCCAAGTGTAAGGCCAGCTTCGTCTTGCCCGGCGGGTATCGCCTGCAGCCCTGCCCTGATATTTTCGGCCTGATAACAGGCAAAGAAAATCGCAAACCCGGCAATCACCCGATAAAGCTTATCTCCCAACAACCAACCCGGCAACAAAAAAGGTGTGATAACGGCGGCTGTAAACAAAATGGTCAACAGCGGTAGGGAACGAAAAAAATCGATGAAAAGCCCCACAAGCTTAGCAATGATGGGCAACTTGGAACGACGTCCTAAAGCCAACAATACTGACAAGGGCATCCCCACCAAAGAAACTGCAGCAAATATGAAAATGGTTAATGCCAGACCACCCCAACGCTCTGGCGTTATCACACTCAACCCGAATATCCCACCATGCATCAGGAAATAGAATACGCCAAAGCCACTAATCCAGAGCACACTTAACTTGAGCGCACTCCAGAACCACGGTACGCAGGACGCAATGATAGTAGCGATCATCACGATACAGGCCAGAGTCGAACGCCAATGCTCCTCATAGGGGAAAAGACCAAAGAAGATGATCCGATGCCGAGCGTCAATCACCGACCAACAAGCTCCTGTCGCGTCTCGACAGAGCGATTCATCCTCGGCTGACCAGATACTCGAAACAAACACCCAATCGACAATGCCATACAGCAGGTAAAACAAGAAAAACGCGCATAGCACGCTCAACAGGGCATCACTCGGTGTGCTGAAGAAATTCTGTTTTAGCTTTTGACCAAAGGATGTAGTAGGCGCCGATGGGTAGGTATTGGTGGTAGTCATAGGATCAGCTCTTCACCTCATAACCTTTGAGCGCGATCTTTCGGTTTATCGTATTCATCACCCAGGCAATACTTAAGTTGATGAGTAAAAAACCGCCCATAAGAATGGACAACAACTCCAGCGTCTGACCACTTTGATTAATAGAGGTAGAGATAATCATGAAAAAATCCGAGAATCCCACCACCAGGCCTATGGTCGTTGCTTTCATTAACTGAACATACTGGTTGGTCAATGACGGTAGAACCGCACGAATAGCCAGTGGAAGACGTATGCGGGAGAAAATATGAAAGCTCTTCAATCCATTAACAAATCCTGCTTCTATCTGACCACGCGGTACTGACATTAATCCAGCTCTCACCACCTCGCCAATATAGGCACCACCATACAAGGCAATAGCTATGACCAGGGCTGATAGCTCTGGTGGTATTCGCATTCCACCTCGAAAATTCAGCCCTTTGAGCGCGGGAATATTGACCATTGGAGTATCAGGCACTCGTGCAAGATAGCCAATAAGAAACAATCCAAGAGGTAGCAACAACCAGGTGAGTTTCCTGATTCGATAAAACGAGAGTGAACGCTCCATTCTATTAGCCAACCAGGCCAACGCTATAAAACACAGGATAGTTAGCACAAGCATCAGAGCCACACCCCATATACTGATATTCAGTATGGGGAAATATATTCCACGCCCAGTGAGAAAAACAGTATCCGCCAACGATATCGCCGAGCGCGGTCTTGGCAAATGGGAAACCACTGAGTACCAGAAAAGTGCCTGCAAAATTAGAGGTACGTTTCTAAACGTTTCAACGTAGACCGTGCCAAGAAATGAAAATAGCGTGTTCTTGGAAGTTCGGATTAATCCAACGATTATTCCGACTATGGTTGCCAGGAAAATACCTAGAAAACCCAACAGCAAGGTGTTGAGAATACCTATTAAAATGGTTTTACTGTAAGGATCACTGATCGAATACGGCAACACCGAAAACGAAAAATCCCATCCGGTGGAACGGCCTAGAAACCCATAGCCTGTGGTTAGACTCTGTGCTTCCAGAGATGCGCGTGTATTCATGACCATGGCCACAATAACCACCGCAACCGCAGAGAGTACAAACGCCTGAAATACGATTTCCCTGGCTTTACGGTTTCTTAGCAAGGTCGCCATAATTGACAATGGAGCATGATGTGAAGTAGCTGACTATAAACAGTAAAAACAGTCAGTCAATAGGACCGGCGACGCAAACGCGTCACCGACCCGGCAATACTTATGAGATAACCTTAGCCCAGCTAGTCAAGGATCATCGGAACGATAACACCACCCTCACTCCATAGAGCGTTAAGACCGCGATCCAGGTTGTAAACCGACTCATCACCAATGTTACGCGCAAATATTTCAGCAGAATTTCCGACCTGCTTTATGACGTTGTACGCCCAGTCATCAGATAAACCCAGTCGCTCACCAATACCCGGGGTAACACCCAGAAGCTTTTCGATGGTGCTATCTGCTGGATTTGCTTTGTGCTCATCTACATTACTTGAATTGATTCCATTGGCTTCAGCAATCCAGGTAGCAGCGAACATCCAGTTTACGATATCGACCCAGTTATCATCACCCTGCCGCATGGCAGCTGATTCGGGCTCAAGCGCTAAGGCTACATCCATCATCACATGCTCATCAGGATTGTCAGCGCTCTGTCGTGTCACGGCCAGGTTGGGACCCCAACCAACAATGCTGTCACAGCGTCCAGCAAAATAGGCTTCACGAGTTTCTTCGCTCTTCTCGAAGGTAATCATCTCCACTTCGATTCCACGGCTTTTAAAGAAGTTGGCAGCCAGTCTTTCAGTTGAGGTACCTGCGTTCGCACACAAGGAACCGCCTTCTAAAGTTTCAGGTGCAGTGCTGCCAAGTTCTTTTGGCATCATTACGTTTGTTGCACCTACAAAATAAGGCACTGAAAATTGGATGCCCAACTCGGTATCGCGCCCCATTGTCCAACCAGTGGCCTTTATGATTACATCAATATCACCCGACTGCAGTGACGGAAATCGTTGCGCCCAACTGATAGGCACCACTTTCAGGTTCTCATCGCTACCCAGCACTGCAACTGCCAGCGCTCGACAATAGTCGATATCGTATCCGCTCCACTTGTTGTCGTCAGTGACCTGCACGAAGGGCGGAAAACTGCCGTTATGGCCAGAGCACAACAGACTGCCTCGATCTGTAACGGCTTTCAGTGTATCGCCATTGGCAGCAGATACTGATGTTGATACCAACGAGGCCGCTAGCAAACAACCGCCAGCGCTGGCGATTAGTGATTTGTTCCAGTTTCCCATCTTGACTTTTCTCTCAACTGTGTTCGAAAAATCATCATAGATGAAATAAATCCAAATTCATACGCTCTTCATCTATCAGCCTCTGAATCGGTTGATTTCATACAGATCGATTGCACTGAGCTGACTCGTTTTAAGATATATAATGCTGCGAGTAGTACACGGTCTAGTGTAATGGGGCGGAAAGCAGCATCAAAGCCAAGCTGGTGACCGAAACCTTGTCTGGATGGTGAGAATACATCTAGAGAATTCCACGACTGGACTGCGCTCTCAGTTCTTTCATCAGAGGCTGATCATCATATCGCTGGATAGACAGTGCCCGTGCAAAACCTGGTACCGCTTCATCAACGACGAGACGAGCACAGATATCGCCAGCGGCGCAAGCGGCCATGGTGCCAAAGCCTGACATGGCCCCCACCACATACGCACCCTTTACAGCCGTTTCTCCAATCAACGGCCAGTTCTCTTCTGTCAGCGTGTAGTACCCACCATAGTGATGCATATTGCGCGGAAACCGATCATGATATGCTTTTAACAGTGGGTTAAGTCGCGTCGCACCGCGAAGCACTATCTCGGGAAACGCCTCGTCAAGCTCAGGCTCTCTAAGTGGCGTGCCCTCGGCCTGATTGAACGCCCAGCCAAGTTTGATCCACTTGCCGGCATCCCCGCCATCTGGTCTGCAATGAATCGAACCGGGCATTTTCTCTGCCAGCCAAGCGGTGCCGTGCTCGCTGAGCAAGCTATCTCTCTCTTCATCATTCCAATCAATATGCTGTGAATCAAGATCAATCGAAAATGGCATCTCGCGCGGTATTGTTCTCTCAACATCCTCAAAGGCAATTTTTTGTTGTAACTCATTCCTTATCGGCAATGCCGATCCCAGCATAGTGGCGATCGAGTTGATGAAGGGACCCGCAGCATTGACCAGCCGTTGTGCTCTGAGCAATACAGTCTGACCATCGAGTTGGATATCAAATTCTGATGAGTGCTGTATCGCTCGAACACGTCCGGTCAATCGCTTACCACCAGCCACCCTAAACTGTTCCAACATGTATTGGCCCATTTGTTGAGCGCTGAGAGATCCTGCACGCCGGACATGAATGACGTGTCTGATGGATTGATCGAACGTAGGAAAATTTTTTCGAATCAAACTCTGATTAGTAATAACATCTACCCCTGCGGGCGCTACTGACCAGTCCGCGTGCACTGAGGGTTGATAATGTGTCGTTGATTCCTTGTCGTGAACTCTTAAGAACTCATTCGAGTCCTTAGCGTAGCCACCGACCAGTTCTTTGACCAGGCCATCGATATTGGCCATCCGTGTTGCCAAAGCATAGCCTCGACGACTCAGACTAATGCGATTATCTGTTTTAAGGGCAATGGACTCCATCAAATCAATACTGTAATCAGTAAAGGCCGTCATAACAGGATGCGGCCACCAGTTTCTGTAATTTTCTCCTGAGTGCGCTGATGTGAGTGCCATGGGTGCCCCTTCATCCACTATAGTGACCCGAAGCTGAGGACGATGAAGCTTAAGATAATACGCAGTGCAGATACCCACTATGCCAGCACCAATAATCACCACATCGCAATGCTGTCGATCAGGAGAAGCCGAGAGGTCTTCAGACCCCGTATTTATAGCCATTTGTACAGTGAGGGTGAACAATCAAATGCGATTATTCCACATCCATCTGATTTGATCGAGCAAGTACGCTTTATAACGTATTTCTGATAACTAGAGTACCGTTGTTTCGAACACGGTGGCAAAGCCCTGCTGATTATCGAAAGCTGTCGCGCCTGTCACTCACCGAAATACCAGGAACCACCCAGTCGGAAACTCAACGCATCAGCATCATGGTAACGCTCGCTGGTAAAGGCCGTGTATAGAAACGGTATGTCGTCTAAAAAGGGAGCACTATGATAAGTTGCTGAAAATGATAGCCGCCATTTAGCACTTGGGCTGTAAGTAAGCTGTGCATCCAACAACTGACTCACCCTGACAGCAGTACGACCTTCATCCTCAATATTCTGATCCAGTTCGCCCCTAAAGTATCGCCTGTAGCGATAGCCCAGGCTGGCAGTGAAGCGCTGAGTAGACCATCCGATCTCAGAACCCATCTGAATAAAACTCGCAAGGTATGCAATGTCTTTAGAGGCTCTAAACCCAAGCCTTTCGCCCACACCTTCTTCATCAGCAAACGTTTGTTGATAGCTTATAACGTCACCACAAGTTCCCAGTTGATTCAGGCTTCCACCCTTTCCGTCAGTAGAAAATGCATACTGACAGCCATCAGCACTTCGCCCCACACCATTGACCGAGCGATGATCTGTTCGTGTAAATCCTCCTCCTGATAATGCTCTGACGCTAAATCCATGACCTAACTTCAATCCGCCGATTATACTAATATCAAGTGATTGATCCTGCGGGTTATCGATGGATGAACGAGTAATCAGATTTCCATCGTAGGTTGTATAGGAATTTTTATGAAGCCGATCTGTGTGATTAAACGATGCGCTTAATGCCAAGTCAAAAAAGTATGTAGCAGATGGCTTAGATATGCGATGTATGCCCTTTAACTCTAACTGGCTTACATCATAGCTATCTCGCAAGCTTGTCATCTCTCTCTGCGCGAGCGACACTTTCAATACTGAACGGGAATCTGTTTGCTGAGAGTATTCGAATCGGGCTGCCTGATATCGAGAGCGCTTCTCAGGAGCCAGGAATCCACCATCATCAAGGTTAGGCGAATATTCAACCTGATCAGCTACAGACTCGGTACTGATACTGATGGCTCGATCAAAATCTGTGTTCTTGTGCAGATCAGGAAACAGCGCTGCACTTGCACCCTGAATAGCTAAAGCGTTGCATAGTGCAACGCCTGCTATGTTTGAGATGTGCCGCATGCCCAGCTTAGACCGGGTCTTTACTTAACTTTGGCCTAATCAAGGTTCAAGGTAATAAAACCTTGGAAGCCAGCACCAGTGATTCGTGTAGCACCGTTGCCGATCGTATAGTATTGAGCTGGCACTATTGACGATCCAGTGCGTTCGTTGAAATGCAATCCACTGATTACCAGGGTTACCTGAAAGTTACCGCTGCTCTCAAATATATCCCGAAATCCAATCGCTTTTAGTTTTCTATTAACCTCATAAAAGCTTACATCTATTAACCCGGATTGACTGCTAAAGGTGGCAGACTCGTCAACCAGAATTTCGGTTGTGGTGGTAGAGCCATCGGAATTTACGCCATGAGCTCTAAATGTAGCATCGGAGGGTAAGGATAAAACCAGACTACTCGCATCATTCATGTCTGCGGTGAGAAAAACGTCACTAGTTGAAAAGCTAAGTGAACGTTGATCATCAACATCCAGAGCTTTTATCTCAAAAGCCATCGACACCTGTGCATTGTCAAAGGACTGATTGAATTGAAGCGCTCGGTTGTTATACGCGATGCCATTGATATACTCATCAACCACGGTGGTATAGCTACCCGCACTAGTCACAGGATTTTCAAAATCATCAACTGAAAAAGGCGTGTATCCCTGGTTACCAAGTTCCCCACTAGCGCCTCCACTTCTGTAATAGAATTGAAGACTTGGTACCTCGCGGTCTATGGTAACTGCAGCTCGCTCAACAATACTACCAACTGCCGCCATAGCCACTAACTCAGGAGAGCCACCCTCGGCGATTGCTTTATTGGTTGATTGCACAGCAATTACATTTACATCGAGGTTTGATTGAGATTGGGCCAATCTGGGTGCTTTGGACTGTAAACGACCATTAACTGAAGCCATGGTATTTGCCAACCCTTCTTGCAGATCGGTTACCGCACCTAAGCGGGCACGTTGTTGCATTAGGCCTGCAACCTCTTTGGTCACTATGCGAAATTCACTTTGAGTACTTGCATACGCACTGATCAACTGATTAATTTGTGCGTTGAGTTTGATGAGCTGAATGACTTCAGAAGCATCAGCAGATAAATCCAGTGAAGACTGACTCAAGGTAGAGGCCAGATCGTTAACACTTTGCGTCCACTTAGAAGGATCAAATCCTTCCTCATCAGTGGACATTTCCACGGCCAGTGTTGATAACGGTGTGACAAAACCCAAATCTGCGGGTGCGCTAAGCTCCCCAACAAACAAGATATCACCGGTGGTTGCGTTCTCATCAAAGCCAACATCGGCACCACCACGCACTGTAATCAATCGGGTATCGGGTGGACAGCTTAGGCGACCAGCAGCCCCGGTTTGGCCATGTGCAACTCCATCGCAAAATACGTCGGCACCAACAATGTATCCATCAATCGCTTGTGCGGTAATATCAGGTTCAGGGCTGTCAGAACCACAAGCGCTAAGCAGCATGGACGCGACTGACATAGCCAATAGGGAGTTAGAAAAGCGCATTTAAGTGACCTTAAATAATTGAATATGCCCGCTGGGAGCAATTCTCAGGCCATTCTATTTGAAGGTAACTTTACTAACGCTTTGTTAATTTTAATAGACAATCATCGAATCAGCCATACCATCCAGCGATGTAGCCAATCAACAGCGCTGAGAGTGCGAAAAGAACGCCTCCCACCCAGATTCGTTGAAATGTAACCTTGGGTACATCCAGATTATCTAACCATTGCATCGATCCATGAATCATCGGCAGTATGAGGTTTTGCCGACCGTACAACAGATAAGTAAACACCATAGCTACATGAACAATAACCACCACTTGCAGTAACTCCGCATTAAGATGGTGAATCCTGTACATCAGATCAGTGCTGGCGCTGGACAAACTCCCGTAAAGTGCACCTTCAACAAGTTCATCTTCATCTGCGATGAAAAAGCCGGTAACGGCCTGGATTGTCAGTAGCAGCAACATAAGCAGCACCGCCCACCCCCCGGCAGCATTGTGGCCGCGCTCACTGTGCAGTCGGCGCTTGAATAATGCAAGCAAGTGATCCAAAGCCTCTTTTGGACTTCGAACAAGGTGAATCAAACTGGCATTGCTACTACCTAAAAAACCCCACAACAAGCGAAACACAAGCAAGGCAAGAATCCATTCGCCAATGAGGCGATGCCAGTCGAAAAAAAGCCATCCTGTCGCACCACTGATAAGCATAAACACCACACTAATGGCGATACTCCAGTGGAAGAGCCGAATCCAGATATCCCAAACTCGAACCATTTTTGCCTCTGCCATGTCGATACCTACTTCTTTTTAACACGAAAATCATCGTGGCAACCTTTGCAGGAACCACCAACATCCCCTACCGCACCCCGAAGCTCGGCCCATACATTGCCAGCCACAGGAGCCAACGCCGCCACAGCGCTTTGCACTGCCTCCGATTTGTCAACGATGGCGAGTAACTTAAGCTTGATCACGATGTTAAGCCTTCTCCTGCAAGCCCTAGCTGCATTTTATTACCGCACAACTATATCAGGTGAAGTGCAGTCCAAACCCTTTCATTCTGATTAAGTCTACACAATTTGCCTTACCACGAGGTCTCGAGAGCCTCAGGCCCATAAATTGCCTGAGCTTGAATATGAGCATGATGACAAGAACCGCCGTAATCGCTAGCACATTGATGCTTTACTCTTGCAGCGGCATTGCTGCCAGAGAGCCACTGGATTGTACGCTCGCCTACTCTGATCCTGCACTTTCACAATGCTCCATAGTTCGCTACGCCAGTGAGTTTTCAGACTGTATATCAAGCAGTGACATCAGCGAACATACTTGCCTGATTCTTGACTCCGATGCTCGATTCTGCAACAGCCAAACCAGTGTTCCCATCACAGCATTCTTTACTGAATCCAACAGAACGCTGGATTGCTCTGACGGCACGATTGACCATGGCTGGGGGCGAGTGAGCCTGCCCTCAGGGCCAGCAACAACACAAGGGTCATATAAACCCGGAGTACGCCTGCTTGATGATGAGTCGCTTGAAAATCTAAGCGTTAAAAATTGTACTATTCGCGGCACCAATCACATGGGTATAAAAGCCAGCCGCTTCTTCGGTGGTGAGTTGGGCGGGAACGGTAAGATCGATGCAGACGAGTCTTTACCCGTTGGGCACAGGCAATTGAAATTCGAAAATCTGACCATTGAAGATACGATCACAGGAATATTTCTTGGCAACTTCAGTGAAGACGTCACCATCGATCAAGTACATATTGATAACTCAAGCCGCATAGCCATTTACTCAGAAGCAGGCAGTCACAGGATTCGCATAAAGGATTCTATTATCAGCAACAATCAGACTCGTGAAGCCGTCGCAATCGATTCAACTTATGACAGCGAGATAACAGGCTCACTCTTTGTTAACAATCGCGAAGGGGCCATAAATCTATATCAGAACTGTGGTGAACTAAAAGGCATCGTTTGCCCTATTGTTCGCTCTACCCCACCTAACAACAACCAGATCACCGACAATATATTCGTAGGCAACGGTGTCTCCGGTGTTCAGGTTGCCTCTCGCCAGGGTCGAAATCATTCACTGGGATGGTGCGCAACCCTCAATGGCTTGCCCGGGAAATTTGTAGATACTGCACAAGACAACATAGTCAGCAACAATACATTTGTATGTGACCAGGGAACATCGCTCATTATCAAAGACGGTCCAAATCAGGTAACCAACAATAGAGTAATCGCGCGGCATGATTGTGTACCATTTGAAATTTCCACCGGCGGACTAAGCCGAAGTTACAGCGATGTACTCAATGGCTTGCAGTTCAACAACAACACTATTGATAGTAGCTTGTCTCCCAGGCTACGTAATATCAACAATGAGATCGAGTATTCAGATAATCAATAGCAATCTAGACTTACCGCTAGCACACTTATTGACTATTACTGATTTGCAGTACGCTTAGTACACTACCGCTATCGGAAAGCTCGCTGACTCTACGACGAGAGGCAGATACATGCAAACTGTCCGTCGTTCCAAGCCTGTCGAGAGCACTGATCGGTAGCTCGAAAGATCCATTGTCCGGCAAGTCGCAGTATATGCCGCCACCTGTGGTCAGCTCTGCACCTTGATTCACTTCATGTGCATAGGGCGCAGACACCACAAGCCTGATTCTATCCGAACTGTTTTCTCCGCTCACCCATAGTACTGCGCGGCTATCAGGAGCCAACAGAGCATTGTCGGGTTCTAGAAGCTCCATTTGTTGAAGGGGGAAAAGCTCAATGTCAGCACTATGTGCAAACCATTCGTTTTCCGACAGCGACACAACCGTACCTTGAGGTAGCTCAGTGTCTGTCCAACGAATGTCCGATGAATAGACCACCGTATCACCGAGTGATTGCGACTCCAGTGTCAGATATTTACCACCCCGATCATGGAATTCGATCGAAGAACCGGCGAACAGGGTAGGAATACTACTAAGACTTTCGTCATTACTCTCATGCGCTATTATCGAAAGCTGAGAATCATAGCAGGCTCTATCGTCGTCACTCCAAAAGGCTTGATCAGGGTTGTCGCTTTCAGAGTTCGGTGTAAAAAACGCATTAAATACTCGCTTGCCGTTGTTTTCCTCTATCAGAATCAATCCTTTGACCGCTACTACCTCGTTGGGAGGCTCTGTTGTGTTGTTTGAATTCTGACCCTCAGACTGATCAACAGGCTGTTGTACTTGGTTAGAAGAACCAGAACAGCCAGACAGGCAGCATACTATTAGTACAGCGAAAGAGCGGATGAGCCTGAATGAAAATATACTTGGCGCGAAGCTATTCAACAAACTAATCTCTTAATCGATCCTTACTGTATCGACTAAGAAATTAAACGTAGCAGCGAACAGCTTCATATTACTAAGTCAATTAATGTGTAGTGTGCCACAAGACTTAGATATCGAGTAATACCGCCCTCGCCTGTTAGTCTCTCACCTTCCCAACGCTGTGCAAGCTAAGCAGTAAAACCCATTCGGAATCCACCCCAATGCCTGCCGTTAACATAAACAGGCGCAGAGCAGTCATACATCAGAACATGTTGCCCGTTACCCATGTCTCGACGATAGGTCTGGAGAAGAAATGGCTTGGTATTCCGGCCACAGGACAAGCCTGTACGATCGTTGAATATCCGACGATTCCGACAATGACTGTTGTTCCACTCAGGATCATTCGGCCGTTGGGTATGGGAAAATTTTCTATTATGGGTAGGCAAAAAACCTGCTCGATCAACGGCTGCACAAAATACAATACGTGGGTCACTGTTCAACAATTCCTCCAGAATAGGAGCTATGCGCCGATCAGTTAGACCCACGAAATTCGTCATGTATTGTTTAGGATTAGTTTTAGGGATTGGGCGGTAGTTTTGATCGAATAACTGTGCAATAGTTATATCACCCGTTTCAAGAGCCTCTTCGAATATCTTGCTAACACGAATAGCGTTAGCCTTTACGCGATCGATAATGGCAGTATCTCTGACTTGCCGACCACTATCGGCAATTAGTGCCACCAAAGACTCACCTTGCAAGAGTATTGCGTTTAAACGACTGTCAGCCTCATTTAAGGCTTTGTTGGCATTTTGCATCCCTTCAGCCGCTTGTTCAATGCTTGACTGCATACGCTCACATTGACGGAGTGACTGATTGGCTGCGGTGGCGATACTCGTAACATCACGCTCCATATGCGTGGTCATTTCGGAAAACGTTTTTACGGCAGTGTTTATGACGGTCACACCCTCACTCACGTTATCCGCAACCAGACGCGTTTTCTCCCCGGATTGAATCAACTCACCCACATTGTCCGAAACCTCAGAAATGGTTTCTTCAATGACGCCTGCTGCACCAGCAGTCTGATTTGCTAGCAATTTGACTTCGCCTGCCACCACAGCGAACCCCTTGCCCGCATCTCCAGCCCGCGCGGCCTCGATAGTGGCATTGAGCGATAGTAGATTGGTCTGTTTGGCCACCGTCTGTATATCACCGGATACGCGACTGACACCACCTAGACTGCCATTGAGCAGCCTAAGCCGTTCTTCTATGTTGCTAACACCTTCCACCAAACTGTGAATACACTGTGTAGCCTCTCCTACAGCAATTGAAGACTCTTTGTTATTAGAGTCAAAATCCGCTGTATTAACTTGCGCACTTTGACCGGCAGCACTTATATTTTGCGCAGCCTCTGACAGCTGTTGAGCCAAGCCGGTTAGTTCTACCAGGTAGTTGGTCTGAAGCGAAACGCGTTGCGAAACATCATCTACATTACCAGCGACATCGGCTATCTCCAGACTGAGATTTTGCACTGATCGCAGCATGCTCTCTGCAAACTCATCAATCTCCGGTTGACTATCCTGCTCGCAAATTTCACTATCACTGGTGACACCTTCAATAGCGCTACGGTACGTATTAAGGCTATCAGGTTGCGCCGACACGTTTTATTTTAGACTCGGGTTTCTTGCATAAAGGAGTTTAGTTATTCCCAAAATAACGGCAGATAACAGACCAAGCCTGTATACCAACTAACTCAAACTAACCCCACCCACATGGCCTAAGCTGCACTATATACGCAGGTTAGACACAACCTATCCGTTTACACCTACCCCGTGACGATTGAGGGCGATCCACTCTCTGGTTTATCGGTGCAGGCAACCACCTTGGGTAAAACGCAGAGCATCTCGTATAACAGGTTAGCGCCAATCAAAGCCGTGTTACCCGACGGATCGTAGGGGGGCGAGACTTCGACCAAATCCCCACCAACAATATTAAGACCAGAACAGCCCCTGATAATCTCCAGTGCCTGCCATACCGTCAGACCACCCACCTCTACTGTTCCGGTGCCTGGCGCGAACGCAGGATCCAGACTGTCTATATCGTAGGAGATATAAACGGGATGCTGCCCTATGGCAGCTCGAATTCGTGTCATCATACCTACAAGAGATTGACCCCAACACTCCTCTGCCTGAACCACCGTCCAGCCCTGCTCGCGCGACCAGTTAAAATCATCCGGCGAGTACCCGGTTCCGCGCAATCCAATTTGGAAAACCATTTCCGGATTCAGCAAACCATCGTCATGTGAACGCCGGAAAGGCGTACCGTGTGCAATCTTTTCTCCGAACATCTCATCATTGATATCGGCGTGCGCATCGATGTGTATGAGCGCGACGGGACCATGCTTTTTGGCAATCGATTTTAGTACCGGATAAGTCAGGGTATGGTCACCGCCTAAAGTCAGTGGAATGGTGCCATGCGCTAACAGAGTATCGTAATGGGCCGTGATGATTTTAACCGTTTGCTTCAGATCAAAGGTGTTGATTGGGACATCACCCACATCCGCTACCTGGATGGCATCGAACGGGGCCGCTCCCGTTGCCATGTTGTAAGGCCTCAGCATGCAAGACTCAGCTCGAATTTGTCGTGGCCCATGACGCGTGCCTGAACGATTAGATGTACCGATGTCCATCGGGATACCGACAAAACAGGCATCCAATCCCTTAGCATCAGATTGAAAAGGCAAACGCATCATGGTGGCGGGACCACCAAATCTGGGCATGTCATTACCGCCCAAGGGTTGATTGTGTGCAGGTTTCACGTAGGTTCCCGGGTAGTTGGTATTAAACAAACACAAGCCTATGCAAGGATCCAGGTAATCGCAATCACTAAATTTACTATATCGCGATTACACCAAGCCAATCTGATTCAATAAGTTGGCGAGACCCTCTACCGTGGCTCTTCATGTTCCGCCTACCTGATTATTTGCAATCGGATTGTCACTGCAATACAGTGAGATAAACGAGGATCAAATCTTTATAACAGCAGCCTTCGTTGCTACCGAGAAACCTACACACTCAAGGTCTGAACATGAAACTACAATCAACCAAACTCGCAGTATTGGCAGGATTAACCACAGTGTGCCTGGCTAATAGCACAGCGCTCATCGCTGAAGGCTCGATCAATGCTCTTGTATGGTGCGATCATACCGACCCAGAGTTTATTCAACCTTTTGAGCAAGCCAATGATGTCAAGGTAAATCTGAAGGAGTTTGAAGGTACAGGGGCAGCACTATCCATACTGGAGCAATCACAGCCAGGTGATTGGGATGTGCTTATTATCGACGGAGTTGATGTTCCTAATTTGGCCAATCAAGGCCTGCTCGCCAGCGTTCCTGAAGAGGCTTTGCCTATAAGCGATATATGGCCCGAGGTACTGCTGGAAGACAGCCACAAGATCGACGGCAAATGGTATGGCATGACAGAACTGTTCGGTTACAACACCATAGCCTACAACAAGAACAACGTTGATCCGGCTGATATGTTAGACATGACCACTCTGTGGAGTGGTAAATATAAAGATAAAATAGCAGTGTATGACTGGCACACACCAATGATAGGGCTTGTTGCGATGGGCCTTGGTAAAAAAACTGAGGAGCTATCCGAATCAGACTTGCCAGAGATCAAAGAGGCCTTGTTCAAACTCAAAGACAACACTTCTCAGTTTACAGACGTCGTTGCAAGCCAAACCGCACTGGCAACCGGGGAAGTCGATATCCTGTTTGGTGGTGGCGAATGGCTCACCGGTGTCCTATCGCAGGAAATGCCAGAACTTGACTGGGTGCTACCAAAACAAGGAGGGCTCATGTGGTCTCAGTCTGTAACCATGTTGGCTGATTCAAAAAACCCGGATATGGCGCTGAAATTCATGCAGTACATTTTGAGCCCGGAAGGTCAGGCCAGACTGGCAACATCCTCGTGCTACTGGGCAATGCCTGCGAACAAAAAGACTGAATCACAACTGACCGAACAACAGAAAACAGCCCTAAGATGGGATCAACAGGAAGCCTACCTGGCCAACTCGCAAATGTATCCATCCGTATCTCCAGAACTGGATGAAAAACTGGAAGATCTATGGACGGAAATGCAGCAACGGTAGCTGCCTATCCCTACCTGATTAAAAACTCTCCTATAATAGTGTTTAAGATGACTAGGCTTATGACAAAAGCAATTATCTGCCTTTCATAGCCAATGAATCAAACGGTGCAAGAGTCACATTGGATGCGCTGGCGACTAGTATTGCCAGCGCTGCTCTGGACTGTGGCTTTCTTTGTTGTGCCTTTTGTTTTCATGGTGATTATGAGCCTATGGCATCGAGTTGGTGGCAAGATTGTAGCCACCTGGAATCTGGACAACTACATCGAGTTCTTTGCCAAGCCACACTTGGTAAAAGCCTTATTAAACTCGATAGAAATCAGTCTCAGCGTAACCATCATTTCAGTCTTACTGGCCTACCCGCTGGCCTGGATCATTGCCGAGCGAGTTCCACCCAAATGGCAACGCACCGCCTTAATTCTCGCCATCTTACCGTTCTGGACTTCCTATGTGGTTCGCTCTTACGCATGGCTACTGGTGCTTGCCAAGCATGGAGTAGTCAATACCTTTCTACTCGATGTTGGATTCATCGACGAACCCTTATCGATGGCTTCAACACGGTATGCCACGATAATAGGCTTTGTCCATTTTTTTGTGATGTTGCTGACTCTAACGATTTATTCAAATCTGAAGCAGCTTTCCCCTAATTATGCACGTGCAGCTGCAGATCTTGGCGCAAGCCCATTGCAGGTCTTCTGGCATGTCATGTTGCCGCTCAGCTTGCCCGGCATCATGGTCGGCTCATTTTTAACTTTTGTACTCTGCATTGGAGATTACATTACACCTAAAATACTAGGTGGAAGTAACGAATTAGTGTTACCACAAGTGATCATGCTGCAAATTGGGCGACGTGCCGATTTCCCCAGCGCTGCCGCTCTTTCATTGGTCTTGATGTTTGTGGTGGTCATTGCCTACTTGCTGTGCTCTCGTTGGTTAAAGATGGATCGAGCCTAATATCATCGTGAACAGCATCAAGACTTTTTTTCTATGGCTATACGCACTCATCCTGTACGGTTTTATTTTTCTTCCTGTGGTGATATTGGTGCTTTTCTCCTTCCAGGACAGCCGACTGCCCATTATGCCGTTCAAAGGTCCAACACTTAAGTGGTATGAATCGGTACTGAGTGACGATCGGCTTGTTGATTCCATGCTCAATTCATTCATGGTTGCGATCAGTTCATCGCTACTCGCGGTACTCCTGGGCTTTCTTGCTGCCTACGCTCTAGCACGCTTCTACCTGCCAGCTAAAGTATGGCAACGCGCCTTGCTCACAGCACCTCTAACAGTCAGCTACCTGATTATCGCGCTGGGTCTACTGATCATGTTCAATGCTTTGGGAATTTCACGTTCGCTATGGACAGTAGGCATAGGACATGTAGTCATCAACACCCCTTTGTGCTTTGCCATTATCTATAGCCAGCTGGGGGATCATCAGGTCAATATTGAACGAGCGGCGCGTGATCTAGGTGCTAATGAGTGGCAAACGCTCCTGCTTGTCACAGCACCCATGATGATGCCTGCAATTCTTGCCAGCTTCTTTTTATCTGTGACCTTTTCCTGGGATGAATTTATCATCTCATTTCTACTATCGCGCTTTGATGTCACACTGCCTGTTGAGATTTGGGGCTTGCTGCGATCAGGGTTGAGCCCAAAAACAAACGCAGCCGGATCCTTGGTGTTTCTTATTTCTATTGTCGTGCTTTTAATCGCTGAGCTGTTAATTATCAAGAAGGTCAAGCGCAAATGACTGCGACTGTAGAAATAAATCATCTTTCACATCAATACGGCGATTTAAAGGCACTTGAGGATATCAATCTCACTGTCGACGCTGGTAGCTTTGCGGTTTTACTGGGCCCATCAGGCTGCGGAAAAACAACCTTGCTCTCAATTCTTGGTGGCTTTTTAACCCCGTCCACAGGATCAGTACGGCTCGATGGAATAGACGTAACACATCTGCCACCGGCGAAAAGACCCACCACCACCATGTTTCAGGATTATGCTCTTTTTCCACACATGACTCTTGTCGAAAATGTGGCATTCGGTTTAAGGATGCGTAAACAAGCAAAAAAAGTACGTAACGATAAGGCAGTTGAATTACTAACGCTAGTGGGTCTAGCCGAATCGGCAGTTAAAAAACCGCACGAGCTCTCTGGCGGACAACGCCAACGTGTTGCATTGGCTAGAGCTCTTGCAGTGAATCCCGATGTTCTATTGCTCGATGAACCTCTAGGTGCATTAGACTTGAAACTACGCAGACAAATGCAGGACGAACTCAAGGCCATTCAACGCAGACTGGGCACCACCTTTATTCATGTGACCCATGACCAAGAGGAAGCGATGGCCATCGCTGACAAGATTATTGTTTTAAATGATGGAAAAATAGAGGATGTAGGGTCACCAGAAGCTATCTACCTAAAGCCCAGAACAGCATTCTCAGCATCCTTCATGGGTGAAGCCAACCTGCTTGAGGCTACTGTGGCTTCCATAGATCAGCGAAGCGTAACGCTTCACTCTGCTTTGGGCACTTTAACACTCGGCACTCATAGCAATAGCAATAGCAACAGCAACAGCAACAGCAACAGCAACAGCAATTTTGACGTAAATGACAAGGTGCATGTCTGCTTTCGACCTGAGCACACCTGTATTGAAGAGGATGCCAAGCAAGATACACTTCATCTTGGTACCGCGAAAATCACCGATCACGCGTTTTTCGGTACACATCAGCGCTGTCAATTACAGGCCCAGGATGGAAGAAAATACATCGTGCATCTTCCTCAGTCCTTGAGATTGTCGAAGAACCATGAGTTAGCTCTTCTGGTTGACCCTGCCTGCGTAGTACTACTTCGTATGGACTAATAATGAGCAAACCCCGGATTAAAGCCAAAGACTGGTATACCGTCACGAAGTTCTCCGACGATATTCGCTTAATCAGCGAATTGAGTATCACGGAGTTCTATCGGTGCAACATATGGCATATACGGGGCAGCCTGTCTGATGCCCTGGTTGATAGTGGTATGGGCGTTGTGAGTCTTCGCGAGCATGTCCCGCTGGTAACCGAAAAAAAACTGATAGCGGTTGCAAGCCACACACACTTCGATCACATTGGTTGTCACCATGAGTTCGAACACCGCTGCGTACACAAAGCAGAAGCACAATTACTCGCTAATCCAACGCGGGCAAACACACTGGCAGATCCTTACGTGAGTGATGATATTTTCACCGCCTTGCCGCCGACACCCTATCACTCAAAGAGCTATGCGGTTAAGAGTGCACCTGCCACACGCATTCTAGATGATGGCGATGTTATCGATCTGGGAAACAGGCAGCTAGAAGTCATTCATACACCAGGACATTCGCCCGGTGGAATCGCTCTATGGGAAAGCGCAACGGCAACTTTATTTAGCGGCGATATCGTCTATGATGGACCGTTGATTGAAGATACCTATCATGCTGATGCAGATGACTACTACAACAGCATGAAACGACTGCTAGAGCTTCCAATTGTGACAGTTCATGGTGGTCACTTTGGGAGCTATGGCCGAGAGCGACATCAAGAGATCATACGATTGTGGCTCGAATCTCATTGAACCTATGGAAGAGGACCTGTGTAATAGTCCTATTGTGCCAGCAGCTCTGAGCACATACGATTACTACTTAATGAGATGATGTATTGAGCAACCCCATCATGAAAAAAGTCACAACGAGTAGTCTTCCGCCTGAGAGTCTGTTGACACAGCGGATAACTGCCAACGATTTCGTGGATTGTTATACAGTCAAATCTGACATGTCTCCACGTCAGGCAGCCAATATAATCACCTCGTTTCCCGGCTGGGTACGTTTTCTATTGCAGGTCAGGGGTATCGTCACGTCCCCCTTTGGTTTATCCCAAGACGGGCCTGATGCCACCGACAAGGTGGGCATATTCCCCGTAGAGTCGGAGAATCAGGAAGAACTCATTGCCGGCTTTAACGACAAGCATCTGGATTTTCGAGTGTCGATTATTTCAAAAGCTGGAAATGTGTTTTTAGCTACCTGGGTGCATCCCCACAATATTGGTGGCCGATTGTATTTAAAGGCGATAATGCCTTTTCATATTCTAATCTCTCGAGATGCTTTGACAAGGGTTCAAGCACACCGTTAGAGAAGTCAAAAGCTGCCTTAGGAGCCCACTCATGCGTTACCCAGTCATCATTCTCTTACTAACTACAGCCATGTGTGTATCGAGCTGCTCATTTAAAGGTTCCGAGCTGTGGAGAAAGAAGGTCTGCGACTCTATCATCGATTCAGTTGAGCGCGAGCGCTGCCTCGAAGAGGCAACACGTTCAGAAAACGACTATCAACAAGAGAAAAACGAAGCACTCAATTAGCTTTTGCTTTTAAGGTAAGCACGCCAGCCACCAAAGCTGGTTACATCGCTCGCCATCTCAATGGCACATGCTTCTGCGATAAACCCAGTCGCCGAACGACCATCCGCCAGACTCACATTTCCTAATCCGAGTGGGGAGGCAATGCCCGCTAGAAAACTACCCAGCTCTGATGATGGAAAATTCCATACTTCTACCTCTATCGCTACTCCGTCGTCTATCGACCTAACCAAAGCCGGCCTCTCAATGGGTTCTTCATGCAATGCAAAAAGTTGATAGTCGGTAGATGTAGTGGTCTTCTCCAAAAGGTATGAACCTCTATCAGTTAACTGATTGTTTAACGGCATACCCTCCAAGTGCGCACCACAGACAACGAGCTCCATCCAGTCTGTTCGCTGAGCTGGTTTTTTAGTAAGCGGAGGTACTGTTTGAGTGCTTGTACCAATAGACAACTCGAATATCTTTTGGAACCGGTTGGCTATGGATAATAGACGTCGATCGCTAAAAGCAGGCGCACTTAAGGTCACCCCGAAAGGCAACCCTTTAGCGGTAAATGCAGTGGGAACCGCAATCGCTGCGAGATCCAGAAGATTGACAAAATTCATATAGTAGCCCAGCTCGCTGTTACGCTTTATCGGCTCCTCCAACATCTCCTCAATAGTAAACAGTCGTCCTGCTGTTGGTGTTAAGAGAGCATCAAGCTGCGCCAATTGATCATTGCAGGGTTTCATCAGTTCATTGAGTCGATACTGTGCGCGAAAGAGTTCAGCGGCTGTTGGCTTACCACCCGGAGCAACTATGTCACGAACAGCCGGGAAAATGGCCTCCGGTTGCTCTTCGATTAAGGGCAACGTAGCGATGTATCTCTCCGCTACCCAGGGCCCTTCGTACAGCAACCGCGCAACCTCATCGAACGGCGCATAGTCCACCTCGACGCATTTAATACCTTGGCTTTTCAGTGTCTCTATGCTCGATAGATAGGCCGACTCATAATCCTTATCACCAAAAAACCTGAGTTGATCAGAGGGCAATACACCAAGCGTTAAGGCACCATCAAAATGACCGTAGTTAGCTGACTTGTTGGAGTATGAGTTTTCACGACTGTATGCGTCTGATGGATCATAGCCCTCAGCAATAGCCAGAATCTCATTGGCATCATCACAATGAAGTGCAAAAATACTCACGCAATCCAGACTCTTGCAAGCAGGCACCACTCCACTTGTGGACAGCAGTCCGCGAGTGGGTTTGACACCTACCAGATTATTAAAACTCGCAGGTACGCGTCCAGAGCCCGCAGTATCTGTACCCAGGCTAAAACTAGCCAGGCCCAACCCCACCGCTACCGCCGAACCTGCGCTGGATCCTCCACTGACCAGTCGCTTGTCAAAACTATTACGGCAAGGCCCCCAAGGAGAGCGAGTTCCATTGAGCCCAGTCGCAAATTGATCCAGATTGGCTTTCCCCAACGGTAAAGCGCCTTGATCAATAAACTGCTGTGCAACGAAGGCGGTGCTTGATGGTGTAAAAGTGAAGGCTTCACATGCAGCAGTGGTAGGTATATCCGCCAGGTCTATATTGTCCTTAAGCACGAACGGCACCCCCCACAACGCAGTGCAATCTTTATCCATCGTCATCAGTGCATCTATCCACGGAGCCAGCTCGTCGTCGCTGAGTAGATGGATGAATATGTTGTGTTCGCTGTGTTCAAGTGCACGTTTGCGCAGGGCTTGCATGAGCTGCATGGGTGTGACCCCTGCAGCGTATTGTTTTCTGATTCCATCCAGAGTCATGTCGTGCGCGATGTTCATATACTCTCCAGAACAACAAGAGGTTGGCCGGCTGATACGCGCTGCCCCGATTCGAACAACATCTGTCTGACGCGCAGTCTCTCGGGGGATGCTACATTGATTTCCATTTTCATTGATTCCAGTATCAACAAGGTTTGTCCTTCCAAAACACTCTCTCCAGGTTCAACACAACGTTTCCATAAGCTACCCGTTACCGGGCTTTCGATTACAACACTGTCCTCTGGCCAGTCTACAGTCACTTCAGCGACCTCGGGCTCTTGCTGCGAGATGTTAAATTGCCCCGTTGCTCGCCAATTAGCCAATTCAGCAGAAAATGCTTCTTCGCGCTGAGTCTGGAATGAGTCAATAGATTCTTTATTGTCTATCACTAGCTGTTGAAAGCTTGCCAGAGAAAATTCTGCCTCTTCAATCTTCAACGGGTATCGCCCATGCGGGAAATCCAGGCGTATCTGCTCAAGCTCAGCATGACTGACTTCATAGAACCTAATTTGATCAAAAAACCTTAGCAACCAGGGTTTGCTGAACTCCTCGGTTTGCTTATATCGATTCCACATCTGCAGAGTACGACCAACAAACTGGTAGCCACCAGGTCCTTCCATGCCATAAACACATAAATAAGATCCGCCGATACCTACCGAATTCTCAGCTGTCCACGTGCGTGCAGGGTTGTATTTTGTCGTAACCAGTCGATGCGCAGGATTAACAGGTGTGGCAACGGGCGCACCCAGGTAGACATCGCCCAACCCCATAACCAGATAGGATGCATCAAAGACTATTTTTTTGACATCTTCAATAGAGGCCAAACCATTTATACGGCGGATAAATTCAAGGTTACTTGGAAACCAGGGAGCATCCTTACGTACGGATTGATCATACTTGATCACGGCTTGACGGCAAGCCTCATCATCCCAGGACAAAGGCAGATGCACAATCCGCGAAGGCACCGAAGCTGTATCGTCCATTGAATCGAGCTGTACTTCTGCCTCAAGTAGATAAGCCAATAATGCATCAAGAGACAGATGAAAATGATCATAGTGAATCTGCAGCGAACGAATCCCCGGTGTTACCTCTACAATGCCATTGATGGGATTGTCTTCTATCCAGCGCATGAGCGCATGCACCCGAAATCGCGATATCAGATCAAGCTTCAACTCTCCATACTCGACAAGAAGAAAACTGTCCCCGGCAACGCGATAAAGAGCTTGAATGCTTCCCTCTTCTCGCCTTGCAACAACGGGACTCGTAGCTGTCTCTGGTCCACGACTCTGTGCTACCTGATGCACTGATTGCCTTGGCTCTGAACTAGATTGTGCAAACACTTGTGTTTCGGATGCAGAATGATTAGAGGAATGCTGATCAGTATTTGCTACAACACTGTCTATCAGTGCTTGCTGTTGTTGACTAGCTAGAACAGCCTCATTAACGCTGACGCAATCAAAGCTTAGCGTATCACCAGCCCGGAGTTGGCCCAGCTTCCACAAATCAGCACTTATAACCGTAGCGGGACAGACAAAGCCACCCAGGGATGGCCCGTCAGGGCCAAGAATCACAGGCATATCACCGGTGAAATCAATGCTGCCAAACGCATACGCGTTATCGTGGATATTAGAAGGATGTAAGCCTGCTTCTCCACCGTCACTACGAGCCCATTGTGGTGCCGGGCCAATCAGTCTGACGCCAGTCCGACTTGAGTTGTAATGCACCTGCCACTGCGTATCGAACAACATATCGATATCAGCTTCAGTAAAAAAATCGGGGGCACCATGCGGCCCATACACGACCCGCAAAGACCAGGTGTTGGTGATTAACGGTCGTTGAGATCTGTTTAAACAACGATGCAGATCAGTCTGCGGATCTATATATTCATCAGAGCCAGATGCATCGTTTGTCAGCTGCAGCACATCACCTGCTTTAAGAGCTGCACCATTATGACCACCAAACAGGCCGAGTACAAAGGTCGATTTAGAACCTAGGTAATCAGGGCACTGGATACCCCCCTTCACGGCTATATAGGCGCGCGAGCCTTCTTGTTTCAACGCAGCTATATCGAGCACTTGGCCTGCGCTGACGTTTATAACCGTCCAGATTTTAACAACCTCTCCATCCAGAGTGATGTCAACTGCTCCGCCCCCTACTACCAATTGTGTGGATGAGCTGAATCGCAAGGCAGGCCCTTGCAAGGTAACTTCCAACCCGGCAGCCGAAGCATCGTTGCCAAGAAGTTGATTGGCAAGCTTGAAAGACAAAGAGTCGAAGGGCCCTGAAGGAGGAATACCTACAGGCCAATAGCCCACTCGCCCAGGTAGATCCTGAATAGTTGTCAGAGTACCTCCGCGTATTACATCAATTCTGCAGGGTAAGTATTCGAAGCTATCCAGGTAGCGTGTTGTCACTCGCCCCAGTTCAAGCTCATTGTCGCGGCACAGAGCTCTCAGGTAATCTACGTTGGTCTCACTACCATAGAGTTCGATCTCATCCAGCGACGTTTGCAACTGCCGCAGCGCTTGATCTCGTGAACTCGCATGAACAATTACTTTAGCCAGCATGGGGTCAAAATCAGCAGGAATACTAATACCTGATTCGATCCAGTGATCGATTCGTAAACCGTCTCCTGTTGGAAAACTCACCCGGGTGAGCGGACCAGCACATGGTTGAAACTGGCGATAAGGATCCTCGGCATAGATCCTTACCTGCACGGCATGTCCCTTGGGACTAAGATCGGCAGCGAGTTCGTGAAGTGGCGGTAGATCGGAAGCGGCCTGCCTGACCATCCAGTTCACCAGATCTATATCAAATACCATCTCCGTGACGCCGTGCTCAACTTGAAGCCGCGTGTTGACTTCAAGAAAATAGAACTCGTTGGTTGCGATATCAAGAATGAATTCGACTGTTCCAGCATTGAGGTAACTAACGCTGGACAACAGTGCTTCAGCAGTTCTATGCAAACGATTCCGTAATTCATCAGACAGGTTCGGTGCGGGACATTCCTCAACAACCTTCTGATTTCGCCTTTGCGCTGAACAGTCACGCTCGCCTAAGGAAATGACAGCTCCCTGACCATCGCCAAACATCTGAACTTCAATATGCCTCGCTTTGGTTATAGCCTTTTCCAGAAAAACACCATCGTTAGAGAAATTACTCGCACCTTGTCTTTTCACCGTTGAAAAAACATCAATCAAAGTGGCTTCACTGGCACACAGGTGCATGCCGATTCCGCCCCCGCCAGCAGTGCTCTTTAGCATTACGGGGTAACCAATATTTCGAGCCTCAGCCAATGCATGATCAAGATCATCCAGCAAGCCGGATCCGGGAGGCAACGGCACTCCCGCAGCCTGTGCCAGCTCTCTGGCAATGTGCTTTTGGCCAAAATCTTCAATCTGCCTGGCTGTTGGGCCTATGAAGACAATCGAAGCCGTATTGCAGCGGTCTACAAAATCCGTATTCTCGCTCAAAAAGCCATAGCCTGGATGGATGGCATCACAGCCTGTCTGCTTCGCGATGTCGAGGAGCTTGTCGATATTCAGATAGGTTGCGGTGGCATTACCATCGCCAAGTGAACAGGCTTCACTGGCTCTCTGTACATGCAGACTATCCCTGTCACTTTGAGCATACACAGCCACAGAAGCAATACCCAGCTTATCCAGTGTGCGAATAATACGGGTCGCTATCGCACCTCGATTCGCTATTAGAACCTTTTTAAAACTACTCATCCGGATATCACTGATTCCAGGTCAGTAATTCAATGGGTGTGGGATTGTATCCATTGCAAGGATTGTTGAGTTGTGGGCAATTTGAGATCAATACAATTACATCTTTACGAGCAGTAAGCTCCACGTATTTACCCGGTGCCGAGATCCCATCCTCAAACGTCAATGCACCATCCGTGGTTACAGGTACATTCATAAAAAAGTTAATGTTATGGGTTATGTCGCGTTTCTGAATGCCGAATTCCGGGTGCTCTGCGATTGCCAACATCCAACTGTCTCTGCACGCGTGCATACAACGCTTTTCAAGATCGTATCTAACTGTATTGCTTTCGGTAGAGCAGGCACCTCCGAGCGTATCATGCCGGCCACAGGTATCTGCAACGATGCTCAGCATGATGCTATTGTCATTGGCTCTCAGGTCAGTTCCTGCGGTGAGATAAAGATTTCCCTGTTCGCGGATGGTATTGCTCGCGCTGTAGTGCAGTGAAGGATCATCCGCACGATAAAACAAGGTATCAGCGGCTTGATTTCCCTCTAGATCCACAATCCGCAGTGTCTCACCTTCTAAAAGAGTTTTTATGTAGTAATCGCCTGCATCCACTTTTGTGCTGGATGTGGCGTAGTCCAATTCTCTAAAGCTCTCTTTAATCATGATGTTAGTTTATTGTGTTCTTGATATATTAAGCTTGAACAGATCCCAAATGATAAATGCGATTGTTCTCAAATCCCCGTCTGTTTTCATCACAGCTATTGAGGCATTCATCATCATCTTTCATCGGTGCCGCATCGGATAGTGATATTTCAACTCGCATCTCAGGATAAGCACCACTGCTGGACAATGGGTGCGGACAGGTGTGAAGTAACACCAAACAATCCATATCGATACGCAGTTGAACAGTGCGCCCCGCTTCAACATGGGTATTGGCAAGCGATATGGATCCCTCTTCTTCAATACGACATCGGTTAAACCAATTCACGTTGGCTGGCAGATCTGCTCGATTCAAGCCGTACTTTGACAGCTCAACCAAAAACGCATCCGTTCCATTCTGTCGCCAATCATTGCGATCTTGTTGATAGCTTCGAGAACCATACTGTTCAGCGACAATCTCACTGGTACTGTTTCCACAGATGGTTTCATGGCCATTGGCAGTGTCCTTGGTTACTGAGGCCATGACATGCCCCATATCAGAGTAAAGACAATGGCCTTGAGTGAGGTGAAATGTATGCTGGCACTTTAGAGTATCTGGTGCGTTATAGCGCTCCAGCAAATTATTCGTATTATATAAAACCATTGCCACATTTGCCCCACCGAGCAAGTCGGTAAGCTGCAATGACAGCCCGCGTCTCAGTCGCAAGGACCAATGCTTACCACTACCAATCGTTGTTGTGTAATGCACAGCGCTCTCTAATTCAGTCATTAATCGTACTCATTGCATATTTGCTCGCAGAAGCTATGGGCTAGAAGGCAGCGTATTGAGACTTCGTTGTTTGCGTGGTTCCAACAGTGCATTTAACGATTGCCCAGACTTCCTTTGCTTTGACGTCGGTAAATCATAAGTAATCGTTGCGCCATAGGCTTCTGGTGCATGGGGATCATATCGCGGCTTGTCGAACACCCATAGTCGGGTACCGAGATGAAAACCTTCTTTTAAGTCATGTGTAACCATAAATACAGTCAACTTGTGCTCCTGCCACAGATCAAGAACCAGACCATGCATATCTGATCTGATCCCGGGATCAAGTGCTCCAAACGGCTCGTCTAGCAAGAGTATTTTAGGCTTGGCCAACAAAGCCTGCGCAATCGCTAAGCGTTGTCGCATACCGCCGGACAGCTCGTGGGGGTACTTGGAGACAGAATGCTCCAGACCTACTTTTCTAAGCATTGAATGCGAAAGCTCCAATGCCTGTTTTTTTTCTACACCAAAAAGAAATGCAGTCATGCTGGATTGTTGAAATCCAAATGAGGCCATCACATTTTCAAGCACAGTCATATGTGAGAATACAGAATACTGCTGAAACACGATTCCACGATCAGAGCCAGGCTCTTCAGGGATAGGCTTTCCGGCCAGTGTCAGCGCTCCACGCGTAGCAGATTCCACCCCAAGCAGTATTTTTAGAAACGTGGTTTTACCACAACCGGATGTGCCAACCAAGGTAATAAACTCACCTTCACCCACTGTTACATTAATGCGCTCCAAAACACTATGCGAGCCGTAACTCTTCCATAGATTCTTTGCCTCTATCATTCAGATAACTCCCAGGGATAGAGCTTTTTACTCAAACGTCGCAGAAACCAGTCAAACAAAAATGCCAATAAGGTGATCCACGCGACGTAAGGCAATATGACATCCATGGAGAGATAACGCCTAACCAGGAAAATACGGTATCCAAGTCCATCAGTTGACGCTATTGCTTCAGCGGCAATTAAAAAGAGCCACCCAGTGCCTAAAGAAAGCCGAACAGCATTGATCAACTTCGGCATCAGTTGAGGGAGGAACACGTGCAGGATGATCTGAACAGAGTTAGCACCCAAAGTCTGAGCCTTGATCAACTGTTCAACGGGAATCTCTCGAGCTCGCCGTTGCACATCCCTGGCTATAAATGGAGTTATTCCAATGGCAATCAGTACAACTTTTGATAGTTCACCCAGACCGAGCACTATAAACAGCACTGGAAGCAGTGCCAGGCATGGAATCAATGAGATGACAGTTAATAGTGGTGATAAAATAGTTGCAGCCAGCGGAATCGCCCCCGTAGCAATGCCAATCAGTAAACCAAGGAAGGCTGCTATTGCGACACCCATTCCCAATCTTTTCAAACTACTAATCGTATCGGTGAAAAACAGGTACTCACCACTACGCTTACTGGGCTCAAAAGCCATACGAGACATCGAATCCTGCATAGTAGATACTGCTGGCAAAAGCTTATCCGAAGGGTTTACTTCCAGTCGGGCGTTTGAAGCCAGAATGTACAGCAGCACTAAAATAAGGAAAGGCAGTAGACCCAGTAGCCAAGTCCAAGGGGGATTTGGTTTGAAGTTAACCAGCTTTTTCATGGCTACCAGGCTTATTCAGATGCAGCTTGTTTAGCCCGCCCTAGAGTTTTCCATCTACTGCCATCTGCATGTAACTGGCGTCAAAGCGCAGACTAGTGTTAGCGCTATCTCCAAATGTACTCTTTGGCATTGCTATTCCAATGAATCCGGCATCCGGGGCTCCATCACCAAGCAATCCATGTTCAAAAGAAAATTCGGCCACGTATTGCATAGTTTGAGGTAGCTCTTCACTATTGGTGAACGCCACTGCATCAGCAGCTGTATAAAACATTGATGTGCTCGCCAATTGAGCGTCATAGCCAGCCAGGTCTGTGCCAGAGGCCTCAGCCATATAGCTACGCGCCGCCACAGCGGCATCGTCAGACCCGGACATAACACCCATGATCTCATACCAGGCGCCAACCAGAGCCATTCCCAGACTCGGATTTGCTGCCAGCGTCTCGGTGTTGATGACCAGCAAATCAATTATCTCACCCGGTATGGCTGAAGAATCGAATACCACATTGCTTTCAGGCATAGCATCGATTTCACTTAAGAGAGGGTTCCAGGTAACAACAGATGTGACGTCAGGTGTACCGTATACACCCACAAGATCAGCATCTGATGTGTTGACAACCTGCACATCGGATTCACTTAGATCAACCGAATCAAGCGCTCTTGCCAACAAGTAGTGAGACACACTGAGCTCAACCAGATTCACTTTCTGGCCTTTTATATCTGCCAATGCATCTGTACCTTTAAGTACAACACCGTCGTTACCGTTGGAGAAATCACCTACGATTAAGGCGGTACTGTCTACCCCGCCAGCCGCAGGAATGGTCAGGGCGTCCATATTGGTCATGGTGCAGGCATCGAACTGACCAGCCGTATACTGGTTGATTGATTCGATGTAGTCGTTGATTTGTACAACTTCAATTTCTATATCGTACTTATCAGCCCACTTCTTCACGATACCCTGCTCTGCGCCGTATGCCCATGGCATCCAACCGACATAAATCGACCAGCAAATACTGAACTTGTCAGCGGCAAAACTCGGAGAGGACAAAGCGGTCAGTAGTAAGAGAGTTAGTAGTCTTTTCATGTTTAGCGCTCTATAAGGTTCTCATTCGAATACACGGACTCCCCTTGCACAGGTCAAGTTGGCCTCCCGGGCTTTTATCCCGCCGTGTAACCTCAAGACTGTCGAGGTCGAATGCTCTCGGACCAGACACTGCAAAGCAGTCGGAACCCTAGCGCTCTATTTTCAGATTGACTAACAATGCCCTATGGGCAGGGGAACTAACAGTTACTAGCGCAATTGAAGTGCCAGAAAATACATTGCTTTTCAATACAAACACTTAAGCAAAATATGACACTAATAGCCTGAAATCTGCATAACGATTTCGCGCCGATAAGGTGCGTTGTGCTTGGTCTTCGCCTCAAACTAGTGCGCACCTGCAAAGCTGATATTGAACCTTTAGTGCTCCAGGCTTAAAAAGTTCTGGCAAATAATTTCGATAAACGATTTATCAGTAAATACCCTTGCAGACACTCACAACGCCTTCAATACGTAGCAAACGAACTATCGCTCTATCATGGTGCGAAATTAGAGGCGCGTGCATCAATGGAGTGCTTAATAATAGTTAATTTAGTGATCTAATTTTATTTTGTTCGTGCACGAGCAGTATGAAATCCTTTAAGGTTAAAAGGCATACGGGTTAAAGCTATTAGTTCTTATTAAATTTAATTGAGAGTTAGTAACGTTGAAGCACTTCAAAACCTTTGAAATGATTGAAGCAGTCGTGCGAGCCGGTTCGATTCGCAAGGCTGCAGAAGACATGAACATCACCGCATCTGCGTTAAACCGTCGTATTCAAGGTTTTGAAGCAGAGTTTGGTTGGGAGATTTTCGAACGCTTGCCACGTGGCATGAGACTTAATCCCGCTGGTGAAGTTGTCATGCAGCATATCCGTGCCCAGATCAGTGATTTGGCAAGGGTACAGTCTCAGGTCGCAGATCTTTCCGGGCTGCGAAGAGGCCACGTTTCTATTTCCTGTTCTCAGGCGTTAATCCCCTATTTTCTGCCCGAACAAATATCTATATACAGAGCTCAACATCCCAATGTGACTTTCTCTGTGAACATAAGAGATCGTCAACAGGCAGAACGCGATCTTTCAAATTTTGACAGTGATTTAGCACTCGTGTTCGAACCAGTCTATATGGTGGATTTCGATGTTATCCAGGCAATCCCACAACCCGTTCATGCCGTGTATCGATCAGATCACCCTCTTGCGCAGGAAGAGGTTCTCAGGCTGCGCCACTGTCTCGATTACCCGTGCATACTACCAGCTCCAATCTTTGGTGTTCGCAATCTGTTGGAAATAGCATCACGTAAAATTCGCCGAACACTAACTCCCGCACTTGAAACAGAATCATTCGAATTGATAAGGCATTACGTCTTACACGAAAATTGCGTGGGTTTTCAGATACCAATAGGTTTAACAGGAAGCCTATGCGATCAAATGGATCATCAACCGTTATCGCAACGAGATGTTCCTGTCGGTCAACTCTACCTGGGGCAGAAGAAGGGCCGTATGCTACCCGTCGCGTCGTCACGCTTTGCCAGTCAGTTATCCACAGTGTTAGAAAATCGCTGGGAAGCTGCGAGCTAACTGCCTGCTTGTCAAACAGCTCATCAAAATAGCGCACTGATATTTTTCGCAGCAGGTTGTATCAAAAATAGCATCGCAAACAAACAATGCTCTGGTTAGGATGAAATGAAGTTTCTCCACACTGGTTACCATCCAACGCAACCACTATGAGACATAACGACAGATGGCTCGTGAGTGTGCTTATAAGGGATCTGAGATTATGCTCCGTACTGCAGGCTACACAGCACTATGGCCAAATTCAGGCCGATTTGGAGGGTGCTGGTTATAAAGAACACAAAGCAACAGCTGTAAACGAAAATTTTGAGGTTGTTTAATGAGCACCATTTCAGCAGACCCGTATGCGTGGCCCTATAACGGCAATCTACAACCCGAAAACACCGCCCTGATTATCATAGATATGCAGATAGACTTCTGTGGTCACGGTGGGTATGTGGACGCAATGGGCTACGACCTGAGTTTAACCCGCGCACCTATTGAACCTATTAAAAGCGTATTGGAAACAATGCGGGAGCTTGGCTACCACATTTTACATACCCGCGAGGGGCATCGTCCAGATCTTGCCGATCTTCCCGAAAACAAACGTTGGCGTTCCAGACAAGTGGGTGCAGGAATTGGCGATCCGGGACCTTGTGGAAAAATACTCGTCAGAGGGGAAGCTGGTTGGAACATTATTGAGGAGCTTGCGCCCTTACAAAGCGAACCCGTGATCGACAAACCCGGTAAGGGCTCATTCTGTGCCACTGATCTAGAACTGCTGCTAAGAACTCTAGGCATCAGCAATCTGGTGCTTACCGGTATAACAACCGATGTATGTGTACATACCACTATGCGCGAAGCAAATGACAGAGGCTTTGAGTGTTTACTGCTCGAAGATTGCTGCGGTGCAACCGATCAAGGTAATCACGACGCGGCTATCAACATGATAAAAATGCAAGGAGGCGTATTTGGCACTGTATCCAATAGCACAACTTTTCTCAGCGAGCTACCCAGGTGAGCACCGGCCAAACCGTTCATCAGACCAGTGCAATCGTTGATAGAGCGATAGCCGCTGAGGTCGTTGGATTAAGTAAACGTTTCGGTAATCTTGATGCATTGGATAACGTATCCATAAAGATTGAAGCCGGCTCTCTACATGCATTGCTCGGTGAGAATGGTGCGGGAAAATCCACTTTGGTTAAGTGTTTAATGGGATTCTATCAGCCTACGTCCGGGCAAATTATCATCAATGATCGTGAATGTAGTATCCCGGATCCTCGAACTGCACAGTCACTCGGCTTTCCCTGCTTCGGTTTAGACTTTGGCGCAGTTGCTGACATTCGAAAACGCCTTGAAAGCGCTCGCAATTCTGGCACCGCGATCTTACTACTCAGCGAAGATCTCGATGAAATTTTAGAACTGGCAGATAGAATTCTGGTTATTTCAGGCGGTGCCATTAACTATCGCTGTAGCAGGGAAAATGCAGATCCGGAAATACTGGGTCACTTCATGGCCGGACAAAGTCTGCCAACTGACAATGCCAACATAGAGCCGTCGTCGAGTAAACACAAATCGAACAGTGTTCGCAGCGCAACGCGATGATCATTTTAGAGGCGAACCCATTTAGTTTTGAATGTGACGTTAAGGCTTGCGCTCTGGTGATAATCGACATGCAACGGGATTTTATCGAACCCGGAGGATTTGGTGAAAGCCTCGGTAATGATGTAAGCCCACTGCAGCAGATCGTGCCGCAAGTGGAGCGGTTACTGGAAGCGTTCAGAATCAAAGAGCTCTGCGTTGTGCACACTCGAGAGTGCCACAAACCGGACTTGAGTGACTGCCCGGATAGCAAACTCAATCGCGGATCTCCCACTATGCGCATAGGCGACCCGGGCCCAATGGGGCGAATACTAATCGATGGAGAACCAGGCGCCGATATTATCGAGTCGTTAACTCCGTATGCAAACGAATTTGTTATTGCAAAACCGGGCAAGGGAGCTTTTTACAATACCGAGTTGGATTCGATCCTTAAGTCGAATGCAATCACTCATCTTGTGGTGGCCGGAGTAACCACGGAAGTCTGCGTACAATCAACACTGCGAGAGGCTAACGACCGTGGCTATACCTGTCTATTAGCTACCGATGCAACAGCCAGTTATTTTCCTGAATTCAAGCAAAGTACAATCGACATGGTAAGAGCACAGGGAGCCATCGTGGGATGGACGGCTACCGTGAGTCAAATCATTGAGTCATTGTCCTCCTAGTATCTTTCTACTGTATTGCACATCGGATAAACTTAATGAGCAATTTTCATATTCCACTGCTCTTGGGCGGCGGTTGGCAAGAACAAGTATTCGTGCCATTCAGAGAAGGTATAGAGATTTGTACGCTTCATGACGGTGCAACGCCCGTATCACCACTTGATAGTAACTTGACTCAACAACCCGGCATCGCTCTTCTCCGTTACCAGGCAGGCGCTCAAGTACCCAGACACAGGCATCCGGGTGTAGAAACCATATTGGTGCTGGATGGATCGCAAAGTGATGAGTTTGGTTGTTACGAAACCGGCTCGCTGGTGATCAATCCCGTCGACTCGGAGCATTCAGTCTGGTCCGATGAGGGTTGTGTAGTGCTTATCCAATGGGACAAGCCAGTAGAGTTTGTCTAGCAGCTGGCTGCTAGATTCGCATTAGGGTTATAGAGGTGACACCGTTGCTTTTTTTGCACCGCCCGAGTGGAAATTGAGCAATAGAGGTGTGTACTCATTCGGTGCATGATCAATTCATGACTCTGCCGGGAGGTTTAGCCTCACCGCGGGGATACCTATTGTGAATTTAAGGGAAGCTGGATGAAGACCTCACGACGACAATTTTTACAAATCAGCGGGGGCGCGGTAGCTGCTTCAATGCTGCCATTCCTGAAATCTGTGCCTGCTCACGCTGCTGGAAGTGACGTACTGGTAGCAGTAACCGGGCAAACGATCAACAGCCTGGATTTGCACAGAACCGGAACAAACCGCGCTTCCTATCAGGTTGCTGTCAATTGCTACGATCGACTCGTCTCTTTCGGTACCAGAGAAGTGGAAGGCGGCGGTCTTGCCTATGACTACTCTGTGATTGAACCTGAGCTAGCCGAAAGCTGGAGCGCCTCAGAAGACGGGTTGACTTTAACGTTCAAGATAAAGAGCGATGCAACCTTTTGGGATGGCGAGAAAGTAACAGCAAGCGATGTTAAGTGGTCCTTTGACAGAGCAGTATCGGTGGGTGGATTTCCCACGGTGCAAATGAAGGCTGGAGGCTTACTACGCCCCGACCAGTTTGAAGCGGTTGACGAAGAGACGTTTGTAATTAAACTGGATCAGCCATCGAAACTGACTATTCCTGATCTAGCAGTACCAGTGCCCTTTGTTATCAATTCCAAAGTTGCGATGGCTAATGCTACCGAGGCAGATCCATGGGCGATGGAGTATCTGCATAAAACACCAGCAGGTTCAGGTGCCTATAAGGTAGCGAAGTGGGCTTCCGGTGAACAACTGGTATATGAACGTAACGATGCCTGGGTGGGCGGCCCCCTACCCGCTTTCAAGCGAGTGGTACTACGAGAAGTTCCCAATCCATCCACTCGCCGCGCACTTATTGAGCGCGGCGATGTGCAACTGTCTTTTAACATTCCTAACAAGGATGCATCCGAGCTGGCAGGCAAGTTAGATGTATTCTCCACTCCCATCGACAACTGCATGCATTGCTTGTGTCCTAACAGTAATTTCGAACCCTTTCAGGATCCGGATGTGCGCAAGGCACTCGCTTATGCAGTGCCCTACGAAGCCATATTTCAAACTGCGGCCTACGGCCAGGGAGCACCACTTTGGGGTGGTGAGGCAGCAATCAATGACATTGCCTGGCCACGTAAATCACCGTACTACACTGATATGGACAAGGCGCGAGAGCACTTGGCTAAATCTGCTTTTGCAGATGGATTTGAAGTTCCAATTTCCATCAGCCTGGATATGGCGAGTTGGATGGAACCTACGGCACTACTGGTTCAGGAAAGCCTCAATACATTGGGTATAAAAACAGAAATCGAAAAGATCCCGGGAGCTAACTGGCGCACAGCTGTACTCGTTGAAAAGCGCCTGCCGCTTCACTTAGAGAATTTTGGCGGTTGGCTAAATACCCCCGATTACTACTTCTTCTGGGCTTACCAGCACGGTCACCTGTTTAACTCTTCCAATTATATGAATCAAGAGATAGAGGACCTGGTCAATGCAACCTTGCACATGCCCGTAGATGATCCTGAATACGCACCCAAGATCAAGCGCATGTTTGAAATAGCCTTCGAAGATATTCCGCGTATCCCGCTTTGGCAACCTTCGCTCAATGTGGCAGCCAATGGCGCTACCGATTATGAATTCTGGTTTCATCGACAGTTAGATATTCGCCCCTTAAAGGCTGTGTAACCGGTGAAGTCCAGCACCACCTCGAACAACCGTACCCGAGTTCTACTCGAGCGTATCGCTCAAACAATACCGGTACTGTTCGGGGTGGTGGTCATCAGTTTTCTGCTGACCCGAGCGCTTCCAGGAGATCCGGCCGCGTATTTTGCAGGGGCGGCTGCAGATGCAGAATCGATTGAAGAGATTCGAGTTGCGCTGGGTTTGGATAAACCATTGTTGCAACAATTTATCATCTATGTAGGTGATCTGTTTCAGGGCGACCTGGGCCAGTCAATTTCCACAGGCCAACCTGTAGCCACAGATCTAGCTAATCGTTTACCCGCCTCCCTGGAATTAACCATCATGGCATTGCTGCTTTCGTGCTGTATATCAATTCCTCTTGGGGTATTGGCTGCAACACGACCAGGCTCAGTGATAGATCACTTGTGCAGAGTGTTGGTTACTGCGGGGGTATCGTTACCTACTTTTTTCACCGGCATCGTGCTCATATATATTTTCTACTACCTCCTGGGGATAGCGCCTTCGCCACTGGGCAGGCTGGACTTTATTTACATAGAACCGGATCATGTAACAGGGTTCTATCTGATCGATGCGGCAATTGCCGGTGATTGGAGCACCTGGCTTGGGGCTCTTAAACAATTGATTCTGCCTGCCATCACGCTGGCCTTGTTCACTCTCGCGCCGATTGCCCGAATGACACGCGCTGCCATGCTTAGTGCTCTGTCATCAGAGTTCATTCGCACTGCAAGAGCAGCCGGTCTAACCGAACGCAAAGTACTGTTCGGATACGCATTTCGCAATGCACTGCTACCGGTAGTAACAACCTTGGGAATGGTATTTTCTTTTACACTTGGCGCTAATGTACTTGTTGAAAAAGTATTCGCGTGGCCTGGCATTGGCTCTTATGCCGTAGAGGCTCTGGTGGTGTCAGATTATGCAGCGGTTCAGGGCTTTGTTCTGGCTATGGCTGTTTTATTTGTTTTGTTGAACCTAACCATTGATCTAGCTTACACAGCGATAGACCCCCGCATTGGCTTCAACGCGCGCTAACTCAGACGATCGACTTAATACTGTGAGCAATGTAGCTGTGCAATCGTCAGGTAACTTCACGCCAAAGCAAAGCGGGACCATCGCACACATTGTGTATGTGCTGCGTACTAATCCCGTTACCTTATTGTCGTTCTTCCTGTTTCTTCTGATCGTACTTTGCGCACTGTTCGGGCCCAGCCTGGTACCGTATGACCCCCTACAGACCGACGCCAGCAGTGCATTGCAGGCACCCTCTGCCGCTCATTGGTTCGGTACCGATAGTGTCGGACGCGACGTGTTTAGTAGAGTAGTGGTGGCAACACGGCTTGATCTCTCTATCTCCATAGCCGCTGTAGCGATATCTTTTATCGTGGGCTCAATGCTGGGTGGCATCGCAGGCTATTGGGGTGGTTGGCTTGACAGCGTGTTAAATCGCATACTCGATACCATTATGGCTTTTCCACTATTTGTACTAGCCATGGGTATCGTTGCAGCACTTGGCAATACGATCGAAAATATAATCTATGCAACTGCCATCATCAACGTGCCATTCTATGCAAGGTTAGTACGTGCCGAGGTCAATATTCGGCGTGATGCCGGATTTGTACGCGCAGCCAAGCTAAGTGGTAATTCCGATATACGAGTATTGGTAATGCATATTTTCCCAAACGCATTACCACCCATGATGGTGCAGGTTTCACTTAACATGGGATGGGCAATTCTGAATGCTGCTGGTTTATCCTTTATCGGTCTGGGGGTTAGACCACCGACACCTGAATGGGGAATCATGGTGGCAGAAGGCGCAAACTTCATTGTCTCCGGTGAATGGTGGTTGGCTGTTTTTCCAGGGCTTTGGCTCATGATCGCTGTCTTCACTTTCAATCTACTTGGAGATGGATTGCGTGACATGGTTGATCCAAGGAAGCGTACATAAACGATGCTTAAGATTAAGGATCTAGCAGTCACCTTTCAATCACGCCGTGGGGAAATAACTGCGGTTCGTCAGTTAGATCTAGTGCTTGGTAAAGGCGAAATACTGGGCATAGTCGGCGAAAGCGGCTCTGGCAAATCAGTGTCCTCCTATGCCCTGCTTAGAGTTCTCGATGCGGGCGGAAAAATATCCAAGGGGGAAGTTAGCTATACGGGGATCGATCTTCTTGCCATTAGCGAAAAAGAGATGCGTGACATTCGCGGTCGAGAGATATCAATGATCTTCCAAAATCCCAGGGCAGCACTTAACCCCATTAGGCAGGTTGGACTTCAGATTGAGGATGTGCTGCGACGTCACGCGCAGGCGAGCTCACAGGATGTCAAAAGAAAAGCCATAGATGCACTGAGAGCAGTCAAGATAAACGATGCAGAGTCACGCTATCACGCCTACCCATTCGAACTCTCCGGCGGCATGTGTCAGCGCGTAGTCATTGCGATCGCGTTAGCCTGCAACCCACAACTTCTAATTGCTGACGAGCCGACTACAGGGCTCGACATTACAACTCAAAAAGTAGTCATGGATCTTATAAAAGATTTGATTCTTGAACGTAACATGAGTTCTATTCTCATTACACACGATCTCGGCCTTGCGGCGCAGTACTGTGATCGGATAATGGTTATGAAAGATGGCGAGATCGTTGAGCAGGGAGATCCGATCAGCCTCTTCTCTCAACCACAGCATCATTACACGCAAAAGCTTGTTGATGCCACTCCACGGGGAGGTAGCTCAGTGCGAGCTTTACTGCCACCTGAGGAGCGATCGGCAGAACCCTTTCACTCCGTATCTCAAGATGTTCTACTAGAAGTCAGAAATTTGAGTAAGACCTTTCAAGGCAAAGCGGGCCCGGTAAACGCGGTCAATGGAATCTCATTTACTCTATACAAAGGCCAAAGCTTAGGTCTTGTAGGAGAGTCAGGCAGTGGCAAGTCCACAACAGCTGAAATGCTGGTTCGACTTCTTGACCCAAGCGGCGGGAGTATTGTGTTCAAAGGTGATGATCTGACCCAATACACTGCCAAATCGTTTGCCACACACTCGCAGCGTAGCGATATCCAGATGGTTTTTCAGGATGCAACCGATAGTCTGAATCCTCGTCACACAGCGCGCCAAACTGTATCCGAACCATTAGTTCGCTTGGGCAAACTACGAGGGCAAAAGCTCGTTGAACGCATAGAAGAGCTGGCCACACTGGTTGGATTACCTACCCACTTGCTTGATCGTTTCCCACATCAACTCTCTGGTGGTCAAAAAGCCCGTATTGGCATCGCCAGAGCAATTGCTCTCAATCCTACTCTGTTGATTCTTGATGAACCTACTGCTGCATTGGATGTCTCCATTCAAGCAGTAGTGCTTAACCTGCTCGTTGATCTACGCGCTAAACTCGGTATGAGCTATCTCTTCGTCAGCCATGATCTACAAGTTGTCAGACTACTTTGTGATCATGTTATCGTGATGAAGGACGGTGATATTATCGAATCAGGCGATGCGCAAGAGGTAATGTCCACGCCCTCTCATTCGTACACCAAGGCGCTGATTGACGCAGCACCTTCGCCTCCTTTGCAAAGACTGAGTGCAGAGATACAGTAAGCTACCAGGTTAGATAGGTCTCAGTAGGCTAGGCAGCTAACATCCCATCAATAGTTTGAGTACATCTAACGAGATATTTTTTGTTCGGCATGCCGATACCTGTAGCAGTGATGCTATCAAAAATATTACAGGGATTAGTTGGATCACTAATCCCCACTCAAATGAGCTACTCAAGATATGGATTTTCTCAGAAATACTCGTTTCTCTACACAACTTATTGTAGTGGCGGCAGTAGCACTTTTTGCAATGTTCGTTATTGAAGCTGCAAGTGCCCTATCGCTAAAGCAATCGCTTCTGGCAGAACGAAAAGATCAAACCAGAAATGCCGTCGAAATGGTGCATAACATAGTTGCCACAATCGACGAGCAGGCTCAACGAGATGGATGGAGTGATCAAGTCGCAAAACAGACTGCGCTTGAACAAATAAGTCGACTGCGCTACGGCACAAATAACACCGAGTATTTCTGGGTTAATGAGATACAGGGCAAATTATTGATGCATCCGTACAACACCAAATCGGTAGGAAAAAACAACTCCAGAACACTCAAAGACGCAAACGGAAAACTGTTCATTCTTGAGCTATTGAACGTAGTTTCAAAAGACAATTCTGGATTTGTAAACTATGCTTTCCCAAAACCCGGAAGTGATGTAGCCGAGCGCAAACTCAGCTACGGCAGGGCTTACGAACCCTGGGGTTGGGCAATCGCTTCTGGCATGTATCTGGATGATATTGATGCGGCTTTCTACAAAAAACTCGTAGCTTCGATCGGTATTTTAGCTAGTTCTGCGCTTCTTATGGGTTTGTTTGTTTTTGCGCTGCTACGCAATATACGTTCGACAACCAGCAATATAATCTCTCAAGTTCAGCGGATCGAAAGTAGTGAACTTGATCAATCAACTGTGTTTGACGAGATAGCGCCTGGTAATGAGCTTGGAGAGATTACCCTTGCGCTATCCAAAGCACAAAGCACTCTATTGGGACGTCTTGAAATCCGACATCAAGAAACCACTCGCATCAAACAGGCACTAGACATCGCTAGTTCACCCGTCGTAGTCGCAGATGATAATTTGCGAATCAGGTACGCGAACAAATCCGCGCGGATTTTGTATGACGCGATAAGAGTTGATCTATGTGAGCAAAATTCTCTCATTAAAGAGAGAGATCTCTTCGACTTGAAGATAAACGAACTACACCCAGGCATTGATAGTATCGACTACAGTAATCTTGCGTCAAATGAGAGTCAAACAGATGAACTACAGCTGAATGACTTCACACTTAAAGTGGTAGCGACGCCAGTTTTCAGTAAAGACAAATGTCACAGCTGCCCTGGCATAATCATGGAAATTGAGGATGTCACTTTACAAAGAGACAACGAGAAAAATATTCTCGCAGAAGCACAAAATGAGCGAGATAAATTTGAGACCATTCAGGCACGCCTGAATTGCGTGTTGGCCTCTGTCGACGCAGCATCAGCAGGTGACCTGAGTAAAGACATTACAGTGACTGGCGATGATGCAATCGGCCAAATGGCAAGCTCTTTAAGTGAACTTCTGAGCGGCATGCGGCGTAACCTGACAACCATTGGAGGGCATGCGAGCTCGATGAATGAGGCAGTGAGCTCACTCTCCACCACTAGCGAAGAACTCGGCATAAGTGCCAAAACAACATCCATGCAAGCTCTGACCGCCACCAGTAGTGCCGAAAATATAAGCAAGTCGGTAGACAATGTGGCAGCCGCGTCTGAGGAGATGAGCGTGTCAATAAGGGATATTGCCGAACAGGTTTCAACAGCCTCTAAGATTTCTGACACAGCGGTACAACTCGCCTCATCCACGGACAAATCCGTGCGCCAACTAGCGGAATCATCAGAACAGATTGGTCAGGTAATACGAGTCATAACCGGTATAGCTGAACAAACAAACTTGTTGGCCTTGAACGCCACCATTGAAGCTGCAAGAGCCGGCGATGCAGGAAAGGGCTTTGCAGTGGTCGCCAATGAAGTTAAAGAGCTGGCAAAAGAGACGGCTCGCGCGACCGAAGATATCGAGCGTATGATCGAATCAATACAAACAGATACAAAGAGCTCGGCCATTGCCATTTCCGAGATTGCCGGCACAGTAGATCAAATAAATACTATTCAGTCTACAATCGCGGTGGCTGTGGAGCAGCAACTCAGTACCACTCAGGATATTAGCCGCTCCGCTCAGTCAGCCGCGGTGGGCTGTGGCGAGGTTGTTGATCACGTAGCTCGTACCGCTGATACCGCTGAAGAGGCGCGAGCCAGTTTCCAGCAATCACAAGAATCGATAACTGCCCTGGCAGCCATGGCTACCGAAATGCACACGCTGGTGACATCTTATCGAGTCAGCTAACACAATCCAGATGTAAATTCTGCAGATGCCAAGGCGCGCAGCAGAACTACAGGAACATGCGGGTTGATTGGCTTTAAACTGTGTTTCTGTGTCTGCCGGTGAGTTTTTAGCTATCGAAGATAAGCAATTAAACTACTATATCCACCTTTGCTTCAAACCCATCATCCACTCCAACAAATTTCATGGAGACAGCGTCGGCTTCCTGTTTTGACAAACGCCGAAAAATAGAGTCACCGGCGTTATCAGGCTCATCCGCGATATAAAACTGTGATGTCAGCAGTTCTTTTTCACCCTTACATACCTTTACATGTATATGCGGAGTTCTACCAGGATACTTAGTTGGCTTGATGCTTCTGAAACTGTATTGCCCGTCGGTATTAGTAATATCATGACCAAAACCCTGAAAGCCCTGGTCGTAATCTATGGCTTGTTTATCGCCAGTATGTAGGTATCGCCCGTTAACATCACACTGCCAGATTTCAACACGCAGACCCTCCAAGGGCTTTCCATTTGTATCCTTCACTTGCCCCTTAAGCTTTATAACCTCCCCACCTGCCTGCTTCACCGCGCCCATTACCTTTACCAGATCGTTGTCAATATCCTCAAGGCGCATTGATTTCTCCGGATAAAACGGTCCTTCGGTCGCTTTAGCGGTTTGCTGCAGTGTGGCTGCACTCACTCGGCTACTGCTTGCCAGGGCACTGCCAATCAGTGCGCTCCAGGCAAGTATAAATTTACGCCTGCTACTTTCAAATATCTTCATGGCTGGAAATCAACTCAAGGTAATGATGCCTAATAATGCCGTTTCCTTCTGAGATATGCAAAAAGGCTCTTTTCCACCGCCTACTGCTGCGATACAGAGTGATGGCATAGTGCTATTCTCGGTACTTCGGGATAGGAGCTGACTAATGAACAATCTTGTTCGAGCAGTACTAGGACCGGTGATCGGATTAGCTTTCGCATGTCTGACAGCGACGTGCAATCCGGTGTGGGCTGATTCGACAGATGACATTCAAGGCGACGCCCTCCGGGCAATGATCGCGAACAAGGCAGCAATCAGGGCCGGTCGGGCTAAAGCGCAAACCTGTACCCGCTGTCACGGCCGCGATGGTATTCACAGACTGGCATTACGTGCAGGATGGAAGGGGTCAGACGGACAGTTTGCAATAGCAAAATTACGTGAGTTTCGTGATGGAAAGGTATCTCATCAGGTGATGAGCGCCGTTGCCGCAGGTTTAAAGGAGACGGACATACTACAAATTGCACAATGGCTGGATTCCTTGTCAAGCAAGTAGAACAAACGTCAATCCATTCTCAGTATTTAGACTTCAGCTGCTTTGACTAACGGCTGACACTCAAAACTCAAGCAGTGAAACTCATCGGACTCCATTACCCTCACTCGCTGTGAGCTATTTTAAGAACCTCGATATGCAGGTTTAGGCATCGCGTGCTAGCATTTTGTCTTCTTGCCGACACCACCCGAAGTAAATCTTTGAGCGAATCTATACCTCCGACAGCGAACAACCTGGCGCACTCTTCGGATGAAAGTCCATTAGAGGTGGTTCCTGGCTTGTCTAAACAGACGACTGACTCAGGCAACCAACACAGCACCCATGGTGAGTGGGAGCAGCGTTGGCATCCTTTGTTACAGGAGTGGGTCATCTTTAGTGCGCATCGCCAGAACAGACCCTGGACAGGCGAACAGATCGTCACTGAGTCAGACCTTAGAGCAGACTACGACAAGCACTGTTACCTATGCCCCGGCAATACAAGAGTCAGCGGGATAAAAAACAAGGACTACTCCGATGTATATGTATTCGACAATGACCGCCCCAGTATCAGTTTTGATGCACCATCTGACCTGGCGCAACCCACAGGTATTTATCGGAACAAACCCGCAACCGGCTTGACACGTGTATTGTGCTATTCGCCACAGCACAATCTCACAATGGCTGAACTGGAAACTGAAAAGGTAGGTAGTGTTGTAAAAGAGTGGCAAAACCAGACACGGTTACTCGGCGAGATGGACGGTGTAAACAGCATTACAATATTCGAAAACAAGGGTGAGGTATGCGGCATGTCAAACCCTCATCCTCATGGACAAATCTACGCGACCAATTTCATCTACAAAACCGTCGAAAGCCATCTAAGAGCTGCGGATGAGCACTACGCCCAAACTGGTAAAATCCTGTTTCAGGATATCTTGGCAGCTGAGCTAGAGGATGCGACACGACTTGTGGCACAGAACGACACGATGGTTGCATTCGTGCCTTATTTCGCCCGCTTTGCCTATGAGATATACATCGCTCCTAAACGAACGGTTGCGCACATCACGGCGTTGAATGAACAGGAAACTTCAGATCTTGCCTCGCTGCTTCATGAAGTACTGATCAGGTTGGATAATCTTTGGTCCATGCCATTTCCTTATCTCATGATGCTGCAGCAAGCACCAGTTGATGGCAGGGAATATCCGCTCTACCACTTTCACATTGCTCTGTATCCGCCGCTACGCACGCCCAGTCTTCGCAAATATGTAGCAGCGCATGAAATCGGCGGCGGTAACTTTTTAGCCGACACAATGCCTGAAGCAAAAGCTGCCGAACTACGAGCAACATCAACCACTCATCACTCCAAACTTTAAATCAAATACTACATGTGGCAGCAAGATCTAAAGATCACCAATAGCGCATCAATAGCTAGCGATATTAATCCTGGCGGGAGCACTACTCAGGCGCATGGAGACACATCCGGGCTTCCCGAAGATATCCAGATCGCATTGCAGCTACTGACCCGGCAGATCGCCGATAGTGATGATCTGGTCACGCCCCATTTCGATACAAAAAAACCATTGATGGTTGGGCGAGCTCCTGCTCGACTGGACGTGATGGGCGGCATTTCTGACTACTCAGGCTCTACAGTACTGCAATTACCGTTGAAAGAATCTGCCGTCGTTTTCTGTCAACGTTCAGCTCAAGCTACTATGCAAATCATTTCAGTTGGCAGTGGTGGAGCACACGATTTGCGTTCCATTCAAATACCACTGGAAGACTTTTACCTGCCCGGTACAAGCAAGCCCTGTTCATATAGCCAGATGCGCGACTATTTTGCAGCTAAACCGGAAGATCAACGCTGGGCGGCCTATTTTGCAGGTGTTCTAACTGTGCTCATGATTGAATTCGATCTGACACTGGAATACGGGATCGTGCTGTATGGACATTCGAAGGTGCCTGAGGGCAAAGGAGTAAGTTCATCAGCCGCTATTGAAGTAGCAACCATGAGATCAGTGACTCGATTGATGGGGCTTGATATTGATGCCCACCAGCAAGCGGTACTGTGTCAGCAAGTAGAAAATCTGATCGTCGGTGCACCTTGCGGGTTAATGGATCAAATGGCGAGCAGCATGGGCCAGAAGGACGCCCTTCTTAATATGCTTTGTCAACCTGACATAGTGGGAGAATCCTTGCAGTTGCCGGATGGTCTCTCGGTATGGGGCATCGATTCGGGTTTGCGACATGCAGTGTCCGGTGCCGACTACGGCGCTGTGAGAGTGGCATCATTTATGGGTTACCGCCTACTACTCGAGCAAGCAGGCATTGCTTCGCACGATGTAGCAGCCGTTGATATTGACGATAAACGATGGAACGGCTATCTGGCGAACGTGTCGGTATCTGAATTCTCTGAATACTTTGCCTCTCAGTTACCTTCAACCCTGTCGGGAGAAGCCTTTCTGGGAAAATTTGACGGAATAACTGACACAGTTACGCGGGTTGATCCTGCTAAGAACTACGCGGTGCTGGCCTGTACCTCACACCCGATTCAAGAACACTTTCGAGTGCGGGTTTTTATGCAGTTATGCAGAGCGATGCAAACAGAGAAGCTCAGTAATGATAGTGTTCGTTTAATGGGCGAATGCATGTATATGTCACATGCGAGCTACACCCATTGCGGTCTTGGTTCGACCGGTACGGATGATCTGGTTGAACGCTTGAGGCGAGTTGGAGCAGAGGGAGGTATCTACGGCGCCCGCATATCGGGAGGTGGCAACGGAGGTACCGTTGCTGTGCTGGCAGATGCAGGCTCGGACAGTGTGATTCGCACCATAGCTGCCGACTACGCTCGCGCTAGCGGAATCGGTGGGCAGGTATTCAGTGGTTCGTCTGCAGGAGCCAGCTCCCATGTTTTACTACATAACGATACGCACTGAAACACCTGCTCCATCATCATCGCCATGATGCTCACACCGCTACTGATGCTGTTCCCACGCTCAAAGCCAATTGGCAGTTGAGATCACCAGGGAATATCTATGCCCTGGTAGTCAAGGAATCGGCCTGTATCTGATAGTGTTAGTCCATCAATAACCTGTAAGAGTCCAGCAGCACTCTCGATAGTGCCGAGCGCTGCATCGCTGCCACCCATCTCTGTTCTGACCCAGCCGGGATGAAGCATACAGACGGTGATACCCCGAGGCTTCCATTCCAATGCAAGTGTGCGCATAGCCATGTTCGCAGCTGCCTTAGAACTGCGATAGGCAACCCGATCGCTCCCAGCGCGCTCGAGTGAACCCATTTGACTCGTAATAGTAACTAGCCGCGGCCTTTCAGATGCCTCCATATGCGCTGCAAAATCCACCGAGAGACGCCACGGTGAAATAGCATTGACTTCGAACGATGTCAGCCATTCGGCGCAATCCATGTCATCCAGCGATTGCTTCTGCGCCATGACACCGGCGTTGTTTATAAGCACATCTATCGTTAGTCCAGACAGCTTTGCCGCCAGATCTCTGCTGGCAGGTTCACTGCATACATCCAGCTCGTGAAGATCAAGCTTACCACTAAGCGAGGCCAACTCCTTCGCCGCGGATAGATCACGGCAAGTAGCCACAACATGATGCTCTTGAGCCAGCAGTTGACGAGTCATTTCATAACCGATGCCTCGGTTAGCGCCGGTAATCAGATGGGTAGACATAGCTTAACCTCAGCAGAAAAACTGTAAGTACTCAGACACAGGATAGGCTGATCAGCCACGGTTTGCACTCCTTGCAGGGCTTTGTGTCTATGTATGAGTAGCAAACGGATTTATCAAATCGATGTATCGATAAATCCATCTGACTGCTGATTCCAGAAGCTTGCATATATTCCTGACTTCAAGATTAGGTCTCGATGCGTGCCCTGTTCCACCACTCTTCCGTCATCCATTACAATTATTCGATCCATTCTGGCAATCGTAGAAAGTCTATGGGCAATCGCAATGACTGTTTTATTTTGCATAATATCAATCAGTGACTGCTGAATTTCTGCTTCTACTTCGCTATCAAGCGCGCTAGTCGCTTCATCAAGGATAAGAATCGGCCCATCCTTTAATATAACTCTGGCAATAGCGATGCGTTGTCTTTGTCCACCGGAAAGTTTTATGCCCCGTTCACCAACATGCGCGTCGTATCCTGTTCGCCCCTGTTTATCCTGTAGCCCCGTGATAAATGGATGCGCGCGTGCCTTAGTGGCAGCCGTAACTAGTTCATCGTGGTTTACGTCTTCGCGCCCTAATAAAATATTGTCTTTTACCGAACGGTTTAACAGTGACGCCTGTTGTGCAACCATGCCAACCGCTGCCCGCAAACTATCCTGATCAACGTCACGAATGTTCTGACCATCGATAGCAATGGAACCTTTCTCTGCATCAAAAAAACGTAGCAGCAAATTCACCAGTGTTGACTTACCCGCGCCGGATCGACCCACAATGCCAACTTTTTCGCCAGGCAGTATCGATAAAGAAATATTGTCTAGCCCGCCCCTTTCATGACCATAGTGATGCGATAGCCCAGTGATCTCAATGGCACCTTCAGTGACTTTGAGTTCAGGCACATTTTCACTTTGAGGAATCTCAAGGGGTTGGCCTATGGTTAACAGGGCTTCCCGTAGCGAACCAATACGCTGAAATAGCCACCAGATAGAATCTAGAATCCAATCAGCCATGGTGGTAATTCTAAGCGATAGCGCAATAGCTGCGGAAATAACGCCGATCGTTGCAGCGCCGTCGGACCAAAGCCAGATGCCGTACCCTACGAAGCCTACAATGACGACAGCCTCTAGTGTGACCAATACGGTACGTAGGCCGGTGCCAATCTGACGCGTTTTAAATAACGCTTCCCGCGTGTCTTCCAAGGCCGCCCGCTGTTCGCTGGCAATCTGGTTTTTGGGAGCGAATAGCTTTAAGGTTTCGAAGTTGCCAAAGCTATCGACAACTGAACCAACCAATGCGGACTTGGCTGCCTGAAAATCGTGCTGTGCAGGAATCATACGCGGTAACACCGCGATTAGTACGCCAATATACAGTGCAAGCCAAAGGAGCAGTGGCACCGCCAGCCATATTTCAGTTCCTGCCATCAAGGTGACAACACCAATCATGTACACCAGCCCAAACGCCACAGTATTCAGGGCAGTGTGAATAGAGTCAGCGACGTGGTTACCGATATCGACCAGACGTCCGGATGTTCTGCCGGTTAAATCCTCCTGAAACCAACCAACCGATTGTCGTATTAGATGATCATAGGCACGCCACCTGACCAGCGTTGCTGCATTACAATTAAACGAAATATCGTTGATAGCCAATCGGAGAAACTGCGCAATGGGTCGAACCAGTAAAACTACCAACGCCGCTGTCAACAATCCGATTCCTTCCGCTTCCCACAGATGTTCGGGACTACTTGAAGCGAGTATGTCGACGATATGCCCGGCGTATTGAATTAACCACACTTCAATGCTTGCCGCAATCACCGTAACCAGCACACTAGCCAGGATCACGTATCGCATTGGCTTTATGTGGGATTTTAAATAAGGCAGCAGTTCACGCTCAGGCGCTTTGTCAGTTAAATGATAAGGATCGAACCTATGAAGAAACCAGCGCGTTAACTTTTCATAAACATCATGCATTCGGCTGCTGTTTTCCCACCCTCTTTACCAAAAGAATTCACTGTGCCCAACGGCACGCATAAGTGCTTCAAGATAGTAGTAATCACCGTATGGCAGCAGAGTATCGGCCCGCCCAAGCCCCACAAACGCCGCACCCTCTTTGAGTAGGCCCTCAGCGTTAGGGTCCTCGGTCAAATCGCATTGTTCAACCAGACCAAGAAGTATTTTGTCAGCCAGTGCGGTGTATTTTTCGGCATCAGGGCCGCCACCGAAACAACGCGCCAGTGTATATAGCCCCGCTGCAGTAACAGCGCCTGCGGACGAATCACGATAGGGGGTATCTTCAGCGCTGAGGTTGTAATCCCAAAGAGGCACGCCATCGGCTGGTAAATGATTAGCGACGTAGTCAGCCATTTTTGCGGCGATTTCCCGGTAGTCGTTATTTCCAGTGTAAAGATACGCTTGCGCAAAACCGTGAATGGCCCAGGACTGCCCGCGCGACCAACAGCTTTCATCGTGTAGGCCTTGATGCGTAAAGCCACCGATTGGGTCGCCACTTCGAGGATCGAATTCGTAAGCATGGTAGGAGCTGAAGTCATCGCGCACCAGATATTTGCGACTCGTCTCAAGGTGCATGTTGGCAATGTCGGTGAACGATGCTTGACCGGTTTCGCGTGCCGCCCAAAACAACAAAGCCATTGCTTGCATGCTATCGATATTAAGCGTGCCGGTTTTGCGCTTCATAAATTCAGGCCCGTCACGCAACATGGGATTCCAGCACATGACAAAAGGCATGGGTTGTCGCCAGCGGGCAGCAAGAAAATCAGCGGCCCGTAACGCCATCTCACGAGACTTTTCATTGCCGGTGAGCGTGAAATCAGCAACACAAGAGAGCGAAAACAGAAACCCGAGATCGTGATCATGCCAACGTGGGTTATCAAGGACAGTTCTAAAATAATCCCGGCGCATACGTGCGCTGTTTTTCAACTGCGATGAGCCCGTTAATGAATACGCTAACCACATCTGACCACACCAGAAACTGGCCACCCACTCATCGGGAATGCAAAACGCATAGCGTGTAGTGCCGGGAACTCCCATGCGCGGATTGCGCAAGCCAAATCTCGGAACCAATGCCGAAACTTTTTCTACCGAACGTGCAAGTGCTTGTTGAAAAACCTCATGATGAGCTGTCGGCGGTTGGAACAATTCCAATGCTTCGTAAGAGATGTTGTTGTCGCTGTCCTGCTTCAGTTCCATAAGCCTCGACTCTCAGTAAATTCGAATTCGACAGGAGCTATGAGAATGCCAAGCCGCCATTAATATCGATACAAGCACCATTAACAAAAGCGGCCTCATCAGAGGCGAGATAAACAGCCAGGTTTGCACAATCCTCTGAACTGCCTTCACGTTTCAAAGGCGTGGCATTTGCGACGTTCTTGCGTACCTCATCTTTGGTAAATAGATTATGAAAGTCGGTATCGATCATGCCAGGGCACAGTGCATTGGTGCGAATGTCGGGCCCGAACTCTTTAGCCATTGCTCGTGTCATTGTCATCACCGCACCCTTTGACGCCGCATATATTCCCGCTCCCGGCCCACCACCGTCACGCCCGGCAAGTGAGGCTAGATTCACAATAGCTCCACCGTTTGTCATGTGTGCGACGGCTTCACGAACCACTAAAAAGTTTGAGGTCAAGTTCAAATCCATAACTTTGTGGAAATGTTCCAGCGACATCTCACGCATAGGTACTCGCTCAATCAATCCACCGGTAACATGGATAACAATATCAATACCTCCAAACGTGCTGACCGTTTTATCAACCAGTGCTTTGACTTCAGTTTCAACGGTTATATCTCCTTGCATAGCAAAGGCGCGTTCAACCCCAATCTCACTAACGGCACTATCTGCTCCGTCAGACGATCTGTGGTAATTGATCGCCACGTTTGCACCCGCTTGTGCCAAACGCATTACGCAGGCTCGGCCAATGTCGCGGCCACCACCAGTAACAAGAGCAGTTTTTCCAGACAAGTTCATCGATAGATTCCTAGGTTGTGGTGCCAAGCACTATGGGTCGACATGAAAAGATTTGGGTATAACGATCTTAAAACTACGCTCATCGGCATCGGAGAAATACAGATCACAGTCGTAACCTTGATCGTCAAGAAAATTGAATATTCGCTTTGGCGCTTTCAGTTGATAAGGGACCAGTAAAACGGCAATACGGTGCCGTGTAGAACGCGGAAATTTAATGTTAAGACATGTGCTGACTGGCAGCCCCTCATAGTCTGCAACATCGACACCTTCAAAACCGGTTTCTTGAGACAACTGTCCAGGCCCGGCTTCTGACCAGATTACCTGCCCATAAAATCCAACCTTCGATCCGGTATAGCGAAACGTAGCATCTCCAAGCTGCATGGTTGAATTTGCGTGTAATCGCCAGTCTATTTCTACAGCCTCCTGTGCATCGACCGTATCAACAATCACGAAATAGTTATCATGAACAAAGTAGACGTCGCGTTGCACGCGTGTGACTGATTCGTTTAGCGATTGATAGGCCATGGTTGCATCACCGGATACCAGCACATGATCGTCATGTTCTTCAGCGTGCGTTATTTCTCCCGTTGCACGCAATGTTCTCGCTTTATCCCGATCAGCGTATTGGCCCAGGCCATTAATGAGCAAGGCATTCTTTGATATTGTCTGGCGTCGCCATTTTTGATGCATGGTGCTGTTAAAGGCAACGTAGTATCCAGACTGGATCGCTAGATCTTCGCCAAAAGCTGACAGGCAAAATGCATTCTGATCGCCATGTGAGTGGCTGATCGATCCAAAAGGCGACGACTTCATGATAAACGAGATATGTTTTTCAGGGTCATCCATGCGATGCTGAATCGCTGCCCACCCTATTCCCTTGAACAAACGCAGCTTTGAAAGCTCACCGGGTGTCACCGCTTCAACAATAGGGAAATCATGTTGATAGACCATGTCGTCAAAATTCAAATCCCACCAACCCCAATTGTAAAAAGCTTTCTCGGTGCCTGGATCGTTTCGCTTTATTTCATCAAAGTACCACTGGTACACACCATCACCCGTTACACCGGCGAATTGTCTAACGTTGTATCCAATCTTGAGGCAAGGCAAGTCCCCCATCGTACTGTCATCACCAAACGTGGCGCGCCGTATATCCGGTGGTTTTGTGTAAAGCGGAAAATCAGCGGTTTTTTGCAGAAAAGGGCGTTGGTAGAGATCGATGCCCGTATAACTTTTCAATAAATTGGCAGCGTCAATAAGATAGGCGATTCCTGTCATCCAGTAGTGCGGCCCTTCGGCCCAGCCACCATCGGTATCCCCCCAAGGAGAGTAAACAGTGGATAAAAATTCGATGGAGTAGTCCAACCAGTCTTGAGCTTCTTCTTCATCGTAGAGCAGCGCAATCGAGGCGGGTAACAGCACGGCTGACACAGCACGTACCGCATGACTGTCATAGGGAAACAGTTGGATGCGTGCGTGATTAATGATGTGGTCAGCGACTTCGCGGGTGCGCACCAACAGTGCTTCTCGAACTTGAGCTTGTTCTTCGATTGTGAGTTCGTCGTACAACCAATCGTAACCCCAGGCTAGCGCCAGAGCGACACGGAATGCCCACTCATCGGTGTAGGTGCGTGCAGTAGTTCCCGTTGGATTCCAAGTTGCAGCTTCTAACAACCACTCCTTGGCTTTTTTAATCAAGGCTGCGTCAGAGCTTACCTTCCCGGCAATGGCCAAATGGCGAATCGCATACAGTAATTCCTGGCACTCGATATACGTTTGTCGCCAAATTGGCGCTACTCGTTGATGATTGGGATACCCGGCTGGCTCAGGCATAACAGCGCGATCCATCCAGGGTTTAACAGACTGTTCATAAAAAGTATTCCAACCACAATGATCACCAGACCCTGCAACGGCCTCTGAGAATTGCGATAAAGAATCGGGATTCAACCATAAACGAGGATGGGCTTGACTCAAATTTGCTTGACGAGCCAAGCGTTGTGGAATGGGTGTTTCAGGTAAGCCGTCGACAATGCTGAACTGCCGCGTTTCACTCCAGGTTGTCAGCGGGCATTGTGCCTCCTCCGACCAGACAGCATAAGACCAAAAGTAATGACCCGGCCGCAGCACGATGTCGGGTGTAAAAAAATTGATGAGTATATTGTCGAACGTCTGTGTGTTCTTGGTCGAATAGGAATCGTCTGCGGATATACGCAGAACATAGCGTGCTTCATCCTCAATGACCGGCATCCACGTGAATCGAGGTGGATTTTCTACAATCTCTGTGTGTTGATCAGGTCGATATCCGATATTCATTCTGCCGCCACGAGGCTCATCAAGCACCTGCAGTGCTGCACTGGCATTGTCACTTGGCTGCATCTTCAGAAAATTTCTCGGATAACTGTAATCATCGTTGCGGGACTAAACCATGGGTGCCGTTGCCGGCACCCACAAATAACCTACCCCTCGCCGTACTGACGCTCGTATGCGGACTGCATGACTTCCAGCACTTTGCCAAGACCCAATTTTTCTAGCTGCGCTGTGTAGTCACCCCATTCAGCTTCAACGTCACCATTGCCCAGAACCCAGGCCTGCTGTCGCTCAAGCATGTAGTCACGAATAGTCGCCCAGAAGCGGTCATAAACCCTCTGCTCGTCAGCGTTGAAAGCCACACCGAGAAACTGATCGATTAAATAATCACCTTCGTCATAGAGCTTGATACCTTCCAATGCAAATTCGTTAGACCATTGAATTTCATAACCGTAGTCTTGAAAGTAGCCACGGCCTTGAAGTTGCGAGCCCACCTGGTACAAAGATCGGTTAACCGGTCCGGCATCAAGGAACTCCTGCTTAAATATCGCCTTGCCATCAATCATGTCGTAGTGCATTCCCTCAACACCGAAATTTGCCAAGCGACGTCCTTCTTCGGTAAAAAAGAAGTCAAAGTACTTGATGGTTTCAACGGGGTGCTTGTTCATGCCACCGATTGCCCAGCCATCCGGCTTGATTGGGATACGGCGATGCTCTTCGATCCGGTTGCCGCCAACGGATGCCGGGGGTGCCATCGCTTTAAATTCAAAACCATCAATTTCTGACGATAAGCGGTTATAGCCAGAGGTGGAAGCAAACCAGTCATGGGTCGAACCACCAAGGTTTTCACTGAGAAGAAAGTCACGGGCAGAACTACCACGAGTAAAAATCTCTGCATCGATCAAACCTTCCTCATACCAGCGTGCAAGATTCTTGATGCCTTCACGATAACCTTCGCCCGCATAAGGATGAGCCAGCTTACCATCGTCCACCATAAAATCATGATAGGTATCGGAGCCGGATGAACGTCCGTCCCAGAGCGTGACCAATCGAATGAGCTCAGGCCACTGGCGTGCGAAGTACGGTACTTCATCAGCTTCGCCATTGCCGTTAGGATCTTGAGTTTTAAACGCACGCAGTACGTTTTCGTATTCTTCCACAGTCTGTGGAACTTCTAGCCCCAACGCGTCCAGCCAATCGGTTCGGATCCAATAGGCCCGACCATATTTGCCGTCAGGCAGATATGGTATGTAATACATGTTCCCGTCGGCAGCAGATATGGCTGCTGCAATCTGAGGTTTTTCATCAAAGAATTTCTTAAGGTTCGGCGCATGCTCTTCAATCAGATCGTTCAGAGGCATGAACGCACCTTCAGGACCATACTGATTCACAAAATCCTTGATTCGGCTAGAACCGACAATGTCTGGTATGTTGCCCGATGCCAGCATCAGGTTTAACGACTCGGTTTTTCCGGTATTTTCGTCGGTGCGCATGTTGGCACCCACGGTTACGTCGATCAAGTGCACGTTGGTTAATTTACGCGCTGCCTGCTCCACCGGCCAGCTCTCCTTATAAACCGGGTATCGAGCGTGGTTCATTTGGATCGTTAGTTCCAGCGGATCTCCGTCCACAATTTTTAAATGCGAGTCGGCCAACACAGGTGTAGTTGTTGCCATACCTGCTAAAACGGCCGATGCGAGTACTATTTTTTTCATAAATATCCTCCTCTCAAGGATGGTTGGTTACTCTTTAACACCGCCGAGAAGGATGCCCTTCTCGAAGTACTTCTGTATCCAGGGGTAAACCAGCAACACCGGGATAATCGAACACACTATGATGGCTGCAGTTACAGTTTCAGCACTGTAGGATGCATCCAATTGGGTGATGGCGAATTCATCATTGTCACTGAGGTTCGCCAAGGTATGGCGCAAAAACACCTGCAATGGAATTTTATCTTCGCTTTGCAACAAAACCATTGCCCAGAAATACCCATTCCAGCGAGATACGATACAAAACAATGTAATGGTGGCTATCGCAGGTTTGGACAATGGAATAAACACTTTCCACAACACTTGAAAATCATTGGCGCCGTCCATTCTGGCAGCCTCTTCGAAGCTCTGCGGTATCGCCTCGAAAAAATTTCGCAGCAGAATAATATTAAACGCATTAACCGCAAAGGCCAAAATAATACCGAACATGCTGTCGAGTAAGTTCAGATCCCGCATGTTCATATAAAAGGGAATTAGCCCTGCGTTGAACCACATGGTGAACGCAATAAACAGATTAAAATATCGGCGGCCAAACAGTTGCGGCCTGGACAAGGCATACGCACCGGGTATGATAAACAACAGGCTCATCACTGTGCCGCCAATCGTGTATATGAATGTGTTGCGATAAGAGATCCAAAAATCCGGGTCGACCAGGATGTACTTGTAGGCCTCGGTTGTGACTTGTATCGGCGTTAGCACAACTTTGCCCGCTTGCGCGGCGAAACCCGAGCTGAACGACACGGCTGCGATGTAGATAAACGGATATAACGTGGCTACCGTAAACAGTCCGATAAGTATCGACACAACAACGGCAAATACTTTGTCACCGCGGGAATAGAGGTTCCAGTTCAACATTGCATCAACCGCGCCCTACCAGAGTGAAGTGCGCGAATAGCGCCTGGATAAAGTATTAGCCACCATGACCAAGACGAAGGCAACAACCGCGTTGAAAAGCCCCGCAGCAGCAGCGAAATCGTATTGCCCGGTTTGGAGGCCTTGCCGATAAACAAACGTATTAACAACATCAGCGGTAGAGTAAGTGGCAGGCTGATACAGCAATATAATCAGTTCGAACGAAACTTCCATGACGTTGCCGATACGAATGATCAGCATGATGATGATGGTCGGAAGTATCGAAGGTATCGTTATTTTCCACATCATTTGCCAACGGTTTGCACCATCGACCACAGCACTTTCGTAAAGCGATGGGTTAACACCCGCAATGGCCGCAAGGAAGACAATAGAACCAAACCCAGACTCCTGCCAGATACCGGTTCCAACAAAAATCGGGCGGAACCATTCAGGCTTGGTAAGGAAGTAAATAGAATCTATACCAAACCAGCCCAGCACCGTATTAACGATTCCGACCGATGGCGAAAAAGCGGTAATGACAATGCCGGCAATAATGACTGATGAAATAAAATGCGGTAGATAAACGATTGTTTGCGCAGTTTTCTTATAAGTGGCGTGCAGTACTTCATTGAACATCAATGCAAGAATGATCGGCGCGGGAAATCCAAATAACAAATTCAACGCACTAATCTTGATCGTGTTCCAAAATGCACGAAGGAACTGATCATTACTGAACAAATACTCGAAATGCTCCAAACCTATCCAGGGGCTTCCATCTACACCTCGAAAAATCGAATAGTCTTTAAACGCGATTTGCAAACCGTACATCGGTTTGTAGAGAAATACGATAAACCATACAACAGTGGGTAACAGCATCAGGTATATCTGCCACTCACGTGCCAAGTGATGGATGATCCGCTGAAGACGGGATTCCTGATCCATGGTTACACTTTCGCTCCAGCATCGGCCAGTACCAGTCCCGTATCGACATCGAATACTTTGATTTGGGATGGCTCTACAGAAAACCTGGACACATCCTTTAACGTGTCGTATTGGCCTGCAGTTTCCGTTTTGATGATAAAAAGCTCGTCACCAAGCTTCGTATGCAGCAGTGCTTCTGAACCCAGTGTTTCAACAAGTTCCAGTTGAACACGAATGGGATCGCTGCCGAGATTATTCACTCGAGCGTGTTCCGGGCGTATCCCGACGACCACACGCGATCCGATACGATCACGGATATCCGGTAACGCGGGCAACGGCAGCTTCTGATCGTCTATTTCAGCTATCGGTGCATCGGCCGTGCCGCCAACCGTTGCTTCGAACTGATTCATCGGCGGAGAACCAATGAATCCCGCAACGAAGGTATTGGCAGGATTAAGAAATAGCTCCATAGGTGTGCCTACTTGCTCGATAAGCCCATCGTTCATAACCACAATACGATCTGCAAGCGTCATAGCCTCAACTTGGTCGTGGGTAACGTAGATACTAGTGACATCGAGTTTGTTATGAAGCCGTTTTATTTCGGCCCGCATTTGTGAACGCAGCTTGGCATCGAGGTTAGACAGCGGTTCATCGAACAGGAATACCTCTGGATGACGAACAATGGCCCGACCCATCGCAACACGTTGCCGTTGTCCACCGGAAAGGTCAGCAGGACGTCGTTGAAGATAATCGGTAAGGCCAAGTATTTTGGCAACATCGGCTACCATGACTTGAACCTTTTCCGCAGGCGTTTTACGAATCCTAAGCCCAAATGCAATGTTCTCAGCCACACTGAGATGTGGATACAGCGCGTAGTTCTGGAAAACCATGGCAACGTTACGATCTTTAGGTGCAACGCGATTAACCGGTTTTCCTTTAATCGATACAGTGCCGGATGATATCTCTTCGAGTCCTGCAATCATTCTCAGCGTGGTTGATTTGCCACATCCCGAGGGACCAACCAGCACAACGAACTCGTGTGGTTTCACTTCAAGATCAATAGCCTTAACGACCTCAATTTCGCCGTATCGCTTGACCAGTTGTGACAGTTTAACGCCTGACATAGTGTGTGTTATCTCCGACCTAAAGCTCTTTAACTAGCCTGCGCTACGTCTTCCAGATCGCGATCGACGCGATGCTGACGCTTGGTTTTCAATGAATTCCAGTAAGGCCGGATTCGTCGAGAATTGTTGAATTTCACGTTCAAGTGAACCGAGATGCGCAACCAGTGCGTCTTCTGCACCATCGGCGTCCTGGTGTCGAATCGCCTCGACAATTGCCTGATGTTCCGCAAGTACAGCGGGACCGCGGCGAATGTTTTTGATTCGCTTCAGATGACGCATTCGATTGACGTCTGCTTGAGTTTTAAGCATTAATTCCCAAACACCGGCCACACCCGCCATAACAAAGAAACTCTGGTGCAATGCCTGGTCAAGCGCAAAAAAACGCGCATACTCTTCATTGCTTAGTGCGTCTATTTGTTGATTAAGATTCTGGTCCAATTGTTCAAGCAAAGTCGCATCTGCCGGTTGCTCAGCTGCACGCCTAACCGCACCAATTTCTAACTGAAGTCGTGTGAAACAAGCTTCGATGTACTTGTTAATTCGAATGGCTGACACATAGGTACCGCTCTTGGGAACAATTTCGACCAAGCCGTCATTTTCCAACCGAATGAGTGCTTCACGTACCGGCGTTTTGCTGGACTTAAGCACGTCAGCGATTTCTTTTTCGGACACTAACTGCCCGGGTAAAAGTCGAAGCGAAATAATTTCATCACGCAAAATTCGATAAACCTGCGATGGCAGCGGCTCGGTTGGATTGAGCTCGAAATTTTGAAGTAAATCGGTAAGCGCTACCCCTTCTCCAGTGAGGTCGGCGGTTACAGAGTTGTGTTCAGAACTCGACATCTTTGTTGTGTGTAGGCCTGCTAGACTGATATATTTGATTTAATTTCTAATATATCTGTTTGGATATCTGATGTATATGTTTATTTTTCAAACCTATCAATAATCGCTTAAAAGACGCGATGTCATTTTCGGAAAAATAGTGATTATTCAAAATGTTAAGTTAACTCCAGTTGCGATTCCAGACGTTCCACTGGTCAACACAAAAGGAGTACACCAGGCGGTTTTTCTGCGCACGATTATTGAAATCGAAACCGATGATGGTCAGGTCGGTATTGGCGAATCCTATGGTGGCGCTCGCGCTTTAAACGGCATGCGTCAGGCAGCCAACGCCTTGGTCGGATTGGATCCGTTTCACTTGAACGAGTTGCGTCAACGTGTAGAGACTGCTTTACCAAATGCCGGCGGCATCAATGCGCCAACGATGCTTACTCAGCACCAGGTTGTCGATGCGGTTTATAGCGCGTTTGAGATTCCTTTACTGGACATTCAAGGCAAAGTGCTAAACCGCCCCCTGTGCGATTTACTCGGCGGCGCGGTTAGAGACCGCGTTAGCTTTGGCGGATACCTCTTCTATAAGTTTGCCAAACCGGAACAGTATCCGGGTCCAGACCTGTTCGACGAGGTAATGACCCCCGAGGCATTAGTCAATGAGGCAAAGTCTTTGGTGAAAACCTATGGGTTCCGTTCACTAAAACTTAAAGGCGGCGTACTGGAACCCAAACTTGAAATTGAAACCATGCAAGCGCTGCGTGATGAATTTCCTGACGCAGCACTCCGAATCGATCCTATGGGTGCGTGGCGGGTGCCGACTGCAATGTCAATCTGCGAAGAAATTGGAGACATACTGGAATACCTTGAAGATCCTGTACGCGGCATGGAGGCCATGGCCGAACTGGCATCGAAAACCGATGTACCACTCGCAACTAATTTAGTGGTAGTTGAATTCGAACAAGTGGTGGAGGCGTATCGTAACGGTGCGGTACAAATTATATTGTCGGATCACCACTATTGGCGTGGTGCAACAGGATCCATTCGGCTTGGGGAATTTTGCCGCGCCGGAGGACTAGGTATATCGATGCATTCGAACACGCATCTTGGTATCAGCTTAGCCGCAATGATACACGTCGCCGCTGCAACTCCGAACCTGACCTACGATTGCGATACGCATTATCCGTGGACGCAGAGTGACATTATTACAGGTGGAAAGCTAACCATCGATGGCGGCAGTATCAAAGTACCTGAAGGCCCAGGACTTGGCGTTGAAATCGATCAAGATGCGCTTGCCGAGTTTCACAATCTTTATCTATCACAAAATTTGAGAGATCGAGAAGATACCGATGAAATGCTTAAATACATTCCTGACTACAAGCGAGTGGTTCCACGATGGTGAACGCATCAGTCATTGCATAACCCATTCAGAAGATATGCTGCAGGCATTTTCAGCAACGGACATTTCCGCACTAAGCTGATGCAAGCGGAAATAAGCCAGTTTTGATAAATCTTCGACGTCAAGCATTCTACACACCATCAAACTCGACACCGCGACCCAGCCCGCGCGCATGTAACCATCAGCAGAAAGATTGGCCGATGAAACCCCGGAACTACCTTTAATAAAGCACTCTGAAAGCGCAGCAAAACGATCGAGCAACAACTGTACTGCTCTCTTCACAGAAGCGTCAGAGCAAGATGAAAGCTCTGCACGCGCTTGCGACAAGAAAAGGTCAAGAGTCTTACCTTTATCACGCAGTACGCGACGGTGAAGAAAGTCTTGTGCTTGTATTCCCGTTGTACCTTCATAAATGGTGATGACCCGGGCATCGCGCAACAGCTGCTCGATCGGCCACTCTCGTGTATACCCGGCGCCACCGAGTACCTGCAATGCGCTATTTGCAACGTTAAAAGCGGTTTCTCCACCGAAGTTTTTAGCCAGCGGTAGAAGAAATGCAGCAATGTCCCCAGCCCTTTCATCGCCAGCGCGGGCTTGATCAAGTAAAACAGAAACCTCCAGAACAACTGCTCTGAGCACTTCGGTCTGCGCATCCATTGCGGTAAGTTGCCGGCGTACATCGGCATGTTCAATAATCGGCACTGGCGGTTTATCAGGCATACCACCCTGCAGCCGCTCAGATGCATAGCCAAACGCTATTCGAGTCGCACGTTGCGCAACACCCAGACCTTGACAGGCAGTTTGCAGTCGCATCAGTTCAATCATGCGAAACATTTGCTGGATGCCTCGACCCTCGTCGCCTAGCAAGTTTGCATGTGAAGCGTCAAAGTCCATCACACAGGTCGGTGAACCGTGGATTCCCAGTTTTTCCTCGATACGACTGACACTCACCCCATTTCGCGAGCCATCTTCATGACGATCAGGCACCAGAAATAAGCTAAGGCCTCTGGTACCAGCTTCCGGCGAACCGGTACGTGCCAGCATGCAATGGCCAATGCGCGAACTAAGGTCGTGATCGCCAAAAGAGATCCAACACTTCGAGCCGCTTACCTGCCAGCCTTCGTCCGTTCTTGTGGCTTTAGTGCGTATTCGGCCCACATCAGATCCTGCACCGGGTTCGGATATGCAGATGGTCGTAGCCCATTCACCTGCCGCTAGCTTGGGAAGCCACTGCCGGGCAATCTCCGGGCTTAGCGCATTAATAAGATGAGCTGCCGGACGTGAGGCACTCATCATAAACGCCATCGCTTCGGCCTCAAAAAATAGGCTTGCGGCTGAGTGCATCGCAGTTGGCAGTCCCTGACCACCCAGTTCGTCGGGTAAATCCATGGCCTGCCATCCGCCTTCAGCCATCGCCGCAAAGGCATCTGGATAACCTCGGGGAGTTATGACTCTGCCATCCTGTAGCCGGCAACCCTCTGAATCGCCGCTCACGCCAATGGGGTGAAGTTCTTCCCGTGCAAACTTTGCTGCCTCATCAAGCACAGCGATAACAGTTTGATCATCGATATCATGTGATTGAGCGAGCTCAGCCCAACCGGGAGTTGCGGCTAGAAGAGCGAGTGTGCGCTCAGCCTCTGACAGTTTAAGCATCGTTACCCCTTGAACAATCTTTACTTAAGTAAGAATTTGAGGTCGAAACTCCTACCCGCTAGCTGTTCAGGCGATACAGTTTTACCGGTACTCATTAACCGCTTGCAGCTCATGTCAATTTCATCATCCCGTTTTCATTCTCTGTACAAGACCCCGTTTCGGGACCAGTGTAACCAGAACACACGGGGTAATGAGAAAAAAGCCGAAGTAAAAATCAGCTCGTAAGCACGCAAGACATGCCAGAACTATTGAGGCCCGCTTTACCAGTATCGAATTCGCAGATAAAGCGATCGCAAACGAATGGGCTTCACATCAGGAATCAGTATCAGACAAACTCTGCTTCAATATTTTGAATTCGGTTCCCAGCTCCCTGGCAGATTCCGACATCATTTCGGCCGCCACCTGCAAACGCCGCGCTGGGTCAAGTCCCTCTACACGCTTCTCATAAGAGTCCAGCATAGCCCGCCCTGCTGCGCACTGCTCGGCAGTACCTCGAGTCATCTCGATCATAAGGACGGCTTTTCGTCTTGCTTCGAATTCTTCAGGATTCTCCAGATAGAGTCCTGCCCAATCATCAAAATCAAACTCGGTGTTCGGTTGCTCTGTCATGGAACATCTCGCAATTGCATGGAATCTGCCTTCTATTCTGCATGCTGCGGCAACCGCATTTTGCGATCTGAACCACATCCATAAGAGAGAGCTCACAAGCGGTGCACACTATCGGTACTTTTTGATGACCAAGGCTCATCTGTGAAGAAAGCTGCTTGGTCTTATGTGGCAGTGATGCAAGTTTTCTGGCGACGCAAGCTATTCAATGCCAGAACGACACGATGGATTTAACTCGAAGTTACCCACTAGTGTTTGTTTGGTTTTGGCTTACCAAGAACATACTGAAGTGAGCCTTTGTGCCAAGGTAATGATGGAGAAACAGTTTTTACATCGACAGTACTCATCGGCTCAAGAGCCTTTGTAATTTGCCAGGAGTGGTTGTCATGAAGACGGTGGTGACCTACCAGAACCTTGCTTCCTATAGGTAAGAGCGTACCAAGAGGAATACTGCCATAAGCGGCAAATATGCCTGCACCCGACTGCATCGCTGCAGCCGTTTCAGGTGCAATAACCGCAACATTAAGCTGATCGGTAGCAAGTAAACTGGCTAGTCTGGTGGCAGCCGGTGCTCTCGCAACGCGCGCACTGGCAGTGGGTAATTCAGTTTCCAGCAGCGCTACTATTTCCTTTGATAATTCGTACGTTTCGGGATCATCCTTGTGGCAACCTACCAATAGATGTTTTTGCCTGTAAACAGCCCATTGCTTGTAGGGTGTATGTGCGCTGGATGATAATGGTTGCAGAGCTGCAGCCAGAATAGCGCCTATACAGGATCGACGCGAAAAGTTACATCGATCCTGCTTATCAATTGCCATAGTAATGTATTTATTTTTTTGGCTTGATTCAACGCTGCGCGCGTTTTATAAATACATCTTCGTTTAACACGGCAGTGACAATGTAGTTGGGAACGTCAACTACCTGCCCCACGCGTAAATCTACTGCCACGCTGGCCAGAATGTACGCTTGTTCTGAGGTCAAACCATACTCTCGTTCGATGTAAGCGATCATCTTTATCAGTGCATTGCGAGCAGCTAACGTCAGATCTTCTGAAAGATTTTCAAGATCCGCAATCTTTTGACTTTCAAGATAAGTATGCGGGGCCGGAACTTCCCCGGCTGATTTTATAGGTAGACCAATGGTTTGATAGAACTGCGACGGTTCTATAGCCTTGATCTGAGCGCCACCTTCCACTTCTGGGCCGGTTATGACAGAACCCAGCCCTTTACGTACTTCGGTGACAACAGTTACCACACCACCCATTTCAATAGCAGTACCAGAGACTTCACCATCACCCTGTGCATAGTGCACATCACCTACGAACAGCCCGCACCCATCTATAAAACAGGGCAGCAGCAAAGTAGTACCGATCTGCATTTGCTGTACGTCCATATTGCCGCCATTTTCCCGAGGCGGAACAGTTCTCAAACATTTATCCTTGTTGGTTCCATTTGGACCGCACACCGCAGTGGGTAATGCACCTGTTGGCTCAGGCGGCAAAGCAATGCCACCCGCTGCTCCCAAAGCAGCTTCTCGAGCAAGCCATGCGTCAACTTCAGGATCGCCCGGTAGCACACCAACAGAGCCCATGAACGCTTCATAGGGAACCCGAACACCCGGCATTTGATCTGATTCAGCGTGCGTACGCGACAATCTCCAATTCACCAAGTGAGGCTCTGTGTAGATATCGCGTAAAAACCCAAAACCCGGAACAATCACGGTATAACCGTATTCGTCAGGCTCAATATCAATCAGTGTAATGGCGAGTACGTCACCACGTTCAGCACCCTCTATATAAACAGGGCCTGTCATGGGATGTACAAGATTTAAATCAACCGCAGCAAGATCGTCGGCATTTGAATCCAGCGTAAGGTCTGTATCCAGCGCATCGCGAGTATGAAAAATTAAATGGTCACCGGGATTAGCTCTGGCAACAGTGGGTATTGCCGAGTGGTAACGGTTAAAGCAGTTTGGATCATCGACGCAATGTGCGCCCTGCTTTTCTATTGCTATTTTCGATTTCCATGTGACATCCGTGGTGTCAGCATAAACAGTGCCGGAAGCTATAAGCAGCAGCGCAGCGAGTGAGCTCTTGGTTGAACGCATAATTCCCTCTTTTCTCAGGTTAAAGTTCCTATGGATCAGGGCAGGTCTAAATCGCCATAGCGCAGACGATCTACCGATGGCGCAAATAATGTCTCAAACAGAAATATTCCTGTTTATACACCCGAAAATGATGTTTGTACAATCTGGGAAGATAACGCTGCAATTCAGGGCCAGAGCTCTAACAGTTGCGACAAATTGACGCATATCTACCTGTTTTCTTAGACTGGCGACTATAATATTGATGACGGCTTAACGTGATAACTCGCAGCCAGGAAAAACTACAGGACAATCCATACCTTGAAGTCTGAAGTCAAAAAGCTCCTAACAAAAAATGAGCAGCTCAATCAAATGGATTCGGCAAAGGTAAAAAGCCATGTGCAACGTGACAGCGGCGATTGGGTTATAAACACACTCATGCTAGAGGGTTACGAAGTACCGTTTAAATACAGCAGAAAGAAACGCTATCGTAGTCTTGAAGGCGCTAGTGTCAATCTTACCTACTACCCGCAAACTGAGCTGGTTGCGGGAATGGAGTTCGAGATTATGAAAGTTGTACGAATACGCAGAAGCTGAACTGGCAAGACACCGGATCGCAATACAAATCTTTAATCAGCCCACAAGGGCTTTGTAGAGTAGCCTGACTGCGAGCAGTGTCAGCACTGCTTTAAAAGCAATTTTAAAACTTGCTTCAGGAATTCGTCTTAGCAACCCTGCTCCGATCCAGGTACCTACAAGACCACTGCCGACCATCGCTAGAACAAGCGGCATCCAATCCAGCAATACAACACCTAGAAAACCAAAAGCTATAATCTTGACAAGATGTTGCATGCTCATACAAGCAGCATGGGTAGCTACCGTACGATCTCTACCGTAGCGTTCAGGTGAAAGAAAGACTGCCAACAGCGGGCCAGTTGCACCGAGAAACATGGTAGCAAAGCTGGTTATACCACCGACCCCAAGGTAGTGTTTCTCTGATACCGGTATCGAGCTCAATCTGGGAGCCCATATGGACCACAGTATGAACAGAGCCAATAAAAGCTGTAGCGCAGTTGTTGGTAAAACGAACACTATCTGGCTAGCCAGAAAAACACCGAGCAAGGTTCCCGGTATAAACCATTGCAGCACACCCTTCATAATATGCGGCCTTAATATCCACGCGCGCCCGGCATTGGAACCAAGCTGAACAAGGGCATGCACTGGTAACGCAATGATTGGTGGCACAAACGACAACAGGGCAATCAGTAGCGCTATGCCACCACCCAAACCGAATGTGGCACTAATAGCCGACGTAACAAAACTAACAGCTATCAAAATGATAATATTCAGTGGTGCAAGATCAGCGGGCATAGAAGCTAGCTTAAGTCGTGTTTGCCAGTGAGGCTACTGACTGATACGGTGTATGTAAATGTCTACAGACAATTGTAGGCATGAACACTGGCTTCACACCATCTTGAATCTTTTTTGATACTACGACAATGTCTGCACTATTCCAACCATTAGCTTTAAGAGATCTAACCCTGTCAAACCGGGTCGTCGTCTCTCCGATGTGCCAGTATTCATCGATAGATGGAAATGCCCAGGCTTGGCATGATGTACATCTTGGACAGTTGGCTATGTCCTCTGCAGGTATGCTGATTCTTGAGGCCACCGCTATCGAAGACATCGGCAGAATCACTCCGGGGTGTCTTGGCTTATATAGCGATGCTAACGAGCAACATATCAGTAAACTTCTGACTACCGTACGGGCTGTCAATACACAATCACCTCTGCCTTTGTGTATTCAGCTTTCTCACGCGGGACGCAAAGCATCGAGCAATGTACCGTGGAAAACCGGTGCTCAGATCCCGCTCGATCAAGGTGGCTGGAATACCGTTGCCCCGGATAACATTGCTCACAAACCCGGCGAACTGCCACCACAGGCACTTTCCGTCGCGCAGATACACGCCATCAAAGACAAATTCGTTGCGGCGACAAAAAGATCAGACAGACTCAACATAGATGCAATTGAGCTCCACTGCGCACACGGCTATCTAATGCACCAGTTTCTATCACCATTATCAAACCAACGCGATGATACCTATGGTGGAACGCTAGAAAATAGAATGCGGCTACCCTTGGAGATCTTTAGTGCAGTGCGAGATGCTTGGCCTGAGCACAAGCCTTTGGGAATTCGATTGTCAGCTACTGATTGGGATGAGCAAAGTAGCTGGGACATAAACGAATCAGTGATTTTTGCTCAAAAGCTAGAGGCTTTGGGTTGCGATTGGATAGATGTATCCAGCGGTGGTGTATCTATCAACCAGAAAATCAATTTGGAACCCGGGTATCAGGTACATCTGGCTAAAAACATTAAACAAAGCGTCAGCATTCCGGTTATGGCTGTCGGACTAATTACTGATCCACTGCATGCTGAAGAGATCGTTGCACAGGGAGATGCAGATGTCGTCGCTCTGGCACGAGCATTTCTTTACAACCCTCGCTGGGTATGGCACGCCGCGGCCACGCTGGATGCCAATGTTTCAGTTCCGGAGCAGTACTGGCGGTGCGCACCTGCAAACGTAGGGCGCTTATTTGGTGATACACCTATTGGCCAGCGTTAAGCCACTGACCTTTTTAAATCCATTATTTGCCGTTTAAAACGATAGCTTACGCTATGTCAGTAGATTGAATTCTGGCAACACCTGCTTTGGCCATAGCCATCCACGCAGAAGCAACCGAACCATCCAGATCAATGCCTCGACAGGCGTCTTCAATAACAGACACCGACAATCCAGCAGACGCGGCATCTTGAGCTGACCAGCTGACACAAAAATCCGTTGCCAAGCCACATACATAGACGTTTTTAAGCCCTCGCTCCTGCAGGTATCCAGTCAACCCGGTCTTAGTAGTGCCATCAGCCTCCATGAAGGTTGAATAGCTGTCAACACGTTGATGATATCCCTTTCGAATAATCAATTGCGCGTGCGGAATATCCAGGCCGTCAGATAACTGAGCATCACGGCTGCCCTGAACGCAGTGGTCTGGCCAAAGCACTTGAGTACCATAAGGCATTTCGATTGTTTCGAAAGGAGCCTTTCCCGGATGGCTGGATGCAAACGATGCATGGCCAGGAGTATGCCAATCCTGGGTAAAAATGACGTTCTTAAATTTCTTACCCAGCGCGTTGATTACTGGAATAACTTCATCGCCTTTGTTCACGGCCAACGTGCCGCCAGGCAAGAAACAGTTTTGCACATCGATAACCAGCAGCACAGAATCAGAACCGGGTGAAATCGCTGCTGAAACCCCTAGCGGGAACCCGAAGGGAGCACCCACGGCGGCGACACCAGCGCACTGCAGAAATCGACGGCGACTTAGCTTCGGCAAAGTATCGAGCCTATCGTTCTTACTAAGCATGTCTACTCTCCTTTTGAGAATTTATATAGATTCGCTTGAATTAGCACCTTACTACTATTCCCTTTACCATGGCAACATAGCTCGCATATTGAGCTTAGTCTGTTACATCAGGTTTAGCTCTTGATCGTCTACCACCCACCGCCAGTAATTTAGCTCGAAGGTTTAATAGAATCGTACATCCAAGCTCTATCTCACTTTTCCATCCAGAACAAAATCACAGAATAAAGAGAACTCATCCGCGTCGAGCAACTCAACACCACTAATCTTCGACCATAGGTCTGCGCTTATCTGCTCGCCTAACAGTACCTGCGATTTTTGCAGTACTCTCCGTTTTCTAGTTAGTGTGGGAAGGATATTCGCTAGATCATGGACAGCTTGGTAAGTTGAACCATCAAATTGCCGAACCCGAACAGATGAAGTCGTGTCGTTCAGATTAGAGTCGGCAACAACATGGGTGCGCTCCCTAACATTTTCTAGCGTCGAATCCGCGCAACACTCATCAGTGTATGTCGATAGGGCTGATGAGTCATAGTCTGAAAAAACCAATGCGCATGAATGGCGGTAACTAAATTTTGATTCCAGCGCTGTTGACGGTTTGGCGACGTTACAAACCTTCAACCAACGTGGATTAGTTTCTACCGTTATTGATTCGATACGGGTGCTGTTTATGTTGTGTCGATGTTTTAGTTCCTGAAGAGCTTCTATGCAGGCATGTAAGCCATGGCAACACGCATGGAATTTATGTTGGACTGCAGCAAACACAAATTCATCACCTATAGAAGGTGTTGCACCGTCATCGAACCCCTGTTCACCTTGATGTGTTTGTCCAAAGCCTCGATCACATTCCAGCCCGTCCTGCCTAGCAGTGAACCCGGCAGATGCCAATAAAGCAGCCTCTACCCCGTTAGACGCTGCCATACCTGCATGATAGGGCTTACTCATCGTGCCAAATTGACTCGTTAGCCCCGATGCTCTAGTGGCAGCCAAGCCTATAGCATGACAAGTTTGTTCATGATTCAAACCCAGCAATCGGCAAGCTGCAGCGGTCGCACCAAAGGTACCAGCTGTTGCAGTTTGATGAAACCCTGCCTGATAGTGCGAACGACCCAGCCACCTCCCCGCATAGCAGCAGACTTCAGAACCTATCAGCGCAGCCTCGAGGAATTGCCTGCCAGTAGAGCCATGTGCTTCTGCAATAGCCAGGCAAGCCGAAAACACCACCACACTGGTATGTCCAACATGCATAAAATGCGTATCGTCATAGTCCAGCGCATGTGAAATCGTGCCGTTAACCAGCGCAGCAGCTTTTGGCGGCAGTTTTTCGTGAGACCCGAATACGGCTGACACGGCCCTACCCCCATCAGCTAATGCCAGCCTCCTAACTATCCTGCTAACCGGCTCATCCTTGCCTGCAATACCAACCGTACACCAATCAACTAAAGACAACTTTAGGATTTGAAAGACTTCAGCATCCAGCTTGCTTGAAAATTCTTCAGACGAAAAATCTACGACAAATCGTGCAATCTGTTGGGAGATAGTCATCGTACTCAATCAATCCAGGTGCTTCTGAACTCGTTTTATCATTCTCCAGACGCCGAGCAGTACAAGTGGGGTAGCAACGGCAGCCATAGCTGTTTTCGAAAAACCATAGCTCTTTTCTAAAGGTCCAACCACATACAAAACCAGATTCACGGCGTAATAGCTGATTGCGACCACCGAAAGTCCCTCCACCGTACGTTGCAATCGCAGTTGTAAATCGGCTCGCTTATCCATGGATTTCAGTAGATCCTGATTTTGCGCTGAGCGCTCTACGTCCACTCGCGTACGTAACAAATCACTGGCACTTTGTGCACGCTCGGACATTCGAGTCAAGCGCTCCTGAGTGGATTCAACCGTTCGCATAGCCGGGTCAAATCGACGCTTCATAAACTCATGAAAAGTGTAAAGCTCTTGAAAACGCTGCTCACGTAATACGTTGATTCGCTGCTCCACGATTGATTCATAGGCTTTGGTGGCACCAAAGCGAAAGGAAGACTGCGCAACGACATTCTCAAGTTCGGCTGAGACCTCAAGCAGAGATTGAAGCATGGCTTCGGGTCTATTGATAGATCCAACCATGTCTGATAACAGCGATGTCAGCGTCTTGTCGATATCGGCCATGGGTGGGCCGAGTTCTCTGGCTCTACTCAAACCAAGCATGGACATCGTCTTATAAGTCTCTATCTCACAGAGCTGTTGCACAACACGGCCGATAAGCCGCCCACGAACATCAGGCCTGGCAAAGACAGCAAAACGCATATGACCTGATGAGTCAATGCGGAAATCTCCTGCAATGACCAGCTCCTTATCCAGCACACGGCTAATCGCGAGACTCTCGGGCACGAACCAGTCACGAGTCTTGTCGACGATGCCTGTATCATCCTCGGCTACCTCTACCTGAATAAGCGCCGAGGTCACACGCGTGCCAGGAGACATCGCTAACCAATCCTGTGGGAAGGCCGCAAACATGTTCGGATCAAAGGGTTGATCTGACAAGCCTTCCCCAAAAAGTGTGTAGGTCACAAACTCAGTGTGACTCTCCCACTTCAGTGAGTGTTTACCGAGCTGACCCGAGTAATGTGTGGCACCCGGCTGCGGGTGCTGAGCGCCAAAACGATCAAGAAGATCAAGCAGGTGAGCCCGATCAGCATCTCGATTACGCCCAGCTGCATTTTCGGCCGGCTTGATGGCCAGATAAGCTGCATGGCTCGGCGCTGTGATCGTAGGAAATGGCCGGGCATGAAGCTCATTTGCCATCGCATAGCGCAAGGGATGATCTGCAATCGGGATCATTGAGGAAATCTTTAACTGTTTGTCTTGGAGCAGACTATACCTGCTCACTCCACAAACGGAAAATCACGATGCCGGCTTATTCGCAACCTTGGTCATCGTGCCAACAATCAGTGCTTACTTATTGCCACGCTTAAATATTCCAAACAATTTACCCTTGGTTTTTTTCCCTGCCTTAGTAACGGTAGCTGCGGCTGCGGCGGCGGCGGCTTGAATGGCAGCGAGTGATGCTTCAGCACCACCCATTAACAGCTGATCAAGATCACCACCCTGACTGGCATATAGTTCATAGCGAAACCGCGTGATCTCGTTGTCTAGAAATGCCAACTCTGCCAGTGGTTGAAGCTCATTGTGAGCGAGATCCGCCATCAGTGTTTGCGAATCGAAACACTGTGCTTCTCCCAGACCGTACTCCAGACAATTAACGATGTCACTTTCAAGATACTGACCACCACCACAACTTAGTAGCGAACTCGCCGAGAGCTGCTCAGCGTTGTCAAAACACCTGGCAGCATATAACGCTTCATCAGATAGAATATTGCTCTGTGTTGCCACGCAATTTCCGTAGTCTCTCGCAGAATCGGCAAGAGAGGCACAACTGATGGCTGCGTACTCGTTGTCACTCAAGCGCTCACGCGCAAGACAGGCAGCCTTTTCTGTTGAGCCGTCATAGTCTGTTACGCACGAGAGCAACAGCCCCTCGTCATCAGACAGATTTGCATCTGCACTGCAGCGAACTATATCCGCAGCATGTTCATAGGCAAGACAATAGGATGCACTTTGCAAAAACGGACTATCAGATTCTTCAAGTAGACAGGAGGATGCCTTATAGCCACTCACACTACATCGATCCCAGGCTCTTGCGTAGTCAGCGATCTCGTCACTGCCAGCGCATTCGAGCAAGGCAAGCTCTGAATCATTTCTCTGATAACAATCATACATATCGCGCTGATCGTCATCGAGCGCCGACAGAACCGAGCATTCTGCAAACTCAGCGTCTGTTACATCACTCATTTTCTCGCAGCCCTCCACACGTTGCGCGATTCGATCACGCGCAGTAGCAACTGGATCTTCAGAATCCATTACGTCCAAAAAGTCCAGAACGTTCAGAGCCTCGTCTGAGGTGTAACGGGATGGCGCACAAAAACCTCCCCCAAAACAGTTGATGAAGGAATTTTCATCAACAACCAAACTGGAACACTGAGCCAGTTCGTCAGAACTTCGATGCCCATCAGCCCAGCAACTAGCGAGTGCATAACGCGCCCAATCATCCGGTACAGTATTTATTTCGGAGTTAGCAGTTTGTGGTACCGCTTGTATGCTGAATAACGAACGAACACTCTCATCAAGAGGCTCCATAGAGTCAGAAAGTGCCGCCTCGTCGTTGCCAACACCAAGAGCAACATGCCACTGCTCCTGCCCCTCTGCTTCGAGACTGACTACCCGGTTTTCCACCTCTGGCATTCTGCGTCGCAGCTCACCAGCAAATCGATGCGCCTGCTTTTCATCTATCATCGCACGTGTGAGTAGTGCCCAACTAACGGCGTTGAAGTCTATGTTTTGCTTAGCAGAATAGAGATTGTTAGCTTCGGACGAAGCAAGCTTTGCAGGAGCATCATCCAAAACATCATTAGACGCGAGCGTCAGTGATTGTTCGGGAGATGTCTTCGAGCCTTTATTGGTACCCGCCAACTCCGTCTCCGGAATAACCTCTTGCAGGCGATGGATGTGTGTTTGCGACTCCCCACCCTCGGTTAGCGGATGGGAATGCGTGAACACATGACTATGCGCGCCCCCTGCTTCGAATTCCACCGGTAAATTTTCTACGATCGGTAATTCAGTTGACACATCTTGTGTAGTACTAACCGATGGAGCATCTGCAGAGCTGTCGAAAACAACCGCTGTATCTGTCTCGGTTGTCTCGGTTGTCTCGGTTGTCTCGGCTGTATCGGCTGTATCGGCTGTATCGGTTGTGCCTGTTGTGCCTGTTGTGCCTGTTGCGTCTGTTGCGTTCGTGACATCCGGCTGAAAAAGATTGAGCACGATAGACCGATCGAGATCAGCTCCGCCTAGCCCTGAAAACGCATGCTTGCAGTCGTACCCACCTTTGACCAGATTCAGAACAATCTTACGCTCGGTTTTCTCACAATGACCACGTGAATTCTTCGCTGCAGCTACTTCCTTAACTCCACCGTCCTTTTCATAAAGCACTCTGCAGGGTAATGGAGAATCAGAATTCTCATATACAACCTCTATCACTCTGGGCGTTGAAGCATCTGGATGGGTACAGACTGATTTACTATTACCCGATACGGCACTCAGCAGATTACCGCTCGCCGTTAGCGATAGCACTATCAACATAAGCTGCTTTACAGTCGAGCCTTGGCTCAAACTGATTCGACTGACATTAGTGTGCATTAGCCTCCTCATCTTTTTTTATTAGTAGCGGGTATAACTAGAGATCGAGAGTGCTTTTTATTATCCCCATAGGATCGCGACCCATGGAGTCGGGTTTAACCAAATGTCCCAGTCTGACCCGATCTGCGACCGCACGATCATCGACATAAATCCATAAAAAGCGCTCGCCATACTGATCAGTGACCCGTGCGACGCCAACAGAGAGTACTTCTAGATCGATTTCGTTGGTTAATTGATTTTTAGACTGCCTGCGATCAAAAATCTTGACCGTCTTGTACTCGGCCATTGTAGCCCCGTCGGTTGTGACTTTAAACACCCAACCTTTACCATCAAAACGTTTCTCCACAATGTAGCCCTTTGGAGCGAAATGTGAACGTAAAAATCCACGTGCATCACTAGCGGCATCCTTGGTAGCTTGCTGAAAAAGTGCTCTCTCTTCGGCACGACTCATGTCTGCACAGCCAGGTGCTTCATCGACATCCTTGGCGCTGCCCGAGATATCCTCTATTCCCACCGTTACATTCTCCTCGATATCATGCACCTTGAGCACTCCGGAGACCCTGGCACTTGTGATACATACACCGGGTATCACGCGCCCCTTACGATTCGTAGTCGCAGGTCGATACTCCCGATCACCTGCCGCCAGATCTATCTGCGTGATGATGAGAGAGTCAGCTTGTTGCAACGCCTTGGGTCTTTTACCACTGCGCTCAGCTTCTGCTAACGCACCTCTCAGTCGTAAGGCGAGATTACGATCCAACAGCGTTACCATTCCAGTATCAAGCAACGCTGTTTCCAACTCACTACGCATTGATGGCTCTAATGCTTCAGCTTCCCCTGACGAAACTTGATCACTGCCTCGAAGCAATTCCAAAGGGAAAATCGCTACACGTGGCTTTGAACGTTTGACCTCCTCAGGTGTTGGTTTGCTGGTTGCATGTTCTAAGGGTTGAACTTCAAATTCCGCAGGATTAACTTTAAGAGTTGTTGTGGCACACCCCGTCGCAAAAAACGTTAGCGTTACAAAAATCAATACGTTCGGATTCATTTTTCTAGTTCACTCATCTGAGATAAAACAACTGGCACAAGTAATTTACCCTGATATTAGTTAGGGCATGTTTTCAATTAACGCAGCACTGCTAATTGCTTCAACAAGACTTTCTTTTGCATTTCTAACGGCAGAATCCATATCTATGAATGAATTGCCAGTCGCTATAACTTCTTTGTTAAACAATTCTCGGTCGAGTGAATCAATGAACCTGATCGAGGTTTCATAACGAACAACAGGACCAGCAGAATCATCGTTACGAATCTCCCTTGACGTCATGAGTAACCTTCGAGCTGCGTTTTTTTCGTTTTCTTCAATCGGCACTCCAGCATTGTTGGCTTGCTGCGTAATTATTGGCTTCAGGAATTGACTTTTCTCGTCCAAAGTAATGTGCAAAGACCTACTGCTTTGCGCTGCCGCAAGAAACGTACTCAACGACGCCATAATCAAATCCGATCGCATCGAAATGCCGACACCCTCTACTACATTTGTCAACATTCCGACAGCGACGTTATCTATAAGGATTGCACTGCCGCTATAGCCTTTTTGAAGAGTGTCGCCTTCGAGCATGGGCTTGGTTTGTATGGCGCCGTAAGCATCGCTCTGTACGATTAAGAGATGTACAAAATTGCTACTCCCATCAAAGCCCTTTCGTTCAAGAACTGCCTGCGTATTGCCTGCCAATATCTTGCTAACGCCAGCGGTTTCAAACGGATCTCGAACACAACCGAAAGCCGGTTGACTACGTAAACGCAGCAAAGCCAAGTCCCCATCAAAAGCTTTGTGAAGATCTGCCTGCGTTTCACTACGATCACCATAAACAACCCTTACGGGGCTGCCCCTTGGAAATCCGTCGTCGTCGAACAGTACGTGCTTTGGCGTGATAATAAAACACTCATTGCCACTCTTTATTAGCGTACCTTGACCAAAGCTCTGATCAGGTAACTCCAAATACGCATCAGTTGCTAATGCCATACCGCTGACGATCGAAGCACAGAATAGTACCAATGTCGTGAAAACAGTTTTTGTCAGCAATACAGCTATTGATCGATATTCAGCATTCATACAATAAGAATTTCAGTTAACTGGTCTCTGTTTCACTTTTCGAATCATCTGGCTTAGGGTTCTGCCCGGCGTATTCGGTCTCAGTGTGGTTTGCAGATTCAATAGCCAACACAACAAGCAACCTGATCAGCTTTCGATTAAAAACAAATCCGAACCCAACCACAGTAAAGCCTAATGGGATTATGGGATCATTCAGCAATCGTTTAGTCCAGCTACTACTCACTCGTAAGTTGGCAGTACGATAGCGCTCTATCTCAGCATGGCTTGCGTTGCTCGACAGCGATACATGCAAAGCCTTGGGCGCGCCCGGGCGCGGACTCCCCCCAGCCAGTATGAAACCTTTATCAAGTTTTTCTACACCAAAGTTGAGACCTCCGCTGTTTGATAATTCGAATCGTCTGCAAAGCCCATCAACTTTCTTAAACGCCTCCTCCTCGCTGGCACCAGTATTAATTGCCTTCTCTATTTCTGCAGAAATTTCCGATGCCTTCTTGTTCAACTCAGCACTGGTTGGCAGAACCAGATGATCCCCTGGTTCAAGCAAATGCTTGTCTATAAGGAATCGCGAATTCGAAAAAAAACGCCCCGCCAAAACCTCGACGTTTCCGCTTAACAACACACCATACTGACGCTCATGCTGCACCTTGATGGCCCTGCTTGGATCTATGCGTCCGGCCATCGGCCAGACCAATGCCGCTTCATCTCCAGAAAGCGACTCCGCATTGAGAGAGATGTGAAAACTGCGCACACCATCCAAAGGCACTATTTTTCCGGTGTTATTACTTGCCGGTGTGATGAGAGCTTGTTGTGATGACTCAACAAATACAGTTAGTTCGGCAGCGCCTGTCCTGCTCACTGTTATCGTGTCACCACAATGTGGTTGAAAATACCCATCGTATCCTGTGTCAGCTCGATCAGGAATTTCGGCGGGAGGGGAAGTAACGAAAAGACTATCGTCGAAATTGTTTACATCTGTTTCTACAACACTGATGGTTGCACCTTTTAAAGGCCAGAGGGGTGGATCACTTACGAGTGGCGTGTAGCGTACATGCTCAGTTGAGGCAGTGACATGAATGGTCGTACCTCCGAGGTTTGAGATCATCATTAGGAGCAACAATAGAGCGCCTAACGCCAAAACAACGGGAATGTAAAAATTTAGCCATTCAAGTCTGCGTTGAGTGGTGTCGTCTAGTAGCGCCCACTTGTCTCTATGGTCAGCCAGTGTGCTCGCAAGAGTCAACCTTCTAGCTGTGCGTTGAGCAGAGCCGATACGCTCTATAGCACCGCTAGATTTTTGTTGAGAAATATCTTTAGTCACGAGTGGCAATTACACGAACAGAACATATCAATTCTTGGGCCTCAATCGAAAAATCGCAGGAGGTCGATAGGAGGAACCGTACTGGGCGACAATGGAGAGACTAGATACTTCAGCAATTAACGTCGAGTCCCATTCCAGATCGCAGATAGTATCGAAGTTTGTATTCGCTTGTGAGTCCTGCAATAAATCGCACTTAGCCTTTACCTGCATAACCTCTGTAGTGTCTGTACTAGGCACTAACAAAGCGGCGAAAACGACGGAGGCATCAGTATTTAAAAATGCAGTGAGACGGGTAGCATTTTCGGATTCGCTTGCCCATCCTGTCGGCAGGTAGGTTACGTTGCTGGACCCGCACTGACCGTCCACTGAAGCAATCACCACCAGATCATCATCTTCTAGTGAGTTTAAGTAACTCGCATGACCGGACTTGAACTCAAATGACTCACGCCCCACGATGCTGTCTTTCAAGGTAACAGTCCATTTCGCGGTATACACCCCATCTCCACTAGCGATACGAAAACAAACCACATCGCTTGGCTTTCCATTTCTGAGGCTGAAGTCCGCAAACAGCGATTCGATGCTGACTTTCTGACTCTCATCACCGCGAAACATCAAACCACCCAGCATCTGGCCTGACACCTGAACACTTGGATCTAATGATTCAACGAATGAATCTGCATCTGCCGGTAAACCTTGGGCTTGTGCTGTTTTAAAGGCAAGGAAATAAGCTATGGTCAAAAACTTCCCTACTCCTTGAATCCTGTCCTTTGCACAGCCCATAGCATCAATCCTGCATTGAAAAATCAGCAAACAGTATTGCATAGAACAATGAAAGGACAAAGAGATAAGGACTCACATCTGCAACGTGTTAAATCCGTGACCCAAAACACAGTTCGGCTGAACAGTAGCCCGGTCTAGTGGACTCACTCATGCGACCTTCCAGATAGTGCAAACGAAAGATCCAAACTCCGACTCACTGATTAAGTTTGGATCAGCCAAAAATAGCTTTAGATAGTGTGTCGATAACAATGCCCCAGAAGAACGTATTTCTAACGGCACTCTAACTCGGCTTGAGAATTCAGCAGGAACGGGCGATTACCAATTTTCAGCAGATAGATATTCCCATACTCCATGCAAGGCTAGACACGGACTTTAGGTTAGGTTGAACACCCACGAATTCTGCGATTAGTTACAATCAAACACCTGCGTGCTTGTCGGATGAAACAGACATTGGCACTAGGTCAAACTCGGAATTATCAGGAGAGAGTCAAATGAAATGCCATGAAGTTGACTATGAGATTTTTGGCGACGACATGCAGATCGTGGAGGTGGAGCTAGATCCAAGCGAAACAGTGATAGCCGAAGCTGGCGCCATGAACTACATGGAAGAGGATATTGAATTCGATACCAAAATGGGGGACGGTTCCAAACCTGTCAAAGGTGTTTTAGATGCATTGATGCAGGTGGGCAAGAGAGCGCTGACTGGAGAATCCATCTTCATGACGCATTTTGTTAATGCAGGTTCTGCAAAACGTCGGGTAGCGTTTGCAGCGCCCTACCCCGGAAAGATAATTGCGGTCGACATGGCGCATACAGGCGAAGAGCTCTACTGCCAAAAAGATGCTTTTTTGTGTGCAGCGTTTGGTACATCCATCGATATCGCATTTCAACGCAAGCTCGGCACTGGTTTTTTTGGTGGCGAGGGTTTTATTCTGCAGCATCTATCTGGCGATGGAAAAGCCTTCATTCATGTAGGCGGCACCGTTATCAAGCGAGAGCTCAAAGGTGAAACCTTGCGCGTAGATACCGGTTGTATTGCTGCCTTCACTCGCGGTATTGATTACGATATCCAACGCGCAGGAAATCTTAAATCGATGGTGTTTGGTGGAGAGGGACTATTCGTAGCCACTCTCAAAGGCACCGGTACGGTCTACCTACAAAGTCTACCTTTCTCAAGGTTGGCCAACCGAGTCTTGCAGGCCGGCAGCATCGGTCGCTCCAAGGGTGAGGGGTCTGTACTAGGTGGCTTGGGCGATATGTTTGGAGACAATTGATCATCATCGTGCTTGTCGGCAAAGACAGTACGTTGAGGCACGGTGCTATCAAATAAAACCCGGGGATCGCACGCGGCGAACAACCAATACGACTAGACTACTGTTTCAATTCTCCATTACCAGGACCATTCCGTATTCACGCTCTACCTGACTCAGTACTGGGTTTACCCGTGGTGGCGCTGGCTAATGAGATTGCGGACGCACTACCAGAAGCTAACGTCTTACTGGCTGCTCAACCAGGGGCCGGCAAAAGTACCGGTCTACCACTGGCGTTGCTACTCAATGGCAATCTGCCAGGTAAAATCATTGTCTTGGAACCCCGTCGATTGGCTGCGCGATCGGTTGCACAACGTCTTGCTCTACACCTGGGCGAAAAAGTGGGTCAACGGGTGGGGCTGCGAATGCGCGCCGAAACCCGCGTTTCAGCTAATACACAACTCACAGTAGTAACAGAAGGTGTGCTTACACGCCTACTCCAGGAAGATCCAAGCCTGGAGGGAGTGGCGCTTGTGATCTTTGATGAATTTCATGAGCGCAGTCTGCATGCCGACCTGGGATTGGCTTTGTGTCTAGAAGTACAACAGGCCTTACGCGATGATCTACGCCTTCTATTGATGTCAGCCACCTTGGATACTGATCAACTGCAAACTCAATTGCGGGATGTACAACAGTTCCGGTGTTCGGTCAGACAGTTTCCCGTTGACATCATCTGGGTAGGCGAGCAATCAAAACCTTTAGCTCAGCGCGTGGTACAAACGGTGCTGACTGCCATTGGCGAGCGCGAAGGTGATGTGTTGGTCTTTCTACCCGGGGTGGCCGAAATCAATCGAACAGCCAGCTTATTAGAGCCACGGCTTGATAACACAACCGAAGTACATCGCTTGCACAGCGGTATTGCACTCAAGGCCCAACTCAAAGCCACCTGCCCGGCCACCAATCAAATTAGGCGAGTGATTCTTGCAACGAGTCTTGCTGAGACTTCCCTAACCATCGATGGTGTGCGTATCGTGATCGATTCAGGAGTCGAGCGTCGTGGGCGAATAGACGGCAGCACCGGCGCCCAACGGCTTGAAACCGTTATGGCCAGCCAGGCAAGCGCTACTCAACGTGCCGGACGTGCAGGTAGAACCTCAGCCGGCACCTGCTATCGACTATGGAGCGAGTCAGGGCATTCACGACGCCCCAGCCAATGGCAGCCAGAAATTCATCGCGCTGATCTTGCCCCTCTGCTCCTGCAGCTTGGGCTCTGGGGTGCATCGAGCGACAGTAACTTGCCCTGGTTGGACGCACCACCGACTGCGAGTTTGGCAAGAGCTGAGGCACTGCTAACTAGACTAGGCCTATGGAAGCAAGGCCAGCTCACAGCAAGAGGCAGAACCGTTGCTGCTCTGCCAGTCCACCCCCGCCATGGTCATATGCTGTTGTGGGCCGCTGAAAGAGGTTCCGCAGCACTGGCTTGTCACCTTACTGTTCTACTGGAAGAGCAAACGCGAGGTCGGGATACCGTTGATTTAGAACCCTTATTAAACCAATCACTGCCATCATCTTTACAGAGCCGCGCGGATTCGCTAAACCGTCTACTCATTACTGAGCGAGCGCAAACCAATGCACCCTCAGCAGCGGTGGTATTAGCTCAAGCCTATCCGGATTGGATCGCGCAACGACGATCCGGTGAGCCAGGTAGATTTGCGTTAGCCTGCGGCGCCGGAGTTACGATCAATACTGAAGATAGCCTGGCACATTGCCAGTGGCTTAGCGCCGCGCAACTGGGAGGCGCAGACAATCAGCTTCGCATCTTCAAAGGGTTGCAGTTGAACATTGAAGAGTTGGAGCGTTATTCGCCGCAGCTCTTTGTCAATCAACGTCATATAGATTGGGATCAGAGGCAGCAACGTGTACTCGCAGAGAACCGGATTTTACTCGGCAAACTCACTGTGGAGTCCGGACCACTTCGAAACTTGAGTGGGAGTGATAAGGCAAAAGCTCTTTTAGCAGGTATACAGCAACAGAGTATAGAGTGCTTGCCATGGAGCGATAACTGCCGCGAATGGCAGGCGCGAGTTCAAAGAATGCATGCTTTACAGAACTCGGCACAATCAAGTGATTGGCCTTTAGTTGATGACGCAACACTCATAGCCACACTTGAGCACTGGCTTTTGCCTTGGTTGGATGGCCTCGGATCCATCAAGGCATTGCAACAGTTGGATCTCTATAAAGTCCTGAATGCCATGCTGGACTACCGTCAACAGGCGTTGCTGGACCAATGGTTACCGTTGCGCTATACCGTTCCCAGCGGCTCTACTATAAAATTAAGCTACGTAAAACCCGGCAACCCGGTACTCTCTGTGCGTCTTCAGGAAATGCTGGGATGCGCGGAAAATCCAACAATAGCGCAGGGCAAAATTCCACTCACGGTAGAACTGCTATCACCCGCCAGACGACCAGTGCAAGTAACTACTGATCTTGCTAACTTCTGGAGCAATAGCTATCCGGCAGTGAAGAAAGACATGGCAGGGCGATACCCTAAACATAGTTGGCCGGATGACCCACTGACCGCCAAGGCAACCTCTCATGCAAAGCGTCGCAAAAGGTAAATACGCCTACAAACTGATGTCAGGATTTTGCCGGTAGTCTGGTGCTATCTCGCATGCTAAGCGATACCTCTAGCGGAAATCGCTTTGCCTCACGCTTTGTATGTTCATTGTCCAGAAGCCTCACGACCAATTCTGCAGCAACGCGTCCTACCTCAGCTGGATCAAAGCTTACTGTAGAAATTGCCGGATTCGCATAGCGCGATACTTCAAAGTTTCCAAAACCCGCGACGCCTACATCATCCGGTATTCGTACTCCCTGCTCCTGCAATGCAGTCATCACACCAAACGCAGGAGAATCCGATACACAAAATACGCAATCGATATCATCGTAATACTGCTTTAGATTCTGACCAATCTGATAGCCATCCTTTATGGACATTGGTGGCGTACCGAATCGAATCATCCGGTGCGCAGATAATCCCGCGTCGCTCATCGCTTTTCTATACCCCTCCCTGCGAGCAGCTCCACGCGTCCACTGATCGTTGGTTTCACAGAGGAACGCAATGTTCCGATAGCCGAGTTGAATCAGTTGCTCTGTCATACTGTATGCAGCCTGCTCGTTTGAGAACCCAACCGTATAGCCAATGGGCCGCTCAGGTGTCTCCCACAACTGCACCACTGGCACCTGCGCATGCTTCAGTAATTTGATAGTTCGGGGAGTATGCCCATCGTAAGTTAACACTATCGCTTCCGGGCGCCGCTTTAACAAACCCTCCACCAGCTGCTCTTCGCGCTTAATGGAGTAATCTGTATGCCCCAGCAAAATCTGTAATCCGGTGCTTTCGATGGTCTCAGTCAAGGCCTGCACCATCTTGCCATAATGCACATTGTTAAGCGACGGTACCAGAGTTGCAACAAAGGCTGAACGCTTGGAAGATAAACTACCGGCCATTTGGTCTGGCACGTAGTTAAGCTTGGCTACTATAGCCAGGATACGTTCACGCGTACTGTCTGAGACAGTGCCGTCTTTACGCAACGCGCGCGACACAGTCATACGGGACACTCCCGCAGCCTGCGCCACGTCTTCCATCGTCACCGGATTAGACTTAGAATTGCGCCTCATGGGATAAATGCTGCTCTTTACCCGTCAATTGTAAGTGATTCAGAGCAAGCGATGGGTAAGAATTATAAATAGTGCTCGCCCTAGCAGCTTTGGACGTTGCTCGACTAGCGGCTAGCCTTAGCTATCCCGAAACTTACTCATCCAGGACAATCCGGCCTCAACCGTTTGCCCACGCGGCTTGTATTCAGCACCAATGAAACCTGTATAACCGGCATCCTGCAGTACGCTGAGCAGATACGGGTAATTCAGTTCTCCAACATCGGGTTCACCACGATCATGTACAGCTGAAATCTGAATGTGCCCAAAGTAGTTACAGTAGTCTCTTATTAGCGTTTCCAAATCACCTTGCACGATTTGAGCGTGAAAAAAGTCAAACATCAACTTAAGATTGTCAGCCTCAACCTTGTCAATGATTGAAACTGCATGCTCTACGGTATTGAAATGATAGTTTTGTACGGCTCTTGGATTTAAGGGTTCAATAACTACTGTTTTACCGTGCTGCGCTGCCTTGTCGCAGGCATATTTCAAGTTATCGCAATAAACCTGTTCGGCATCAGCAGCACCACCTGTTAGTCCTGCTACAACATTGATGTTTGCAGCATCAATCACTATCGCATAGTCGATGGCCTGATCAATCAATGAACGCGCGAGTTCCTGCTTTCCCGGCAAGGCGGCAACACCGAAATCGCCCGAACCATCTTGCCCCAAGGCGGTGTTGATCCCGACCATTGGCAAACCAGTTTGTAACAGCACCTCTTTAATATCATGAGCGTCATTATCATATGGAAAATGACATTCAACTGCGTCAAAACCAGCCTGATGGGCAGCCTGAATACGCTCAGCTAATGGCAGGGAATCCCATAAAAAACCAATATTAGCGGAGAGTTTGAAGTTCATCTTTACAGTGGGCTCTTATCAGGTGGTCTGACAAACCGATCAACGATTTAGCAATCGGTTTGTAATTACAGAAAGCGAATGTAATTGGGCGCAGGAATGCTGAACTCAGCACCGGTAGCTTCAATTAATCCAGTTTCGATGCTTCGTTTAAATAGAGTTAACGTGGACGAATCCTGATTAGCAACAATCACAGCGCTTCCACAAGGTGTTATAGCAAAATGCCTTGGAAATTTACCGCCGGTAGGTACGAGTCCTATCCGCTCCAGCTGCCCATCATCGAGTACCTTGAATATGGCCAGAGAATTGTCACCGCGGTTTGACACATAAAGAAAACGCGCATCGGGTGAGAGCTTGATTTCGGACACATAGGATGTTTGCTCTCGATTTTCAAGCGTTGACACATACTGAATGGGCAACAGCCGTTCTTTAACACTATCCGGGTCTGATGCATCGAGCTTTGCCACGCAAACGGTATTGAATAACTCGTTGGATATATAGCAAATGTCCAACTCTGGATGCATCGCCATATGTCGCGGACCTGAACCTGCTTCAAACTTGATATGTGTGTCGGGAACAAGCCGCTTTTCTGCCGGATTATACTTGTACTGAAACACAGCGTTCTCTCCCAAATCGGGAATGAACACCCAGTCTCCCCAGAAATGCGCGCAATGCGCATGTGGACCGACCTGTCGATTTTCCCAATGATCTTCACGGTATTCAACCTGGCGCCACTCGCCCTCACTTCGATAGAGTTGTTTGAAACTCTGAACCACACTGCCAAGCTTGCCGCGTTCATCAACCTCTACAACATCAATTATTGCATCCCAATAATTAATGACAATAGCGATGTCCTTCTGCGGCGACATTGAAAGGTAGCAGGTTGATTTACCGGATGCCTTGAATGAGCCTTCTAGATCAAGCCCCTCTTCTGTAACTGAATATTGCAACACCTCACCGTTGTCTTGAATGGTCTCCACGATGGCATACATCATCTGTCCATTGCTATGTGGTATCAGCACTGCGGGATTTAACGCAGCTGTTGCTGTACGCATAGCAAGCATGCCATCTTTGCCAATGGTCATCGAGTAGATGCCTTCTCCGGATGTAGGCGCATAAGGCTGATGGGCCAATGCGTCAAGATCCGTGTACGTACCTACAAGAAATTGATATTCTTTTTCGAGTTTGATTGATACTTCTGACATTGCGTTGTGACCCGTAATCTTCTAAACGTTTTTACTGTTTTATTTATATTTAACCGCGACCGACAAACGGCATACCGTTAGCCATCACAGTCATGTTCAAGACATTTGCTTCAGGCGGCAGGCCAACCATGTACAAAATCGCATCGCATACTGGTTTTACGCTAATGGTGGGCTCACCCAGCATTGAACCATTTGCCTGCAACACGCCTTGAGCCATGGCATCTCCCATACTTGAACTAATGTTACCCAGATCTATCTGGCTACAGCTGATTCCGAAGCGACGACCGTCCAGCGACAGGGATTTGGTCAATCCGGTAATTGCGTGTTTGGTACACGTATAAGGTGATGAATAGAGTCGCGGCGTAGTCGCAGAAACCGAGCCATTGTTAATAATTCGCCCACCGGAACTCTGCTTGCGCATCTGCCCAAAAGCTGCACGCGCGCACATGAATGCACCGGACAAGTTGATTGCCACAACCTTGTGCCATTCGTCGAGAGACAGTTCGTCTACAGGCACTGCGCTAGCCGCCACACCTGCATTATTGAACAGCAGATCAACCTGACCAAAGGCCTCCACTGCGCTTTCAAAAAGGCGCTCTACATCCGCCGCCACACTGACATCGCACTCTACAGCCAGAGCACCTGTCTGTATCTCTGCGACTGTTTCTTCCAGTCGAGCTTTAGTTCTGCCTGCGACTACAACATGCCAGCCCGCATTGCTTAGCGCTATGGCCACGGCCTTTCCAATACCTGCACCACCGCCAGTAATGACTGCTACTTGTTTCATTGATAGTTATTCCGCATTCCTGCTTTTTTTATTAGTTATCTTTCTTCTATCACTTGCTTCGTCTAACCCTTTACAGCGCCAGCCGTCATACCAGTGATAATTTGTCGCGATGCAAACAGGGTAAAGATGATGGGCGGAATTGCGAGTAGCATTCCAGTTGCCATGATCACGCCCCACTCGACATTAAATTCAGACATGTTGTTTACGATGAGGATGGGCACTGTCTTGGTGTCACGATCAGACAAAGCAGAAGCCAATAAGTATTCGTTCCAGGCGATTCTGAAAGTGAATATTGCAGCAGCAGCCAGACCAGGCTTGATCAAAGGCAACACCACTTTAAAAAATACTTGAAAAGGTCCAGCCCCATCCATACGGGCGGCCTCCTCCAATTGTCTTGGTACCTGCACGATGAAGCTTTGCAATATCCAGATAACAAAAGGCAGATTCATGGCTATGTATATGAGAATAATGCCCGAGTGCGTACCGGCAAGGCAGACATCGCCACGACCACCAAAATTGTCGCGTATCAAGGCTCCCAGCCATGATGCTTTTGATATACAAAATTCGTTATTCCAAAGTCCAAATACAGGCACCAGCAAAACCGCAGGAGGTACCATTCGCACCATCAGGGTGGTGGCGGAAGCCGTGTCTCTGCCCATGAATCGAAACCGCACAAGCGCATAGGCGGCCATGCAGCCAATGATCAAGGTCAACACCGTTGACACCAGTGCAATGATCAACGAGTTGATAAATGCACCGCCAAATTTTAGCGAGCAGTAATCCAGATGCTCAAGCTCGTAAGGCAGAATATCGCAGAGCGCAGTCTCGTAATTTTGAATCGTAGGCATGAACAGCAAGCCACTCGTGCCAGAGATGATGTCAACATCGAGCTTGAACGAATTGATCAGCATCAAAGCGATTGGCCCAACCGCCATGATTATCAACATCACGATTACTACATAGAACGATGGGTGCTGAGCTTTTTCGATAGGTGCAGCCATTACACTAATTCCTCTGCAATTCGTCGTGCCTTGGCTGCCCGATACTCAAGCCAACGGTTGTAGACCAGCATCAGCACTGTAAGCAAGAGCAACATCATCAATAGATAGTTTGACATTGCAGCAGCCACGCCAAGCTCTCTAAACTCGGTTGCGGTCCTTGAAATGCGTAGCGCGAGTATTTCTGTAGATAGGCCCGGACCACCCTCAGTCATGACTAATATCACCTCCAGAACCTTAAAAGCGTCAATCAGTCTGAGAAGCGCGGTAACAATCAGTACCGGCATCATTAAGGGTAACTTGATATGGATGATCTGCTGCCAGCCAGTAGCACCGTCTATCCGAGCCGCCTCCAGGGCAGATCTTGGCAAGGATTGTAAGGCTGCCAAAGCCAATATAAATATGAACGGGGTCCACTGCCAGATATCGGCGATGATGACAGATAACAACGCGTGCTGACCCAGCCAATCGACTGATCCAAGCCCAACTGACTTTAACGTCGAGTTAAAAACACCTAGCGTAGGGTGGTACATATAACGCCAGATCAGACCTACGACCACGGGCGCTATCATCATCGGCAGAATAAACAGGGTTCTTAACACTGACATTCCGCGCAAATTTCTATCCAGCAACAATGCAAGTCCGACACCTATTATCATCTCTACCGTAACAACCGATAATGCAAATTTGAGTGTGACACCCGCACTTTCGCGAAAGCTCGGATCACTCCAAAGAGCAATATAGTTATCCAAACCTACAAACGTGGACTCGCCTAAGGCTTGACTGGGATCCCAATCCCGAAAACTGCCGTACACCATGTAGCCCAATGGATACAGCAATGCCATCGCCATAATGACCAGGGCAGGCGCCAGGAACAGGTACGGTGTGAGCCGGTTAAACGTTGAAGTACTCATAAGTGCATAGCTATCAAATCGACAATCAAGCAGCTAAACCAAAGGGACTAGACGCAAGGACTCATCGACCTTGCAATGAAAGGTACGTAAAACAGTAGATAGGTTGTCTAAAGCGCTTCCCTTGACAGGAAGCGCTTACCGTTCTCAATGACAGTTACTACTTCCAGGTGTAGTAGCCTGCTTCTTCCATGATGACTTTGGTTCTCTCGGCAACGCCGTCCAGTGCTTCCTGAATGTCCAGATCTTCAGTCAATACCTTGGAGAGAGTTGTACCCAGATCCGCATTGATCTTTCCCCATACCGGGATGATCGGACGCCAGTCTGGATCAGCATGTTGCAATGCTTCACCAAATGTTGCCATGTGAGGGAATTTTGCATTCACATCTGCATCTGCATGGGTAGAGAAGCGCGATGGGTTTCCACCAGCCAAAGCAACCAGCTTGTCACCGGCTTTGGATGTCAGCCATTGCATCAACAAAAACGCAGCTTCTTTATGTTCAGCGTTTTTAGGTATACCAATACCAAAACCACCCGTTTGACTGCCACGACGAACGCCCATGGGATGCATAGCCCAGTCTACCTTGCCAACTACTTTAGACTTGGACGGATCGTTTATCTGCCCGGCCACTACAGTGGTATCAAGAAACATAGCGGTGTCGCCAGCGAGGAAAGATCCTAAAGCCTCACCAAAACCAAAGCTTGCAGCACCTTCAGGCCCACAGTCTACAATCGTCTTTAGTGCATTAGCTGCTTGCAAGCCAGCCTCATTATTTACGATGGGGTTCCAGGCATCATCAAATATGCGACCACCCAACGGTGCAAGGTGCAGCAGAAAAGCATGGCTGGCATGGTGACCAGATGCAGCACGTGAACTCAATCCGCCCATTCCCGGCTCAAGCTCAGGGATCTTACAGGCAATGTCAAGCATCTCGTCATAAGTCTCGGGGACCTTCAGACCATGTTTTTCAAAGATATCTTTTCGATAGCCCAGGATTGATGTTTCAGAACCATAAGGAATTCCAAACAACGAGCCTGTTTTACCCTGAAGATACCCTTTGTCACCACCGGCAAATCCGATGTTGTAGACATAACCGTCAATAAGGTCGTTGGCGTCATAGTTTGGATCGGCCAACTTTGGATTCATGTAATAACGAGCCAGGTTTTCCAGTTGGTCAGCATATACGTAGTCTGCTTTGGAGAAAACTACATAGGCAATCAAGTCATAGTCACCCTCATCCTGACCAAGTTCGAGCGTTTGACGCTCTCGCATTTTTAAGTAAGGAAGCTGATCTACCTCAACTTCAATGCCTGTTTCTTTCGTAAATTCAGGCAGAATTTTCATTACCGCATCATAGTGCGGGTGTGCGGGGAAATTCACCACCAGTGTGGTGCCTTGGTATTCCTCGTACGGGTTAGCCAAAGCGGCACCGGCAATCAACGTGGTAGCCGCCACAACACCGCTTAACAACTTTGGCAAATGCATATTTGGTATCTTCAAAACAAACTCCTCCAATTTTCAGACTTATAAGAACTACGTTGAGCAAGACTTAAGCAAAGGCTAAATCTGTGCTGTTACTAAAAAAATGTAACTCTTCAAAATCAACCCGAAATCTAAGCTTTTCGCCCAAAGCAATGGGTGTATCAGATTTCAACTCGACCATGACCTTTTCACCACCACAATCACCCATTAGTACGGACTGTGCACCGACATATTCCGATACCACTACATCGATATCAAAACCCGAGTCGATAGAGACGTCAGGATCGAAAATAAGATCGGATGGACGCACTCCCATGGTGATTTGCGCTTCTTGAGAGGCGTTTAGGCGCTCTGCTGTGTGGCTATCGCACTTGAGCTGAAACCCAGCCCCTTTTAGAAAAACGTCATCCCCCTCACGAACAATAGTGGTATCAAGAAAATTCATTGGGGGCGTACCCAGAAACCCTGCAACGAATTTGTTGGCAGGCTTTTTAAACAATTGTTCAGGCGTACCCTGTTGTTGAATATGCCCGCCATGCATTACAACGATGCGATCTGCCAGAGTCATGGCTTCTATTTGATCGTGCGTGACGTAAATCATGTTTTTGCGCACGCGTTGTCGCATCAGTGCAAGCTCCGCACGCATCTGCGTACGCAATTTTGCATCCAGGTTTGATAGCGGTTCATCGAATAGAAATGTAGAACTATCGCGTGTCAATGCTCTGCCCATGGCAACGCGTTGTCTTTGACCACCCGATAACTCACCAGGCTTACGATGCAAGTATTCTGTTAACCCCAGGACGGCTGCAACCTCATTGATCTTATGCTCAATCTCTTTCTTGGGACGCTTCTCCAATCGCAGCGCAAACGACATATTGCGCGCCACATCCATATGCGGATAGAGCGCATAGTCTTGAAAAACCATCGCCAGATCGCGCTCTTTGGGTTCCAACTGACTCACTGCGCGACCATCAATGTAGATCTCGCCGTCCGTGACCGCCTCCAACCCTGCAATCATCCTGAGAGTCGTAGACTTACCACACCCGGACGGACCCACCAATACGGTGAACTCAGCATCTTCCATCTCAAGATTGATGCTATGTAGCACCTCAACCTTTCCGTAACTCTTTGTCAGATTTTCAAGCTTGATATTCGGCATATTGCATTCGGCTGCTTGTGAAATGGCGCTAAATTTCGCCGCACCTAGTAAATGTTATCGGTAACATTTTTCGGAGTATACGCTTATTTTTAAATTCTGCAAGCCTTGTTCACGAGAACCAGATAGGGAAAAACAACCGGCGGTTCAAACTTCAAGAAACATTCACATTCTTGTTCGCTCAGTCTATTCACGTACAGTCGGGGGCATCTGTTTTCAGCAGAGCACCCCTCTCACAACGTCTTCATATTCACACGCTTAGATAATTCTTCTGCGCTCTCCACACGCTCTGAATAACGATCGCTAAGGTAGGCAGAACGCCCCCGGGTTAAAAGGGTGAACTTCATAAGCTCTTCCATTACATCGATCACACGGTTATAAAACGGCGATGCCTTCATGCGCCCTTGATCATCAAATTCCAGAAAGGCTTTAGGTATTGACGACTGATTGGGAATGGTGATCATGCGCATCCATCGGCCCAGAATTCGCAATTGATTGACCGTATTAAAGCTCTGCGACCCACCACAAACCTGCATCACCGCCAAGGTACGACCTTGTGTGGGGCGCACACCCCCAATCGGAGCCAGGGGCAACCAGTCTATCTGCGTTTTCATTAACCCAGTCATTGCCCCATGCCGCTCCGGTGAACACCAGACCTGAGCTTCCGACCAAAGAGACAGCTCTCGAAGCTCCTGTACTTTTGCGTGTGTGTCATCCGACTCGTCAACAAGAGGTAGATTACTTGGATTGAAGATACGAACCTCTGCACCAAAGTGTTCCAGCACGCGAGCCGCCTCTTCAGTGACCAGTCTTGAGTATGACCTTTCACGAAGCGATCCGTAGAGCATCAGCACCCTGACAGCGTGCGTCGGGTCATCTTGCGATGCGAGGTTCTCTACATCAAGGCTGCGCAAATGCGTTGGATCGACATGCAGCAAATCGTTATTCATAGTTCGTATTTCCGTCACCGATACAGCGGTCTGTGAGACAGCTATTGTTCTGGGGTTTTGCTTGAAGCCGGGCTTGATGCCTGGAGTAACCACTCGCAAAACCGCCATGCACACAACGCAGCGATAAATTGCGCGGTGATAAATCCTGGAATCCCCTGCGGTTCTATTCCTGCAAATGTATTCGAGAATCCGCGAGCCAGCGTAACAGCAGGGTTAGCGAACGACGTAGAAGCAGTAAACCAATACGCAGCTGTTATATAAAGTCCCACGGCCCATGCAACGGCATCTTCACGAGCTTTGAGTGTGGCGAGAATGGTCAAAACCAGACCAAATGTCGCCACACCTTCAGAAAACCATTGGGATCCGCCTGTGCGGGTTTTAGTTGAAAGCTGAAACAGGCTTTCACCAAACATCAAATGAGCTGCCCAGACACCAGCGACACCAGCAACAACTTGTGTTGCTACATACAGCATGCCTGCAAAAGGAGTTAACTCTTTTTTCAGGGTAAACACCAGAGTAACTGCCGGGTTAAAATGCGCACCCGATATGGGGCCAAGCATTGTAATTAAGACAACCAGAATAGCGCCAGTGGGTATGGTATTACCCAACAGTGCAATAGCCACGTTGCCACCAGCTAGTCGTTCGGCCATGATGCCGGATCCAACAACAGTCGCTAGCAGAAACGCAGTACCGACAAACTCGGCCGCCAACCTTCTGGGAAGCATGCTCATCTATAAATTAACATGACGCACACATATTAATTAGCATGACGCACACACAAGCTCATCTATGATGGGTTTGCAGCGTTCAGATCGCCCTGCACAACAATCTTCCATAAGAAAGACTAAAAGGGCACGCAATGTATTCATATCAGAAAAATAGCGAATGGTTCGCCCTTGGCGCTCGTTTCGAATCAGACCTGAGTTCAAGAGCACAGCCAGATTAGCTGACATTGTGTTCTGCTTGACCTTAAGACTTTCACCAATCTCTCCAGACAAAAGGCCTTCTGGGCCGGCCTTAATAAGCAGGCGAAACACATCCAGTCGTGTTTGTTGACTCAGCGCAGAGAAAGCAGCAATGGGATTTAATGTTTCCATATATCATGATTATTGGATATATTAGTTTCGCTGTCAACCCATCTGCGCTAAGAAGTTCTCAACGGCCGCCTTCTGCGCTACCTGGCGGCAGATGAAACGTCGCATTAATTCAACGGTGCGATTCTGCTGTGCCAGCAACATGTGCACCGGGATATTGCCGAGCTCGTCGGGATCAGTATCAACACGATTCAATTAGCGCTAAAACCATAGTCCTCAATGGCAACACACCTAATACCAGAGACGCTACTAGCTTTTTTGAAGAAGGTTTGATGACCAACACGACCTATGCTTAGTACCGTGTGTAGACCAGTTCAAGTTCAATGGCCTGATCGATATCTTTATCGTTGCTCGTTTGTTAGTCTGCGCCCGATCCTGGCAGATGGTACTTTGGGTTTTGCAGATGAATGCGATTAGAAATATATCGTTTACAGTGTTGTGTGCACTATTGCTCAGCGGATGTGCGACACAACCGACAGAAAAGCAGGTGATGCTACCCCAGCACTCATCCAACCCTATTGAGTTAACCAAATTACCGATTGCGGCCGGTTCACCAACGCAGACCGAAGCCCCGGAAATAACACAAAAGAAAACATTGTCTTTAGCAAAGCAATTAGGTGTTCAGGATCGTTCATCCGAGAGCGCACTAAGCGACTTGCAAATCCTGATAGGCAATCTGGATGAAGACGCAGACCTTTGCACAGGTCTGGTCGCGCACAAGCAACCTGCAACTGTTCCACGTGTCGCGAAGCCGCCGTTTATGACCTACTATAAGGACCCGACCTTCAGGTCCAAGGTTATTCGAATTTCAAACACGCGCTCAGGTGAGGTCATCAAACCGATGTACAGCACAATACAAGCCTGGAACGCGGATGAAACTCTGATGATTCTCTACCATACGGGAGGAAGAGGCGCGGGTCATCACCTGTACGACGGAAAAAACTATCAACACATTAGAAATCTGAATATTGCTCCAACGGATCTGGAACAAGTATTTTGGAGTCACACAGAACCAGATTACTACTATTACATTAGCCAGAGCGGATTTAGTAGAAACCATTTACTCAAGGCTAATGCACGCACCAAGAAGGTCACGAAACTTGTTGATCTATCGCCGATGTGTGGATTTAACCAAGTGGCTACCGCTGGCAATGATGTGCAAATGCAATCGCGTGATGATGATCTATTTGCGTTTCGTTGTAAGTCTGGATCCAACAACCTAATGTACATGCACAGCTATCGCGTCAGTACCGGTGAGATCAATTCTCGTCAAATTGGTCCAGGAACAACTTGGGACAATTGGTCTGCGCCCAATCCTGCAGCCAGTGGTAAGCGACTACTCATGAACGGCAGGGTCATTAGTAGCGATCTGACATCTCAGGAGCAGAGCCTGGACATGGCTAACTTTCATGAACACTCCAGTGTAGGGCAGACTAAATCCGGAGACGATGCATTGTTTACCGTGGCCTTTGATCCCTCACCTGCCAGATGTGGTGGTCATATAGACCACGGCGTTGCACATTTGGTAGAGCATAATCTGGAAAGTGGAGAATGTCGTGCGCTGATCACCGAGTCCATGGGATACCCCTATACCAGCAGCGGAACTCACATATCGGCTGTAGCGCATCTGCGTCCTGGCTGGGTTTTGATGTCGAGCCTGGGCTACCCGGAAGATTTTGCTCGTCTGATCGATGGCAAACCGGCAACAACGTTTTTCTCTGAGATTTATCTCACTAACACAGATCCGAATGAAACCCAGGTTTGCCGCGTTGCCCAACATCGCAGCTTTGGCAAAGCGGCCAAAAACGGCAACTACCAGCCCTATTTTGGTGAACCCCACGCCACTTTAAGCCCGTCCGGTACTCGCTTAATGTTCGGCTCGGATTGGTATGATTCAGGATCAGTTGATACGTATATCGTGGAGCTACCAGTCCACTCGTCTCAACAGTAGGCGGCTTGTAACGCAAAAAATGCTAGTCGTGCGTCCACTTTATTTGAAATTCAATCTCTTCACTTGATTCATCGCGCTCATGCTCAATGTTGTACTGAGCCCTGACAGGTACATAAATTCTCTCGCTGGCGATTTGAATTTCAAACTGCTCGCCCCTCTCTAGACAATCAGCAAGCCGGCGAAGCTTTGCCACGAATTCGGAAGTGGGATAGTCCTTTTCGACATCACGCTCTGTTTTCATTGTGGGTTCCATATAGATAATTTGGTGGGCAGAATAACCTTTATCTGACCAATGCAGGCCAAACGCAGCAAGATCAGTGAGCCTAGCTGCATTTAGTTGGTATGAACTGTACCAGAAGTGCAACGAGGAACTCAGCGGCTGATTATGAGCGATAGCTCTGCAAGCCTACACTCAACCGATTCCGATTCATTTTAGCCCCTAGAGCTGCCAGAACCTTCAATGACCAAGACCATAGTATCTGTTTGCGTCTCTGAGAATTGAACGGTCGCTCTTACGTTGCTTCATCGAACAGAGGCAAACTGGCAATTAAACTAGAATTGTAAAAGCGGGTACGAGCCATATGTCGTACTCTACCCTGAGTTGCACTTATAGGAGAACGGTTAATGGAAAAAAGTATTTTTAAGTATATCTGGAAATACTCCAAGAAAAACCAGATCGTACTGCTTGCCGTCACTCTTCTGACTTTTCCAATTTTATACGTCACTCTCGAGTTGCCTAAGCGCATCATCAACGATGCTATAAGCGGCTCTGGCGAGGGCATCGTCCTTTTTGGAATCGCACTCAGTCAGGTTCAGTTCCTAATGGTTCTGTGCGCAGGTTTTCTCCTCGCCGTTCTCGTGAATGGATTGCTTAAGATGCGGCTAAACACCATGAAAGGTGTGCTTGCAGAGCGGTTGTTGCGTCGATTTCGTTATCAACTTCTCACACGAGTGTTGCGATTTCCCAGACCGTATTTCAGGCATACCAGTCAGGGCGAATTAGTTGCAATGGTGACCTCGGAAGCAGAGCCTCTGGGCGGAATCATGGGAGACATGTTGTCCCAGCCAATTCTACAGGCTGGTCAGATGATCACGATCCTGGTGTTTCTATTCGCCCAAAGCGTCTGGTTTGGAATGGCAGCGATCGCCCTCATTCCCTTGCAGGCATGGCTTATTCCCATATTGCAGCGACAGATCAATCAGCTCAACAAGGGACGAATCCAGGAGGTCCGAAGGCTAGCTGCCGATATCGGCGAAACTGCCGCAGGAGTGAGCGATATTCGCACCAATGGCGGAGTCAGATACAGAATGTCACTGTTCTCCAACCGCCTTGGCAATCTGTATGACATTCGTTTTGAGATCTATCAAAAAAAGTTCTTCATGAAGTTTTTGAACAACTTTATCAACCAGCTAACGCCATTTTTCTTCTACTCGGTTGGCGGCTATCTGGCTATCAAGGGACACATCACCGTGGGCGCACTTGTAGCAGCACTGGCAGCCTTCAAAGATATGTCTTCACCTTGGAAGGAGCTACTCGCCTATTACAATACAACCCAGGACGTTGCTCTGCGATGGGAGGCAGTCACAGAGCGCTTTGCACCCAGCTCACTGGTTGACGACCAACTCTTCGAAGGCATGCCAGAGGGAAAAGCAAGCTTGAAAGGCGATATTGATATCAAGGATGTGACCGTCCGCGACGAAGATGGCCATACCGTTCTGGAAGACATAAACCTGTCCATACCACAGGGTGCCCGAGTCGCGGTAAAAACAGACAATGAAACAGCTGCGCTGGCTTTCGCTGATCTTCTAACGCGCGAAGTGATTCCTCTGCGAGGATCCATAACAATTGCCGGGCAACCGTTGAACACTATTCATCAGGTCACGCTGGCAAACTGCATTGGCTATGCCCACTCCAACCCGCATATCATGCAGGGCACACTGGGTGAGAACATTCTGTTGCCCTTTAAGAACAAACCAGTAAACGATTGGGATGAACAGTCTGACCCCAACGACTTTCGAATCAAGGCTCAACAATCGGGCAACAGCCTTGATCCATTTGATACTGATTGGATTGATCCGCAGATAGCCGGCCTGCAGTCTTCAGATGAAATTCGTGACTGGTGGTTTCAACTGGTTCAGGCAATGGGAATCGACGACTTCATGGTGCGTCGTGCCTTACGTACCAGACTTGAACCCGGTGGGCATGACAAGCTAGCCGAAGAAATCGTTAAGCTTCGACCACAGATCACGAAACGCCTAGCCGAGGCCGGTCTGGATGATGTTGTTCACAGATTTCATCCTGACAAATTCAATCCGATCTCACCATTAGGCAGTAATCTTCTGTTTGCGCTACCTACCAAGTTGCTTACACAAATGTCCTTGTCACAGGATGACAACTTCGTGCGTATATTGCGTGAGCAAGGGATAGCTGACGAGCTGATGGAAATGTCCGTTACTCTGATAGAAAGTCTGACAGCCACCTTCGGCGACGATGGAACCGATCACCCTTTATTTCGCAGTTTAAATCTGGATGAAGAACTCTACCAACAATTAGCTACCATTATAAAAACCCGACGCGAGGTAGGCGATGCTGGTTTGCCAGCCGATGATTATGCCCTGATGCTAACTGTCCCCTTTGCTTTTTCTGCAGAACAGATTGGACCAGCGTTCAGTGATAATTTCAAAGAGCGTGTTCTACAGATTCGCAAGACGAATGCGGCAACAATGGTGCAGGAACTAGGTGATTTATTCGAGACCATTGATCCAGAAAAGTACATTCCAGTGATGACGGTGATGGGCAACGCACTCTTTGGCAGAATCTCAAAAATGGCTGGTGCGCGGGAAAAAATGATCGAGGACATCGTCGTCGATATGCTTAGTGAGAATAATCTCCAACGACTTGCAGCAGAGTCAATTTATGATCTGGTTACATCGTCGGGTGGCGAAAATTTACCAGCCGTCTTCAGGGAACGTGTCGCGTTCAGCCGGGCTGGAATCAAGAAACCAGATGTATTGATTCTAGCCAACTCTCTAGCCAGCCACGATAGCGAAGAACGCGCTCTCATGAGAGAACGAGTCAGCGAGCTGATGCCTGAAACTACTAAGATATTCATCGAGAAAAAAATTAACAACCCTGACAGTTACGATCTGTTTGTTGAAATTATAGACGGAAGAATCGATGGAGGTGCAAGGCAGGAGGTGCAAGACTCCGATGCGCGACAAGATCTCAATCGAAAAATGGCAGAGATTGCAAAGACCGAGTTGTTTGGAAAACTGGATCGAAAGCAACAACGTCTTCTTGCATTTGGCGCACAGTGGTACAAAGCAGAAGCCGGGCGCAAAATATTTTCAGTAGGCGAAGATGCCGATGCGGCATATCTCTGTATTAGTGGCTTGGCAGGATTGTATTGGACAACAAATGAAAACGACACTCGGTTAGTATCCGAAATAAAAACCGGTAGATTGATAGGAGATCTCTCGGTTATTCTGAACGAGGAACGCCCTCTGGATCTTGTAGCGATAGAAGACAGCACTTTTCTTCGCATAGGTGCTACTGAGTTGATGGCAATAATCGAGAACGATGCCATGGTGGCAACCAGCTTGATGCGCACGGTGGCAGGACACCTGACTGGCACTGTAGAAACACTTCGAACTATGCGTACTTACTCCACCGAACGTGGTGTTGATTTTTCTGAGTTTGACACTGTAGATAAGTAGACGCGCCACTCTACAATGAATCTCATCCAATTGCCGGGCAAATAATTTTGCACAGCGATAACCGTTCCAGTTCGGACGTGGAACTGTGCGCATAGAAAAGGCTAACCTAGGTCACCGACCGTACTCAGTACCTTGTGTTAGCCCTCTCTAAGCGGGTTTTTTTTGACTAAATTTTGGTGTACAACACAGGTGTTCACCAGGTGCCTCGTTACCAGCGAGGAAATTCAAGTGCAACAAAAGCAGCCACTGCAGGATCGTTAACGCAATCGAGGATTAGCAACTCGACGCGACAGTTCGTTCCAATACTCGGTCTTGCAATTACCTGCATCCACATGACCTCGCAAATACCCATCTGTCATAAGCTCTATGTTATCAAGAGCACAACGTTGACTGATGTTTGCCCATCGGTGAGATTGGCATAAGTCACGTGCTACAAATTGCTGCACACATTCAAGTGCGCGATTGACTGATGTCAACTCCCTGTCATTGGATGACTCGGCAGGCCTGGTAAGCTGTGTAAGTCTGTCTGGAGCTTTGATTACCTTAATCGGCTCAATAATGAGTGAAGATACCTTGCCGTCTAGCTTATCGTCATCAAGACAACTGTCATTAGCCTTAAAAAGCTTACCAGATCCACTGAAATCACCTGCGTCATACAAAGTTATCTGAAAACCTTTTTCAAGCTTGAAGGATGAAATGACATTGTCGGTTATGCGAGCCTTTTTCAGTGCGTCAACATCATACCGACCTACCTTGAGTTTGATACTACCTCCCTTGTGATTGCAGAATCCAAATACGGTTGCTCCAATTCTATTATCAACCGACACCTCTTGTTTGGCCTGTTCAACAGCGCGAGGATCACGAGAGACCACTAGCGATGATATGGTGTCATTGAACCGATCATCAATTAGACACTCATCGTTCTGCCGCAAAGTACCGGAAGATCCAAGAAAAAAATCGTTTTCAAACAACTCAACCTGAAAGCCTTCGGATACTCGTAGTGAAGAGATGGAATTGTTTTCCAATCCTAAACCACGCAGTTTACTTGCGGTGAATTCCCCTTCTGCCAGATTGATGGCTCGGCCTTGATAGTTGCATTCGGTATACGCAGTAATAGCTGACTTGGGAACTGCTACAGGTTTTGGTTTAGGTTTTTCAACCGCCTGCTCTACGGTCCGCACCACTGATAAGGAGCTGACGACATCATCAAATTTGTCTCGGGCAAGACAATCATGATCCTGTTGCAGAGTACCCGCCCTGCCGCGAAGGAAATCATTTTCGTACAAGGTTGCAGAAAAGCCATCGCTTACCTTGACGGATGAAATCATATTATTGCCAATTTTATATTTCGTGAGCTGCGCCAAGTTGTAATCGCCCTCACCAAAAATCGCGTAGCGACCTTTGAAACCGCATTCGGTGTACACAGTGACACCATCCCTCGTGCGAGTCTCAGCCTGAGGTACTGGTTTGGTTACCTCAAACGTTTCTCTTATTGACAAAGAACTCACCACATTATCGAAACGATCATTAACAAGGCAGGGGTCCGAGCGCTTCAACGTGCCATAGCGGCCACCAAAGCGGTCATCCTCGTAGAGCGTGACCGTTAGTCCTCGAGGCACATCCACAGCGGAAATAGAATCCTGCGTGATACCGAACTGCAGTAGTTCTCTGGCAGTGTAATCACCTGCTGCCAGCGCCACACCCGGCCCTTTATAATCACATTGACCATAAAACGTCACATCAGCTGATGCATAGAGTGGAAAAATTAGCAGTAAAAGTAGAAAACTTCGCCTCATCGTGGTCCCCTTAATTATTTGAAACAGCCCAATGTGTACTTAAGATGCGTGCGGTGACAAACTCGGCGAACCACGATTTATTGTTCAATAAACCATGGCGGCCTCATTCACAAAACTGTGCGCAAATCTCTGTACCTGAGTCTATCAATCTCTTTGATTTCGTGTTTCTAAGGGTATCGCGTAAGCGATAAGTCTTCAAATGAAACTATAATGCCTCTAATGTTGCGCTACAAACCTGGCCAAATGGGTTCGCCTATCCAGATTCTCGATACGAAAAGTAAGTAACGGTTAGATGATGCTCGGTAGTTCGGTCGATTTTTTCCGCATTATCCCCATCCAACCGGGGCAGTTTAATAACCGATGAGACTGCCCCTCAACGCCCACTTCAACGCATTACACCGACCAGATGATCTCTTGACACAGTAGCCTCAAGCTCTTCAGTGCTCATGGCTGCAAATCCGATGGGTGGCTGAGGCAATACCAAATAACGCATGTCAGCATTGCTATCGTGGATCGTCAACTGGATACCTGCTGCGAGCTCTAGTCCAAACTCCGACAGAACAGTGCGAGGCTCTCGCACTGTTCGCGCACGATAGGCTTTGGATATGTACCATGAGGGCGGCTGACCCAGGATTGATCTTGGATAACAAGAGCACAAAGTACAAGTAATCAGATTGTGAAGCTCATCAGTGTTTTCCACTACCACAATCTGAGCCTCACCCACGGCAATACCGAGCTCTACAATTGCACTCTTGCCATTTTCCAACAAACGCTTTTTATAGGCCGGATCCTGCCAGGCGCGCACCACTATCTTTGCACCGAGATGAATACCCGGAGACTCGAGTTTCTCGATTTCTCTGGTTACCTCTGGCGCTGTGATTAAACCCTTCGCAATTAACACGGACTGTAGCGCGTCAATAGCTATCTGTCCTTCTATATTACCCTCGTCATCTTCGATAACGAGCGCTTCGTGATCATCATGATGATGATGCGTATGATCATCTTTGCCAGCAGAACTCATAGCTTCTCTTCCATCGAGGGTGTGACGGATTGAGCAGGCTCTAGCCAATGATCATAAATCTCGATGATCAGTGTATCGCCAGCTGCGTTGTTTTGTTCAGACCAAAGCGATCTTTGATCAAATTCTACCCGGTACAAATCTATTGCCGGGCCGGAAGTTTTGCCAACTGCAAGGTCCTCCGGATTGAGGTAACGGCCACAGTACTGAACGACAACGCCTGTCTTGTTACGCACATACATAGGTATTCGTACATGCCCGGATTTTTCAAGGTCCAGTACGCCCACACGACTACCAACTTTAAAGCGAGTAGAAACCATGTTACTTACTCTTTGCCTTCTACATGCTCTTGCCAGATGGCGCGCTTCTGCTTAATCGCCTGATCCAGTTCATCCTGATCGATCACGCCTTTGTCTACAAGAATATCGATCATAGCTTCCAGGCGACGTCGATAAAACGAATACTTCTTGTAGCGCTCTTCGCCAAAGCTCTCAAACCCACGTCGCATCTCATCCAGAGATACGATGCGACGAGTTCCATCACCCAATAGATTTCTGATGGCTTCGGTTTGTTTCTCCCAGTGAAGAAACGGGAGTTCTACCTTGGGAATTTTCCCGGCTTCATCGCCACCAATATCATGATATCCGCGCATAGCTTTACCTATTGATTATTTGAAGGTCCAACATCAATTGTCGATTTTGGCTTCGCGCTGAAAAATATTCAGACATTGGCTCCTCAATTCAACAAAATCCTGTTGTATCAGTGTTTCAGCATTACGAGGACGACTTAGCGGGTTGTCAACTATTGCTGCCACCCGAGTAGGTCGACGAGTAAGCAGCAATACCTTGTCAGCCATCTGTACCGCCTCTTCAAGGTCGTGAGACACCAATATCATGGTTGTACCCGTTTTGACAAACATCGCTTGCAATTTCTCACGCATTAAAAGCGTCATCTCATAATCCAGAGCTGAAAATGGTTCATCGAGAAAAAGCACTTCGGGTTCACGAACCAGAGCCCGCAAAATCGAAACAGCCTGTTGCTGCCCGCCTGAAAGAGCGTACGGATAGGCATTTAAATCGATGTTGATATCAAAATCAGCGATTATTCGTTCTACACGCTCATCTCGCTCGGCCCGCTTCATACCCATGCGCTTCAGGGGGTAATGGATATTATCAATCGCCCGAAGCCAGGGGAACAACGCTTCTCGATAGTTTTGAAACACGTAGGACAGACGGGTTTGGGCGATAGTCCTGCCATCGTAGAGTACTTCTCCAGCATCTATCTTCATCAAGCCGGAGATCATATTGATCAGCGTACTCTTCCCACAACCATTGGGGCCAAATATGCTGATCAGCGAGCCTAAAGGCAAGTCGAGATCAAACCCGTCATAAACACATGTATCCCCGAAAGACTTACTCAACCCGCGTATGCTGAGTTGAGTAACTCGATTCGATACCGGGACTTGCCCTCCGTCCATCAGCCTTCGAAATCAGACAGTTTGAGGATTTTAGTTCGAACATCCATCGGCGTGCTCATGACCTTTTCAGACACGAATATATCCACAAACGCCTGATAGGAATCGAGATCGACTTCGTTCAAATCAGCAAAACCACGCAGATAAGGCTTGGCTAAGAATTCGAGCTGCGTATCTCGTATGGCCGTGTACTCAGGGATAATTGCTTTGTACTTATCAAAATCCGCATTCGCAAGCTTTGTGGCCTCATCAATGATATCGACAATTTTCTTTGCTACCACCGGTCGCTCTTTGATGAACTTTGTGGTTAGTACTGCAGCTCCTGAATAGAATGGGTCGGCAATGACCGCTGCAACAGGATTTATCTGAGCACGACCAACCCCTTCGGTTGCAGCTGCAATCGATCCAACTGGCTCTAGCGACAAGGTTGCATCAACACTGCCACCCATCACCCCCGGTACTTGTTGTGGCACTGCCAAATCGATCAGCTTTACATCCTTGTCTGGATCAAGACCCGCAGCACGAACCAGGTGCCTGGAGATTGTTCGCCATTGAACCCCCGGCACATGGCCCAGTGTTTTGCCGCTCAAATCAGCAAACGACTCAATACCGCTGCCTTGCTGAACAATCAGACCATCGTTGATTAAATCAATTTCAATTCCGCCGCCCTGTAAACCAAAGACCTTAAATGTACCCGGAAATTTTGACTCCGCCAGCATGGCAATACCCGCCGCTGCACCAGGGGGACCAAAGTCGGCTCGACCTGCAACCAATGCATCGATAATGTGATTGGGCGATTGCATTTTGTTTGAGCTTACCTTTATGCAAGCTTTCTCAAACAGATTCTCTTCGTGTGCGACATAGTAGGCTGTTGTCTGCATGATCGGCAACCATGCAGAAGTCACCTCCTCATAGGTCTCGCAGCTTGCTGCCTGAGCGGACCCAATACCCAGGGCCAGTACTATGGTTGTTAATGATAAGTATTTAAACATTCATGCTTCTCCTTTTAGAGGACGCGTTAGGCGTCTTGAACCGTAAATCTATTGTCCAGACCAGTGCACAAGTCTTTTCTCTGTTACAAGAAACAGAGCATTTAGTAGGTAACCAAGTGCACCAGTAAAAAGAATTGAACCGTACATATCAGTAAGTTCATAGGATATTTGGGCATCGATAATGCGATGCCCGAGACCATCCGTTGCACCTATGAACATCTCCGCGACGATGATCACAACCAATGCCATCGATACAGCCGTTCGTAACCCGATAAATGTTTGCGGTAGCGTTTCGAAAAACACTACGTCAACGAATACTCGTAAGCGAGAGGCACCCAGTGAGCGAGCTGCCAGCATTCTGGTTTGCCTGGCATTCATAACGCCATAGGCAACATTAAAGATGATGATGAGCCATGCAGCAAATGCAGCGACAGCAATCTTTGAAAAATCTCCTAAACCAAACAACAACAAAAAGAGAGGAAACATCGCCGTAGCCGGTGTAGATCTAAAAAAATCAATGATAAATTCAACAGACCTATAAACCCGTTGATTAGCACCCAACAGAATGCCCATTGGCACGCCGAGAATAGCTGCAACCAAGAAGGCATACATGACGCGAACAAAGGTGTGCCAGAGATCAGCAAGCATGTCGCCGTGGACGATATTTCTGGCCGTGTCTACCAGCGTTGCGAACGGGGAAGGCAATAAGTTTTTATCAACCAGATTCCATTGAAAGGCAATCCACCAGATACCAATCAGGATCAGAGGCCCCAGAATGTGAACGCTATGTGATAGCAGCCGCATGTTTTTTCCATAAGAGCAGTGCCAAATTGCCTGCTTTGTTTCACCCAGTGTATAGGCGATACTGCTTGTCGCATTCTGTTGGTTTTGCAGCGCTCTGATGCCATAATTGCAACGGCCTGTCGTCTGTATTGTTAGCCAACAGGGCAATACTTTGAAACGATCACCGCCTCAAACACAGGACTGATACCTTTGCGCTAACTAAAGTCTGCTTTGCACTAACGCTGCTAAGGCCTGTGACTCTGCCTCTGATTCAAGCTAGACACCTTCAATCATCAAAAGCTCGATAGCCATCTAGTGGTTTTCTCTCATTGGCTCCGCGCAACAATCACTTGGCACTAGAACGTTGTAACTTCGATTATTGGTTTCACGAGCTGTTGAGATCGCAAATACACCCGTTGTCACTTCCACTAGAACTACGTTATCTACGCTACGCACCAGCAATCCTCCCAAAGGGCCAGTATCATAAATTTCAGCACCAGCATGCACTGTCTTCAATCGTTTGAGAAAAAGCAAATCTAATAGATCGGGTCTGTGACCTTCTCTGGTATACATAAGCAATAGAAACTGCGCCAGCATGGCGGGGCGGCTTCTATTGCTTTAATTCATGCATACCCACCTAGTGCTTTTGCGCGCTATAGCAGTGCATCGCACACTGAATTAGTGCAAGAATCCGGTAATAATTTTGGCAGCCTGCTCAGCGTTTTTAGGTATCAAGTCCTGCTAAAACCCGGACAAAACGCTCGCGATCTACATAACCCGTTATTGAATCGGTGATCGGATCTATAACTGCCACAGGGTGAGTTGCTTCTACTACCCGTGATGCCACCGCAGAAATTCTATCGCTGATCAATACCGATGTTTCAGAGCGGGAATCGGAGGGCGTTGGTGCGCGCATTACGCTACCTATATCTACAACGCTTGAACGTGATACGTTTTTGGTAAATCGAGCCACATAGTCGTTTGCCGGATTTAGAATCAATTCAGCGGGACTTCCAATCTGCACAATCTGACCATGATCCATGATGGCGATACGATCGGCAATCTTGATAGCCTCATCAAGATCATGAGTTATAAAGACGATGGTTTTGTGTAACTGATTTTGTAGTCTAAGCAGCTCATCCTGCAAGTCAGAGCGAATCAACGGATCCAGTGCAGAAAAAGGTTCATCCAGAAACCAGATGGAAGGATCACTTGCCAGTGATCTGGCAATACCAACGCGTTGCTGCTGACCACCTGATAACTCATTTGGAAAATAACGCTCTCGTCCCTGCAGACCTACCAGCTTGATCATTTCCAAAGCCTTTGCTTCACGCTGAGAGCGATCGATTCCCTGTACTTGCAAAGGGAAGGCTACATTACCTAATACATCTCGATTAGGTAAAAGTGCAAAGTGCTGGAACACCATACCCATCTTTTCGCGACGAGTTTGCCTCAATTGAGCTTCGCTCACCTTCAACAGATCCTGCCCTTCAAGAACTACACTTCCTAGAGTGGGCTCAATCAAACGCGACAGGCACCTGACGATTGTCGACTTCCCAGAACCAGACAACCCCATGATGACGAATACTTCTGCCCGATGAATATCAAAGGAGGCGTTATGCACCGCGGGAATCCATCCTTTCGAACTGATTTCCTCTGCGGTTAACGCACTGCCACCCTCCCTCTTGAACGCAGCACGGCTCGGACCGAACACCTTCCAAAGATCTTTACACTGCAGAACAGGCTCACGTTGATTATCCATCGTAGAAACTGTTCCCAAAAAAGCGGTGTTTAGTCATATCGGTCAGTTTGTCTCGCCAGCACGTTGAATATCTGCATTCGCCGCTGCTGCCTTAAGTAATCCGTCAGCGATCAAGGCAAGACAAGCAACACAAAGGCCAGCCACAATACCTTCCCCTACCTGAGAACGATTAAGCGCTATAAGTACTTCCTGACCTAGATCTTTCGTTCCGACCAGAGCGGCTATGATCAACATGGAAAAGGCCATCATGATCGTCTGATTGATGCCAATCAACAACGTTGGCCAAGCGGCTGGCAGACGCAACCAAAGCAATGTTTGCCAGTTGGTACAACCGGTAATCTTAGCGGCTTCGATGCGTGATGGCGGGACCTGATTCATACCCACCATGCCATATCGTATCGCGGGTGCCAGTGCATATAGGGTCACCGCAACAATGGCGGAAACATCGCCAATTCTAAAGAGCATAACCGCTGGCAACAAATAGACAAGTGTAGGAAGTGTTTGCAAGGTATCCAGAAACAGATTAGCTGCAGACTGCAGACCTGCACGGGAAGACAACCAGAATCCAATTGGAAAGCCTATCAGCACAGCAATTAACACGGCTATGACAATAAGATAAACGGAATTCATCGCGGGGCCCCAATAGCCCGTCACGACAATAAACAAAGCCAACCCCACGCAATACAAAGATAGGGAACGACCTCCAATCGCATATGCGCCAAGCCCGAGCGTACCGATGACAAAAGCCCAGGGTGCAGTAGCCAGAAAATCCCTGAATGGCCTCATCACTTCAAGCAATGCAAAGGTACGAAAAGCATCCAATACATCAAACCATTCGCGATTGATCCATGTGACTAGATCATTCCAGAAAGCAGCAGTGGAGATAAGATACTCTTTGGGCCATTGCTGGGCGGGCTGGAACACCAAGGCCACAACGGTGGCTAATACTAACCAGGCGATCAGGAGTCGCCACAAAGGCTGCTGACCAGGCTCCAGGTGTTTACCATGAGCTGCTCGAGCTGCAGCCGCCTGACTGATTCGATCAAGGATAACAGCCAATGCAACTATTCCCATACCGGCTTCAAGACCAGTTCCAATATCGAGCTTTCGGAGCGCTTTCAAGACATCAAATCCCAGCCCACCTGCACCGATCATCGATGCGATGATCACCATGTTTAATGTCATCATAATGGTCTGGTTAAGACCAACTGCAATTTTTGACATGGCTGTGGGTAGTTGAACCTGCCACAGCAGCTGCCTTCGAGTACATCCGGCCATATGGCCACATTCGATGGTCTCAGCGGGTATTGATTTGAGTGCAAGTACCGTGTTGTGAACCATCGGTGGCAATGCATAAAGGACAGTGGCTACAAGCGCAGCACTTGGGCCATAACCAAACAATAGAAGCGTGGGCACCAGATAGGAGAATATGGGCACCGTTTGCATGACGTTCATAACAGCTCGCGTCACGTTCTCGACTCTTTCGCTACGAAATGACCAGACGCCTAACGCAAGTCCAATGGCGGTAGCCATCAAAACACTGACCAACACATTGGACAGAGTAACCATTGCGTTTTGCCACAAGCCAAAAAGAACCAGAAAGCTAACGCATACTCCTACAGTCACACAAAGCGGGCGCCCGCCTAGCCGCCATGCCATTATCAGCGCAGCGCCGCCAATTGCCAACCAAGACAAAGGAGGAACGCTTTGCTTAACATCAAGCCCTCTTCCAGAAAAGAGTCCATCAGCCAACACAATCACTGCGGCCTGAATAGGTCTGTCTATAAACTCTGCGAAAAGACGGGTAATGTCTTGAACTGCCAGGCTACCAATTGATGCATCTCTGGCAAACCAGTTGAGTGCATTCCCCACCTTCTCCGCCACAGGAAAAACCAACCAGTCAGGTATGACGCTCAGCCATGATGGACCAAGCCTGACGAGCAAGTACATAGCCAGCAACAAAACGCCCATCGAAACATAACGATGTCGCGGGTTATGCAGCAATGGAATAGTGGCAGAAATGTTCACGTAATCACTAGAGGCCGAAGTTCATCAGCACAATGCACCGTGAGATAGAAAAGCGGTCGGCAAGCTCTGCCGACCACTAACGCCGCCCAGGTTAGCCAGCTTAACCGGCACAAGCAGCCCAAGGACGCCATGTATCCTGATTGGCTTTAAGCCATTCGGTTGCTACCTCGGTACTTGATCGCCCTTCAAGATCCACTTCTGCAATCAAGCCAGCCAGCGTGTCGTTGTCCATTGTATAGTTTCGCACCATCTCATAAGCACACGGCCATACTTCCTCACCACCGGCCCAACCCATCTTCTTGATCCAGCCGTAGGGCTTTCCACAATCGCCCGTGGCTTCAGTATTGGGGCCCCAAGCGGGATCACTGAAACAACCATCTTCAAATTTGGGAAATTTAACAAATTCACCTTCATATACTGATGTGATCCAGTGTGGCTCCCATACCCATAAGATCACTGGTGCTGTTCGATCGTAGGCTGCCTTTAGTTCTGCAAACATGGCAGCATCCGTTCCCGGATGGATGACCTCAAAGGGTAAATCCAGTGCGGCTATCATTTTTTCATCATGATCACCCCAGGATACCGGTCCACCCACATAGCGCCCCTTAGGGGATGTGTCTGCTGTTGAAAAATATTCAGCGCAGTCTTTGAGTGCCTCCCAATTTGGCAGCCCCGGGCAACTTTCCTTTACGTAGAGCGGATACCACCAGTCTTCTACTCCTGCCAGGCCAGTCTCGCCCAGGTCCAGCACATTACCGGTCGCTACGGATTTTTCGAGATTGATCAACTGAGTTGTCTGCCAGGTTTCCATTGCGATGTGCAAATCGCCATTTTCAAAACCGGGATAGCGACCTGAATCGTCAGCTACTACCAATTCTGTATTGTATCCGTAGGTTTGAAGTATTAAGGACATCATCTCCCCTTGCAGCCCAATGCTGGTCCAATCAGCAATCATTATCTTTATAGGCTTGTCGGATTCCGGAACTGCCGCATGTGCATTGAACGGAAGGCTCAAGGTTGCAGCCATCAAAACCGATAAGGCACAGCTTAATTTCTTAAATTGCATAGTGTTTCCTTCTGGTTAAAAATCTACCCTCTAATTTTTTCGCGTTGCTTAATCATGCGAAAAACCCAATCCCCTCACTGGATTTAACCAGTAAAGTTATCTAAATTACCCTTTTGCATACCAACCATTGTCAACATATAACGCTGTACCGTTCACGAAGCTCGCCTCGTCTGATGCGAGAAAAAGCGCAGCCGATGCAACTTCATCTGCCTCACAGATCCGCACTTGTGCACCATTAAGATCAGCTTCATTCCACTTCTGACCAAGATCATCCAGCTCATCGATCTCTCTGAGTCCATGTGCTGTTTTCACAAAGCCCGGACACACCGCATTGCAACGAATGCCGTTGTCTCGGTATTCGGTAGAAATCGATCTTGCTAGTTGCAAGACAGCTCCTTTTGTCATGCAGTATAGCGATTCCAAAGCAAATCCCTTCTCGCCACCAATTGACGATGTAATCACAATTGAGCCTCCATCATGATCGAGCATGTGCTTAACAACTGAGCGGCAAACCAGAAAGGCGGATCGGACATTGATATTCATCAATCTATCGTAGTCAGCCTCGGTCGTTTCATGAAGCGGCTTAACGATAATTGTTCCTGCATGATTGAATAGCACGGTTATCGGGCCAAACGAATCTATTACGGAATTTATCGCCAGCTCAACTTGTTCGGAATCCGACACATCCGTTTGAATGAACAGAGCGCTACCACCCTTTTCATTAATTTCTTCAACCACCTCATGGCCCTGTACTGCGTCGATGTCCAGTATAGCTACCTTGGCACCAGCAGCTGCAAATTGTAGAGACGCGGCTCGCCCCATCCCGCCAGCACCTCCAGTAATCAACGCAACTTTCCCTTTGAGTCGATCCGATCGGACTGACTCTAGTTTTGCAGTTGAACTTTTCCCCTCTAACATTTAGTACCTACCCGTATTCACTACCATGGAACATTGGACAAATCCTGCATCTACTGTCACGCCTACTAAGAAATTACATTCACCATTGATGTAGTGGAACCCAATAGTGCGATCCGCCATTCACCACCCACGCACGACGGCTGCATAGGTTGCACATAACTAGCTTTTGACCCGTTGCATATTGGAGTCATAAAGAGGTTTCAAATGCAGCTTACAGTCAACTCTGTTAGTAGCAACTTCCAGCTGGTAGCTACCACTGTTGATGAAATCATCATTTACCCCTGTTGGATTTCGTATATAACCGTAACCAATAGCACATCCCACATGATGACCATATCCACCGCTACTCAACCATCCGACTCGCTCACCATTGCGGTATATGGTTTCTCGCCCCAACAAAATCACCTCCGGATCATTAACGGAAAAACCCACCAGTTTCTTGTTTATACCCTGTTTCTGCTGATTAATGAAAGCGTTTCGCCCTTTAAATGGTTGATCAGTCTTGTTAGCTTTCACGGCCCAGTCCAGACCGGCTTCAAGCGGCGTATGGTCCGGGCCAATATCGCTGCCCCATGCCCGGTAGCCTTTTTCCAGTCTGCATGTTTCAATCACTCGATATCCAGCATTGATCAATCCGTGAGACTTCCCGGCCTTCATCAAAGCCTCGTAAACTGTGTGGGCATATTCAACAGGCAAGTGCAGTTCCCAGCCTTGCTCACCTACATAGGTAATTCTCAGTGCATTTACCGGGCACCCTGCTATGCCAATGGTTTGAACTGTTGAAAACGGAAATGCTTGATTCGATACATCATCCCGGGTGACCAACTCTAATATCTTGCGTGCTTTCGGCCCCATCAGCGACAGCACGCAAACGGCAGATGTCACATCAAACAACTGAGCATGAGCATCATCTGGAATATTGCGACTTATCCAGTCGAAATCATGTGTCGCAAATCCGGTACCCGTTACAATGTAAAACTCGTTATTAGATAGATTGGCAATGGTGAGATCAGCTTGAATACCTCCACGATCATCCAGCATCTGGGTGTAGGTTAGCGAACCGATTGGTTTTTCCACGTCGTTGGCTGCAATCCAATTCAACACACTTTGCGCATCCGGCCCTTTTAAAACATACTTTGCGAAAGATGTTTGATCGATAAGCACTGCATCGTTTCTAACTGCATGGTGCTCTCTGGCCACAGCGTCATGCCAATTGGGCTTTTCAAATGTGTAATTGTCTTGCGCTACCTCACCAGCGGAGATATCTGCAAACCAGTTAGGACGTTCCCACCCGAGCTTCTCTCCAAAGCAGGCCCCCTGCTGTTTTAAGATGTCATACAGTGGTGATCTTCGACAGGGTCGTCCGGATTCATGCTCCTCATGCGGCCAGGCCATCGCATAGTGCTTCCCATAGGCTTCAAGAGTTCGGGTCCGCACCCAATCGGTATCAAAATGCGGACGCCCGAATCTTCGAATATCCACGCTCCACAAATCAAACGGCGGCTCACCTTTAAATACCCATTCAGCCAAGGCCATGCCCGCCCCGCCACCAGCAGCTATACCAAACGCGTTAAATCCAGCGCCAACGAAGAAATTCTTTTGCTCTGGTGCTTCTCCCAGAATAAAATTGCCATCGGGAGTAAAGCTCTCCGGACCATTGATCATCTCCTTGATACCTGCATCTGAAAGCGCTGGCACTCTACCCAGGGCTTGTTCCATCATGGGCTCGAAATGATCAATATCAGTGTCTAATAGCGAGTAACTGAATCCCTTCGGAATACCCTTCAGAGCCCAAGGTTTGGGATTGGGTTCATAGCCCCCCATCACCAAACCACCCACCTCTTCTTTGTAGTAGGTCAACCTATCAGGATCACGCAGCGTAGGCAGGTCAGAACCTACACCATTAATCTTCTCGGTTATTACGTACTGATGTTGAACAGAAACCAATGGTATGTTTACACCAAAACGTTGCGCAAAAACCCTGCTCCATTGACCGGCACACAGCACTACCTTTTCACACGCGATTGTGCCATTGGCCGTGACTACGCCAGTTATCGTACCGTTATCGAGTTTTAGATCCAGTACCTCAGTATCTTCCATGATGTTAGCACCTGCCATTCTTGCACCTTTGGCCAATGCCTGTGTGATGTCCGAAGGGTTGGCCTGACCGTCTGTCGGTAAAAACGCAGCGCCTACCAGATCATCTATATTCATCAGGGGCCAGAGCAACTGAGCCTCCTTCGGCGTTAGTAGTTGCATATCCAGACCAAAAGAGTGGGCAGTAGTAGCTTGGCGCTTCACTTCCGTCCAACGCGCCTCATTGCAAGCCAATCGCAATCCACCATTCATCTTCCAGCCAGTTGCCAGCCCGGTTTCCTGTTCAAGTTTGTTATAGAGCTCAACGGAATACCCGAGAAGCTGAGTGACGTTCGCGTTGCTACGCAGCTGACCCACTAATCCGGCTGCGTGAAACGTCGTGCCGGAAGTTAGCTTATGCTGTTCCAGTAACAGAACTTCACATCCTAGTTTCGCAAGATGATAGGCGGTGGAACATCCTACAATTCCGCCACCGATAACAATAACTTTAGATGATGTTGGCAGCTCTCTCATATGGAGTTCTAAAGGCGCTTGAAGTTGGCAAAACTTTGGTTGAAACGAGCTAGATTCTCGTCGGTGTAAGCGGCGTAATCAAAATCAAGACTGGAATGAATTTCGGACACCATGCTCCACATTGTTTCTCTTAACAACGATGCGCATTTCATGGCTTGGTAACGAAACCAAAGCTCATCATTCAATGTCTCCTGGTAATATTGCTCAAGCATCCAGCGCTCCAACGGTTCTTCTAGCTCACTGTTGGATGCAAGACCACCAAGATCAAAAAGCGGGGTATTGAAACCACCGTATTCCCAATCGATAAGCCACAAACGATTCCCATCATCCATGATGTTTGCTGGCAGCAAATCATTATGTCCGAAGACGATATCGAAGGGTGTTGCCGCTTGTTCCAGCGTTTCGGTATTTTTCAACAGCGAGGGCAACAATTGCATGTGCGTGCTGCCACCCTCGCTAAGTGTTGCTGCGTAATCCCGCACTATATGGAACACCCAGAAAACCACCGAAGCACCGCGAAGATGTTTTGGTACATCCTGATGACATGTCCGCAGCAGTTTGACAATCTCGCCAAGTCGCGTTTGTTCCTGGATATGACCAGCATTCAACGCATGCCCAGACACAAAATCCATGACCAGAACTCCTTCATCATGGAAAATTATCTCAGGTGAAATACCCGCTAACGCTGCGGCCTTTCCCGCCGCGATTTCATTGAATCGCAAGATCTGATGCTCGGGAATATCGCACCCTAGCCTCACTACGTATTTCTTAGCGTTTGTGGAGACCAGATAATTATGATTAGTTATCCCGCCTTCCAATGGGCTTACATCTACCGCTGTATTCCAGCACGGTAGCCTGGAGATGCGTTGAACATGTTCTGAAGGGTCGATTGCTTTACTCATTGGCCGGAACAGACAAGCGGATGACACAGACGCACAAACACATTGATCGTCAGTGCGTTTGCAATCCACAGGCAAATCATTTTCATCCTCGTCATAGGATTAAGCCAGAGTTGTTCTTCCCATCTACCTGCTCTACATACTTTCTCAGCAAGCGTCCAATGTCAACAAAAAACAACATAAGTCATCAATTATGTTCTCTTTTGTTGATTTTGAAGAAAGCTTACTCTAATCTGAACTCTCTTTTCGAGCTTGGCATTAAAGAGTGCATACAACCCGGAGTCTTACCCGGCTAAGCAAACACGTGATGCGGGGGCGGGGCTTGTCAATCTTTCAAGAGATGGTTGATGAATAAACAAACGCTGACCAACAATACGCACAGAGAACTTGAAATTCTTGATCAGCTACGCCTGTCGGGTGGCTCTTGCAGAATCAAATTTCTCGCCGAACGAATCGGAGTGACGGAACAAACCGTTAGAAGAAATATTCGTGTTTTAGAAAGTAATGGGCGAGTCAGAAAAGTACATGGAGGTGTGCAGCTGATAGAGGCGCAAAACGAAGCTCCTTTTCAAACTCGCATGAACGTAAGACCAGAAGCAAAAAAAGAAGTTGCGGCAAGTGTTGCGGATATGATTAGCGATGGTGATTCTTTATTTCTCGATATAGGATCAACGACTGCCTATGTTGCAATGGCACTACAAAATCATCACGAGCTACTTATCATTACTAACTCGGTTGCTGTTGCACATACCTTAGTCAGCCGTAATAACAATAGAGTGTTTTTCTCCGGTGGAGAATTGCGAAGCCATGATGGCGGTAGTTTTGGCGAAGGTGCTATTGATTTTATACATCAGTTCAACATGCAATACGCAATACTCTCAGTTGGCGCAATTGATTCAGAACGGGGTTTCATGCTGCATGACATGCAAGAAGCCAAAGTATCTCGCGAAGCAATGGCACGAGCACAAACTACAGTGATTGCAGGAGATAGCGGCAAGTTCGGCCGACGTGCACCGATCTGTATTGCTGAGCCTGAAGAATTCGATATTCTCATCAGCGATAAACGCCCTTCACCTGCTATTGCAGATATGCTTCAACGTAATGATATTGATTTGGTATTGAGTGGTGCTCAACAAAAGTCTCGCTCATCTAACAACTATGCATCGCTAAACTCAGGGTAATCGTAACTCGATGGAGGTTCGCTTTAATGGCTCGGCATTCAGCTAAACACCTCATAGTAGGCGGTGGAATCATTGGCTGTTCTATTGCCTATCACCTCGCCAGGAATGGTGAAACCGACGTTGTGTTACTGGAAAAAACATCGCTCACTGAGGGTGCCACCTGGCATGCAGCCGGCATGGTCGGACAGCTTCGCGGCTCGCGTAACACTACCCGCATGCTCAAACGCTCGGTTGATATGTACGATCGACTCGAAGCAGAAACAGGCATGGCTTTCGATTGGAAAAAAGTCGGAAGTTTAAGACTTGCTGCAACACAGGAAAGACTTCTTGAGGCAAAACGCCTGACTACCATGGCTCGTAGTTTCGATCTCGAAATGCACATGATCTCGGCCGAAGAAGCAAAAAATCTATTTCCCTATATTGATGCCAGCACCCTGAAAGGCGCAGCTTTCATTCCATCAGATGGACATGTAGATCCCGCCAGTCTTTGCCAGGCAATTGCTGCAGGTGCTCGAAAGCATGGAGCACAGATACGACAACAAATAAAGGTATACGATTTTGAAAAATGCAACGGTCGAATTACAAAAGTTCTAACCAGCGAAGGTGATTATGAGGCGGAAAACGTCATCCTGGCGACCGGTATGTGGAGTCGTGAATTGGGGGCCAAATTAGGCCTGACCATCCCTGCCTGTGCAGTGGAACATCAATATATCGTGACAGAGCCGCTACCAGATCCGGAGTTGGTGAAAACGCTTCCACAACTACGTGATCCAGAGAGGCTCGTCTACTTCAAACCAGATGCCGGAGGCCGGCTGGTTATTGGCGGCTATGAGGAAGGCACTCTTGCATTTGGTGAGCAAGGCATTCCGGGAGAATTTGCACGGCAGCTACTCCCCGACAATCTGGAACGTTTCGCCCCGCTGGCAGAGTTGGCTGAACAAGTTACGCCGATTGTTGGAAACATCGGGGTACGTACCGTAATCAATGGCCCTATTCCCTATTCTGCAGATGGCGACTTCGTGATGGGCTGGGTACCTGGATTGAATAATCTGATGCTGGCAACAGGCTTCCTCTATGGTATCGCCGCCGGTGGTGGCGCTGGAGAAATGATTGCTCAATGGGTGGTAGAAGGCAAACCACCAATGGATCTCTGGTCACTAGATGTGCGTCGCTTCGCGGCCCATCATGGCACAAGAGCTTTTATGTACCCCCGTGCAATTGAACACTATGCCCATCACTATAAGATGCGCTACCCGGGTCAGGAACATCTTACTGCTCGCAATCTTAGACGCTCGCCGCTGTATGAAAAACTGAAAGACAAAGGCGCTGTCTACGGTTCGAAAAATGGCTGGGAACGTCCGTTGTGGTTTGCGCCAGAAGGTGTGCCTCAGGTGGATCAACTCGATTTTCTACATCCGGGCTGGCAACAGTATTCCGCAAAGGAACACCTGGCAGTGCGAAATCATGTCGCCGTAATTGATCAGTCAAGTTTTGCCAAGTTCGAGCTGTTTGGTGAAGGTGCAATGGCCGCGCTACAGTACCTTGCTGCCTGTGACGTAGATAAACCGATAGGCTCGGTTTTATACACTCAACTTTGCAATGAAGATGGTGGTATAGAGGCTGACCTAACGATTACACGTTTAGAGAAGAATCGATTTTACATCGTTACCGGTTCTGGATTTGGCACACATGATAGTGACTGGATCAGACAACATTTACCCAACGATGGCTCAACCCATCTTTTCGAAGTCACATCGGCCTACGCTGTAATATCGCTTTGCGGACCGCACGCGCGCGACGTGTTGCAGGCAATCAGCGAGAACGACCTTTCAAATACAAACTTTCCCTTTGCGAGCTGTCAAACCATCATTGTAGGTGCTGCTACAGTTAGAGCACTGCGAATTGGCTTTGTTGGAGAGCTAGGATGGGAGTTACACATACCCACTGAATTCGCAGCTCATGTTTACGAAGAACTATGGTCTGCCGGGCAAGACTATGGCATCAAGGACGTAGGCTATCGAGCTATCGATTCGCTTAGGATGGAGAAAGGCTATGTCTATTGGTCTGGCGATGTTTCCCCTGATTACTCACCCTACGAAGCCGGACTAGGCTTTCGTGTACACCTTGATAGTGGTGGAGACTTTATCGGCAGAGAAGCTCTCGCTGCGCAATTTAAAGCCGGACCAGGGAGGAAGTTATGTACATTCACCTGCGATGAAAAATTACCATTGTTCGGGGGTGAAACAATCTTAGAAAATGGGCAAACTCTATCCTTGGTAACCTCTCAAGGCTATGGGTACAGTGTTAAAAAAATGATCATGTTCGGCTATCTGCCAGACTCCCACTTAGACAAAAAGGATTTTAGCGTCGAAGTTTTCGGCGAACCTCACAAGATAACCCGGGTAGATGGACCGTTGTACGATCCGAGAAATCTACGACTTAAAAGCTAAAAACAGGTACTCCCATGAATAATTATCAGTCATTGGTTGTGCAGGCACTGCGACAGGCACCTGGCTTTGAACAAATAGAAGAAAACGATTGCCGCCTCACACGCCTGGGTGGTTTGACCAATATTGTGCATCTTGTTGAAGTCAACGAACGAAAAGTTGTTGTAAGAATCGCCGGAGACGGCACCGAAGAATATATTGATCGCAGCATCGAAGCGATAAACGCTAGAGCGGCTCATGCAGCAGGCATATCCCCTGAAGTACTCTTTACAGATCCAAGCTCTGGACTAATGATATGCGAGGCGGTGAACAACATCGAAACCATGACTCCCGCATTGTTCAGTTCTCGCGCCGGAGCGCTTACCCGTGCTGGCAAAGCCCTGTCAAAGCTACATCGATCAGGAGAAAAGTTCGAGTTTCGATTTGAACTGTTTTCCATGATCGAGGACTATCTACAAATACTCTCGACGAAGAATGCTCAACTGCCAGAGGGCTACCACGATATTGTCAATGCAGCGAGTCCAATCAAAACGGCCTTGGAAGCTAACCCGGCAGAGCTCGCACCATGTCATTGCGACCCACTGTGCGAGAATTTCCTGGACGATGGAAATGACATGTGGATTGTTGACTGGGAATATTCTGGTATGAACGATCCTCTCTGGGATGTTGGCGATCTAGCTGTAGAAGCGGGTCTGAGCAAAGCAGAACAAGCTGAGTTGATGGAAGCATACTTCGGCGGCGTCCCCACGGCTGCACAGCTTGGTCGAGTAGAAGTCTATAAAGCGATGTGCGACCTCCTTTGGACATTATGGGGGCTCATACAGCATGCTGATGACAACCCGGCTGAAGACTTCTGGAAATACTCCACCACCCGTTTTGAACGATGCCAACAGCTGATGAATGACCCTTCTTTTAGTGAGCATGTAAAAGCTTTGGGTAGCCACTAACACTGTCTGCGTCTAAGGAGTTAAGAACCCATGACTTGTAATCATACGATCCACAAGAACAATCACCACTTCGGCTGGGACAATTCAATAGAGCCGCTGCTAAGCGTTCAACCTGGCAAGACTGTTGCCGTAGAAACAATCGATTCCTCAGGTGGTCAATTGAGTGCAACTGCGACCCTGTCAGATCTGGAAAAACTCGACTTCGAAAAGGTAAATCCTGTAACAGGACCAATTTACATAGAAGGTGCGGAACCCGGAGATGTGGTAGTGATCAGCTTCCTTGAATTTCACCCTTCAGGTTGGGGCTGGACAGCAAACATTCCTGGATTTGGACTGTTGTCAAACGAATTTCCCGATGCAGCCCTGAACATCTGGAACTACGAAACTGATCTGAGCATGCCCGCAGCATTTAACACCTGTGGCGCTGTTCCACTAAAACCTTTTGTCGGTACCATCGGTTTAGCACCTAAAGAGCTAGGCCCCCATAGCGTGGTTCCACCTCGTCGAGTCGGTGGCAATATGGACATACGCGATAATTGCCAAGGCAGCAAACTATACCTTCCAGTTGAAGTGGATGGTGGCCTATTGTCGCTGGGTGATACACACGCCGCTCAGGGCGATGGTGAGATTTGCGGCACCGCGATAGAGAGTCCCATGGACGTAGAAATAAAACTCGAGCTGATAAAGGCTGCCGATCAGCGTCTCCCCAGGCTGGAAACTTTTGGACCCGTTACACGGCACAACGATAGTAAGGGCTACAGAATCACTACCGGCATTGGGCCTGATTTGATGGAGTGTGCGAAAGATGCCGTGCGCGAGATGATCGATTGGATAACTGCCGAGACCAAAATCTCAGCAGTGGATGCCTATATGCTTGCAAGTGTTGCCGGTGATCTTCGTATATCCGAGATTGTTGACATACCCAACTGGGTCGTCAGTTTTTATTTCCCCAAAGCTGTTTTCGAGTAGACGATGGTTACTGACTGGCGGTAATACCGCCATCGACTAATAAATTCTGCCCGGTTACAAAGTCCGATGCTCGTGAGGCAAAAAACAAAGTAGGCCCGACAATGTCCTTCGGATCAGCAATTCTTCCTAGCGGTATTCGACTCAGCAATCCATCTCTAAACGAGTCGTTTTCCATGACATGGCGAATCATCTCTGTATAGACAAATGTTGGTGATACACCATTGACAGTGATGCCATGGCAGGCAAGCTCCATAGCATGCTGGCGCAGCAACATGGCAACTCCACCCTTGGTAGCACAGTAGGCTGAATAGCCCCTATCGCGTAATCCAAGTGTTGAGCGAACCGATAATAGATGCACATGCTTTCCACCCTTACCTGCCTCTATTTGACAGCGCGCAACAGCCTGCCCAAGAAACATAGCGCCCTTAAGATTGGTTGTATAGACGGCATCAAACGCTTCTTCAGTCACATCAACCAGCGGTTCTTCACGCTGAATACCGACACAATTTATAAGCACGTCTATACGACCATGATCAGCAACCACCTCAGCGACACAGCGCTGAATATCCTCAACCGAACTTGCATCGAGGCTTACACCCTGGGCCTTGAACCCCGCATTAACAAGTTGTTGGGCAAGCGCTTGTGATTTTTCAAGGCTCCGTCCCGCCACTACCACTGATGCACCAGCCATCGCACTGCCCCAGGCAATGGCTTCTCCGAGGCCACCATACCCACCCGGTATAAATACAAGCTTGTCATCAAGTTGGTTCAGACCGTTCAATTCTTGAAGAAAATCGATCTGTGGTGTTATTGTTTTCATCTGCTTTCATCCTTTAGCAATCTGTTGTAAACGACAGGTATCGATCTTACCCGGTGAAACTGATGGACTTAAATTTACGCGTTTGTGCTGTCAACGCTTCTTCAGTAGGCAATCTCTCCATAGAAGATGCACCATAAAATCCGTGACAGTTTTCGGTGTTGTTAAGAACGTACTCGGCGTCTGCCGGCATTGCCACAGGGCCTCCATGTACGAGTATTATGGCGTCTTTGTTTACTTTTAACGCAGCCTCCGACCAACGGTCAACAATCTCAGGGCAGTCTTCCAGAGTCATGGAGGTCTCTGCACCGATTGACCCACCCGTTGTCAGCCCCAGGTGACAAACAATAATGTCAGCGCCTGCCTTGGCCATAGCAGTGGCATCCTCTTCGTTAAAAACATAGGGCGTGGTAAATAGATCACGCTCATTGGCGGCGCGTATCATGTCTATTTCCTGCGAATAGGACATACCCGTTTCTTCCAGGTTGGCGCGAAAGGTTCCGTCAATCAATCCGACCGTTGGGAAATTCTGCACACCGGAGAATCCGATAGCCTTAACCTGATCCAGAAAATGATCCATTACGCAAAACGGATCTGTGCCATTGACACCTGCCAGTACCGGCGTGTGCTTGGTGACCGGTAAAATCTCATGTGCCATCTCCATAACGACATCGTTAGCATTTCCATAGGCCAGTAGACCTGATAACGACCCCCTGCCTGCCATGCGATAGCGCCCGGAATTGTAGATAACGATAAGATCGATGCCTCCCGCCTCTTCACATTTAGCAGACAAACCAGTACCAGCACCACCACCCACAATCGGTTCGCCCGCTGCCTTCATGGCCTGAAATTTTTCTATCAATTGTTTACGTTCAATTCGCGGCATCTGACTTTCTCTCTGGTGTTTGTTTGAATGGTTTAACGCGTTGCATAACATCGTTTAGAAAGCGTATATCACCTGCAGGGACCTGTCTGCTGGCCAAAGGCAGGCTTTGAAAGAAAAACGCGCTTTCCCAGTAATAATATTAACAGCTCATTCGATAACAAAAGAACGTAAAACACAGCAAGCTCATTGAGCATGTCAACTACAGTAGAGTAAAATCAATGCGATACCACGGTGCTGAGGCGAGGCATTGGACCTGCGTCAGTGGTAAGCCGTAAAAAGGGAGCTAATGGACTATTTGGTATGAGCGAAAATCCATGTTGCCGCACTACCCGTATTAGCTCATCCAGTTTCCACCGTCCACATTTAACGTTTGTGCAGTGATATAACGCGCATCATCACTTGCCAGAAAAACACAGGGGTCTGCAATCTCTTCAGGTTTACCCATATACCCGAGCGGCACTGCATCGCCTACCTGTTGTTTCTTTTGGCCCGGCTCCAGGCCGTCGTACTTTGCAAACAAGGCATCAACCTGATTCCACATTGGAGTATCAACAACACCTGGCGCAATAGCATTGACGCGAATTTTATCCTTTGCCAATTCAAGAGCAAGTGATTGCGTTATTGAAATAACAGCGGCCTTGGTAGAGCAGTAGACCATGATATTCGGCTCGCCTCTACGCCCGGCTTGCGATGCAAAATTTATGATCACCCCCCCCTTTTGTCGAGCCTTCATACCCGGCACCACAGCCTTGGTCGTGAAGATCGTTCCACCGACATTGACATCATATTGCCGGCGGTAATCCTCAACGGTTACCTCTTCAATAGGTGCCATATTAAAAATGCCAGCATTGTTAACCAGTATGTCTATGGCACCCCACCTTGATTCGGCTGCGATGACGCCTTCGCGTATTGATGATTCATCTGCAACATCCATTGTCACAGAATACCCCTGAGAACCAAGCAAAGCACATGTTTCATCAGCCCCATCGCGTTGGCGATCTGCCACGATCACATTGGCACCCTCACGAGTATAAGCCTGACAGATAGCACGACCGATCCCACTGGCTCCACCTGTCACCATAGCAACCTTGCCCTCAAAACGTCTCATAGCTACCTCAAAAGTTGATTGGTAAAGAGTTCACACTGTTGGCGACACTTTACAATCTCAACCAACTCCTCTTCAATAACTGGACTATTTAGTAACACTGATTCTCGGTGCCCGCCTCAACCGACACAATACCAATACCATTTGTTTTTCCTGAATTACTAACATCAACGATGGTGTAGTGGTAAGGCTTATTTTCAGGTGCGTTGTCATCAAAAAAGGACGGGCCGAAAACAGTTTTTATAAACACACCATTGCGGTGAATTTCGTAGCGGTTCTTGAATTGAAACTGGGCTGGTTCCCAAAAGAGTTCCAGGGTGTCGAAACCATAACGTGTAGCTATCAGGTTGCGAAGATTACCTGAGCCAACCAGATTTAGATTGGATGAATCTTGTGCTGTATCGCTGGGATCTTCGCCCGGTCTAATTGCTTCGTTAGACAAATCGCCAGGATCACCATCAAAATTGACCGCTGCCACTGTGTAGCGATAGCTTACACCCCGCTCTAGATCACCATCGTAGAAGCTACCATTGTTAGCGGTGAGCGCTAAAAGATTATCGTTTTTGTAAATGTTATATCCCAGCCCAACCGTACCGGCTATATCTCTGGCATCCCATACCAGCTCTCCCTCCGTATCTGAATAGGAAATAAAACGCACATTAGTGGGTGGTTCCAATAAAGTGCTGGCCTCTGTGGGCAGCTCCAACGCAGGTAGACGACTACCAGCACAAAGCATCTCTCCCGCCTGACTAATACCGCAAATGGATGAATCAGGAAAAGCACTTCGACTGATCTCTATAGAAGCCATCGCCGGCCATGCGCTGATCTGATTCTGGATCCTGATCTCGTCATCAGAGTTACCTGAACTAAAAGTTCGAAAAGAACAACTAACACCTCCATCGTTTAGCACGCCGCAGAAGAAGACCCCATTTGCATCGATGTCAACAAAACCATCACCAGGTGGCTGTTCGACAGAAAATTCAGTGGTGAACCAACAATCAATTGCCCCATTTGTATTTAAGCCACAGGCAGGCTTTCCACTACCTCCTCCGCCTATGACCAGATCGGTAAACACGGAGTCAATCTCTGAGGTGTCATAGTGGCGTCTTTCGTTGGACCAACAGACGGTTTGTCCACTATCCTTGATACCACAGCTACCTGTTTCTCCAGTAAATATCTCAACAAACCCGGTATTGTCACTGGGAGGATCGGTTTGTTCATTAGTATTCAAACCCCAGCAATGAACAGTTGACGCCGCATCGATGGCACAGGTGTGATTGTCCTGTGCATCGAGCTTGATGAAGTCCACGTCGGCAGCCGGAACATCCAGCTGCCCCAAACCGTTCTCCCCCCAGCAACGAATAGCGCCTGCTTCGGTTATGGCACAGCTGTGGCTTGCGCCCGACGCAACGGATTGGTATAGCGTGCCATCATTAGGAGGCAGATGAACGCTTCGATCGAATCGCGTAGTGCAAGAGAGTTGGCCGCCTTCGGTAATGGCACAAAGGCTTTGGCCGCCAACTGCAATATCGATAACACTTTGCGCATAGGTATTGGCACTTGCGCACAACACCAGGATGGATGCTGCTAAAAATCGCCCAATGCGAAATCTGTACATGCTCTGCAATATACTTTTAAACATGGTGAATCCTCTCAGCGGTACTGAATTAAAAAATGAACAGTATCAAGTTTAGCAGTGAGAGGGAGCGTCCACCGCAGTTTTACTGCGATTGAATAATTGCCCTCTATTGTTTGCCCTCCACGGTCTTGAAGCCGCAGCCTCACTGATGGGCTGTTGCCCGGCTAACTGGCAAAAGTTATAGTGGCCCCACAGGCTGATACGCTGACGAAGCAATCATCCTATTCCTCTATTTACAGAAATATCATAAATTTAGGTGGTAATAAGTTAATGCCTGAGGTAGTTTCAATTGCTTACTACTTCGGATGTGATTTTCATGTTAGCTGGCTATTTCGTTTTAAGGCCAACCTACCGGACGCTCGTACTCACAGATAATGCTTTGGTCTCGTCAATTACTCAAATCTACCGCCTTAGCGTTGATTGCTTGTACAAACCTGATTGCTCAGCCTGCCACAGCATTCCAGGCGTTCATCACTAATGAAAGATCTGGTGATCTAACAACCATCGACCAAAACGGAAAAACTCTTCACGTCCAACCGATCTGCAAACGCCCACGGGGCATGGTCAAGGGACTGGAACAAAAACAGCTCTTGATTGCTTGCTCGGATGACAACAAAATAATAGAGCTAAACACTCAGACTAAAAAAATAGGGCGATCTTTTAATGGTTTGCCAGGGGCCATGTCGCTAGCAATTCACCACCCAAGCAAACGTCTGTTTCTTACAAACGAAGGACATGCCCAAGCAACGGTAATAGACTTAAATTCGGGCAATACACTTGCCACTCTGCCAACGGGGCTCGAACCTGATGGTATTGCTGTAACTGAAGACGGTAAACTCATTTTCGTTGCATCTGAGAACGCAGGTTTAGTACACGTTTTTGATGCCAGCTCGTATGAGCAGTTGACTGTTATCGTAACCCATTTAAGGCCTCGCCGACTTGCCCTAATCGGAAACAGCTTATGGGTATCATCCGAAATGGGAAGCCGCGTAGAGATCTTTTCAACTGAAACTTTCCAGAAGACTGACGATGTTGTATTTGCGCCAAAAGGTTTTCGAAGTGAACAGATGACTCCTGTCGATATACTCTTTGATCAAACTGGCACGCTCGCTTTTGTCGCCTTAGGAGCAGCTAACAACGTTGCCTTCGTGGACGTCAGATCATTGGAAGTTGTAAAGTACATTCTCGTTGGTAGTCGAGCCTGGGGGCTGGGACTGTCGCCCGACAACAAAACTCTTATCGTCCTCAATGGGCTATCGGATGATTTCACAATTATTGATATCGAATCACAACGTCCCAGGGTCAGCAGGCAAGCCGGTCTAGTGCCCCACGCAATAGAAGTGTTTGATCAATGAGATATGTGTTCATCCTTTGTGCGCTGCTGGGTATGAGTTTCACATCATACGGGGCAGATTTTCACATAACAATCGTGACCACTTCCGAGTTGGAGCAACCCATTCGTGGTCAGAGTTTTGCAGGCATTCAGACTAGAATCGAAAGACCTGTACATCGGGCAGCAAGACTTGCGTTGTTTGAATCGAAAACCAGTTTTGAAAACTCCAACGTTCAGCCAATACTCAAAAGTTTGAACCTTGATTCAACCAAAGACTACAAATCTCAACTCGCCTCCATTCATCCGCACAGCCTGGTTATCGTGGATACACCAGAGACCACTTTCGTCGAGCTGGCGCAAATCTTAAATCAACTAAAGCTGACGACTATAAACGTCAGGCATACCAATCCTGACTTAAGAGAAAACTTGTGCCTGGCAACGCTTTATCACACAATCCCGTCAGATCGCATGTATTTTGATGCGTTGGCCCAATTTCTTATCTATCGGAGTTGGAGAAAGGTACTCGTAGTCCATGGGCCAAGCATTGTCGATCATGCTCGAGTAAAAACGATGATCACGAGCCTGTCTAAATTCGGGGCTGACATATCTGACATTCGTGAATTCACACTCTCTCGTTACCCGGATGATCGAGACAAGAACAAACCTGAGTTTATAACTGGAGGTACATCTTATGATGTGGTTGCAGTTATAGACACTGCTCTGGATTTTGGCCGTTACTTTCAATACAACACGCGTCGTGCACGCCCAGTGGTTGGAGATGTCGGTCTCGTTCCCCGTGGCTGGCATCGCACACTTGAACGCTATGGAGCACCACAACTAAACGAGAGATATCGCTCATTCGGAGATGAAACCAAGCTAAATCCATCAAATGCAATGAGTGATGCGGAGTATGCTACCTGGAGCGCTATCAAGTTGATAACGAACAGCCTGAGCACCACTGGAACGATCAACAAGACAACTAGTATCGATGTACTCGATGTACCAATGCTGCTTAAACATCCGGATGCACAGGTTGATCTTTATAAAGGTACCCGTGGATCGATAAGATCCTGGAATCATCAGTTAAGACAACCTATTTTACTTACCACGACTGATGCTGTAATAGCAGTTGCACCTATGCCTAAGTTTCTTCATCCACTTCACTATGTGGATACACTCGGAATAGACAAACCTGAATCAGCTTGTCGACTAGATTGATCTTCGCTCTTCCCACCACCATCACCATCACCATCACCGTATTTTGGCTACTGTTTCACACTAATAAGCTGTATTTCCACTCAACGCCGTTGAATTCTCATATTTAGAAACACATCTAACTATCCCTTCTCAAGATACTGAAGACGGTGGCCGTATAGAGAAATATGGGCAACGAGATTCTGGAACTTAACCGCTTTGAACAGTCGTCGATGTATCTGTATCGACGCTATGGCGCTTTAGGCCTGATTTGCATGGTGACAACCTGTTCGGTTGTGATGTCATTAGCCTTAGCGCTACCGTTGATTAAACTGATTCCCAGCTCTGCAGATTTTAACGACCCAGCTACATTTATTCCGGTTATCGTTCTGGTACCTCTAGTAGTGGCACCAATATGCTGTTTGATATTTACCCAACTACTCTACCGCCTGGACCAGGCCTTTGCAAAAGTCACTCAACTCTCAACCACCGACCCACTAACAGGTTCTGCAAATCGCCGTGGCTTTATGCAGGCGGCCGAGCAGAACATCAGAACACTTCGTGAAGCTGACAAGTGTGTCGTTGGCATGGTAGACCTGGATGATTTCAAACTGGTAAACGACACACACGGGCATCAGGTAGGAGATGAAGCACTTACCGATATAGCGACAAAGCTGAAAGAACAGATTAAAGACACGGGTATAGTCGGTCGCTTGGGTGGGGATGAGTTTGCCTTCGTATTACTAGGTAGTTGCGATGCTTTAGATGAATTGAGTCAACGGATACAACGGCATTGCACTGCCTTTAAAATGGAATCGGGTGTCGATGTATCGTGCAGCATCGGAATGGTTAATGTAGAAGGTTCTGAGAGCTTAGAAAGCGCCTTGCAACGAGCCGATCAAGCACTCTACGAAATAAAACACAAACGCTAGCGGTCGCCCCGCTCTTAAGCGGTATGCTAAACACGCTCCAAACCATCAACACTCCGCGAACGATATCAATATTGCACTAATGATATCGCGGCGCAAGTGCGAAGGCTAACACGTAGTCACGCCAATAAGTGGCTTAGTTGTCTATGAGATGAGTGCAAGCTTATTCAAATTCAGGATCATCGCAGAATGATCTGAAATACCCAGTTCTCTGACACCATGGTCATAAGCGATATTAGCTATTGATTGATCAATATTCGTTGTGCATAGACAGTGATCGTAACGATACCCGTTTCCACGATTACTCACCCAACTGAACTCTTTTACTGCAAGATTTCTGCTACGCCAAGTATCAACCCAACCTTGTTTCATTAACTGTTGAAAAAGATATGTGTTATCAAAAGTCTTGGTTTCTGAATCTTCAAAAGGGATTCCGCAATTCAGATCTCCAATAATTATGGAATTCCGATTGTCTGCAATAGGCATATCCAGTAGCGCTTCAAGATAGGGTATCTGTGGCTTTTTATGAGGAAGGTGCGCTGCATGAATATGCAGTTGAAACTTGTCTATATCAATGGTGGCAGTCATCGCCAGTGCAGGGTCTAGCACATCGTTCCATTGGGATATTTTTATCGGATAACGTGACGCAATTAGCACACAATTTTTTCTAGCTGTCGCCTTGGGGATGTGCCGATGTACTAACCCTATTTGCTCAAGTCCAGAGAGGATGACAGAGGCACTATTTCCATTGCGGTATTCCTGAAGAATCGCGATGTCTGGCTCACAAACCACTATGGCTTCAGCTATCCGATCAGCACGTTTGCCGCCGCCTTGCAGGATATTCCAGCTTAGAACACGGAGGCTGCTCACGTCTTCGCAATACTCTTGCTCTTGCTCTTGCTCTTGCTCTTGCTCTTGCTCTTGCTCTTGCTCTTGCTCTTGCTCTTGCTCTTGCTCTTGCTCTTGCTCTTGCTCTTGCTCTTACTCTTACTCTTACTCTTACTCTTACTCTTACTCTTACTCTTACTCTTACTCTTACTCTTACTCTTACTCTTACTCTTACTCTTGGATTTTTCTTTGATCAAGGGTTCGCCATCAGCATCGACTTCTTTCCAACCCCGCACAAAATATTTGTCCTGCCACTGTTCGAAGAGCACTTGTATCTGAGCAGCAGAGTCACTGACACAGATTTCATGCGCCAAGGGTTCTTTTCGGTTAGGACTGTAATCGGTAAGGTGAAGAACGTAAGCGGGGTAATCACGCGAAGCAATTTGCTTATTGGTTTGCCACATCAAGAGCTTTCTTACCAGAGTGGCCCCCTTTAAGATTTTAACAGCAACACTGCGCTCTAGTATTTTACTTTTGGGTAATTCGAGCGCATCGAGTCCGCCATGAGAAGAATCCGGGATCTCAACGATATCCTGTAAACGCTGAATACCGGCATCTGCTTCGCTGAATAGCTTATCATCGCGCACACGTTCAAATTGAGGTGAACGAACGCTGCATAACGGAAGCCGTCGCACGCCTTGCCAGCGTTGGTTATCGGCATTCCACTCAAGCACCATACGATCGATTGGACTTCCGTGCAATGTTCTTGCTATCAGTTCAAGACAGGAGATCTCAACAATCATGCCGGGTTTGATCATCTGATAAGCCACACGATCAGAGTTCACCTCAGCAAAGTCGCTGTCAACAACCTGTTTTGACAAACTCTTGAGTAAGCTGGCACGCTGTTCGTCCGAGAAACCACCCCCGACTCTCGCTAATACTTGGGCATGCGAATCATCTCGCACCACACCCACTAATAAGCTATGCAATAAACCACTACGATCATCCAGACCTTCAGAGAAACCGATCACTGCCAAATCGAGTGAATGGCGTGGTTTGATCTTGAACACACCAGCACTGTCACTGCGAAGGACTATTCCCTCATCATTACCCTTCACTACCCATTCATTAAACAATGACAGGGCTTTCTTTTTGTCACCCACTTGCGTTTCTACCGGGAACACTCGCTCGCCTTTACTTAGCAACGCGTTAATTCTCTCCATGGCATCGCCATAGCGCATCGAGAAATCAACGCCATCCAGCTCATAGACATTAAACACAGCGAAGCACAGTGAATCCACATCATCCTGAGATTTAGGGTTACGGGCTCGTGCCACGACATCGTGTATTCGGGTTCTCTCACCATCAGAACGCTTGACGTGCAGTTCCCCGCCGAGTAGTGCGGTTTTTACACCAGCGGCTTGCAGAAGTAATACAGCTTCGTCGTGCAAAGGGGCTCCGGAACGGATCGTACCGCCAGGATTGAGCGTAATAGCCTCACCATCCTTATAAATGATGCAGGTGAACTCACCGTCGATTTTTCTGCTGATATGATAACTGGCATCGGGTAGACGGCTTTTAGCTAGTATTTCATCGAAGGCTGTGGTCATTCGCGACAACTGGCGTCTCCTGAGTCGCACAGCTTGCAGGTAGGCAGGATCGGATAAATGCTCATCTGCTTTTCCGATTGCATAGGTACCAAACTTCTCATTCAATTCTTGTTTTAACAGTGACATATTAGGCTGCCTTGCGATGCCATCATTTTACCCGGATCGTTTAGCGGGTTTCGGCAGTCTCAACTCCATGTTGCTCAAATGCAAGAGCATTACATAACTATCGCCTTTGATACGACCCTCAAGGAAACCTCGGTATGGCACACTACCACGCCGAAACACAAGTGGCTGTTTTCCTGATTCACCAGCACCGAGCAGCATTAGACTATTTGCATCGCTCAACATCTTAGCCATGCTGAAAAGAAAGTCATAAGTTAAGCCATTGATATGCACCACCTGAAGTTTCGCACTAAATACATACTTACGAATAGCTTCTTCGCGGCTCACCATCTTGCCGGTCCATTGCAGCGGTATCTCACTATCTACATTGGGCTCATCACGTTCACGCGTGCGTTTGCTCTTCAAAGAACCATCAGGGGCACGCACCTCTTCGAGTTGTTTTACCCTGAATACCAGCTGCTGGTCCTGGTCAACCCAGACTTTACTGGTGTTCCATAGAAACTGACCGAAACGTTCTATGTCTACTTCAGGGTCATCTTGGATCAAAGCCTGTGCCAGAGCTTCTGGAGTTTCAAATTGCTCACTCAGAGAATCGAGGTCATGGTCGACTGTGCATTTAAGTACACGTCGCGTCCATGTCTGATTACCCTGGGGCCCAAGGTAGCGGACCGGTTCATCGATACGGATACTTTCAGCCTTGACGATGGCATCGCGGCGCCGCTCATCGGCCAGATTGATATTGGGCATAAATGGCTCCTGAGCTACAACATTCCAAAGTCCAGCGAATCGTCTTCATTGCCAATCTCGTCGGCAATGGGTTCACCTGCACACAATGCCGCCTGCTCTAACGACACGTACTCAACCTCATTTGCTTCGGTTATCAACATCCAAATAGTCGATTGTGCATCAGAAAGAATGAACGCAGAATCATAACCTACACCCCCTCGATAGCTAAACCCAAAGCGATATATTTTGCCTTTCTCCAACGCTACCTGCAAAGAGTCGGGCAAGCCTTTTTCTACACCGAGCTGGTAAGTCAGGCGTACGCTATGATCGAGCAAGGTCTGCGCATCAACCTCTTCCTGCAAAGGCACAGGCGCATCAAAACTGGACTCAACCTCTGTTAGCGGCTCTCCGGAAAGACTCACCGGTTGCAACTCACCTCGATCAATCCAGTTGCCCTCAGTGTTGACGTAACCCAAGGCGGTGCCACCACGCGGTATTAATGTATTGCCATCACTTGCCAGCGTGGCAACCGTGCAGCGTCTGTCATCAGCATCATTTGTTATTACGCGGACCGAGCCGTACAACTTGTTTCTGTCTACCTTGATAAGCTTGGCATCAAATGCCGTACCCTCAAAATCAAATGTGAGTGACCTGGCCATCCAGACTGCTTCCCCGAGAGTTTAACCACCATAACCTGGCGGCTAGCATAGCGTATAAGCCGAACTAACTATCAGTTAGATCCCGGACGACACTCAACGCCTGATCAAATGCTGCCAATCCGTGCTCTAGCGGCCGACAAGGCACAGCCCTATCATCAACATACGCTGAGGCGATTGGTTTGGACACCCCCGTACTAATTGAATCCCAGGCGAAGCCGTGCCTTTCAAGCCATCGGGTCAGACGCTTCTCTAGAGCTGCGGTCGCCGAGGCGCTGCGAGCCTTACCACGCGTTGTTGAAAAACGCGCAGTGTAGATGATGATATGCGCGCTTTCTTGAAGTTCCCGCGTGAACTCCACAGCCCCGTCCATTGGTGGACCAATGCTGCTGTTTCCGGAGTGCTGCGCAAGCACACCATCCAGATCTACACACACCCGAGCTTTTCTAGTTCGAGAATGTGTTCGCCGGGCTACAGCCGGTACTCGATCACCCGGTTGTGCATCTGTCTGCTGATTAGTATACGCACTCATCTTACCTTGCTTACTGCTTGTTTGATTTGTTGACAATACTGGGTCACCACTCACAGTTGCTGGAGGTGGCCCCGGTACGCAAGACAGCAGCGCATCAATAGCCGAATGGCCAGTAAGCCAAGAATCATCTAGCCCATCATCGCCATTCCACACTCTGGCATGGTGATCTTTAGTGTGATGTAATCCCGGTAGCCTAAACCAAGAGCCCAAGCTGTCTTTCTTTACGCGCTTGGGAAAGGTCTCCGGTTGTTTCTCGAGTTGACGCTCTTCCCAGTCTGCAGTTATTGACATCGCGAACGCAAACACGTCTTCAGTGGGCGCAGGCTGCTCCAATAAAACCCATAAGTGATAACCGCCGGCTCCATTAGAGTCGATCAGGAACGGATCGTAACCGAGACGCTGCAATTTACGATGCCAGGTTACCGCCGCGTTTAGATTGCGCCGTGCAATATCATCCATACTGCTTGCATCATCGCCATGGTTATCAATGTCGATACCAAACCATAGGCTTGTGGCGCTCTTCGATTTAGCATGTAAACCGATTAATTGGGGTTTGCGCAAGCGACGGCTGGCGAAATGACGAGTCAGCTTATCCAGCGTTACGCGATTTTCGTTTTCATCTCGCTGATTGACGGCAGGCAGCGTCATGGCTTTGTAACTGCGATCGCTATTGCGTTGTTCGCTCGGCGTTAAAACCGCATACTGCCCCCAGACATCTCGACGGTTCACAAGCCTTTGCATAGCCCAGTCAGCAAGCTCGCTGGCACGACCACGCCACTCCTCAGCGATGATTTCTTGAACGGTTGCCATGCTTAGTAGTGTAACGTAGCATCAAAGCTATGCAATCGCCCATAGGGATAATAAATGTCAAAGCTTGTAACCACCCCCACAAAACAAACATACGATAAATCCTGCCGGGCAGCTTGAATTGGCATGGTGCTGAATCTGAATACGTGCAGTGTTTTGAAAGATGAAATCATCACCATGATTGATCCATCTGATGCGAGAGAGATAAAAGTGAAGTATGCATAGAGAGTGCTAACGATCAGCAGATCCAGCATGTACTATGCCCAACCCTATTACACGAAAAAGGCTTAGTTGCTTTAACTATTTAATTGAAGCAGATAAGTTGCCCTGACTGTATTTCTACAATGAGAACTCTATCTTGATAAGTGAACTGTGTATAGTTTCGATTGACACTGGCGACGTGGAGTCAGTGCTAAAAACCGATCAACATATCGAAGCACCTAATTGGAACAGCAATGATAATTCCTTACTGGTGAATGGTGCAGGCAAGCTCTTTCGCGTCCCCCTGAACACGCCTGCGCTGATTGATATAGACACCGGATTTGCACAAACCATTAATAATGATCACGGTATCTCTCCGGATGGCCGGTCTATTGCCATAAGCGACTCCACCGAATCGGGTAAAAGTTGCATATATACATTACCTATACAAGGTGGCACTCCCACCAGGGTGACTGATAAAACTCCATCCTATTGGCACGGTTGGTCACCCGATGGGAAAACACTCGCGTATGCAGCCAAACGACATGACACTTTTCAAATTTATACCTGCCCGGTAACCGGCGGTGAAGAGTCATGCATAACGAGTGGTTTTGATCACTGCGATGGCCCGGATTATTCTTCTGATGGACAATGGATCTGGTTTAACGGTGAACTAGCCGGTTCGGTGCAACTCTGGAAAATCAGACCAGATGGTTCTCAATTAGAACAGATCACCAACGACGAGCGTGTCAACTGGTTTCCACATCCATCACCAGATGGCCAGACAGTCTGCTACCTTGCCTACGAGGCAGGTATAACAGGACACCCGGCAAACAAAAAAGTACAACTGCGGTTGTTAACGTCTGATACAAAAGAGCCTAAAGTGTTACTTGACCTATTCGGTGGGCAAGGCACCATGAATGTTCCGAGTTGGTCAAAGGACAGTCAAAAATTTGCATTCGTCCAATACCAAACCTCGTAGTTATTTCGTATTTTTGATGGTATCCCACGCAAACTAACGAGCGCTGCTTGCTTGAAACTCCCTGACCTGATCGACTAATGCTTCCAGCTCAGATTCTTCAAACCCTAGTTCGCTCATTTTTTCGGACAACTGGAACAAATAATCGCAGTTTCGTCCCAGGGGCCCTTGAGCGGTAGCAATGGTACGAACTGTTTGCGCAAGTGTAAGGTTGTCGACGTATCGGTGATTCTCACTATCAACGACGAAGGTCAGTGATTTAAACGAGCGTTGGGTATCGACACAGCGGGCATCAACCCACGTTGGCTTATAAATAAAATGAGGCATTTCTCTGCGATAAAGAATATCCAGTTCAGTGGCTGCCTTTTCGGGGTCGATCCTGAAAGCCACACCATTACACTGACCTCCTTCGACTAAGCCCATCATAAGACCTGGACATTCAGTGCTACCTCGGCTCAAGGTCGTCCAGAAGCAAAACTTTTTTTTGTAACCCACAATTGTGCTGCAGCGTTGTTCTTCAAAATCCATTGCCGGATTCCAGATCAGAGACCCATATCCGAAAACCCACAATTCAGAATCGCCAAGCTCATTCAATGTATTTTCAACGAGAGCAGCCCTCTGCTCATCAGACATTCTATCGAGATTGCTGTGCTTGCCGTCAACAAGGCTTTGAATATCGCCTTTGAGCAGTGCTTCTCTAGTTAATATTGATTCATCTGGCATCAGGTTTAAGAGAATTATGTTTGAAACCTTTGAGGTATCAAATATACCCGAAACTCTACTACGCTGACATCCATTCATGCACAGCATTAGTTGCAACGGGACAACACAGAAAGATTACCGAATAATTAATCACTGGATAAACTGACGAGCTTTGTCTTTATCATCCGAGCCTGGCTTGCGATAGGTCATTCTAAGATGCTAAATTGCCTTGTACTGTGTGCGATCAAACTTGAATATGTGAAATGCCGGTAAAAGTCTTATTCGTTCGATGTTGAAGCTGGTTGGTACAGGAACAGGGTTGTCGTCCAGATTGAGTTAGCATCATGGCAGTGCCAGAGGCATACCCTTCCAACAGGTTTTGTTACTGATAGCTAAAGACTATCGAAACAATACGAATCTAATATGGCTGAACTACGCAAGAAGCTGATTATAGAGCTCGAGAAAATCCCGGGCATTGATGTGCATCTGTGGAAGCCAGATCGAGACTTCATGGTTATTGACTACAAGGGAAAAGAGGTCGCTCACTTTCACGGAAACAACGAATTGGACGTTAGACTCTCGCCTGAGGTGGTCAAGCGTGACGGCCTTACACACGCCCCCAATCGAGTGGGGCACCGCAATCGCAAAAATGGCGGAACCTGGTTAGTGGTTCGATTTACACGCGAGAATCATCTTTCTGAGATGATACGCCTTATAAAGATGGCCATTAAACTGAGATAGTTAAAACAAGCCAAGCGAATCATATGTCTATGTCTCTTTTTCCAAGGCAGTACGATAGTGCCCCAGATTCTGAATCAACATGTTCTTGAATTCCTCTGCGTAGTAGTTAACAGCCTCGTCGTGCATTTCATCAAAACGCTCGAGTGAGCCCGTTTTTTGAACGGTTACAAATGCACAAAACCTTGATGCACCGTAGAGAAAAGCTGAATTTACCGTAGGCGCATCTGCATCATCCAGCTGTCTGTTGGCGGTATCAATGAATCGATCGGCCATTTTTCGAAACTTAATATTGGATTCGGATTCAGGGTGTGTATCAGATTGAGTCATTGCGCCGAGGCTGTACCGGTGAAAGTGGAGACGTCTATTCTGCCAGTGCTCAGTGTTCACAGCAAGGAAAGCCACCCAAATTACCTACCACGTAAATAAAGTAGTCGCGTAGCTATGGCTCGTGTTCGCATGCAACGCTGCCAGCAGATTTTCATGATTGGCTTGCTTTCCAGGCAACAGAAATTTCCTCTTGCAACGCGCTCACGTACCCTGCGTCAGATACCTGGTATTTTCGAGAACCTTAACGTAGCTGCTAACATTGTCCGGTGGCCTTATAGTAACCTTACTACTCTATGAACAAACCATTCTCGCCATCAGCGGACAGAAACAAGGAACCAATCCTCGGAGCTCTCAGGCATGAGTTGGCCGATAATCAACAAGTGCTCGAAATAGGCTCCGGAACTGGTCAACATGCTTGTTTCTTCGCCGCGGCACTTCCAAGTATTCGCTGGCAGCCCACTGAACTGAAACAGAACATTCCTGCCATACAGCGTTGGATTAGTGAACAGCCAATCAACAATGTGCTGCCACCAAAGGAACTCGATGTTGACGTTCATCCCTGGCCGATCCATAGCGCAGATGTTTGCTATACCTGCAATACCTTTCATATCGTGAGTGCACAGTCTGTAAAAAATATCTACCGGGGCTGTAAGGCATTGCTTGGAAGTGGCGGAAAGCTGTGCGTCTATGGGCCATTTTCTATAGATGGTCAACACAATAGCGCTGGCAATGAATCCTTTGATCAACAACTTCGAGCATCAAACCCCGATAGCGGCATACGGGATTTATCCCAACTGGATGAAATAGCACAGCAGTCAGGCTTCTCTGCTTACCGCTGTACAAAGATGCCTGCTAATAATCTATTTGTAGTGTGGGAAATACAGGACTGATATTGCACCAACGCTAGCTGCAACTTTGCTAACGATGTAAGAAGTTTTGGAATCGCCATGAAGTTTGCGCAAACTACCAGTGCTAGTTTTGCACTGCAGCCAATATTTTTTTGCAACAGACAACAATAGTTTTAGATATTTACAACTCGGCTTTCTTAGCTGTGGTGTGCGATGTATGATGCAATCAGTCATCATAAGGTGGTTGGCCACCCTCACGGCACAAGGCCTGCCCATTGTTAGGAAACATCTGAACAACTGAGTACTCGATTTCACATCATGCTACAACTGCACTTGTACTTTTTAATCAAGCAACAGACTAAGCCACGGTCGCAAGCTAACCCTATTCATATGGGATTAAACGCTGAGCCCTGCAGGTATCGTATGATCCACACCTGCGCCTTACCTGGGCAGTTAGCATGAGTGCATTACAACAGCCCTTTGTCGAAATAGATAATGTCGACGTTGTCTATGGAGGTACAGAAGGTAGCGTTGAAGCATTAAAGCAGGCGTCATTTAACGTTCCAGAAGAAGGCTTTGCCGCAGTTGTAGGGCCGTCTGGCTGTGGAAAGTCATCGCTGATGCGACTAGTCACCGGATTGATGCCAGCAACGCAAGGTCAAGTCCGAGTCGCGGGCGAACGGGTAGACGGACCACTAAAGATTGCTGGTATGGCGTTTCAAAATGCAACGCTATTGCCATGGCGCTCAACGCTGCAGAATGTCATGCTGCCACTGGAGATTGTTGAACCGCATCGCTCGAGAATTCGCAGTCATCGAAAAGAGTACACAGACCGAGCCATGGCGCTGTTGGCTTCGGTAGGCTTGGAAGACTTTGCAGACAAAGCGCCCTATGAGCTTTCAGGTGGAATGCAGCAGCGGGCCTCTCTATGTCGGGCACTGATTCATGAGCCGGATCTGTTGATGCTCGACGAACCGTTTGCAGCCCTTGATGCTTTTACACGTGAAGAATTATGGGGGGTTTTGCAAGAACTCTGGATGGAACGGAAATTCACGGTGATCCTTGTAACTCATGATTTGCGCGAGGCAACCTATCTGGCGGATCATATCCATGTTATGTCAGCCAGACCCGGTTGCATCGTGGCCACTCGTGAGGTGCCTCTCGGGTTTCCACGATCACTGGATGATACCTTCAAACCCGACTTCATCGGCATTGTGCAAGAGCTGCGTGATCATATCTCCAGGGAGCGCCAGTCATGACACAAAAATCCGCATCAACGTCCAAACCCTGGACACTGACCCGATTGGTCGAAGCATTTGGCCCCTGGCTGGTAGCAGTACCTACGCTTGTGATCTGGGAGTTATCAGTCTGGATCATGGACATTCCAAAGTTTGTATTACCAGCACCTAGTGCCATTGTGGCGAGTTTTTGGAAATGGTGGCCGGTGATTGCCATCCACGCCTGGCAGACTCTGTTCACTACACTGCTTGGTTTCGTCTTCGCTGTAGTCGGTGGCCTGGGTCTGGGTATAGCCGTGGGTTGGTCACCACTTCTATATCGAGCGTTGTATCCAGTGTTGATCGCATTCAACTCAATCCCTAAAGTAGCCATTGTGCCGATTCTGGTGATCTGGTTTGGTATCGGCACAGTCCCCGCTGTCATCACAGCGTTCATGCTCTCTTTCTTTCCTATCGTTGTAAACGTAGCCGCTGGTCTGGCAACAGTTGAACCCGAGATGGAAGATGTGCTGCGTTCATTGGGTGCGTCACGCCGCGATATCCTCATCAAGGTTGGACTACCACGATCAGCACCCTACTTCTTTGCCTCGCTTAAGGTTGCTATTACGCTAGCGCTGGTAGGCTCGGTCATCTCTGAAACAATCGCCGCAAATAAAGGCATCGGCTATCTCATGCTCAACGCCTCTTCCCGTTTTGACGTACCACTTGTTTTTGCCGGGCTCGTTGTTGTCGCGATCATGGGGGTGATCATCTATGAAGCATTTGCGTGGATCGAGCGACGCACCACTGGTTGGGCAACTCGAGGACAAACTCCTGTAACAACTGCTTCAGGCGGTTAAGCAGATTGGTAACGCACTGCTAGACCCACCAAACTCAACCTGTCTAAATCATGTGGCAAACCACTCAGGTAAACGATAGTCAGCGCCACATAAAGGGCGCTGACTGTGTATCAGCGTTCTCGTTATTTCAAACGGGCTTTAGCTTCTTCAGGAACCTGTCGATCCTCTAAAGGTGGCAGATAGCTTGCGTCGAAATAGTCGTCCATATTAGGCTCGACCGAAATATCAAACGCTGCAGCGACTTGCTTGGCAGCCGTTTCATAGCGTTCTCGATCAACAACACTAATACCGTTTTCCAATACCGACGGTGTCAGCAGTGCCAGTTCTTCAGCCAAGTACCAACGTGCAGTTTCAATCTCAACATCGATAAGCGGCTCTTGTTTCTTGAGTAAGGCAATACCAGCATCAGGATCCTTGAACATGTCGATCATTCCTTTGACCGTGGCGGCGACAAAACCTTTGACAATTTCCGGGTTTGCCTCAGCGTAATCCTTACGCACAATGATCGAAGATGAATAGGGCTTCAATCCGTACTGAGCCATTGTAAAATAGGTCACCTCTTCTTTATCCAGACCGGCCTGTATCATGTTCAACACAGTGGTGGTAGAGAATCCAAAAGTGGCATCAGCCTGACCCTGAATTACCATGCTATCGCGCAATGAAGGCTCTACAAACAGATATTCGATACCATCTTCATCCAGCTCATTGAGCGCCGCAAAGACAGGCCAAAGCAGCACGGTTGCAGCATTTTGAGTGGCAGATACTTTCTTTCCCATTAAATCTGCAGGTGTTTGCACGCCATTAGACTTGGTTGAGATAACGCCCGTTGGTGATTGGTCATTGATGACCAGCACCGTAATCACCTGATCATCAGGGTTTTCGCTATTAAACTTTAAAAGGCTAGTGCCTTCAGCAAAACCCATTGGATAAGCTTTTGCTGCGATCTTAGAAATGGTGTCACCCGATCCAAAACCACGATCGAAGCTGACATCAAGCCCCGCATCAGCGTAGTAACCATTCTCTTTCGCCAGAAGGAATGGCCCATGCATACCTTGCCAGGCCCAATCGAGCGAAAACTGAAGTTTGGTCAGTTCTTGTGCGTGTGCCGCTGTCGATAGGAAGATAGCGCATGCACCTATAATGGAAGCGCGAGTAGTTCTAAATAGCATGTAGTTTTCTCCTTGATTAATGTTCGGAACTCACCAAAGGTGGTCCGGGTGTTAGTTCTCCTCAGATCCTATTTATTATTCATCTTGCATCCAATTGCAGATCTATTATTCAGTGATGTCATTGCAGCTTTAGCCATTCGATCTAGAGAGTGGCAAATCGGCATGGACCACAATCCATAGCATGCACCCGCGCGACCATAGACTTGATATTCGGGTGCATCGCTTCGGCCTTCTTAAGCAAATCACGACTGTCGCGTGATAGGCGTGCTGCGCATTCTCGCGCTTCAGCCAGTAACTCTGCAGCATCAAACCGCGTTGGTGCACCATCGGCAACTACTTGTTCGCCTGCTATAAATACATCGGTTACGCTGTTGCCTGTTTCATAGTGCACAAGCTGACGATGCGGCTCTCCCATAGGGCTCATCGATAAACCCTCACGATCAAGCAGTACAATGTCGGCTGCCTGGCCTTCTGTGAGCATACCGCGCTCACCTTCAGCACCAATCGCTCTAGCGCCGTTAGTGGTGGCTAAGCGCAAGATTGATCCCGCCTCGATCCAACGATCACTGTCAGTTTCAGTGACACGGTGAAGTAATGCAGCGAGTCTCGCTTTTTCAAACATGACTGCATGGCCTGCATTTAAACCATCTGAGCCAAGCGACACTGGCACACCGGCTTCGATCAATTTAATCAGTGGTTGTATACCGGAACCGATAACAAGATTACTTGATGGGTTATGAACGACCGTAGCGCCTGCCTCTAGCAAGGCTTCAATATCGACATCCGAACACCAGACAAAATGAGCAAAGGTGCTTAAGGGTCCTGCAAGACCGCACTCAGCCAGATGAGCCACAAAACCGCGCGGGTTTCTTGCCTCGGCCATGGCCCATTGTGTTCGGGCTTCCAACAGATGTGTGTGATTGCCAATCCCATGTTCTGCGCAAAAATCACCCCCGCGACGCAGCAGCTCATCGGAGCAACGCTGTGGACTATCGATACCTAACATAAGCGACACCAGTGGATGATCACGCCACTTTTCTAATGCACCAGAGACCATGTCAAAATACGGATCGTGAGGCGCGGGTGATGATGGCAGGAAGGCGCGTAGCTCAGCAGCAGGCATGTCTTTCTCAAACGGAACCGTATCTACAAAAGGTAGATCTGAGAACATAGGCGCTACAGCTGCACGCATACCCGCATCGGAATAAGCCTGAAGTACGGTGTCGAGCATTTCTGCTGAATGCGTTGGACGATGTGAAAAATGATCCAGGCATGCTGTTGTGCCGGTGGTCAACATCTCCAGACAGCCAACCATGGCTGACACATACACATCACGTGAACTGCGCGAACCGGCACCGGCTATCGCGTTAATCATGAAAACATCCAATGGCATCGTGTCAACAGTGCCCTTTAATAGACCGGCATAGGAGTGCATATGTGCATTGACAAAGCCGGGCATTGCAATCCTCTTGGACGCATCGATACGCGACACCACAGCGTTCTCGGGAGGCACAAAACCCCCGGCTTCACAAGAGGCGATGATCTTGCCATCCTCAATCCATAACTCCCCAGACTCGATCGTTGAGAGTTCAGTGTCAAGCGTGACCAGTGTCGCGCCTGCAATTAAGGTGATTTGTCTCATTAGATTATTCCCATCGATTCTTGTTCCATGATCATTTCAACAGCACGGCTCCTAAAGCTTGCGTGACAGCAGCCTGGGTTGGTTCGGTAACAGGCACACCAAGAGCGTTTTCCAATTTCTCGCAATGGCGCGCCAGACCAGCACAACCCATCAATAGCGTGTCAGCCATATCCTGTTCGACCAGTGCTCGTGCCACTTCTTCTATCCTAGGGTATGCCGATGCCTCCTCGCTTTGTGCTACCGACAACATCAAGGGTCGCTCTGCAGCTAGACGGCTTTGCAATCCGAGTGCCCGGATGTAAGGCAGATGACGGGCGATAGATTTTGGACCCAGAGCAACAACGCCAACGCGTGCACCACGCTGTAGTGCACTAAACAATCCGCTCTCCTGAATGCCGAATACCGGCTTCTTAGTTGCCTCTCGGCACAATGCAAGCCCGGGGTCGGAGTAGCACGCAATAACATAGGCATCAATGTCATCGCGCTCGAGTACTACGTCATGCAACGGCAGAACAACACTTTCAGCGTCCAGCATCGATTCAATACCGTATGGACCCTGTTTGAGTGTCATGCACTCGATCTCGACCCGCCCGGTAAGTTGCAGCGGCGCAAGGCACTCACGCAAGCCTTCGGTCACAGCGTCATTCGAGTTGGGATTGATTACGAGGATTTTTTTCATGTGTCTGACTCAGAAGAGGTCCGCGCCAAAGTTAGTAGCAGTGTCCATTTCTGGCGCACGTGGCGTTATGAATCCAGTAGGATCAAACGGCTTACGAGCGATGAAGGTTCCATCGCCTGCCTTCGCCTTTAATTCTCCACCGTCTACAACAATGCGCCCTTGATTGATAACGGTGACGGGCCAACCTTTTAGCTCCCAACCTTCGAACGGTGTGTAATCCATATTGTCGTGCATACCCGCTGCAGTAACCTGGGTTGTCTTGTTCGGATCCCAGATAGCAATGTCAGCGTCATAAGCAATGGCAATAGATCCTTTACGATCATCCATTCCGAATAGTCTGGCTGCATTGGTAGCTGTAAGCGCAACAAAAGTACCCAGACTTATACGGCCTTTCTGCACGCCTTCAGAAAAGAGCAGCGGTGCTCGAAGTTCGATACCGGGCAAGCCATTAGCAATACGATTGAACGGAGGATTATCACCAGCAGAGAGTTTGCCGGAGCTATCAAAGCGGTAGGGTGCATGGTCTGACGAATAAAGCTGCAGACTCCCGGCATTCAAATGTCGCCACATATCGATCTGCGTTTGCGCATCGCGAAGCGGTGGTGAGCAACAGAATTTCGCTCCTTCAGCACCTTCACGGTTCAAATCCTCAGCGGTTAAGAACAGGTATTGCGGGCATGTCTCTCCAAAGATCATGCGTCCATCCATACGTGCTTCGGCTACCGCACGTGCACCCGCATCCGTTGAGATATGAACGAACAAAAGCGGTGCTTCTACGAACGAAGCCAGCGCAATACCGCGACGAACGGCCTCAACTTCCGATGCGGCAGGATGGCTGACTGCATGGTATTTTGGCGCATCATAGCCTCGATCAATCAAGCGTTCGACCATCCATTTGATCATCGCGTTGTTTTCAGCATGCACCATCGTCAAGCCACCGTTGTTGCGAGCCATGACCAGGATGTCGAGAAATTGCTCGTCCGAAACTATCATCTTGTCGTAGGTCATAAATACCTTGAACGAGGTGATGCCGCGAGCAAAGGCTGCAGGCAACTCTTCGTTAATGGCACTCTCTGTCGGGTCTGTGACAATCAGGTGATAGGAGTAATCAAGAACGGAGTTAGGTGCAGCGCGATCATCATAGAGACGCAGCACATCAGAGATCGTCTGCCCACGATGCTGCGCGGCAAACGGTACAATGGTCGTATTGCCACCAAAAGCTGCTGATACGCTGCCACTAAAGTAATCATCCGAGGTCATCGCGCCGGTTGCCGATTCCTGTGCAATGTGGCAGTGCGTTTCGATACCACCGGGTAATACATACTTACCAGTTGCGTCTATGGTATTGCGCGCGTCACCCAGATCAGTGCCCAATGCAGCGATCTTGCCGTCTCGAATACCCACGTCGGCTTTAAACGTAGCGCAGGTATTAACAACAGTGCCGTTTGTGATAATCGTATCGAACGTCGCCATGATTCAGTTTCTCTTTAGGTCGTTTAATCGCTGATCCAGGCGCGATAACAATCGTGTAAGCTCTACATGATCTTCAGCACTTAATCGTGGACCCGGCAACCTCGCTGCGTTGCAATCAAGAGCGCCTCTGCGATGCAAAATTTCTTTACGGATAGCGAGACCGGCACCGGGTTGCTGCTCAAGTCGGATAAGCGGCAGGTAGGCATCAAACAGATCACTAGCCTGCTCATGCGCGCCCTCATTGCACAGTCGCACAACATTAACCAGCATTTCGGGAAACGCAAACCCAGTCATTGCACCATCTGCGCCCCGTGCCATTTCTTCGGGTAGGAACAAACCACC
>JBGCEO010000026.1:0-5153 GCA_045106475.1 Granulosicoccus sp.
CAGGAAGGTCAGGAAATCATGGGTATCGTCAAGAACCTCACCGACTATGGTGCGTTCCTTGATCTGGGCGGTATTGATGGATTGCTGCATATCACTGATATGGCATGGAAGCGCGTTAAGCATCCTTCCGAGGTTGTTGAAGTAGGTCAGGAAATGCAGGTTAAAGTACTTAAGTTTGATCGAGAACGTAATCGTGTATCACTGGGACTGAAACAACTGGGCGAAGATCCTTGGGTTGATCTGACCCGCCGTTATCCAGAGGGCTCGCGCCTGTTTGGTAAGGTCACAAACATTGCTGACTACGGATGCTTTGTAGAGATCGAAGAGGGCGTTGAGGGTCTGGTGCATGTTTCCGAAATGGATTGGACCAACCGAAACGTCAACCCGAACAAGGTTGTGGCGCTAGGTGATGAAGTTGAAGTCATGATTCTCGACATCGATCAGGAACGTCGTCGAATCTCGCTTGGTATCAAACAATGCAAGCCTAATCCTTGGGAAGACTTTTCAGAGTCGTTTAACAAGGGAGACAAGGTTAGCGGTACGATCAAGTCCATCACAGACTTCGGTATCTTTATCGGCCTTGAAGGTGGAATTGATGGTCTGATTCACTTGTCGGATCTGTCCTGGAACGAAACAGGCGAAGAAGCAGTTCACAACTACAAAAAAGGTGACGAGATCGAAGCCGTTGTGTTGGCTGTTGACCCTGAACGTGAGCGTATCTCCCTGGGTGTCAAGCAGATAGATCGTGATCCATTTGGCCAATTTGTCGCCGATAGCCCCAAAGGCAGTATTGTCAAAGGCATCGTTAAGGAAGTTGAAGCCAAGCATGCCGTTGTTGATTTGGGTGAGGGTGTTGAAGGTGTTCTTCGCGCCAACGAGATATCTCGTGAACGCGTAGAAGATGTTCGCCAGCACTTCAAGGAAGGTGATGAAGTGGAAGCGAAATTCATCGGCACCGATCGAAAGTCTCGCATGTTGAGTCTGTCGATCAAGGCGAAAGACTACGCTGACGAAGCTGAGGCAATGAGTGATTACAATGATGGAACTGGCGAGGCAGCCGGAACCACATTGGGTGACCTGATGAAGGAACAATTAGGCAGTCTTGATAAGTAATCAGTAAAAAAGTAACAAAGTGCAGGGCAAGATGCTGCGTCTTGCCCCGCGCTTTGGTATGTTGTCATCAGGAAAGGCATGAGCAGCGAGTTACCTATGGACAACAGTCTGACAAAATCGGATTTGATCGAATCATTGGCTCGAAATCAAGGCCACCTGGCACCTAAAGACGTCGAACTGGCTGTCAAGAGTCTGTTGGAAAAAATGAGTCAGGAATTAGCCAGCGGCGATCGCATAGAAATACGCGGCTTTGGCAGTTTCAGCCTTCATTTTCGAGGCGCCCGGATGGGGCGAAATCCAAAATCAGGTGATGCCGTAGCGCTTCGTGGCAAGCATGTGCCGCACTTCAAGCCCGGCAAAGAGCTTCGTGAGCGTGTGAACAATGGTACCGGCGGTGTCAGTGTCTCGGCTGACGATGACTACGACGATACCAACGATTAATTCTCTGGCAACACGGCGGCAACTTTAAGTAAGCTGACAGGCTTTCGCGGGCGCACAGTACATAGCACAACGCTGTACACTGACTCTGGTCAACTTGGCCTGTCTAGGATTAGAGCTGAAGGTGTCGGTGCTTGATCTTCTGTGGATATTGCTCCCTGTTGCTGCCGCGGCTGGCTGGTTCGCGGCCAAACGCAGTGATTCCCGCTCTTCCCAGGCTTTTTGGGATTACACGAGCCATTTTCACCAAGGGCTCAATGTCATTCTGTCTGAGCAGGATGTAAAAACCAGTGAGCTGTTTGATAACTTATCCGACGCCAGCAGCGATACCGCTGACACCCATATTGCGCTGGGTAATCATTATCGACGCAAGGGTGAAATTGAGCGTGCAATCCGTCTCCACGAAAGTGTCATTGCGCAGCCAGACTTAGATCAGGATATTAAGGCGAACGCTCGGTTTGAGCTCGCACTTGACTATGATTCGGCCGGACTGCTGGATCGCTCTGAGAGCGTTTTAAACGAGTTAATAGCCACAGGCTATCGCAAGGCAGATGCTTATCAAAACCTCATGCAGCTGCATGAGAGAGAGAAGGACTGGGCTCAGGCAATCAAGGTTGCTCTCAATTGTCACGATGATACCGGTGTGGATACCTCCAGCCGCATTGCACACTATTTTTGTGAGAGAGCTGAGATAGCCTCAAAGGATGCTCAGGTCGATGAGGCTCGCTCACTGCTTGATGAGGCGTTGGAGCATTGGCCTCATTGTGCTCGGGCCAGCATCCTGTTGGCAGATCTGGCACGTGAATCTGGAGATTTCGAACGCGCTGCACAGTTGTACGACTTTGTTGAGTCAATAAGGCCCGAACTGATGCCTGAGATTATCGACAAGCGCTTCGAAGTGTTCAAACAAGCCGATAACGCCGGACAATTGAAAGATTTTATTGCACGAATACACGCGCAGCGAAATGCTTATTCTGTCATTCGCTCTACGCGAGCTGTCATTGCAGAACAGCACAGCGACAAGCTGGCTGATCGGTTTTTCAAGGATCAGATCTTAAAACGCCCATCACTCAAGGGGCTGAGAGATTGGGCCCACGATCAGCTTGTACTTAGCAAACCCGATGAGAGGGAGAAGGTGCAGGTGATATGCAATCTGTTGGATCAGGTTATGGAAGACAAACCAGCTTACCGATGTTGCTCCTGTGGGTTTCAGGGTAACGTAATGCATTGGCGATGCCCAAGTTGTGGTACTTGGGACAGTGTTTCAACCATCATAGGTGTGGAAGGCGAATGAATAGAATAATTACAGCGCTCGATTTTGCAGACGCTAGCAAGGCTCGCGAACTTATAGCACGTCTGGAGCCCGAGCTAACCCGTCTGAAAATCGGTAATCAGCTCTTTACTTTGGCTGGGCCTGCATTGGTGGAAGAATGTCAGAGGGCAGGGTTTGATGTCTTTCTGGACTTAAAGTATCACGATATTCCCAATACAGTGGCTAGCGCAATAGAAGCCGCTGCATCCCTTGGAGTCTGGATGGTAAACGTGCATGCCAGTGGCGGACCAGCGATGCTGGCTGCTGCACGCGATGCGGTTAAGCAATTTGATCGCTCTGCCGAACGTGGAGGTGGTACCCGACTTATCGGCGTGACAGTTCTGACCAGTTTTGATCGCGCGCAGCTTGATGCCATCGGCTATGACATTGAACCTGCCGATCAGGTTTCAAAGCTGGCGAGCCTTGCTCGTCAAGCCGGTCTGGATGGTGTGGTGTGTTCAGCTCACGAAGTTGCGCTGATTCGCGGCATAGCAAAGAACAACTTTCTGACTGTAACCCCGGGTGTTCGCCCCGATCCAAAAGGCCCGGCACCCATCAGTGTCATATCAAGCCATGGTGGGCGCCCGGACGATCAACGCCGCACATTAACGCCTTATGATGCGATTGTTGCCGGCAGTGATTATCTGGTTATCGGCAGGCCAATAACCCGCGCTGAGTCGCCGCTTGATGTATTGCATGCTTTGAATGCTGAAGTTCAAATTGCAGCATCATTGGTGTCTGCCGCCAACACCTAACTGGAAAAGTTGATGAGTACCGATCTGAAAGTTTATATATCAGCGCAGCAGCTACTCGAGGATTCGTTAGAGCTCGGCAGGCAAATTCTGGCCAGTGGCTTTCGACCCGATTACATTGTGGGTGTGTGGCGTGGTGGCACACCTGTTGGCATCATGGTGCAGGAGCTTCTCGATTTCTATGGTGTGCATACTGATCATATCTCTATAAGAACATCATCCTATGCCGGCATGAATCGTCGTGACAACGTCCGTGTACATGGCTTGAGTTACCTGACAAAAAAAATGAACGCCGAAGACTCTCTGCTTATTGTGGACGATGTTTTTGATACGGGACTGAGTGTAAAAGCCATACTGGAAAAATTACGCGAGCGGGCACGGAAAAATCTACCGCACGATGTTCGCGTAGCCACGGCCTATTTCAAGCCCGCAAAGAATCGCACTGATTTTGAGCCAGACTATTGTTCTCATAAGACCGACGACTGGTTGGTCTTTCCTCATGAAATGGATGGATTGTCCCTTAAAGAGATAACCGAGAATAAGCCTCATCTGCTGCCAGTCATGTCTTCTCTGGAGGGTGTCATGTCGCCTACGAAATTGCGAAGCGACTAGCTGGTAATACTGTGATATTGCCTATTGGCAACGGAGTTTTGTGCTTTATTGTTGCTATCTCATTCAGATAGATTCTAAAAAAGCGCGGTTTTTTGTTATTGATACTTGTCGTATGGGTCGAACTTGCCTACACTGCGCGTGCGCTGCCGGAGTGGTGGAATTGGTAGACACGCCGGATTCAAAATCCGGTTCTGGAAACAGAGTGCGAGTTCAAGTCTCGCCTCCGGCACCAAGCGCTTCTACAATGCTTTGTAAACTCCATTGACCCCCAAAGATACATTGCCCACCAACGCTCTGAGCGCTAATAGAGCCAGCGATCAGCCAGACTGGTGTTTGAGCGACTTCCACTACGACCTGCCAGAGAACCTCATAGCACAAGTGCCTCTTGCCGGGCGCAGCGACAGTCGTTTGATGCAGGTGGATGGGAGTACGGTAAAACATCAGAATGTCCGGGATTTGCCCGGAATTCTCAGACCGGGTGATCATCTGGTATTTAACGACACAAGGGTCGTTCCAGCTCGCCTGTATGGTCAAAAAGCATCTGGCGGCAGACTTGAATTAATGCTGGAGAGGGTGACGAGCACAGGAAGCATTCTGGCCAAGATCAGAGCCAGTAAATCCCCCAAGCCAGGAACTACCCTTATCCTGAACTCATCCGATAGCTCCAATGCCAATATCGATGCGCTGGTTAAGGCTCGGCACGCTGATTTGTTTGAGCTGGAAGCTGTTAGCGGATCCAACGAGGAGCTTGCCTTATTCATCGAGTCTCACGGCGAAATCCCGTTGCCGCCGTATATACAGCGTAAGCCGGATGCAGACGACGCTCGGCGTTATCAGACGGTGTTTGCAGAACACCCTGGTGCAGTGGCTGCACCGACCGCAGGTTTACACTTTGATGAAGGCTTGCTCGAGGCATTGGCCAGTGC
>JBGCEO010000027.1:0-17388 GCA_045106475.1 Granulosicoccus sp.
AAACTCGAAAGCTCATATCAGGCAGTGCAATGAGATAGTCCCAAACGCCTACAAACAACGCCTTGAGTCCGAAGAAAGTAGAGCCGAACAGTAAGAAGAACAGGAGCAACGCAATACTGAGCACCATGTTGATATTGGATAACCACTTGATTCCCTTACCGACTCCTGATAGCGCAGAGATTGTCGAAGCCACCATGATAATCACGATAGCGACTAGTATCCCCGTTGTGTTGGCTGTTCCTGCCTCGTTAGTCAAACCACCAAAACCGATTCGAGAGAGCCCTGAAACAAATTGCTCCACGCCGAATCCCAACGTCTGAGCAACACCAAGAATTGTGGCTACAACAGCAACGATATCAATGACGTGACCCAGTGGGCCTGAAAGCGATTTACCAAACAATGGTGTCAGTGAAGAGCGAATAGTTAAGGGCAGAGAACGGCGATAACTAAAAAACGCTAGAGCCAGACCCGCAATCGCATAACAAGCCCAGGCGCCCAATCCCCAATGCAGAAATGACCATTTATAGGCCATTCGAATATTATCCGCGGTACCTCCATTGGTAATACCCTGAATAACCTCGGGATTATTCTGGAAGTGGTACACGGGCTCTGCCACCGACCAGGTAAGCATACCCACCCCTATTCCAGCTCCGAACATCATCGAGAACCAGGAGAAATTCGAGAACTCCGGCTCCTCACCGGGTTGCCCCAATTTGAGTCTTCCGGCTGCAGGCCAGATAGCCAGTAATATACAAACACCCACAAAGAGCGCTACAACCCAAATATACCAACTGCCAAAATTTGACAGAATAAAAGAGTTGAATTTGTTTAGAACAGCGCCAGATTGCTCTGGAAAGGCTACTGCCCAAATGACCAAACCACCAATCAATATCTTGGAAGCTATCGTGACATCTTTACTAAAACCTTTATAAAAGCCCGATACTGCAGTGTTGATCGGTAACTTTGTTAAAGCGGGTTTCACTGACATAGGCGTTCTTTCCCCTTTGTTATATTTTTCAATACTCCAAAATCACTATACGGCAACACCCCTTCTTATAAAAGACTGTAAATTGTGCTGGAACAAATGAGTCTGCATATATGTCGTTTGAACACCGACACTGGTGCACAATTGCATTCAACCCAAGATTATGCGCAATAAAGAACAATAGTGGCATCGAGACAATTAGTGCTTAAAATGCATAATTTCTTATTCTTACGAACGAGTGGGTCGCAATCAGGCACAAATATCATCTATTCACTTAATCGTTGAATGCAACGCTACAGAAAATAAAACTAACAGCTTTGCCTAAAACGGTATCTGCACAACTTTCAGCTTTGTGCATCGGATGGGGCACTAAAAGCCGGCGCCAGAAGACGATCACCATGACTGGGCGGCGTTGACGTGACGATAAATTCAAGATCCACATCACCCTGATTCTCAAGTTGATGAGCAATGCCCGGCTTGATATGAATTCCTTGCATAGGTCGCAGCGTATTGACACTACCCTCGACCTCAATGGTGGCAATGCCTGAAATTACAAAGAAAAACTGTTCTGCAATATTATGCAGATGTCGAATTTCTCCAGCGCCTGGAGGAACACGTTCCTGTATGACACTTAGCTTCTCTGTCTTTACCAGATGCCACCCATCGCAGTTGTCACCCCACTGATAATGCTCAGCACTTACCCTTGAAATAGTGGCCATAAAGTTGAGTACCTTGGTTCCGAAGATTCGCCACTATACTCATCGAAAAGCTTAGTGACTATCGTTCCAGAAACCAGAGAGCATCAGATGGTAGCTGAATGAGCAATGACTGATTTGACTCAACCTTCTCCACATCTTTTGGATTGCATACCAGCTCCAGCCTCTGCCCATTTGCCTGAACCGTTAGCCGTGTCTGTGTACCCAGGAATGTTTTACTAACAACAAATGTAGAGATAGTATTTACTGCTGATTGATTCTTGGCAATACCGATGCTCTCGGGTCGGATAGTTAACATTCCTGACCGAGTCTCTAAAGCTCTGTCAAGTTCTAGCGAACCGAACGAACAGTCAAAAACACTGTTATTAACACTACTCCTATTGACGCTACCTCGAATAAAATTGATACCACCAAAAAAACGGGCTGTTGCTTCATCAGCAGGTTGTTGATAAAACACTTCCGGTGCAGCGTACTGTTTCAATCTGCCATTTAGCATGAGCGCAACCTTGTCTGCCATCACCACCGCTTCTTCCTGATCATGCGTTACAAGAATAGTGGTGATACTGAGCTCTTGTTGAAGTGAGCGAATGAGATCACGCATTTCGAGGCGAAGGTTAGCGTCCAGGTTGGACAGTGGTTCATCAAGTAGCAGTAGCTTGGGTTTAACAATTAATGCGCGCGCCAAGGCAATCCTCTGCTGCTGCCCACCTGACAAATCACTGGGTTTTTGCGCACCCGATCCAGCAAGCTTCACCAGTTCGAGCATCTCTGAAACCCGCTCGTTGATAACAGATTTTTCTGTATTGCGCATCTTCAGACCAAAACCAACATTCTCAGCCACGCTCATATACGGGAACAGTAGATTATTCTGAAAAACCATCACAGCGCCGCGTTCTTCTGGCTTGACACCAAGAACGGAACGACCATCAAACAGAACATCCCCCGATGTTGGCTTAAGGAGACCTGCAATCATTTTCATCGTTGTGGTCTTGCCACAACCAGAGGGACCTAACAATGCCACCAGTTCACCACTGGCAACCTCCAGAGACAATTGATCCGGCGAAGGATGCATTGCACCCGAATAGAACATGGTGAGGTCTTTTATAGCTAGTTGAGTCAAACCCGAACAAAGCCTCCCGTCGAAGCACTACGTCCTGAGAGAAAACGCGAGCTTAAGAGAAGTACAAGCACGCCAGGTACGATATAAATCATACCAATCGCACCCGTTATATCGTTGCGACCGGCGGTAGCAAAGTTATACAACAAGAGCGGTAAGGTAACGACTCGGCCTCCACCGATAATCAAAGTAAGAATGTACTGACTCCAGGACACGAGAAACGCGAACAAGCCACCTACCACCAGGCCAGGCATGATGGTAGGTAAAGTAACGTAATAGAACACCTGCAATGGTGAGGCACCTAAGGTTCTCGCCTGAGCTTCAAACTCAGGATCGTAATTTGAAAAAACACCTGACATTACAAAGATCATGTAAGGCAGCGTCGGTACTAGATGCACCAGGATAACCCCGCCAACCGTATTATTTAAACCGATCGAAATAAACACTGAGTGCAAGCCTAATGATATTGCAATACCTGGCACAATCATTGGAGCCAGGATAAGCAATTCCACAATAGCTTTGCCCCGGAATCTGTACATGCCCAGAGCACGTCCGGCAGGGAAACCAACAACAATGGAAAGCATAGTCGCTACAAAAGAAATCCACATTGACAGCAACAGGCTATCGAGCACGCCAGCTGTGTCGGACAACGCGTACTTCCAGGCCTTCAATGTCCAATTAGTGGGCAACAGATCAGGATAAAACCATCCATGGGCAAACGACCATAGCGCCAATGGAACCAGCGGAAGCACCAGCCAAGCGATTAAAAAAAGGGCAGCAATGTAGCGAAATGTACTGCTGGCAAAACCACTCTTCTCGACAATCACTGTCGAATTCTCTTTCGCGCGTAGCGGGCATATAAGAAGATTATCACCGCACTCAACACTGCCATTATGATGGCTATCGCCATCGCTTCCGGACGCGCAGCTAAATCAACATCAGTGTATTTACGATGTGCCAAAACCGATAATGCTGCAGGAAAGTTTGCACCCAACAAAGCAGGAATTTCATAAGCGCCAAACGTGAATGCAAACACCATCACCGACGCATACAAGACCCCTGGCAGCAGTAAAGGCAGCAAGACATACCTGAACGCCTGCCAGCGATTAGCGCCCAGTGACCTGGCTGTACTTTCATAGTCTTGACCGATAGTTTGCAAATTGGCCAAAACGATGACACCAATGAACGGTACCTCTTTCCAAACATATTGCAAAATGATGCCTATCGCGTAAGGATCATAGATCAAGGCAGGAAAATCACTGGGTCTTGCAATCAAATCCCATTGCGCGGCCAATCGCGCGAAGCTACCCGATTGGGAGAATAGATACATCATGCCAATTGCGCCGACAAGATGCGGGATCGTCAAATTCAGCTGAAAGAAAAAATTAATAACTGCACGCCCAAAGAAGCGTCGTCGTAAAAACAAGGCTGCTCCAACTGCAAGCACACAGGATATGAGCGTTGAGGTAAAGGCGATATGAAAGCTAAGTAAAAATGATAGATAAAACTCTCGATCGGTAAAGATTGCTATATAGGCACTTAGATCAGGATCAGTTAAACCAATTACAGGCATGTAGTTGAAACTGCGCATCAGCCCAAGCAACAGACCACCCAAAAAAAGTATGCCAATAACCGACAAAGCCGGTGAAAGTAGCAGGATGATTTTTAGTCTATCTGACATGACCTACGCTTTAGTGGCTCACTCAGTGCTACCAGACTTGATCAGCCTGGGTATCCACGCCAAGTTAGCATCCCAAGGCCATACAGGTAAACTACTTGCTACCTACATTATCCAGCCAACCTTGCTCGATTGCAGTAATCCAGGAGGCCTGCAATTCCGGTAGTGCCGCTTTAGCCAGTTCGGCCGCGGGTGCGACATTAGGATGTGCCTCGATGGATGAAAATTTTTCTTGTGTTGCTTTACTCGTGCGATCCACGCTAATTGCCGGCGCTGCACCCCAGATCGTGGGTAATGCCTTTTGATATTGAGCTTCGCCGGAGAGTAATAGATTCTGTAGAACCAAGGCAGCAGCCTTATTGGGAGAATTGAAAGGGATTATGGTGTAATTGGTGTTACCAATGGTGCCGTCAGTGAGTCCATAGCCTTGTGTGCTTGGGGGATAGAGCCCGTTTTCAATATTGAGACCGACATCTGCAGGTTCGTAGTTAAACGTTAAGTCCACCTCTGAGTTTGCATAGAGCTGATCCAGCGCCGTAATGGTGTTCGGGTAGGTTTTGCCTTTGCGCCAAAGGTAGGGTTCCAACTCATTTAAAATATCCCAGGCCTTGGCTGAGACCACATCGTAAACAGCTTGATCAAACTCACCCAGTAATTTTTCCACACCGCCTGCTGCATGGTAAAACACATGCCTTATAAACACAGAACCATTAAAATCAGGTGGTGCCGGGTAGGTAAATCGACCCGGGTTTTCCTTTATCCACTCAAGCAACTCCGCAATGGATCGTGGCGGTTTTTCTGTTCGGTTGGTGTCATAGGCAAACGCAAACTGTGCTTTTGACCAAGGGACTTCACAACCATCTACTGCCACGCCAAAATCATTGGCGATGGCCGGGTTGGTCCAGTCGACAAGCTCGTTGTTTGGCAGTACGTCGAGATAACCACAGTAAGCCAGACCACCCTGCTTCATGGTTCTGAAGTTTTCACCATTGATCCAAATCATATCCACTGAACCGGCATCAACAACACCAGACTGTTTTTCATTTAGCACAATGTTAACCACCTCAGCGGTGTCGTTTATCCCAACACGATTTAGACTGATATCGTACTCCGCCTTTAATAAGCCCCCTATATATTCGCTTACATAACGGTTGATATTGTCGGAGCCACCCCAGAGAAACCAGTTAACCTCGCCGCCTGAAGCCATTGAAACGACATCATCCCAGGATTGGCTATTCAGCAGATCTCCATCTGATGTGTCAGCACTTGGCATTCCTGCAGGCAGAAGGGTAAGCGCTGCGAAGAATAAGCTGTATTTAAATGGTTGGTTCATGGTTCGGCTGTCTTGATGGTCTGTAGTTGAGGTTAGCGAGTGATTAAATAGCATGGGCTTGAAGTGTGCAGTGCCGCAGCAGGACGAGTGTTGATCGGCAGCGACTCATGGGAGCAGTCGCGACCTTTTGGTAGACGGCCATTTTCAGGGGCTTGCTGGTGGATGGCATAGAAGAGGAAAATGTTAAATGCAACAAATTAGCAGGTTCGTCAACTCAAACCCTCAATTCGCTTTTGTGCGGATGATTCTACCGAACTTACGATTCGTAGGAATATGTTCATCAAGATAAACCAGACGGCTGCAAGTACCGCTGCAGTGGTTAGATAGCCATAAGGATAAGTAACCGCCCCAAGCCTGGCTGCTGCCAGATAGGACAGAGGTGCGCCCACTACCGCCGCGGCGATCGCTAAAGGTGGTCGTTTCATAAAATAAGATAGTGCAAGTCGAAAGGTTCCTGCAAAGCCCAGCCATAGGACTACCAGCCACAAGGGTATGACAACCGGGGAGTGAGAAAATTCAAATAAACCAAAATACGTGAGCAGTGAATCTGTCATTATGCCAATGCTGGCACAGCTCCCCATGACAATCATCTCTTCACGACGACCACTGCTCAGGTACAGGTGCAAGAGCACCAGTGCAAAAAGGCCAACAACATACTGTTGGCCTCCCAGCACTGCGCCGAACCAGATCAGCTGATAAAAGACAACGTTGGCAAAGACTGAGTAGTGTTTTCGCATAGTAAGGGGGTTTAGTTATCAACGCCATTTAGGCCATGCCCTATTCTCATGGACAAAATGAGAACAGCAGGAGAACTCGAGGTGAATATCAAGTGATCAACGATAAGGCGCTGTGAAGATGATCTAGCCTGAGTATCCAAAATGCACGACTCCATGGATTGCCGCCTCGAACAAAGCTTAGAATTGTTCCACCACCACCTTACCTTTGGAACTACCACTCTCAATCATCGCATGCGCTTTTTTAATTGTTTCAGCGTTGATGGGAGTTAGTACATCAGCAAGCGTGGTTTGTAATAATCCGGCATCGATTCTCGCGGCAATCCAAGCCAACAACTTATGTTGCTCGATCATGTCGGGAGTCTGATGCATAGATCTGGCGAACATAAATTCCCAATGTAGACTTGCCGCTTTTATTTTCATTTTATCCATAGGCATTGGGAGATTGGTGTCGTCGATAGTGACAATAGCACCCTGGGGTGTCACCAATTCCACTGCCGAGTCCCAGTGCCTCATGTCGTTAAATATTGCAATGTAATCGCAGTGTTCTATGCCCAAAGCACGCACCTGCTCGACTATATCCGCATGATGATTCACGACATGATCGGCCCCCAAGCTAAGAATCCAATCTGTAGTAACGGGTCTGGACGCTGTGCCGATTACCGTAAGACCTGCATGTTGAGCTAATTGCACCCCTATCGAACCTACACCGCCTGCAGCGCCAATAATAAGTATGCTCTCCCCGGTGTTGCCGCCGTCGCGATCTATGCCCAGTCTATCGAACAGAGCCTCATAAGCCGTTATTGCCGTCAATGGCAGGGCGGCTGATTCTGCGTGCGAAAGTGTGGCAGGTTTTGGGCCCACAATACGCTGATCAACCAGCTGAAACTCAGCGTATGAACCCGGTCGAGTAATATCACCGGAGTAAAACACCTCATCTCCGGGCTTGAAAAGCGTGACATCTGGTCCTGCAGAAACAACCACGCCGCTTGCATCCCAGCCTAATACGCGAACCGGATTTTCTACCGTGTCTGCAGACACACCCCGCCCTTTGCGTACCTTTGTATCAACAGGATTAATCGACACCGCACACACTTGCACCAGAAGATCCTGCCCGGTCGGATTGGGCTTGGGCAGCTCCGCATCCACAAAACACTGTGCATGATCAACCGGTAAATAGCGTTCTATCCCAACGACCTTCATTTTCCAGCACCTGTTTAACAAAAAAAGAAACTGTTTTGCCCAATGACAAAACACAACGGTCTACGCGTCAATGCAGCAAGGGCAGTATCGGAATGACTGTTTTTTACGTCTATCTGGCATTCTTACCTGCCAGTGCCTCGCGCACGAAGCTTTCACGAATTTGTGTGCGCATGCCAGTAAAAACCCACAGCAAACTTAGGGCGATACTAAATTATTTAGATAAATCATTGCAATACGGACTGGCTAGGGCTGACTAGTCAAAATTCGGAGATTGACCCTACTAGAAATGGTGGTTGGTAACAGTAAGATTTTACCTTTACTTCAACTGGTTTTCACAACAAATGGAGTAAGGCAACAATGAGAAATCTATTACTGGGTAAAGCATCGAATAAGCTGCTAAATGAGGATACTCTGGACAAGATGCATCGCTTGCGGCATCAAGTTTTTCGTGAAAAACTAGGTTGGAATGTATCAGGCGAAAACGGCAAGGAAATTGACGAATACGATGTTCTGGATCCGCACTATATGGTAGCACTGGAAGACGGCGAAGCAACCGCCTGTTGGCGTTTACTGCCAACCGATGGGCCCTATATGCTGCGCAACACCTTTGGTGAACTACTCAGGGGCGAGATACTGCCTGCTGCGAAGGATATTTGGGAACTCAGTCGTTTTGCGGTTCTCTCACCTGCTCAGCGCTACAACGGCCAAATACACCTGAACAGCGTTGCTTTTGAGATGTTCGACAAGCTTATCCAGTTTGCCGATGAACGAGGCATAAGCCGCTACGTAACGGTAGTCAGCACCTCGGTAGAACGACTGATGAAAAGCAATGGAATAACGCTGATACGTTTCGGAGATGGCAAGGTATCCAATGTTGACGGAGTCAGATCGGTTGCTTGCTGGATCACTCTGGATGCTCGAACCAGGGCAACCGTGTCTAATGCAATGGTAACGACTAAAACGGCGTAATTTTGGACAGAGCAATGGCTCTTGCCACAGCATGGGATCGATTGGTCACTTCTAGCTTCTTGATGGCATTTCTTATATGAAATATCACGGTGTTTTCTGAAACATCAAGGATCTGCGAAATTGCCCAGGAAGTCTTTCCCTTTGCCGTCCAACTGAGGCACTCGATCTCGCGTTGAGATAGATTATCTATAGAGCTATTGTTGGCATCAGGGCTTTTCGATATTATGCGTTTGGTGGCCTCATGCATAGCATTGGCAACAATCTGGAGTCCAGCTTCATCGTGATTAGCGAAGTCGACCCCATCCTTGCTAGACGCCAGGCTAAGCATTCCCCCCTCTGCACCAGCCCCGTGGACGGGAATGCTTATGCCCGAACTTAGTCCAAACTGTTTGGCTTCAGCCATAACGGCTTTTTCGAGATCGCCCTGCTTGCCCTCTGTGTAAGCCACTTTTGACCAAACCACAGCATTGGATTCAGTCCAGCAATGCCGCACAGTGGGGTCTAGTGCAACATAGCCCTCTGTATCATATCGCTGGCGCCATTCGTCCGGGAAATTGCTTGACATAACTATACCCTCCGCCACTGGGTAGTAACCACCAAACAAATAGAAGTCATATCCAAGGTCGATAGCTGCGCTTTTACACGCCCGCTGCAAGCCTTCAGTAGATGCGCAGCGCGATATTTGAGAAACAATATCAAAATAGCGCATGCGACGATTATTCAACCCGTCACTATCTATGGCTTCGTTTTTCATGCCGCAATATTCTTGCACTTAGCAGCCAAGGGCTTGATTCTCATTGTTTAGAACAGACGCGATCCTCCATGCATACTCGCGCAACTGATATTGGAAGTGCAACTACCATATCTTTTGTTGGCGTGACTTTCGAGTCTTTTTTTTCCAATCTTTTGCACAAACCACGACACGGTCGAGAAAAATTCTTTGCCCTGTACTCAGTAAAAGCCAAGGTCAATGGTCTTTTAGAGCCGACTTCAAGGTTGTAACGAGCAAAAGGCTGCATGAAACGAGCAACATCAGGATTGTGAACGCTAGTTCATAACTGCTGGTTCTATCAAAAACAATGCCCGTTATGACCGGCCCAAGGGCACCGCCTAACGAACCAAAAAACAGCACGCTGCCGAATATCGCGCCATGTGCTTTCATGCCAAATAGTTCAGCAATGGTAGGTGATATAGCGGTAAACAGGCCACCGTGGGCAAAGCCATAGAAAAGCGCAAACAGGTAAAGTAGAAGAGGATTCTGGATAATCAACAAAGACGCCAGCACCACTATCATTGGCAAGTGACAGGCAACCAACGCCAGCTTTCCTCCTATCCGATCATAAAGCAGCCCAATGGCTAGCCTACCGAGAATACTGGCTGCACCAATAAGTGACAGAACTGTTGCAGCTGTCGCTGTATTCATTCCAAGGTCCTTTGCATGTGCAACGATGTGCAAAGGAATCGACATAAGCGTTGGAAAAACCAAAAATTGAATAGCGCACATCGTCCACATCATCCTTGTTTTTCTTGCCTGCGTGAACGTCAGACCAGCACTCAAATCAGAATTGTGGCTACCGCCGACATCACCACTTTGATTCTCGTTCGCTCTGCGCATCCACTGCGCAACCAACAGTAAGCCCAGACCGGTAAACAGACCCAGCATCAATAGTGTGGCGCGCCACCCTGCCAGCGAAATAAGAGCCGTGACTGCGAGGGGTACTAGAATCTGCCCACTGGCACTGCCCGTTTTAACGATGCCAGTCATCAGGCCACGTTTCTTTTGATACCAACCAGCCACTGTTGAGAGGGTAACTACATCATGTGTACTCAAGCCAATTCCGATGAGAATGCCGAAGTACACCAACAGCTGCCAGGGAGCGTTCATCGTTGACATCATTACGTACCCTAGCCCGGTCAGAGCACCGCTTACACTCAAAATCCACCGAGGCCCATATCGATCATTGAGGAGTCCAGATAAGTACGCCAACAATCCCATGATTAAAAAAGCGAGCGAGGATGAGGCTGATAACAGCGTCCGGGACCAACCAAACTCAGCTTCAAGCACCGGTAAAAAAACACCGTAGGAGAACATGCCTCCAATAATCAGCGATTGCGTCAGAAAAGCTGCAACGACCACTTTCGTGCGCGAATCGAGGCTAGGTGCCATAAAAATCTCAATCAGTTTGAATAAAGATAACTGCCCCAGTTGGATGGGGATAGTTAAGGGGTTTGTAGACATTTCAGAGCAGCGAGCACCTGTTCAGTGCATTTCGCGTGGGTATTGAACCATCGTCTGTGGTGAATGCTATGAGCGGGGTCAGGAATTGGAAGCTTCGCAGAGCTCCGATACGGGGCCTATTGGCGCAGGAGCTTATCACTGCGACCATCGCAGCGCCAGAAATGCGCGTTCACATCCATGCGGAAATCCCTGAATCTAAGCATTGTGTGACTCTATCAGATACCGCCATCCCCAACATAATGGAGCAGTTTAGTGGCTATTATGGATGATTTGGGCAAAGCATTATTCCTAAATTAATCTTTCCAATTGCCGTTGAATTTCGTATATTTCAGTAATTACTGAAACTTCAGGAAATACGGTAATGAATCTCTCGTCAATCCATCAGAAGTTTGTTATTCATTTCGGGGAAATGGGTGCTCGCTGGGGCATGAATCGCACGGTCGGGCAGATTTACGCCGTTCTGTTTCTTTCAGACGAACCACTTTGTGCTGATGATCTGGTTGAAGCGCTGGGAGTATCGCGATCAAATGTATCCATGGGTCTCAAGGAGCTGCAGGCATGGCAGCTGGTGCGACTGCAGCACAGACCAGCCGATCGTCGAGACTTTTTCTCCACCCCTACAGATTTGTGGGAGATCGTCAGAACGCTGATTGATCAGCGCAAAACACGAGAAATCGACCCCACTCTTACCGTCTTACGCGAGCTGCAGTTGGATCAGGATTTCGATCAATCTGACGAACATACTCGCCAGCGTATTGAACAAACAACCGAGATGATCGAATTGTTTACCAAGTGGTATGAGGATATGCGGGCCGTTGACGTGGAGCGACTGGAACAACTTCTTAAATTAGGTGCAACTGCACAAAAGGTGTTGGATTTCAAAGACAAGGTTTCTAGTTCGGGGAAATCACGATGATTAAGGTTTCTAGTTCGAGGAAATCACGATGATTAAGGTATCTGGTTCGAGGAAATCGCGATGATTGATGCATTGGTTCTGGCGCGCATTCAGTTCGCCGCAAACATATCTTTTCACATACTGTTTCCAACGATAACGATCGCCCTTGGATGGGTGCTACTGTACTTTCGCTTACGCGCAAACCAAACCGGCGATCCTGGCTGGATGCAAGCATATCGCTTCTGGGTAAAAATCTTTGCGTTGTCGTTTGGCCTGGGCGTTGTATCGGGCATCACCATGAGCTTTCAGTTCGGGACAAACTGGCCAGGATTCATGGAGGCAGTAGGCAACATCGCAGGCCCCCTGCTTGCCTATGAAGTACTCACAGCCTTCTTTCTCGAAGCAGGTTTTCTGGGCATCATGCTATTCGGTGCCACACGTGTATCAGAATGGGTGCACACTTTAGCCACTTTCCTGGTGGCCTTTGGCACGACGCTATCGGCATTCTGGATCTTAGTTTTAAACTCGTGGATGCATACGCCTGTGGGTTTCGAGATGCGAGACGGTGTAGCGTTTGCAACTGATTGGTGGGCAATTGTGTTTAATCCGTCTATGCCCTATCGATTGACCCATATGCTTATCGCATCCGGACTCACAGTGGCCTTCTTACTGGCAGGCATCAGTGCCTTGCGTTGGTTGTGGCAAGACAAAAGCCTGGGCATTAGAAAATCACTGCGTACTGGCGTGTATCTGGGTGCTTGCCTCATACCGGTTCAAATTCTTGTTGGTGATCTGCATGGCTTAAACACGTTGGAACATCAACCAGCCAAAGTTGCTGCCATGGAGGCGAATTGGTCCACGCAAGGCAATGTACCTCTTGTGCTGTTCGCGCTCCCGGATGAACACGCAAGAGAAAATCGGTATGAAGTGACAGTACCGAATCTAGCCAGTCTAATTCTGACTCATAAAGCTGACGGCGAGGTACCGGGACTCAATGATTTTATGCATGAGGACGGAACCGCATTGCACCCACCGGTTACACCTGTATTCCTGAGCTTCAGAATCATGGTAGGAATCGGAATGCTGATGCTGCTTGTTAGTTGGCTGGCAGTGTGGCAGCTGAGAAAAACTGGCGAACCAAACAGGTTTATGGCTCAAACACTAGTAGCCATGACTTTTTCCGGGTGGATAGCGACCTTAGCCGGCTGGTACGTTACCGAAATTGGACGCCAACCTTGGCTGGTAACCGGAGTCATCGATACAGCATCTGCCGCTGCCGACCATCCCGTACCCATCCTGGGTTTGTCGCTGGCTACCTATCTGATCATTTACGCTGGATTGCTGACGGCCTATATCGCCACTGTTCTGTATCTTGCACGCACCGCTTCCCAAACAGATGAGCGAGAGCTTGATTCCGGTCAGTTTAAAGGCGCAGTTGCAGGAGCACTGACATGAGTATGAGCGATCTCCCCCTTAACGACTGGCTACCGATTGTTTTCCTCGGTTTGCTTGGCATATCCGCATTGATATATGTGGCTCTCGATGGATTTGATCTGGGAGTGGGCTTACTATCACCGACGGTTAATGACAATGACCGGTCTATCATCATTGCATCCATTGGGCCTTTTTGGGATGCCAATGAAACCTGGTTGGTATTAGCCGTAGGCTTGCTGCTAGTGGCGTTTCCTGCAGCCCATGGAGCAATACTGGGAGCGTTGTACTTGCCCACAACACTGATGTTGGTAGGGCTAACACTTAGAGGCGTGGCCTTCGAGTTTCGAGCGAAGGGGCCAGTTGCGCAACGCAAGCACTGGGATCGCGCTTTCTTTGCAGGCTCTTTGCTGGCGACAATCTCACAGGGCTACATGCTGGGTTTCTATATCATCGGTTTTCAATCAGGATTGTACGCTGTGCTCTTCGCAAGCCTTGTAGCGCTATGTCTAACATCTGCCTATGCATTGATCGGGGCATGCTGGTTGATCGCGAAAACAGAGGGCAAATTGCAATTACATGCCATTAAAAGTGCTCGTCTTGTGTTAATCGGAACTGCCGCGGGGATGCTTGCTATATCGGTAGCAACACCACTGGTCAGCGAACGTATTTTTGATGCCTGGTTTTCACTGCCTAATCTCATCTATCTGGCGCCCATCCCGCTTATCTCTGTTGCGATGGTTGTTGGATTGCAAGTGCTCTTAAATCGCATGCCGTATGCGGAGGATCGACGCAGATGGCTTCCCTTCGGCATGACAATTACCCTGTTTATTCTCGCTTTTGCAGGACTGGCCTATAGTTTCTTTCCTTTTGTTGTACCCGAACAAATGACCATCTGGGATGCTGCGGCTGCGCGCGAATCTCTTATGATTATTTTGATTGGCACATTGATTACCTTACCTATGATCATTGCCTACACGATATTTGCCTATAAGGTTTTTGGCGGGAAAGCAGCGTCACTGAGTTATTCCTGAATCAAAAAAGGTGGATAAACAAACTTGAATTTGGATATCCGCCGTTTGATCCCTTCATCCACTGACTGTTGCATCTGTATTAGGTTTACTTGCTTATCAGATTAAGGCTCGTACTTGCTTTAGCACTCGGGAGCGAATTTAATCTTTGTGAGACTGGGCGTACCCCAACTGCTTTAGCGCTGCTGCAATCTCATCCAGTATCACAGGATCATCAATGGTGGCTGGCATATTCCAAGGCGTGTTGTCAGAGATAGATCGCATGGTTCCGCGCAAAATCTTGCCTGATCTGGTCTTGGGAAGGCGATTGACCACTGCGGCTTGCTTGAATGCAGCAACTGGACCGATTTTCTCTCTTACCATCGTAACAACCTCGGTCACAATATCGTCACTCGATCTGTTGCAACCACTGTTCAGGACAAGAAATCCTAAAGGAAGCTGCCCCTTCAACTCATCAGCTACTCCCATCACAGCACACTCTGCTACATCAGGGTGCGAGGCCAGCACCTCCTCCATCGCTCCAGTTGACAGGCGGTGCCCAGCCACATTGATGACATCATCAGTCCTTGACATCACAAATACAAAGCCATCCTCATCGATGAAACCTGCATCCCCAGTTTCATAATAGCCACTATAGTTTTTGAAATAAGCCGATTCGAATCGATCCGGCGCGTTCCACAATGTTGTGAATGTGCCAGGCGGCAAAGGTAACTTGATGACCAGAGCGCCAATATCACCAGAAGACACTGGATTTTGATCCGAGTCCAATACTTCAAGCACATAGCCAGGCACAGCACGCCCAGGAGACCCCGAAACGATTTGGGGTTCTTCCAAGCCTCGGCAGCTTGCACAAATGGACCAACCGGTTTCAGTCTGCCACCAATGATCGATGACAGGAATATTCAATTGTTTCTCCGCCCAAGCCAGCGTTGGCGGATCGCAGCGCTCCCCGGCAAGGTAAAGCGCATCCAGGCAAGACAGGTCGAACTGTTTTAGTAACTTGCCTTCCGGATCCTCTTTTTTAATAGCCCTGAAAGCTGTGGGCGCGGTGAACAATGCTCTAACGCGGTGCTCTGCAATCACTCGCCAGAATGCACTCGCATCAGGCGTACCAACAGGCTTACCTTCATACAAAAGCGTGGTATTACCGCTAAAAAGTGGACCGTAAATAATATACGAATGGCCAACTACCCATCCGATGTCAGAAGCCGCCCAATACACATCCCCGGGATCAACACCATAGATATTTTTCATAGACCACTTAAGGGCCACGACACTACCTCCTGTATCACGAACAACACCTTTTGGTGCACCGGTGGTTCCGGAGGTATATAAAATATAGAGCGGGTGATTACTATCCAGTGGCACACAAGCCTGGTCTGTGGCTTGTTCAACTGCCGCTGTCCAATCCTTGTCTCTTGGTTGTTGCAGGACAGCTTCGCACTCTGGTCTTTGTCGAATGATGCAGTGCTGCGGCTTATGATTGGCTGCTTCAATAGCAGCATCGAGTAGGGGTTTGTATTCGATGACACGATTGGTTTCAATACCACAGGATGCACTGACAACAACCTTGGGCGTCGCATCGTCAATTCGTACAGCCAATTCGTTTGCTGCAAAGCCACCAAAAACGACTGTATGAATAGCGCCAATGCGAGCACATGCAAGTACGGCAACAATGGCATCTGGAACCATTGGCATGTAGATCAGCACACGATCACCTTTTACCACACCACTATCGGTCAAGACACCACTGAATCTCGCCACACGTGATTGCAGTTCTGCAAAGGTCCATTTCATTTGAGAATTAGTGACAGGGCTATCATAGATAACAGCCAACTGATCAGCACGACCTTGCTCTACATGTACATCAACTGCGTTGTAACAGGCGTTGATTTGCCCGTCTTCGAACCAGCGCCCAACCGCTGATTCGTTTGTACTTAGTATAGACGTGGGCGATTTGTACCAGCTAACAGCTTCGGCTGCTTCTCGCCAGAACGACTCGGGGTCATCTATTGACTGCTGATATTGAACGTCATACTGGCTTGTCATAGTGTTTACCTTCAATGCATGCTGTCTGAATTAGCGATTTCGGCGCTCACCCAGAATCTGACTAATTATTGCGTTGGCTGAATCTTCAATGCGAGTACCCGGACCAAATATCTCTGCAACTCCCGCATCCCTCAGCGTGTCGTAGTCCTGCTCAGGTATAACACCGCCACAAACAACTTTGATATCTTCTCTGCCGAGCGCGTTGAGTGCTTCGAGCAACTGTGGGATCAATGTCTTGTGCCCACCAGCCAAACTGGACACACCCACGACATCAACATTGTTTTTGACACACAGCTCAGCCACCTCTTCAGGGGTCAGAAACAAATCTGAAACTCCAACCTTAAATCCAAGGTCTGCGAATGAAGAAGCAATGATTTTGGCACCGCGGTCATGGCCGTCCTGCCCCATTTTTGCCACCAGAATATGCGGTAATCGTTGCTTTGATTCTTCAAATTCCGCAATCCGTCTTTTTATCAGTTGATATTCAGGCGCATCAGCACGTGCCTTCTCATAGACACCTGAAACCAGTGTGGTGGCCGCATGATGACGATCAAAGGCTTTTTCCATGGCATCAGACACCTCACCCAGTGTTGCTCGATGCCTAACGGCATCAATTGCGTACTCCAAAAGGTTTCCTTGTCCACTAGTCGCTGAGTCGGTTAAGGCATCAAGTGCTGTCTGACAACGTTCAGAGTCGCGATCACGCTTGATGGTTGCCAGTCGGCTCAGCTGAGCTCGGCGAACCTTATCGTTATCTACCTCAAGCACCTCGATGGCGGGTTCATCATCCAAGCGGTATTTGTTGACACCAACGATCACATCTTCAGCGCTATCTACTCGTGCTTGTCGGCGTGTAGCAGCCTCTTCGATGCGTTGTTTTGGCAGGCCAGCCGCTACCGCCTCAGTCATTCCACCATTGTCTTCTATTTCATCGATCAGCTCTTGTGCTTTAGCTGCTATGTCTGCAGTGAGTGATTCAACGTAATAGGATCCTGCCAGTGGATCAAC
>JBGCEO010000028.1:0-93724 GCA_045106475.1 Granulosicoccus sp.
CTTAAGCTAGGTACTTCGTTTACATCTATTGCCAAAGCAACCAATGCAATACAAGCACCCCTTTAAATTACTTGATTCAATTGTAAAAGAGCGGGCAGATTAACGGCTTTTTGCAAACAAGTGCTTTGCCTCTGCTGAGTCCGAGGAGTGTACCACGAACTCTCAAAATAACAACCAATTAAAAAATTATTTACTACCTCGCCTCAGTACATTTTCAGCTTGACCAAACTCTGGCTCAAGCCTTCCCGGTGCGAGGACGAGCATTGTAAGACCGTAAAAAAAAAGTGCAACGGTTTTTATCAAAATAACGTGACATCCACGAAACCAGCAGTGATGACAAAAAGGAATAGATCAAAGCTCGAGCCGTTTAACACCACTGCGCACAGATTTACCAAGCGATGACAAGGAAGTAGTTAACGTCCCCTGACAGGCAATATTTAGCAAGACATGACCACAAGTGGCTAGCTATTTCATTGAAACTCGAGCCACTCGGCGTTTCCCGACCTGCAAAACGACTTCGGTGCCGGCACAAAGAAGACGTTTACCATCCTCAACCTTCTCTCCGTCTATCTTGACCGCCCCCTGCTTTATCATGCGATGGCTCTCAGAAGTGCTACTGGTCAACTTTGCATCGAGAAGCACATTGGCGATGGGTCGGCCTTCTGGTCCGGCTTCCAGAGATAGCAATTCAAGATCCTCGGGAAGTTGCCCCTGTCGGAACCGCTGTATGAAGGATTCTTTGGCGGCCTCCGCAGCTTTTGCCCCGTGATAGACCTCAACAATCTCAAGCCCCAATTCGTATTTAACATCCCTCGGGTTTTGCCCCTCCTCAACCGATCGCTTCAGCTCAGCAATGGCCTGATTGCTCTTAGCGCTGAGCAGATCGAAGTAGCGCCACATTATCGAATCGGGAATTGACATCAGCTTTCCGAACATATCGGCCGGCTCGTCACTCACACCCACATAGTTGTTCAGGGATTTGGACATCTTCTGTACACCATCAAGCCCTTCGAGCAAGGGCATGGTCAAGACTATTTGCGGCATCTGCCCATTGCCCTTCTGCAATTCTCGTCCCATCAGCAAATTGAACTTCTGATCAGTACCGCCCAGCTCCACATCGCACTCCAATGCCACAGAATCGTAACCCTGCACCATGGGATACAAAAATTCATGCAATGCTATGGGTTGTTGTTCTTTGTATCGCTTTGAAAAATCATCGCGTTCGAGCATACGTGCCAATGTTTGCCGCGATGCCAACCTGATCAAATCACTGGCCGACATGGGCCCGAACCACTCGGCATTAAAGCGAACTTCTGTTAATTGCTCATCCAGAATTTTAAAGACCTGATCTTTATAGGTCTGGGCATTAGCGGTGATCGCCTCATCATCCAGAGCAGGTCTGGTGGCATTGCGTCCACTTGGATCACCTATGCGGCCTGTAAAATCACCGATCAGAAATATCACCTGGTGCCCAAGCTGCTGAAACTGGCGCATTTTATTGAGCAGCACCGTGTGACCCAAATGCAAATCCGGTGCTGTGGGATCAAACCCGGCCTTGATACGCAACGGCCGCCCCATGGCCAAACGACTGCGCAATTCGCTTTCCAGCAATATTTCATCGGCTCCTCGAGCCAGTAGCGCAATCTGCTCATCCAGCTCTGCACTGTCGCTGGGGATTTCTGACGTCATAACTTGATTACTGCTCCGATGAAATAGGAAGTTCGATGTTGTAAAAAAACAAACGCAAATTAAAGCACTGTCAAGTGGCCGTTACCTGCCAAATTTCTTCAGCTTGTTCTACACTTAACGAGCGCTATTGATCGTTGTTGCGACTATAACTAAAAAAAGCGCGCCGAACTCATATTCCGAATCTTTGAACGGACACCTGCGTTGGCCAACAGACACGCCCAAATTCGTCCTCATTGCGTGGACTTGTCACCCTCAGCATACGCTGCAGGAAATTCCGAAAAGCATGGGCGAAGCCGAACTCGCGCCGCGCGCGATCACGCAAAAGCCGCTGAACGCTATGCACAACGACGACCGGCAAGAAAGTTATCCAGAAGCCAGGGGCAAAAACCTGCTGGCGCGATCCGATTGTCAGTTGCGTCTCAGCAGACAGAAAACAAGCACACCGGAAAGCTGACAGCCGCGCTTGTGGCTGTTGCGGGCGGCATACTGTGGACCACCACAACCACCGGCACAGTCGAAGAACAACCCTCGCGTCCACCCATTGCCCAAGCCAGCATCGCACCACCCGCCTTCTTCTTTGATGATGAAATCAATGCATTGACTGCTCTTCAGCAGTCAGCAAACGATAATCTGAAGGATACGAGCAGAAGCGAGCCCATTGCACTTATTCCGTTCCCGGATGTTGAACTTCAAGCAGAGACAGATCCTGCTGCCAGCAATACCAATGTCATCACGCCACTCGTTGAGCCTCAATCGCTTGCAGCAGCTCGCCAAAAAGCTATGGCGCCGGAAGGTGTAAGCAGAGTGTCGATAAAGGTTGCACCCGGAGACACCCTATCTGGCATTCTCAATGACCATGGCGTCAAAATTGAGCAAATGCCGCAGTTGCTGACAGACAACGTTGTCAAAGAGCATCTGTCCAACCTGAAAGTTGATCAAGTATTCGACCTGGCACAATTGCCGGGCGGTGAGTTTCACAGCCTTTCCGCACGGATAGGTGCTGACAAGCGAATTACCATAAGGCGCTCAGCAGGCGGTTTTGCAGTTGCGTCGATCGACCTGCCTGTGGAAAAAGAGCGCGTTGTCACATCTGGAACTATCGAACAATCGCTCTATCTTGCCGCTGAAAAAGCCAATCTCAAGCAGTCAACCATTATGGAGCTGTCCGATATATTTCAGTGGGAACTGGATTTTGCTCGAGATATTCGCAAGGGTGATCAATTTAGCTTGGTCTATGACCGCTTGTATCGAGAAGGCAAGTACATTGGCGATGGAGATATTCTTGCCGCCGAATTTGTGCGCGGTGGAAAAGCCTATCGCGCTATTCGTTTTACCACCGATGATGGATCCACCGACTATTACGCACCGGATGGCACATCCAAACGTCGTACTTTCAAACGCCACCCGGTTGATGTGGTTCGCATCACATCAAAGTTCAATCCGAATCGTATGCATCCAGTTTTACACCAGATTAGAGCGCATCGAGGCGTTGACTACGGCGCTCCTCACGGTTCCCCCATCTATGCCACTGCAGACGGAACGGTCTCATTTTCCGGAAGTAAAAGCGCGTATGGGAAAACAGTTATTCTGAAGCACGGTCAACGCTTTAGTACCTTGTACGCCCACATGTCGAAGATCTCAAAACGATCAAAGGTAGGGAAAAAGGTCAAGCAAGGGGATGTAATCGGCTATGTGGGTAAAACGGGCCGCGTTACTGGAACGCATCTGCACTACGAATTCCGAGTCAATAACTTACAGATCGACCCGCTGAAAGTTAAGTTGCCTGCAGCAAAACCGATCGACAAAAAATACCTGCCCGCGCTCAAGGCGGTATCGGATGAAATGACAGCTCAAATGAACAGTGTACTGTCGGATCTAGCAGGACAAATGGCATCCGCCGATGCGAACGCCACCGTTAAGGTCGATTGAATTAGTCGGTTTTCATTGCAAACAGGGTTGAAAGCAACTAGACCGAAAATGAACTCCCACATCCACAGGTAGTGGTAGCGTTGGGATTCCTGATAACGAATTGAGATCCTTCCAGGCCTTCTGTGTAATCGATCTCAGCACCGGTTAAGTACTGGAAACTCATGGGGTCGATCAATAATTTCACGCCTTCTTTTTTGACCTCTGTATCGCCATCGTTGACGACCTCATCAAAAGTAAACCCATACTGGAAGCCACTGCATCCACCGCCGGAAACAAACACACGGAGCATCAGGTCAGGGTTACCTTCCTCAACGATCAACTCTTTTACTTTCAAAGCTGCCGCCTCTGTAAAAATCAGGGGATCAGGCATTTCGAAGTCGTCGATACTGACTTCAGCACTCATATGGGAATTCCTCTCATTCGCATCGTGGCCAGTTTACTTGACCAAGCAATTTAGTCAAGTATTTACCGCACCGCTTATCCTACCGTTGGACAATGTGGTCAATCCCATTGATTGACAAGCCTGCAGATGCCGGAAAACTGAACTAGGGCAATAAAGCCGGCTGTTTCAGTCCTTTCGTTTCCGGCAAACCGAGCATCAAATTCATATTCTGGACGGCCTGGCCGGCGGCTCCCTTGACCAGATTGTCTTCAACGGCGAGCACGACGGCGGTATTGCGCCCTTGAGGCTGATGCACAGCCAATCTGCAGACATTACTGCCCCGCACTGAACGGGTTTCCGGGTGAGTACCTGGCGGCATGACATCGACAAAAGGCTCATCCTTGAACCGCTGCTCATAAAGCGATTGCAGATCAACATCATCCTTGAGCTGCGCATAAAGGGTTGCATGAATTCCCCGAATAATTGGCAGTAAGTGAGGCGTGAAGGTCAGACTCAAAGGGTCTGCTGTCATGCGCCTCAAGCCCTGCTCTATTTCAGGCAAGTGCCGATGCCCGGCTACGGCATAGGCCTTGAAGCTATCCGATGCTTCAGCCAGAAGATTGGCCACTGAAGCACTTCTACCTGCACCGGAGATACCCGACTTCGCATCAGCGATCAAAGACCCGCATTCGACAAGACCGGATTCCAACAGTGGCAGGAAACCTAATTGCACAGCTGTTGGGTAGCAACCGGGGTTAGCCACCAGCTCTGCATCACACACCTGTTCACGATTCATCTCAGGCAGACCATAAACCGCTTCTTTAACCCGGTCCGGGCAGCTGTGCGTCATCCCGTACCACTGCTCCCAGACAGCGATATCCTGGATTCGGAAATCTGCAGATAGATCGACAATTTTTGTGCCCTTGTCCAGAAGAGCTGGCGCTTGCTTCATAGCAGTGCCATTGGGTGTTGCGAAAAAAACCAGATCACACTGCGCATCCGCTACATCATCGGGATCGGAAAAACGTAGGCTTTGGTGATCGCGCAGACTGGGAAATAGCTCGTCAACGCGGTTACCAGCCTGCGCTCGAGAACTGATAAAAACGATCTCCACATCTTCACGTGGAGACAAAAGCCTGAGTAGCTCAACACCTGTGTAACCAGAGCCACCAATGATCCCAATTCGCATAATTTCCTGCTTGCCTCAATAAGTAAGCGGTCATGTTGTTGTTCAACATGACCGCCCGATTATTGCATGCCTCAAGCTACAGTAACTCAGGCTATTGCAAAACTACACTCGCATACTAGCGTGCAGCTGACGGGTTGGCCAGGTCATTCCACGGTGCGGCATAGACGTCCCGACCATATACATAAAACAGAGCGTCGTTAACCATCACAGAACGGTCGTCTCCATAACTCGGGCCGTAACGATTGCCACCTGATGCCGCTGACTCAACAACCAAGGCACCTCGTGGTGTAATCCTGGCATCGTCGCCCACCGTTACATCAAATCCGTGCAAACCGGAGTAGTTCCAATCATAGTAAGCTCCCGCATTTTGTGGTGACGGCGATGAGTCTGGCATCGGACGTCCATGCACGTTTATGCCGAAGCTGACTCGAGTGGGATGCTGATCAGTCGCAGCCTGAATGGTTATCGCTCGATGATTGTACAGCGCATTGGCATCTGTTCCACGTTGTCCTATCAGCACAGACTGCACTTCTGTGGGCTGTGCCGGATTGGATACATTGAACAACGACAGCTTAAGACCCTGCACCAATGCACCACGTCCATCTCCTCGGCCATCAGGTGCAGCAACTGCATCCTTACCAATACCCAACAGGTAGTTCTCGTTGATAGGTTGTAGATAGTCACTATAGCCAGCTATTTCCAGTTCACCGGCAATGAAGGGTGCCGAGGGGTCTTGAAAATCGATGATATAGAGTGGATCTGTTTGCCTGAAAGTTACAAGATAAGCTCGATCACCAAGAAACCGAGACGCATACAGTTGTTCACCGGGTTTTCCAATATGATCCGGCTGATTGTCGTTAGGTAGTTCTGACACTTTTGCCAGATTTCCGCTTCCGTCAGGTTGTAATACGGAGACGATTATCGGACTTTGATCAGAACCTTGTCGATCGTTAAAGGTAGCAACGCGCAGATAGCCATCTTTTTCACTCATACGAAAGGGTTTTCTCAAAGCGTTCCAACCCAAATGCCCACGCACACTGCCAGAACCAATGTAGTCAAGTTGTCCACCGTCGTTGATGTCAAATTGATGCACATCGGTATTAACACGTGGATCAAACCACACGATATCAGTTGGAAAAGGGCCGTCGATATCAATGACCGCGCCATCCTGAGTTAACGGTCCAACAGAGTAATCATACTGAGTGGTTGCCAGATATATCGCTTCCGTAGAGGCATACAGGGTCTCGGTTGCGCCCAGATAACATTCACTATCAGTCAAGGCCATCGTGTCCAGATCAATAACGCCTAAAGTAATGATATCGGGTGAGTAGTACTCGTTACCTTCTACTTTGTCGGCAACAAAACAGTTAGCGGGATCTACCAGCGGTGTCACAGTTGCAGATTCATCATTTGAATACCGGGGTAATAAAGTTGCAATATCGGTTGCGTTAACTGTTTCTTGCCATTGTTCAGGATTTTGTAGCCAGGGTTGATCGCCAGGTATGGTCGGGTAGTAGCGAGAAGCAAAGAAAAGGTGCTTGCCTATGCGCCTGCTTGAAATAATTTGCCCATCGATCCTGAACGTGCCACTTACAGAGGCAGACGCAGCATCTGTCAAATCTACTTTGGTAATAAGACTATCCAAGCCGGCAAACGCAGTAGGCTCCGCCCAGTTGAGCCAGTAACCACCCCCCGAAGAGGTCAACAAGGCTGAGGTAGCAGTATCAGTTTCATATAAGTAGAAACCATCCGCGTACCGCCCTTGTAAATTGACAGAGACTGAGTTCAACTCTGATGAGTCGGGCGTTGCCGAATCAAGAGCCATGATGCGCAAGACAGTTTCATAACTTTGCGGAGCAAAAAAGGAGCTTGCGGCCTGATCACCCACTGGCTCTTCGACAGGTAGATCAACAGGCACTTCACCTGGCCCTTCCACCGGAAGTGGCACGGGGCCGTCAATCGGAAAGTCATACTGGTAATCGCTCTGCAACACGTAAAGAAGATCGCCATCCGCGCTCAGCTTGACGCGATCCTGTTCGTCAACACCCAGTTCCTGAACATTGGTAGACGTCACCTCATTGCGATCACCAGCGTCCACAGGCTGGGATGTCGCACTGTCTGATCCTGATGAAGCTTGCGGAGGTGCTTGCGGCGCGCTAACCGGGTCAGCCGTGTCAGCTTCGAGAATTACGACACCACCAACGCCACCATAATAGTAGGAGTCTGATTGTGCTATGAGGGCTTCTCGGATTGCGTCATAAAAAGCCTCGCTGTTATCGAGTGTTTTTAAGCGGCCGCTAATATCGGTAGAACCCGGATCGCCATTCCCTGGACGAACCACTGTCCCGGAATCTGAGCTGCATGCCGCTAATAGCAGCATACTGATGGCAGCGGCGACACATGTCTGGCGTGATTTCATTATTCGACTCCTGCAATGATTGGGATATTTTTCCCAATAATACGCTATTAGCGGCCGAATACAAGCCAGATACACGCGCTAAGCGTTATCTACTTAACAAAATCATGCGATTGTCAGGTCCGGCAGATGCAATCCTGCGGCTTCCACAGCTTCCTGCAGCTGGCTCTCTGTATAGGGTTTCGCCAGAAATCGCACGGCCCCCAGCTCCATCATGCGATCCCGATTCAGAGTATCGTCGCGGCTACTCACCACAATCACCGGAGGGCATGAAGTGCCATACTGATCCTTGATGCGCTTGAGAAAATCCCGCCCGTCCAGTCTGGGCATTTCGATATCCAGAACAATCAGATTCGGCAGAGCCATGGCCAGGCTATCAAGTGCTTCTATGCCATCACGGCTGGTTCGTGTTGCGATACCCGACTGTTGCAGGATGTGCTCGGCAGCCGCACGCATGGTCAACGAATCATCCACGATCAACGCAACCGGTCTCAATGACTCCTTGGCTGAAGAGGCTACCGCCGCCCGATCAGAACTCAGAGATTCAACAATTCGGATGAGATCCAGGATCAAAACCTGACTGCCATCTGACAACACACTGCCTCCCGAAAATCGACGCAAGGCTGCCAATTGGGGGCCTAGAGCCTGCGTTACCAACTCCCGATAACCAATCACTTGATCGACCTCTAACGCTAAAGACACACCTGCGGCAGTGATCAACACAGTAGAGCGTGCACGGCCAGACTTGTGGGCAGCCGAAACAGTATGCTGCATCAGCATCTGTGACAACGGTAGAGGGCGATAACGATCAGCCGCATCGCCGGCAAGCTGATCAACTCGCACAGCGTCAACGTAGTTAACCGGTATGGCAAACAACACATCTTCGCTGCTAACCAGGACCACCTGATTGACGACAATACGCTGCGGTAGTCGCAACGTTACCTGAGTGCCTTGGCCCGGCTCCGTGGAGAGCTGCACTCGCCCTCCCATTTGCTCCACTGCTGCCTGTACGGCAGATAATCCAAGGCCATGCCCTGCCAATGCCGTTGGATTTTCAACACTGGAAAAGCCCGACTGGAACAACAGATTTTGTAGCGCCTCCTGAGAATCAATGGCAGACTCACCGCGAGCCTGAACCAGAGTGCTGATGGATTCACGCTCTATTCCTCGCCCATCATCGCTAAATGTAACAACCAGATCCGTACCATCCACCGAAGCAGATAAAGAGAGCTTACCGGTCCGCGACTTGCCCGCCCTGACCCTTGCTTCCGGAGCTTCGATGCCATGCACAATAGCGTTTCGTGCGATATGTTCCAGCGATGCAGCAAGTTGACGAAACAAGGCTCGATCCAGTGTCACCTCCCCACCGTCCATATCAAGTTGAGCGCGACAGCCACATGCACTGGATGCATCATTGATGATCTGTATGAGCCTCTCTCGAAGCTCATCGATACGCACTAGACGCGTGCGTATCAGACTTTGTTGTAAGCCAGAGCTAGCTCTGGACGCCTGCTGCTGCTCACGCTCGGCCTGGCGAAGCGCGCCGCGCATAACCGATCGTGCGGCCTCCAGATCGGCCAACATTTCATTAACCTCAGCCGAGCTTGAAACATCCTTCGAATAAGGTAGCTCCCGCCAACGCAGCGCTGTTGACTCAATATCCTGGTATACCTCACGCAGGCGTGCAAGTTCATCACTGAGTCTCGCTTGATTCACCGTTACATCGGTAGCCAGATCCAGCAACGCATCAAACGCGGTGTCATTGACCATCAACGATTCTGACGCTGTTGATGATTGAACTACTGCTTGACTATCATCTGCTGTCTCAGCATCCGGCGTGCTAGTGGCTCCCTGCATGACCAGCGCTTGAATCTGAACGTAACCCGAGCTCAATGCAGCACGTTGCGCCTCTGTATCGTCCAGTTCCTGTACCTGACTTTCAAGTGCATGCGCTTGATCAGCAATGGCGATCCGACCGGCCATACGCGCACTGCCTTTGAGAGTATGCAGCAATGCCAGGGAATCATTTGAATCGGTCTGAGCAAAATCCTGTGTCTGAACAAGCAGACGAAGTCTTTCTAAAAGATCGCCTGCTTCTTCTCCGAACACATCATCAAGCGAACGCACATTGGATGCGATGCCAAATCCGCTATCGGCACCATCGCTGCCTGGAATACTGGCAGCCAGAAAGCCGCCTAGCCTCTGCTCTACCGCCCTTACGCTCTGTCCTACAGGCTCACCGGTAGTGAGAGAATCGAGACGGGCACGCAATGCCATAACCAGGTCACCGATGTAGCGAGTCTCGGCGGCATCAAATGATTGCCCTAGTCGTTGTCGTGCCAGCGCAGCTCGCTGCAAGGGCTGGACAATCGCCACGATGTCAGGGGCATCGACCGTCTGGGCACTGCCGGTCAGGGTATGCAGAGCGCGCAGCATCTGCTCGGTGGGCAAGCTCTGGCTTACGTCGGACCCGGGTTCTAACGAAGAACGAACCGACTCGTCCAGTGCTTCTAAATGACTCAGGCACTCGTGGTAAAAAACGTGCTGTAAGGTGTGATCAAGAGTTTGATCAAAAGGGTCTGTGAGCAGTTCATCATCCACATTTAGTGTAAGGCTTCCCGGTTCGTGAACAGCTTCCAACTGTTGTATCAGTTCATCAAATTCACGAATAGCATCAGAACCACCCAAGCTCTGATCAATGATTTGGGGTATAACGGCATGCACCTCATCCAACAAGCCCAAGTCCGCCTGAGCAAGGCCTTGAGATGAAAGCACATCGGTTTGCAAAAACCAGGATTTCGTAGCGCTAGCCAAACGTGCCAAAGGACCAGTTGTAATAGCCGCCGCCTTCACATCAAACTCACTCAAGGCAGTTCTTAGACCACTGATACTCTGCTCGTCACGATTGCTTCGATAAGCTGCCAGAGCAGCACCTATTGAATCCATTTGCGGTAACAGGTCCACGATCTGATCTTCACTATCGTCAGATACGCTTGCTGCTGATTGGCCGGCATCAGCCTCGTTCAGGCTCTCACGTGCACGCAATAGAGCGTCAAATGCATCCTGGAGCAATTGGCTGGCAGCCGGCTGTGGCTGCAGAACACAACCCAGATAGTAGTCAAGAGACACCAGCGAGTTGGCAATCTCTTGCTGAACGCCTGCTCGCACATGACCAGAAGCGTTTGCGGAGTCCGCTCCATGCCCGTTCAGTCCTCGCCCATTGAGTTGAAGCTGGGTGAGCACGTCCATCAAACCCTGTAGCAAGGGATTCACCTCGGGCAATGGCAAGACCTGCAAGGCCTGCCCCACATGACCCAACTGCTCCGATAGTTGCTGGCATCGACCTGCGGGTAGTGGGCCAGCCGATAGCAGTTCCTCAAGGGCCTGCCCAATCTCATGCAACCTTGCTCGCGCATCACACAGGCAGGCATCCGTGGCCATATCTACGAATACATCATCACCATTGATGCTGGCACGATCAGGTTCGCTCGCATTACGCACCACACTATGCCGCGCACTTTCATCGAGTAGCAGGTCCAGATTGAGTAATGATTCGGCAAGCTTCATTCTCAATGCGGTATCGGGCAGTTGTTCTCCATCCAGCCCGGCCATGTCTTGATTGATGGATTGCAAACAGGCCAGTGCCTGCGGTGCTCCCATCAATGTCAATACCGGCTCCAGTTGCTTGAGCCTGACGCGCAAACGCACCACTCTGGGATGATCAGTGCGAGTCGGCGCTTGATCCAGCCACGATCGAAGTGCTTCGGTCTCAGTGGCTATGCTCTGCCGAATGGCATTGGCCAGGTGATAACCAATCCCTATCGTTGCGGTTGAACTGCCGGTGTCTAACAGGGACGCCTGGCGTATTCGATCCAGCCTGAATCGGCGGCGCAGCTCGAGCGCTACTCGCGATGTGGATTCTATCTGCGCTACATAATAAAGATAATTGCGCAACAGATCCGCAGGTAACAAATCTTCAGGCGATGCAACTAAGGCACTGCGATGAATATTACGCTCGAGCTGGGCGTATAAACTTCGTAATGCGGGGCCATCACTCAGGCCTTTATCCGCCACCGCTTTAGCGACCAGCGCAGCTGATTGAAACAGCGGAACCAGAACCTCAAGGTAATCATCTTTTATGCAGAACTGCTCGAATGTATGCATCTGCTCCGAGAGCTCTAAAGCGGACTCGCTGTCTTCGGCCCGCCACCAACGCAGCAGCTTCTGAGCAAGCTTTGCGTGATGGGCAGACGTATACCCAACCCAGGCGTCCCGGCTTTGCTGCCATACTTCATCGGTAACGCTGGCAGCTTTTGCTGCGGGCACTTCTACGCCTGCAGCCAGCACCACCATTTCAGACAAGAGCGTTTCTTCACGGCATGCGCGGCTGTCATTGACTAAAGGTAAAAGTGCCAGGGCACTATCGAGGTTGCCATTGTGCTGCAACAAAGCTACATGCCCACTGAGCTGATCAGACGCCTGCACCAACACCCTGGCCAACTCGGTTCGGTTACTTAGATTGCCAGTTGCATCCTCATCCAGAAGTAGTATTAGCTCTTCGGCAACGTAGACCGCCGCATCTTTTTCCAGCAATACAAGCGTGTTACGAAAACGCTGAAGATCATCCCTGAGCTGGGCCCGGTTGGCGTCTGTGCTGGTATCTAGAAAAGTTTGAACATGCAATGCAAACGAATCACTTTGCACTTGCAAGTGTGCCAGGGCTTCATGACTGAAATCTGGAATTGATGCAGCAACGCTGATCGGGCTATTGTCATTCGCCTCACTCATGTATGACCGCCCTGTCCGCTGCTTTACGAGCGTCACTAGGCGTTTTCTTGCTCTGCATGTGTTGCGGTGATGTTTTAGCTGGCAACCTGAAATCCGACAGGCTCTGACGAAGCTCTGAAGCCAGTTCCTGGAGCTCATCCAATGACTGCGAATTGGCATTGACGCCGTCAGAGGTTTGTTGAGTGATGCGACTGATCACGTCCATATTCTCACTTAGCTGACGCACAATACCAAAGTGCTCAATCGTCTTTTCTGCCATTAGTGTTACACGATGACGCACAGCCTGAGAATCGCTGCGAATTGCATGCAACGCGATACCAGCCTGTTGGGTCTGCTCAACACCTGCCGCCAATTCGGCCGTTGTGTGTTCCATGGATTGCACGGTATCGCCCGCATCCTGTGAAATAGTTCGGGTCAGGGATCCTATATCGCGAGTAGCTTGTCCAAGCACATCGGCCAACTGGGCTACCTCATCTGACAGTCGACCCAGATCAGCCGCAGCATCAGATCCCGACACGCTACGCGAGCCAGCCGATGCTCTGATTGTCGTGTTAAGAGCGAGTAGATCGGTGCGTTTGGCAACCTCCTCAACAGCCAGCACGTGATCATCGATAGCACGAACATTTTCTGCCAATCGATGCATGAGTCTGGTGGTCGAATCTGCTTCGTCACGGATAATCGACAAACGACTCAGACTACTGTCGAGGGCAAGTACTCCGCTATCAGCCTTTTCAAAGGCCGCCTGCGCCGCACTCGAAGACTCAGCGGCATCTGCAGAAAGCTCTGCCATTGTGCCACTCATTGAAAGCAGAAAATTAGAGGATCGGTGAATCTGCATGGTCTGTTCAGAACAAGCTTTTGCCACTGTATCGGCGGTACTGCGTGAACGTTTGACTGACTCGTCAACTTGCAACGCCGATTGACGCATCGTGTCCACGAGCCAGCGTAACTCACTAACCGCATAATTAAACGCATCGGCGAGAGCCCCTGTCATCGCCTCGGTAACGGTGGCACGCACGCGCAAATCGCCGCTAGCCAAAGGGGCCATTTCATCTAACAACTTTATGATGGAGGCCTGTTCATTGCGCTCGCGACTGTCGTCATAGTCATTTCTGATCTGATTAACCCGTCTACTGGCAACGACCAGCCAGGCCAGCAAGACAAGACTCAATAATGCCAAGCCCAGACTCCAGCGCGCCGAGTTTTGTACCACCGGTACAGGCACCGCCACGCGTTCTATCATACGGTCAGCTGCAACGAGCTCGCTGCCTTCGACTGTTCCATCCTGAACCGCCTCCCAGGCCACCTGCAGTTCGTTCAAACGCTCGTTGGCAATACCGGCAGTTCGCTGCACACCAAACAGAGATACGAGTAGAGCAAACAGAGATAACATCAACAAGATAAACGGCACGCTCAGAGCTTTATCTTGACTGTTTAATTTAACAGGAAACATCAAACCTCTGATTCCGCAATATTCAAAAAAGCAGCTGACTGCACAAGGGCTGCAATATCAACAATCTGGTAGGAATGTTCGTCCTGAACAATCACTCTGCCTGTTAGAGTCAAAATGTCGTAGCCGGAAGGTTGCGTCTGCCCTGCATCGCTGACAGGACTGTCACTCAAACCGACAACATTATCAACTCTCAATCCGGCAATCCCCGCTGCGGGATCGAGTTCGAGAGTTCGACCTGTCGATGATCGGCGACCGGAGTACACACCAACATCAGTCACGGGCAAGAGCTTGCCATTTGCGACTGCCAGTCCTGCAAACCATCGCTTGGTGCCAGCAACCGGCTGAACATCCAGTTTTTCATGAATCGCTTTGACCGCTTCGGCAGGTGCGGCCAGGTTAAGCCCGGCAGCGTTAAACAAAAGATGTTGGGTCATGCCTTCTCCAGAGCGGCATCAACGCTGGATAACAACTCCGGTTTGGAGACCGGCTTACATAAATAGTCGTAGGCGCCCTGACGCAATCCCCAAAGACGATCAGATTCGCCCTGGCGTGTGGAAAGTATGATGACAGGGATGTTGGCGGTATCGTCTTCTCTGGCCAACAAACGGGTAGCTTCAAACCCGTTCAAGCCGGGCATGACAACATCCATAATGATAATGTCCGGCTGCAATCGACGCGCAGAGTCAATGCCTTCCTCGCCACTTGTGGCGATTGAGACTTCATGCCCCTCAGCCCTTAACATCGAGCCATAGACATGCGCGTCTGTAGGCGAATCATCTATCAGAAGTATAGAAGGCACCTTAATCGATAGTATCCATTGCAGCAATTTCGCCGCTGGCTGGCACAGAGTCAGGCGCAGACTGGGCATTAGTAAATTTGTACACCGTTGCAGTGAGCGTATCGGCGGTAAACGGTTTCGACAAATGCGCATCACTGCCCACAATACGCGCCCGAGCTTTATCAAATAGTCCATCTTTACTCGAAAGCATAACTACCGGGATACCTCGATAATCTGGATTGTTCTTGATCAGTGCACAGGTTTGGTAGCCGTCCAGCCGGGGCATGGTTATGTCTACAAACACCATAGCCGGACGATGCTCAACCACTTTGGACAATGCATCGAATCCATCAACTGCGGTAATCACTGAAAAGCCAGCCGTACTTAGAAAACTGCTGGCTGAGCGCCTGATGGTTTTACTATCATCGACAAGGAGCACAGTCACTTCGCTAGCATGACTTGCGCTCTCGCTAGGCATGCCAGCAGAGTCAACGCTTAGGTCGTCTGAGCCTGTCATCTGGTGATCTCTATCGCAATACCGGAATACACGTAAAGGGTATCCGAAGTGGTGTGCCCCAGTCACGCTTTTGTGACCAGAAACACGCATCGGCGGTGCTACATGCGATACTTGGCCTAATTGTTACTGTGGTCTGACGGAAAATCTATGAGTATTACGCTCGGCATCGTAATGGACCCGATTGAACAAATCGTGCCCTATAAAGACACGACGCTTGCAATGATGCTGGCTGCTAGCGCACGTGGTTGGACCCTTCACTACATCCAGCAGAAGGATATCTACCTCGATCAGGGTCGCGCTTTTGCAAGCAGGCGAAAAGTGCAGGTGTTTGATGACAACGATCACTGGTTCGATGCAGAGGACGCTGTCGATGCGCCCCTGGCTGAACACGACATCATTCTGATGCGTAAAGACCCGCCTTTTGACATGGATTACATCTATACCACCTACCTGCTCGAACGGGCCGCCACCGAGGGTGTTTATGTTGGGAACCGGCCAAACTCTTTACGCGATGTCAACGAAAAGCTGTACACAGCCTGGTTTAGCGAGTTTTGCCCACCCACGCTGGTAACCACAAGCTCCGCACGCCTGAAGGCCTTCATCGAGCACCACAAGGACGCCATCGTGAAGCCGCTAGACGGCATGGGTGGCGCTGGAATATTTCGGCTCACGCCAGATGATCCCAATATCAATATAATTCTGGAACATTCCACGCTGAATGACACTCGCCAGATCATGGCTCAGCGCTATGTTCCCGAAATAAAAGACGGTGACAAACGGGTATTGGTTATCAACGGGGAAGCCGTGCCCTATGCACTGGCGCGAATACCTGCACAAGGAGAAACGCGCGGCAATCTGGCGGCCGGTGGCCGCGGTGTTCCGGTTCCGATCAGTGACAAGGAGCGCCGCATAGTTGACGCTGTTGCGCCCTCTCTGGTGGAGCGCGGCTTGCTGTTTGTGGGGCTTGATGTCATCGGAAGCTATTTGACCGAGGTAAATGTCACTAGCCCAACCTGTGTTCGTGAGCTCGACGCACACATGCGACAGGAGGCAGGGCTGGTTTCAACAGGTTCCGATGATTACCTGCCCGGCATTGCAGACACCTACCTTGATGCACTGGAAACAGCCTGCAAAGCAAACAATCGCTAACACAAAACTTAGCCGGTAGCATGTCTGTGCAAGCTAAACTAGAATTGCGCAGGTGTTTTGCTCAAAGCAGGACCCTAACCCCGTAAATTCCAAGGTTGAACCACCCATGAGCGCTGTCGTTGACTCGCCTCAGCATCGCCAACCCGACGTCATCACGATTGCACTTTTCGTGGCTGCGGCGGTGCACGCTATTGTATTGCTAGCAGTGAGTTTTCGTCCTTTTCTGGATGATATGCGAACACCTCCAGCACTGGAGGTCATTTTGGTCCAGAAATCTGAGAGTGAAAAACCCGAAGAGGCTGACTACCTGGCTCAATCCTCACAGGATGGCGGCGGCGAGACCGACGAAAACACCCGCCCGGCATCACCTTTTTCAAGCGATCTGGATGTAGACGCAGACGGATTAGCACCGACTCCCATGCTCGCCAGTGCTCCATCGCAGAGCGAAGAATCCGCAGAGGATGTCATAACCGCAGTATTTGCAGAAGACGTGGTGCAAACAGAGCAAACCACAGAAACCAGTGACGAGATCGATGCACCCAATAGTAATGTTCTGATAGAACAGAATATAGACATCGCAAAACTGGCCGCCGAAATAGATCGCCAGCAACAGGAGTTTGCCAAGCGGCCCAAGAAAAAGCACGTCAATGCGAGAACCACCGAATCGGCCTCGGCCGATTACATGTTTCAATGGGTCGAACAGGTTGAACGCGTTGGAAATCTGAACTATCCCGACGCTGCCAGACGCGATAAAATGACAGGCGCGCTGATTCTGATTGTCGGGATCTATAAAAATGGCGAGATTGAGAGCATTACCGTTGACGAATCATCCGGGCATGCTCTGCTTGATGATGCTGCGGTTCGCATTGTCGAACTGGCAGCTCCTTTTGAACCAATGACAGGCAAATTGGCTGAGGAAACCGATATTCTCTACATTGTACGAACATGGGAATTCCAGAGTAGCAACTCGGTAGTGAGTTACTAGAACTATGCAGGAGGTGCCAGCGTGAACCTGACTCATCACTTCCTCGTCTCCATGCCGCAGCTGCATGACTCCGAATTTAATGATTCTCTCATCTACATACTCGATCATGGTGAACACGGTGCGTTTGGCGTCATTCTCAACCACGAACTCGGTATGAATCTGGGTGCCGTGTTTGACCAACTGGAAATCCAAACGCAGAGTAGCAGCACGGCAGAGGAAGGCGTATTGCGCGGCGGCCCCGTTGATGAAGGACACGGTCTGGTGCTACACCCGCCAGGCCCACAGTTTCAGATCACTCGTGATTTCGCCGGTGGCGTTTCTCTGTCGAGTTCACGCGACGTGCTAGAGGCCCTCGCCCTGGGCGAAGAACCGCACAATCACCTGGTATTGCTCGGACACTCCGGCTGGGCACCGGGTCAACTAGAGATGGAGGTGGCCAACAATGCCTGGTTAACCTGTGCCGCCAACACGACCGTCATATTCAACACTCCACTCAATGAGCGGCGACAGGCTGCTGGAAACATCCTTGGAATCGATTTACTGCAAATAGTTGGGCATTCAGGACGTGCCTGACGAGCAGCCTGGCCAAACCACGGCACAAAACGATTTCATATCAGGCACTTGCCTGGCATTTGATTTCGGCAGCAAGCGCATTGGTACTGCAGTTGGTGAAAGTCGTTTACAAACGGCGCAACCACTGGGCATCATCGTCAACACTAATGGCACCCCTGACTGGCAGGCGGTGGATGCACTACTAGAACAGTGGAAACCCTCTCATCTTGTCGTTGGATGGCCGCTGACCGAGTCAGGTGAAGAGCAATCGATCACTAGCCATGTAAAGGGTTTTATCAAACGCTTACAGAATCGTTACGCATTGCCGGTGCACAAAGCGGATGAGCGTTTTAGCTCTGTGGCAGCACAACAGGAACTAAAACGCTTGCGCCAAAGTGGGCAACGCAAGCGCAAGACCAACCATGCCGACGTCGATACCATAGCTGCAGCGCTTATACTGGAGTCATGGTTCAACATGAAGACCTCTAAGTGAACAACCCAGATACAAACAGCGTCAGCAACGTATTTGATCGTGAGACAGTCGCGCACTGGCTGGACCACATGGTCATGTCCCTCAAAGAACTGATTAAAGAGGGTGAGCCTGTTGCTCTTATCGGGATCCGGCGAGGCGGGGTTGACGTTGGCCACTACTTGCAGGATCAGCTGACACTGGCCGGAGCTCCGCTAACAGAACCTCTGGGTGAGCTCAATATCGCGTTTTATCGAGATGACTTCAGTTCGATTGGCTTGCACCCGGTTGTAGGTCCATCACAAGTGCCTTTTGCTGTTGATAACTGCCACATCATTCTTGTCGATGATGTGCTGGGTACAGGCCGCACAGTCAGAGCAGCAATGAACGAGATTTTTGACTACGGACGACCGGCCCGCATCACCCTGGCAGTCCTCGTCCAACGCAAGGGCCACGAACTACCTATACGAGCTGACGTAATTGGACACAGTCTAGAAGTTGCTGACAATCAATACATAGACCTGGATGCCCAAACTATGCAAGTCAGCGTGGGCGACAAAAAATGAGTTTGCCTGACCCTCAGTTCAACAGTGCGTCACAGCTTCATCACTTCCTGGACCTTGACGGACTTGATGCCGACATACTCACCAATATACTTGATACCGCCGAAGGGTTTGCCGGGGTTAATGATCGCACCATAAAAAACGTGCCTTTGCTTCGAGGTAAAACAGTTGCCAACCTCTTTTTTGAAAACAGTACTCGAACACGAACAGCTTTTGAGTTAGCAGCGAAAAGACTTAGCGCGGACATACTCAACGTTGATCTGGTTACATCATCCACTAAAAAAGGTGAATCGCTGTTAGATACCTTGCATGTTCTCGAGGCCTTGCAGTGCGATATGTTTATCGTTCGCCATGGTGATTCAGGAGCCGCACACTTTATTGCAAGGCATGTATCGCCCTACATTAACGTTATTAACGGGGGTGACGGACAACATTCCCATCCCACTCAGGGCATGCTGGACATGTTCACTATAAGGCGTCACAAGGGTGATTTCAGCAAGCTCTGCGTCGTTATTATTGGTGATATCAAACATTCACGTGTTGCCCGATCAGATATTTCTGCTCTAGTAAAGCTAGGCACCGGAGAGGTAAGGGTTGTTGGTCCACGTACGCTAATACCCACCGATGTAGAATCTTTGGGCGTAAAGGTATACCCCGATCTAAACAAAGCGCTCCAAGGAGCGGATGTCATCATGGGGTTACGACTGCAAAAAGAGCGCATGCAATCCGCCACAGTGCCTAGCAGTGGCGAGTTCTATCGCACATACGGACTCACGCCCGAACGATTGGCACTGGCCAAACCTGATGCACTGGTTATGCATCCCGGCCCGACCAACAGAGGTGTGGAGATAGCAGGCAGCGTTGCTGACGGCAAACAGTCGGTCATTCTCGAACAGGTTACCTATGGAATCGCAGTACGCATGGCCGTCATGTCCATTGTCATGGGTAATGCGACCAGCCTGCGTCATGCTGCAAGCGAAGCGCAAAGCGTTGAACCGGCTACACCCGATCAAACGGGATCCAACTTATGAGCGTTTCCAGCGCAGAGCGCATTATCATTACCAACATCCGTCTTTTAGGTAGCGATGAGCTGAAAACTATCATCGTGCAAGACGGTAAGGTTGAATCAATAGACCGGCAAACCGACTCTCAAAAGCATGAAACGGGCGCGGAAGATAGCAAATTATCAATTATCGATGCCAAAGGCTCTCTGGCAATACCCGGGCTAACTGATCTTTACACGCGCTTGCGAGAACCGGGTATGACCCGCAAGGGTACGCTGAACAGCGAATCACATGCGGCAATTGCCTCGGGATTTACCAGGCTTCTGTGCGCGCCCGACACACAACCTGCCATCGACAATATCGCCACTGTTGAACTTATCCGTCAACGAGCCAACCTGGCCAATGCTGCTCACGTTATACCGATAGCTGCACTAACCGTCGGGCTCAAGGGCGAACAATTGAGTGAGTTGGCCACCTTGCAGAGCGCTGGCTGTCTTGTTGCAGGACAGGCCGATTCTGCGCTCGAAAGTACCAACGTCCTGTACAGCGCGATGGAGTATGCAGCCTCTTTTGATATGCCGCTGTTCATGACTGCGCGAGACGCACAATTGGGCGCTGATGGTTGCGCTCATACCGGCGCCATGGCCACCCGACTCGGTTTACCTTCCATACCCATTGCCGCCGAGACCGTAGCCCTGGCCCGTTTGCTTGAATTGTGTCGCGAAACCGGATGCAGGCTACACATCTCCAGAATAAGCTCAGCGCGTGCTGTTGATATGATCAACGAGGCCAAACAAGCCGCGCTGCCAGTCAGCTGTGATGTCGGTATCCACCATCTGTTTTTCAGCGATGAGGATCTGGCAGGCTACGATGCACATTTTCACAGTGCCGTACCCTTTCGCAGCGTGCAGGATCGTAATGCACTGCAGGCGGGAGTTAAAAACGGCAGTATCGATGCCATCTGTACTGATCATGCGCCCCATGACATTGATGCAAGTCTGGCCCCGTTCCCTGTTACAGAACCCGGACTCAGTGCGTACGACTGGTTCATACCACTGCTGCTGCAATTGCCGCAGCGACTGAATATGTCTTTGAATCAGGTATTAGCAAAATTTATTGATGCGCCTGCCATGATATTAACGGGAGTTGCAAACCCAGGGCTCGATAACGCTTTGGGGAAACCTGCAGACTTTTTTCTTCTGGATCCCGATCAGGATGCTTCCAAGCGACGCTCACATCTTCAAAGTGCCGGCGCAAACCACCCTTTAAACACTCACGAAGCCGAATCACTGAACATGAGTCCACTCAAAGGAGTAGTTACGCATGCTGCAACGCAAGAACGCTTTTTTGATTTCAGCGTTTAAGCCGTTTCTCCTCTGATCAATTCGAATCCAACATCTTGCTTTACCGGAACTGGCGCACCACCGAGTCTCTTGATGAGATGTTCTGCTGCTAACTTGCCCACTTTAAGGCGGCGCACGCTGGTGGTGGTCAGTCTCGCTGGCAGTACTGATCCGATATCCAGTCCGCCAAAGCCTGCAATAGCCACATCGCCTGGTATCTTGATGCCTTTTTGCTGACAGAACATCAAGCCACCGACCGCCATATTATCGTCCAGGAAATACAAAACCCGGATTGAAGGATTGCCTGAAAGCAGCTGTTCAGCACCATAGTAGCCAGCATAAAATGAAGATCGGTCATTGAGAAATAAGGTTTCGGGCTGCTGCCCTACTCCTTCTGTAAAGCCCGCCAGACGATCGGCTCCCAGCAAAAACTCACCCTGCCGTACACCGACATAACCTACATCTCCCCGGTAGCGAGTGTGCAGGTACTTACCCATCTCGTAGCCTGCGTCAAAATGATTCAAACCGACCTGCAGCGGATCCGATACTTTCTGTTCTTTGCCACTATCGGTGAGATTCCATATCTCGACAACCGGAACTGTAACGCTTTGCAGCAACGTACGATTAGCATCACTACGTGCTCTGCCAGCGACAACCAGAGCACATGGACGCCAGGCTAGAGCCGAGTTAAGCCACTTATACTCAGCTTCATCGTCGTAGCCGACAACTCCGACAATGGGTTGATAACCTACTGATGCAAGTTTGTTCTCCAGACCTTCGAGTATCTGGCTATACAGTTCGCGCCCAAGTGTAGGCAAAGCTATGGCAACCAGACTGGTAGCCGTATCCGATCCCAATGCCGCGGCAATGCGATTGGGCACATAGCCAAGCTGTTTTGACACCGCCAGGACCTTATCCCGCGTGGCTTCCGAATAGCCGTCGGCGCCACGCAACACGCGTGAGGCGGTCATTCGCGAGACACCCGCCTCCTTCGCGATTTCCGTCAGCGAAACGCCTTTCGATTTTGAACCCAAACCAGATTTTGCCATTGACACGCTCTGCCCTTAAGCCCTATTCTGCAACAACGTTACCGATAACGCAAACCGGTTACATCCACGTATGATCTTCTCAATTTTCCCACAGCTGATGATGCAATGACCAGCGCAGAAGCACCTCCAGCATTGCCCGATGGCCTGTTTTTTCACCGCATCTGCAAGAGCTTTGGCGGTACGCAGGCCCTGAATGAAGTCACCATGAATGTGGGTAAAGGCGAAATCGTCGCCCTGCTTGGAGAAAATGGAGCGGGTAAGTCTACCCTGATAAAAATTCTTGGCGGCATTCATCAAGCAGACTCTGGTAACGTCGTAATCGACCGCACCCCTTACCGTCATACGCCGGGCAACACGAAGGTGCGTCAGGCCGTGGCCTTCATTCATCAGGACCTGGGGCTGATCGAATGGATGAGCATTGCCGAAAACATGGCCCTGGCACAGGGCTATCAGCGCAAAGCCGGGTTGATTGACTGGAAGGCCTGCGAACAACACACAAGAACAGCACTAGAGCGTGTCGGCTGTGACTTTGATCCTCGCATGCGTGTTAGTCGCTTAACTCGTGCAGAGAAATCTCTGGTTGCCATTGCTCGCGCCTTGGCAGTTGATTGTGACTATCTGGTTCTCGACGAACCGACTGCCAGCCTTCCATCAGATGACGTAGATACGCTTTTTACAGTGTTACAGCGATTGCGCAATGATGGTGTCGGCATGATTTACGTGTCTCACAGACTCGATGAAGTCTTTCAGATATCCGATCGAGTTGTGGTTTTGCGAGACGGTGAAACCGTGGGCGTTAGATCAGTTGCACATACAAACCCAGAAGAATTAGTAGATTTGATTGTTGGTCATAAACCGAAAACTTTCGACAAACTGGAGCCCGCAGAGGTAACACCTCTATTGTCAATCAAAGATCTCTATACAGAACACACCGGCCCCATCAACATGGAAGTGAGCAATGGAGAAATACTGGGCCTTGTAGGACTACGCGGTGCCGGACAGGAAGACATTGGTCGTTGCCTGTTTGGCACTGAACGGTTCGAAGGCAGTATTACGTTCAACAACAAACCTTTCGTGCCACAGTCTCCACAGGACGCAATGCGAACGGGTATAGGCCTGATTCCCAGGGATCGAGTTGTAGAATCAGTAGCCGCAGCTTTAACTATCAGAGAAAATCTCTTCCTGAATCCCGGCGCATTAGGTCGTGGCCTCTTTTCCTTTATGGGTCGTCGTAGTGAAAAACAGAAAGCCTTTACGGCAGGCGTTGACGTTGGTCTGAGACCTAATGATCCCGAACTCCCGATTGAAGCGCTTTCTGGCGGTAATCAGCAAAAAGTCATAGTCGGACGTTGGCTGACAAATAACAATCTTTTGTTGATTGCAGAAGATCCCACAGCGGGTGTGGATGTTGGTGCGAAGGCCGAGATTTACTCATTGTTGAATGAGATGGTGACTAGTGGCGTACCGGTTATCGTTATCTCCACCGACTTTGAAGAGGTAGCCACGCTATGTAACAGGGCAATCGTGTTCAATCGCGGACTTTGCATAGAGCAGTTCTCCGGCAATCAACTAACCACAGAGGCGCTGGTTCAATCCGCCTCTGCCAGCGACTATCAGGCACAGGCATGAACTCAATAAAAGCATCTGCACTTGAACCCACGCGTGATGAGCTGCAAAAACTAACTATTACTGCACGCTTGATGCGACTTGCACCGGTCTATGGATTGGTCATTCTCACCGTACTGTTAATCCTTATTTTTACTCTGTTACTGCCCGATACCTTCCCCACTCTGCTCAACCTTCGCTCGATCATCTCAGACAAGGCGATCATCGCTATTCTATCCCTGGCAGCAACCATACCGATGGTTACGGGCAAGATTGATCTTACTGTGGGCTACGGTATTGTTCTTTGGCACATCCTGGCTATCAGCCTTCAAACACTGGGGATTCCGTGGCCGCTTGCCTGTTTGATTGTATTGATGCTCGGTGCGTTGTCAGGGCTCTTTAACGGCTTGTTAGTTGAGGTTGCGCGCATCGATAGCTTTATTGCAACCCTGGGCACCGGTACCGTGCTGTACGCGCTGGCACTTTGGCACACCGGCGGGCGGCAGATGGTAGCCATGCTACCGGATGGATTCTATGCGCTGAATACGACTTTTGTCTTCGGCTTACCCATCACCGGATTCTATGTTCTAGCTATTGCCATCGCTTTGTGGGTGATTCTGGAATATCTACCCATTGGTCGCTACATGTACGCTATTGGCGCAAACCCTACCGCCGCCTCTCTCAATGGCATACCGGTTCCACGTTATGTAATGGGCGCTTTTATAGCATCAGGAACACTCACAGCATTAGCCGGAGTGCTCCTGGCCAGCAAGCTTCGCATCGGACAGGCAAGCGTCGGGTTGGAGTATTTGCTTCCGGCATTAGTCGGTGCCTTTCTGGGCTCCACAACAATAAAACCCGGGCGAGTCAACGTCTGGGGCACCTTGATTGGAGTCACCATACTGGCGGTTGGTATTTCCGGCATACAACAATTTGGAGGCTCCTTCTGGGTAGAGCCCCTATTCAATGGTGTGACACTACTGGTCGCCATCGGCATAGCAGGTTATGCACAACGAAAACGCAGTGGCGTAATTAACAGCACGCCTGGCAAAAATGAAGAAAAACAAGAGCCATTACAAGCTGATCAAACCGGGAGTTCCTCCTGACAAGGTTAAAGACATTTCAACATGAAAAATTTTGTTTCCTCACCACAACTCAATAAGGAGAAAACCACATGAGGATGAAGTTACTGAAAACAGCTGCACTGAGCGGCACGTTAGCAGTGAGCACCATGACAGGTACCGCGCAAGCCGATGCGATGAGCGATGCCATGGAATTTGTGAACAAGTACGCTATGAAGGTAGAAACCTGGGATGGTCCGACTACTGGCCCTAAAGCTATTCCAGACCAAACGATTGTAGTGCTCGCAGGCGATTTGAAGAACGGTGGGATTCTGGGAGCAACAACAGGCATTGAAGAAGCCGCTGAAGCCATAGGCTGGACGGTACGTGTTCTGGATGGTGCAGGAACCGTGTCCGGTCGAACATCTGCAATGGGCCAGGCACTCGCTCTGAAACCAAACGGCATCATCCTTAACGGCTTCGATTCTCAAGAACAGATGCAAGGTATGCTGGCCGCCGCGGAGGCAGGTATACCCCTGGTTTCCTGGCACGCGGGTTCCGCTATCGGCCCAATGGATGAAGCCGGTATTTTTGCAAACGTCACGACCGACCCGATGTTGGTATCAGAATCTGCCGCCAAGTGGGCTTTTGCAGATGCAGATGGTAAACCTAACGTCATCATCTTTACCGACTCGACCTATCAAATAGCAATAGACAAAGCGGACAGAATGAAGGAGGTTATCGAGGAGCTGGGCGGAACGGTTCTGGAGTATGTTGATACACCCATAGCGGAAACATCACAACGCATGCCACAGCTCACTACCTCCCTGCTACAACGCTATGGTTCGAAATGGACTCACTCATTGGCAATCAATGATCTGTACTTTGATTTCATGGGACCATCACTGGCTGCCGCTGGTATCAAAGGCGATGGTGCACCCGTTAATGTTTCTGCGGGTGATGGCTCCGAATCTTCCTACCAGCGGATCCGAAGCAGACAGTACCAGCAAGTTACCGTAGCTGAGCCTCTAAACCTGCAAGGCTGGCAGTTAATCGACGAGATGAATCGTGCTCTGGCCGGTGAAGAATGGTCAGGCTACGTGTCTCCGCTTCATGTTGTGACAACTGACAATGTCGAATTCGATGGCGGGCCAAGGAACACATTCGATCCTGAAAACGGTTATCAGGACGCTTACAAAAAAATCTGGAGCGGTAGCTAGCAAGCAAAACCTGTTAAACCATAGGTAGCTCATCATGGGGCCAGTCACTTCTAAAAGTGTCTGGCCCTTTTGCGTTTCCTGATCACTTTTTGTGTACCATCACAGCCCAGCCTTTCAACAGTATTGTAATCCATGAAAATCGCCTGTATTGGTGAAGCGATGGTTGAACTATCAATAGCCAAGCATGAGAATCAGGCCAGCATAAGGTTTGCGGGCGATACACTGAATGCAGCAATCTATCTAAAGCGCTCGCTTAGCTCGTATTCAACTAATCAATCCAGCGATGACTCTCTTGTAGCTTACATGACAGTGCTGGGTACCGATTCTTTTTCCGATCAGATAGTTAACGCGATTCAAAGTGAAGATATCGACACGCAATTCATTCCTAGAACGGCAGAACGTGTACCCGGACTTTACGCAATCAATACCGATGAACAGGGGGAACGAAGTTTCACCTATTGGAGAGATCAATCAGCTGCACGCTTGTTGTTTGACGAGTCCATCGGCCCGGTTTTAAACCAGCTCGAACAATTTGATATTCTCTATTACTCAGCCATAACGTTGGCAATATTGCCCATAGACATTAAAGATCAATTTCTTGGGTTTATAGAAAGCTACCGTCAGATACCTGGGAAACAGGTTGCATTTGATTCAAATTTTCGTCCACAGTTATGGAATTCTCAAGAGGAAGCTATGCATTACACGTCATTGGCTTGGGCCCAATGCGACATAGCGCTACCATCGCTTGATGATGAAATGGCTCTGTTCGGAGATAAGAACGAAGCTGCTGCCATTGAACGCCTTCGCAACTATGGCTTTAAGAGTGGTGCATTAAAACGAGGAGCCATGGGACCACTGGATCTGGCAGCCAACGCAGGCCAAGAAATTCAATTTTCACAGGTCAACAACGTAGTGGATAGCACCGCCGCAGGCGATAGTTTCAACGGCGGCTATCTTGCCAGCCATATTAGCAATCAGAGCTCTGTTCAGGCCATGACTGCCGGTCACGAATGCGCATCACGTGTCATTCAATATCAGGGCGCTATCGTCGAAAAGACGCTGTGGGAAAATCATGACGACAGCTGAAGAGCACAAACAAGCAATGCAAGCCTTGCAGGCCGAACAAAAGGCGAAGGTTGCAAGTTCAGAATATATAGAGAGAGGATTGGTGCTGGTTCATACCGGCGATGGCAAGGGTAAGTCCAGCTCTGCATTTGGAGTCACCTGCCGGGCGTTAGGCTGGGGACACCAGGTGGGAGTTGTGCAGTTTATCAAGGGAACCTGGAAGACCGGTGAACGCGAGTTTTTTAAACGCTTTCCTGATCAATTGACCTGGGAAACTATGGGTGAAGGTTTCACTTGGAATACACAAGATCGTGATCGCGATATCGCAGCCGCTACCGCCGCGTTCGACACGGCCACTGCAATGATGTCAAGCGGAGACTTTGATCTGATTGTTCTCGATGAAATCAACATCGCTCTTCGATACGACTACCTCGATATCAAAAATGTCATCAGCTCAATCGAACAGCGTTCAACGCGTAGCAGTGTGATTCTTACCGGACGGGATGCCAAGGCTGAACTAATGGACATGGCCGACCTGGTGAGTGAGATGAAGGAGATCAAACATCCCTTTAAATCCGGTATCAAGGCTAAACAAGGCATTGATTTCTAGTTCGTTAACTTCTGAGTCAACCTAGTACCGACCAACATGACTGCGAAAGTTCTGATGTTTCAGGGCACCGGCTCTGATGTGGGCAAGTCAACGCTGGTAGCTGGGCTCTGTCGCTTGGCCAGACGTCAAGGTATTCGTGTAGCGCCATTCAAGCCACAGAACATGTCCAATAACGCGGCTGCCTGTGAGGATGGTGGTGAAATCGGTCGTGCACAGGCGTTGCAAGCACGGGCAGCTGGCTTGAGTAACCAGGTCGATTTCAATCCTGTGCTACTCAAACCACAAAGCGATAGAACAGCGCAGATTGTTGTACAAGGCAAAGTACTCGATACACTATCCGCCAGTGTTTATATGAATGAACAACGCCAACAATTGATGCAGGCAGTCACTGATAGTTTCTACAGGCTAAGTAATGAGTACGATCTTATTCTGGTAGAAGGTGCTGGCAGCACGGCAGAGGTTAATCTGCGCGAGCGAGATATTGCCAACATGGGTTTTGCACAGCAGGTTAAAGCACCCGTTTGCCTAATTGGCGATATAGATCGCGGAGGAGTGATTGCGGCCATTGTAGGGACAAAAACGGTTATATCAGCCGCCGATGCAGAACTAATAAGTAGTTTTGTAATCAATCGATTTCGCGGCGATCCTGCTTTGTTTGATGAAGGAGTTACAGCCATCGAGGCTATGACGCGATGGCCATGCAGGGGCGTGGTTCCCTGGTTGCCAGCTGCACTGAAACTACCGCAGGAAGATGCCGTGGTGTTGGAACACGCGGGCAGAAGCACCAAAGACAAAGATACGCTTGTTCGTATTGCAGTTCCGATGCTATCGCGAATAGCCAACTTCGATGATGTGGATCCTCTGAAACTTGAAACCAACGTCAGCATTGGTTTTGTTCCACCCGGACAGCCAATACCGCTGGATGTCGACGCGATTATTCTGCCTGGCACCAAGTCCACGCTCGGTGATCTTCAGTTTATTCGAGAGCAAGGCTGGGATCATGACATGCTCGCCTTCGCTCGATCAGGTGGTCGAGTGATAGGTTTGTGCGGTGGCTATCAACTACTCGGGCAGTGGATAAACGATCCCGATGGTGTAGATGGCGCATCAGGCAAAACCAGAGGGTTGGGATTGCTCAATATCCGCACACAAATGAAGGCAGAAAAACAAACACGAGAAGTAGAAGGCCACTGTCCACGAAGTCAATCAAAGCTGGTTGGTTATGAGATTCATGTTGGCGAAAGCGACGGTCCAGATACCCAAACACCGATGACTATCCTTGCAGGCAAACCCGATGGTGCAATTAGCGCTAATGGCCTGATTGAAGGCACCTATCTTCACGGCATCTTTGCCAATGATCTGTTCAGAGCCTGGTGGCTCAATTCAATCAAAAGTGATAGCGCTGGTTCTTTAAATTACGAAGCCGCTGTTGAACGCGAGCTTGAAGCGTTGGCAGATGGCTTAGAGACCAGTTTGGATGTGAACGCGCTTTTTGCAGATGCCAAAGAGGCGAAACATCAGCGATTATGCAAGCATTGAAACCGATTTAAGCTCGTGACGACAGAGCACTGCTCTTGGCCGAAAGTCATCGGTTACATGGAAGCATAGCCAACAAAAAATTGTGCCCAAAGGAGACCTAAACACTAAAGAGTGCGGCAATACCAAACACTAGGAACTTGGATATCAAAGCCGCATTTCTCATAGGCTTTTCTAGCCGGAATATGACTCGGGTCACCACCAGTTGCTACAGTAGCCACCTGCATTCCACTTGATTTCATATGATCAATTGCGAATTGGTACATTTTTGTGCCAAACCCTTTTCCTTAATGCTTTGGATCAATGGCATTCAATCCAATCTCACCTACTTTTGTCCCCTGATTAGACTGGATAGCAATAAATCCTATCAATACATTTTCATATTCAGCAACGAACAGCGTCCAGACACATGGATTGTTGAACATTGACAGCAATAGTCCAGCTTGTTCTTCGTCTTCTGCTTTTTGTGCAAGTTCATAAATTTTATCGCCCAATATACTTCGGAATGATTCAAATATAGGCGTAAACGCAGCTACCCTAATTCGCTCTAATTCTTGATGGTCAGACGTCAGAGCTGGTCGAATATTTACAGTCATAGTATGTGAAAGATAATCAATTTAGGTCAGCTTCGGGCCGTAACGGGTTGTACATTTCCAGTATAGCCATTGGTAAATTTGTGCCCATAACTATCATTCCACTGGTCCGGATATCTACACTTCGTAACTCTGAAAGCCGACGTTCATAACGCCAAGCGCGCTCAAGAAGACGTAACTGCCCACCTGACAATGCTAGCGCTGTGGCGACCTTCATCTCTCCATATCCTTTTTAACCAACAAGTCACTCACATCACTATCCGCGAATAGTGTGCGTAGACTGCTTATAAAATAACTAACGATGCGTCGAGGATTCTCAGGCATGTACCCGAGGACGATTTTTAGCGAGTCCACTGGCGGTCCAATCGGCACTTCGGCAATACAGTGACCAGAGTAAGTGAACCGGGTTTTCGGGCGCATATGCAATAGCGAACAGCCCACTCCTGTCCCCACCAGACTGCGTACCATTTCGAGTGTTGTCGCAGTGCAGACAATACGTGGAGTCACATTTTCGCTCTCAAATAACCGGCTGTAGTATTCACCGATCACTGGCAGATCCAGAAGAACCATCGGTTCAGTTTGCAGTTCTAAAAGGGAAACACTGGCTCGAGAAGCAAAGACATGTTGCTCTGGAACAAGAAGGTACACGGGCATTTCAATCAATGTTTCATAGGTCACACCAGATGCCAGGCTTTCAGCAACACAAATAATCACATCGAATTCGCCTGAAAGAAGACCTGCCTGGGCGGCATGGCTATCACACTCGATGAATTTAATTTGTACACGAGGGTTTTCATCGAGCATTTTGCGCGCAATCTGCGGGAAAAAGGCAGGTGCTACTGGCGCGTAGTACCCAACTCTCAAGGTACCAACCAATTGGGTTTGCATTTCCGCACCTTGGATCATCAGCATTTCGTATTCATCCAACAAATGCTGAATACGGGCCAAGATGATTTTGCCAGTGTGCGTGAGTGTGATTCCTTTCGAGCGGTGACGGATTGTCAATTTAAGCCCGAAGGCTTCTTCCACCTGATTCACCGCGGCCAAAACAGCAGAGGGCACCACATGTAGCTGTTTAGACGCCTCCGTTATATTGCCGCAATGGGCAGCCGCCGCAAAATACCGCATAGCTTTCAAGCTTATGGCCACATACATTCCTAAGTCATAAATTCTGAACAAGCTATTTCATATTATCTAATTTTAAAAGGATAGCATTAATCGGATAATTATCGCCAAGCTCTTGAATCTGAGGATTGACTTATGTTGAGCCATGCACGTGTAGTAGTTGTTGGAGGTGGGATTGGCGGATTGTCTACGCTATATCACCTGTGTAGGGAAGGCTGGACAGACGCGGTTCTTTTGGAGCGAAACGAGCTCACCTCAGGAACAACCTGGCATTCAGCAGCACAGTGCCCCAGTGTTGCATTTAATCAACTGCTGCTTCTGCTACGCGACTATACGATTAGACTCTACAAAGAATTGGCAGACGATCCGGCTTACCCAATTAACTATCACTATGGCACGGGGGGTATGCGACTGCTGACCAATCAGAATCATGTGGATGAGGTACACCACATCATGTCCGTGGCAAAAGCGGTGGACATGGACTTCGAACTGATTGATGCAGCCGAGGCTAAACGACGCAACCCGCTATTGAACACCGACGATGTTCTAGCCGCCCTGTGGGATGAAAAAGATGGCGATATAGACCCGGCGCAACTGTGTCAGGCTTTGGCTGCCCGATCGCGCAAAGCGGGTGCTGTAATCCATCGACACACTGCGGTCACCGCTTTGCAGCAGCGGCCCAATGGTGAGTGGTTAGTGACGACTGACAAAGGCTCAATTACTGCGGAGCACATTGTTATTGCTGCCGGGTACCGCGTGAATGAAGTCGGTAAACTTTTTAACACTGAATACCCCGTCATAGCCATGGAGCACATGTATTTTTTAACCGAGGATATCCCTGAACTGATCGGCCGCCCTGATCGTGTTCCCATGGTTCGCTGCCCGCGTGATACGTTTTACATGCGACAGGAAAAGAAGGGATTACTGGTTGGTATTTACGAGCATGATTGCAAGACCTTTGGTATGGACGGAATAGACCCTGATTTCGTCAACGCGCTTTGCCCGAGTGATCTCGATCGTCTATTACCCAAATTAGATCCCATCTTTGAACGCTTGCCTTGTTTGCAGGAGGTTGGCATCAAGTCTGTTGTGAACGGGCCTATTTCCTATGCGTCGGATGCCGGGCCCTTGGTGGGAAAGCAACCAGGCTTGCGCAACTGCTGGTCTATGAACGGTTTGCGAGTCGGCATTGGCGAAGGGGGTGGTTATGGCAAGATGATCGCGCAAATGATCGTACATGGCGAAACCGAATGGGACACCTGGCAGTTAGACCCTAGACGCATTACCCGCTTTGCTAATACTGAATACACCGCACTCAAAGCTATTGAAGATTATCAACATGAATTCCGTTGGCATCTGCCACACGAGCACCGCCCGGCAGGCCGCCCTGCAAAGGCCTCGCCCCTTTATCCTATTCTGAAAGCCATCAATGCCGAGTTTGGTGTGGTGAATGGTTGGGAGCGAGCAGAATTCTACAAGCCGGACGCTTCGTTTCAGGCTACTCACAGTTATGCTTTCCAAAATTGGCATGACATTGTCGGCGTAGAGATTGAAAAGCTGAGAACGCATGTTGGATTGGCTGAGCTTTCAGGATTTAACCATTATCGGATCACCGGTGACGGTGCACTGGCCTGGCTGGATAGCTTGACCTGTTCCCGTCTATTTCATCAAGTGGGGAGAGCTTCACTATGCTATTTCCTGACTCCCAAGGGCAATATCGCGGGTGAGGCTACAGTGGTGCCAATGCCCAATGGCGAGATCTTTTACGGGTCCGCAGCAAATGCTGAATACCATGATATGGACTGGTTGACTGAACATTTGCCGGAAGGATCAGACATTCGAATCGAAAGTCGCACCAACACGGATACGATGATAGTGCTCGCTGGCCCCAAAGTTCGAGAACTGCTCGCAGCAGTCGCACCACGGACAAATTGGGAGCAATCCGACTTTCAATGGCTGACGGCCCAGCGTATTTTTATTGGCCATGTTGAAGCACTGGCTATAGCCATCAGCTTCTCTGGCGAGCAGGCGTTCGAATTACACATCCCTAACACACAACTTTATGCAGCTTATGAAATTATAACTAACGCAGGAGAGGCATTTGGCTTGTCGCATTTCGGTATGTATGCGATCGACTCCATGCGCCTTGAAAAGGGCTATGGTCACTGGAAAACTGATTTCATAACCGAATTCAACCCAATCGAAGCGGGGCTGCATCGCTTTGTGGACATGAGCAAGGATTTCCCGGGTAAAACCGGGCTCAAACTGCAAGTAGAAGCGGGAAACAGAAAAGAGCGGGTTGTACTGGAAATTCATGGCGACAAAGGCCCCGCTCAACCGGGCGAAGGGGTGTTTGTGGGCAATCAAACAATTGGATCCATAACCTCAGCTGCCTGGAGTTATCGAGAAGGTAAAAATCTCGCTATGGCTTATTTGGATCCTGTTTATGCAAAAGAAGGCATTGAAGTAAGCATACTGCTATTGGGTGAAACCATCCGCGCGTCGGTTTGTCCGCTTTGTCTTTTCGATCCACAAAACACTCTTCAAAGAGGTGTGTGAAGCTGTTCTATACCAACGTTACATTCGATTGAAAAGTTATGAAACTGCCCCAGCATACTGCGGATGGGCTTTCCTGATTGGCTATTGCTGACACTACAAGACCGAGAGTTTTACATGGATGTGAGCACACGGTGCCAGCGATGCACCCAACGTTTTGGTAAACGTGTGCTTTGTGTGCGCTTGACGACTCTGCTCTGATGCTAAGTCAAAGTCGCTCGGTAACTAGACTGTTGGTTTCCTTGGAAATAGCACTGTCACAACTAATACTGTTGAAGATCACGGAAGCTCTTATCAAGAGCCACTAGAGCTGGTCCGACATCTTCGATGGAAAGACACAGCGGCGGCACCATTCGTAAAACATTCTTGTAGTTACCAGACTTCGACAGTACCAAGCCATGCTCACGTGTACGCTCAAACACATAGGCTGTTTCGAGCGGCGCAGGTTCTTTAGTCTGTCGGTCTTTAACAAGTTCAATCGCCTGCATAAACCCCCTACCGCGAACATCACCGATAATCGCATACTTATCTTTAAGCGCTAGCAGGCCCTCATGCAATTTTGCGCCTACAGTCCTGGCGTTATCTATTAGGTTTTCATTTTCAATAACTCTCAACACCGCCCTGCCTGCAGCACAAGCCGCAGGGTTTGCGCCGTAGGTGTGAAACAAGAACTTCCCCGACATGGCTTCCGCTACTTCTCTTTTCGCGACAACTGCACCTAGTGGTATTCCGTTACCAATACCCTTGGCGAGAACCATAATATCGGGGACCACATTATGAGCTTCAAAACACCATAAAGAATCTCCGGTTTTGCCAAACCCGGATTGCACCTCGTCGACTATACAGATTCCTCCCGCTGCGCGTGTTTGCTCGAAAGCTCCTTCCATATACCCTTCGGGCATGACAACGATACCTCCATAGCCCTGAACAGGTTCGATAATCATCGCAGCTAGTGCCCCACCGGTTGTATGGTTTATCGTGCGTTCGAGATCGTCAAGATACGGTTGTGTACCAACACCGAAAACACCTCGGTATTGATTAGGTTCTGCAGCGAATGTGATATTGGAGAGCAAACCGATATTGTGACGGAAATTTTTCACACCTGTTACCGACTGCGCACCGTAAGTGGCACCGTGATAGGAATTTCGTAATGCAATTATGTCCTGGTTACCAGTGCTGGCGCGCGCCATCATCATCGCAAGATCAATCGCTTCGGTGCCGGAATTTGTAAAATGAACCACCCAATCGTGGCTTTGCGGCATTGTCGATACGAGCTCCTCTGCAAAGTGCGCGGGCACAGGATGGTAGAACATTGTCGTGCAGTGGGTCAGTTGCTCGACTTGTTCTACAACCGCATTAACAATATCGGGATGGGCATGACCCACGCTTATACAAAGGTTCATACCTAACAGGTCTATGTATTTATTATCCAGTTCATCCCAGACATATTGACCTAGTCCTTTTTTGATTATTAGCGGTTTTTCGTACGGAACAAATGCTCTTTGAGAGGCAGCGTAAAACTTATCCCTCCTGTTTACTATTTGTTCTCGATTCCAATCAACGGATAAGGAGGCTTTACTGTTGTCCGTGTTTGGTTTCTCCATCAAACTCTCCATGGTGGTTAAACTAGCGGCGTAGGTGCAGTGTGAGATCTACAATTGTTTAAAAAGCACCATTAAAAACATTTAAGATTCTTTAACATCCTGAAGACTTTAAGTTCTGCCTAAATAATCTTTATCGTTTTGCTTTAGGGACCCTTAACGAAAATACCCGTCGTGGCGCTCAACATCAGCGGGAATATCAGTCCAGTCCTGCGCTGAATGTGTGAAAACATGGCTCCTGTGATATTTTTCGGCTTGCAACCATGACGGATCATCAAATGTCCCGGCCGCAATCGAGCGAATGTCGGGTACAACTTCAAGCGTCAGTCCTATGTTCGAACCGCATTTGCTGCAATAGTGCTGATCGATCCAACGTCCGGTTTCATCTGAGATGTGTCTATAACGCGAAACTAAGTCCTCATTAATATGGATTTGACTGGCTTCGAACACAACCTCAACACCAAACGCAGAACCGGTACGGCGTTGACACCATTGACAATGGCAAATGGTCACGCGTTTTGGCTCACCACTAATGGTATACGACACTTCTCCGCAAACACATTGGCCGCTCTTGGGTTCAGACATTTTTGAGGATCTCAATATTGAACTCAGGTGTTACAACTTTAAAGCAGCCCTATCAGTTATTAAACCGACAAACGCTGCGCTACAAAGCCATCAAACTGCCCCAGCTAACTGGGGACAGCACAGCGCACCTTTTCCTAAGCCTTTAAAATCAATCACCTAGCTAGGTTCACAGTCGTCAATTACAGCCATCCCCAGCATACTGGGGCAGTTAAGTAAGGTACAAAACTCTATTGGGCTGCTCCCATTAGCTCGCGGTAATGACGTCGGCACTTGGACTCATATCTTTCATTGCCACCAATCTCTACCTGATTACCCGCAGCGACCACTTGCCCCTTCTCATCCACACGCACCGTCATGGTGGCTTTTCGCCCACAGTTGCAAACCGTTTTCAGTTCAGCCAATTTATCAGCGATGGCCAACAATCTGGACGAACCTGGAAACAGCTCGCCCTGAAAATCTGTTCTGATACCGAAGCATAAAACGGGAATATTAAGTTCATCCACCACACGCGCCAGCTCATCAACCTGCTCTGCGGCTAGAAACTGCGCCTCGTCCACCAGTACACAAGCCAACGACTGATTGGCATGCTGTTGCTTTAGCGGCTCAAAAAACTCTGATGTACTGTCAAATAGATGAGCCGATTCCTGCAAACCAATGCGGGATCGGATAACCCCGGTGCCGAAACGGTCATCTATAGCTGCGGTATACAATGCGACCTGCATACCTTGCTCGCGATAATTATGGGCAGATTGAAGCAAAGAGGTGGATTTACCCGCATTCATCGCGGAGTAGTAAAAATACAGTTGTGCCACAGCATTCTGAAGTTAGCCAGATTCTCATACACAGTAACATTTTTAGGCTGAAATTTTGCATTTGCAGCATTATTTGCTAAAATATTGCAATTGCAACAAACAGAGCCTGCAGGTACGCGCCTATGAATGATTCGCTAGACAGCCATGCAAACGGGGCGAGTAAGAAAAACTCAGGCCTTAATAAAAACCAGTCCACGGTCGAGATTTCAGAACAGGCCGTCGATAAAAACCTTGTTTTGGCAGAGGCAACACTGGCAGCTAGTGAGGCGCTCGGGTTGAGCAAGAGCAGCCTGAGTCGAGTCATTGGCAAGGATAGATCAAGACTCAAGCAGGGCATTCGAATTGACAGCAAACCCGGCGAGCTTGCCATGCTCTTAATCCGTTGCTATCGCGGTCTCTATGCACTAGTGGACGGCGATGAATCCGTCATGCGTCATTGGATGTCCACCTACAACCATGGCACTGTGGGTATTCCCTGCGAACAGATCGAAACGGTGCAAGGTCTATCACAGGTGTTGGCCTATCTAGATGCCATCAGAGGCAAACTTTAAAAGGACGCAATTGTGGTCGATATCTGGAACGCATTAGCGCCAGACCTAACACCAGGTCTTGTGGGAGGCTCTCTTTCACGCCTAGTTGAGAGTCAAGAGCAGATTGCAACTGCGCGGCTTGTGAGTGGGGATCTCAACAAACAGGCCACACTGGAGGCGATGCTGGAACCGACTAAACCCGAGCGCCGACCAGGCACCGAACATCTGGATTACCTGTTGTCCACTCCTTGGCGATACCCACCATTACGATATGGCTCTCGATACGGCAGACGTTTCGAACCCAGTTTATTCTACGGCGCACTCGGCACCAGAACCAGTCTTGCTGAGAGCGCTTACTACCGGTGGGTGTTTTTAACTGACATCCAGACCCCACCTGCCAGCATCCAATCACAGCATACCTTGTATCTGGCACAGTATCGTTCCGAAAAGGGGCTACGCCTGCAACATGCACCATTTGCCCAGTATCGAGATCAGCTCACACATCCCAGTCTTTATGAAAGTTGCCAGGAGCTGGGCTCACAGATGCGTGAGACTGGGATCGAAGTCTTTGAGTACCCTTCAGCCAGGGATAAAGAAGGCGGCAATAATGTTGCGCTTTTTACGCCAGCCGCTCTGCATTCTACCCACGCAGAAAAACAACGCGCCTGGCTTTGCACCACCGAGCAGCAGGAAGTTGTTTTCAGCTATCAGGGTCGGCCAGCCGAAGTACATCGATTTGCGCTTAAAGACTATCTACACAAAGGAGAATTTCCGAAGCCCGCATAGCCGCATAGCCGCATAGCCGCATAGCCTTTAAGAGTATAAAGCTAGCCTGGTGGAATTACCCCTTTGCTAAAAATAAAACAGCCATAAAACCTGCGCTCACCACAGGTTATAACAGCGAAGGATTGGCTGGCCCGTTCGTAGAACTCAAAGCGCTCCACTGGCGATAAGGTAAAACCGGATGGCTCAGCAGCATCAATAATTGATTGGACCTCTACTTGCACTTCGGGTCGCTCCTCTGGGTTGTCCACAACCGCCATACAAAGGACGGGATCCTCTATAAACGTATCCAGGGGCATTAATGACAATACTGCATCGGCAACTGCCGGGATAGTTGCACCATCAATACGGAGCAGCTTGCCCAAGGATGATTTCTTCGCAACACTCAAAGCGGGGAAATTGGCGTCACATAGGACCAGAGTATCGCCATGTCCCATTGCAGCGATAGCATGTAATACATCTGGATTGAGGAGCGGATTGATATTTTTTAGCATGAGAAGCCTTCCAATGTGGTTGGTGAGTGCATCACCCTAAACCTAGAACCGCTACAGCACAACAGGTCTTCAGCTTCATCGCTCCACAACCCCAAAACTCTTAAGCGCCTCGACGCCCCAACTCCCCAACTCCCCCACTCCCCAACTCCCTAACTCCCTAACCCCCTAACGCCCTAACTCCCTAACCCCCTAACGCCCCAACCCCCTCACCCCCTAACTCCCCAACCCCAAAGCAGTCTTATCTGCCACCTGCACGCCAGGGAAACTTCAAGGCGCTATGCTAGGCAGTAATTATCTGATCAATCGTATAATCGCAGTTATGGCGCATCCCTCATTGGTTATTCATGGCACAGCCTTTCATACGCCCGACAATGGTGCGCTTGAGGTGCTCGAAAATTGTGCCATTGCAATTGACGAAAAAGGCACCATCGAGGCCGTTGTTTTTCCAGATGATGACAACCATGCAGCATTGATCAATGCCGCAAAGCAAAGGCAGGTACTTCATCAATTGGCAAGTGATGAGTATTTGATACCGGGTTTAATCGATTTGCACATCCACGCGCCCCAGTGGCCGCAACTGGGTAAGGCACTTGATGCACCACTGGAAGTCTGGTTACAGGAATACACGTTTCCACTTGAGGCTAGATACTCAGACCACCAATTTGCCTATGAGATTTATGATGATCTAGTCCAGAGCTTGCTGGCTCATGGCACAACAACGGCAGTCTATTTTGGCACGAAGGATTTGGAGGCAAATATTGTGCTTGCACAAAGCTGCCTGCGCCATGGACAACGCGCGTTGGTTGGAAAAGTTGCGATGGATGATCCCGAGCAATGCCCGGACTACTATCGAGACGACAGCGCAGCTGCAGCGCTCAACGATACGAGACGATTCATCCATGAACTCAAAGCCATGCAATCGCAAGACAACATGCTTGTATTGCCAGCGATCACTCCCAGGTTTATACCCAGCTGTACAGACGAGCTGCTCTATGGCCTGGGTAAGCTTGCCGCCGAGACCGGTTGTCACATACAAACGCACTGCTCCGAAAGTGACTGGGAAGTTGGCTTTGTAAGAGATCGGCTGAATAAAACCGACACAGAAGCTCTAGCAGACTACGGGTTGCTAACCGACAAAACGATTCTTGCCCATTCAATTTTCGTAACCACAGCGGATCTTGAATTGATGGCGCAGAGACGCTCATCCGTGGCCCACTGTCCGCTGTCTAATGCATACTTCGCCAATGCAGTTTTCCCGCTAAGAAAAGCTCAAGCCTGTGGTGTCACCGTAGGCTTGGGCACGGATATATCCGGTGGTTTTAGTCCATCGCTGTTCGATGCAACTCGATCTGCACTGATGGCATCTCGCCTGGCATGCAACGGGACTGCCCCTGAACTTGACCCCGATAATCGTGGCAATGCCGAGGTACCGCTGACGACGCTGGAAACGTTCCACATGGCCACCTGTCAAGGCGGCAAGGCGCTCTCATTGCCAATAGGACAATTTAAACCCGGCTACTCGCTCGACGCTCTGTGCGTAAAATCAAATTTACCAAACAGCGGCTTTAAGGTTCGTAAACCAGAAGATGACTTATCTGACGTTTTCGAAAAACTGGTACTGACAGCCAGCAAAAGCTGCATAACAGAGGTCTGGGTCAATGGTCATGATTCGGCAAGTCGTTGTGCCGTAGTTTGAAAGTAGACTCTCGTTAAGCCCAGTAGCAAAACACATAGAGAGAAAAGTTCAACTGAACCACCCTTGCTTGTTCCCTGTGGCAACGCGGTAATTTCCGGTAGTTGCAGCATCTCATGTGATGCAGTTTCCTGTGCGCCACCCAAACTACTTGCACCCGATATCATGTGAAAACGCGCACTAACAATGCCACCGCCAGCACCATGTCGACCCTCTAACATGGGAGGTAAGCTTTGCCATGTTTCTGTATTGAGATCAAACGACTCAACCACGTCTAGTGCTGTATTGGCCGTATTGATTTCTCCTCCAGCAACAATCACGTTGTCGCCATATCCGACTGCCACAGCACCACCGCGAGGTGTAGGAATCAGACCAACGGATCGCCACTGACCTCTATCAAAGTCATAAATATCAGTTTGTGCCACCGCGTTGGCAGATGGATTTGGTAAGGCACTTTGTCTACCTGCCGCAGCGATCAGTCGTTGATTTACCAGTACCGCCGCAAAGTGATCCCGGGCATGAGGGGCGTCAGGCAGCTCGCGCCATTGGCCGGTAGCTGGATCAAACTCATCAAACCAAGCTACAGCACCGCCATCGTGACCCTGTGTGTTTCCGCCCAGCAGGTAGATGCGATCATCTTTAACGACCGCCGCCGCACTGCCTCGCAAACGCGTCGATGGTATGGAGCCTTCAACATCCCAAGTGAGGGACTGGGTATCAAACACATAAATTTCAGCAACGGCCTGTTCGCGGGGGTAGCAACAGGTAAACGCACCTACGATGTAGATATTGGTTCCTATGACAACAGGTTGCAGGTGATGGAGCTCAACTGGAGCGTTTCCAAGATTCTCCCACTGACCATTAACTGTCGAGTAACGCTCAACCGGACGATTACCTCGCCCGCCAATCAAGTATATATAGTCACCAACAACGACCGATGCAGCCTCGTGCCGGGCAGTTGCTATTGTTCCATCGTTACTGGTCTCTAGCCGCCATTCATCAGAGACGGTTAGTGCTGCGTGCGCTGAGACAGCCATCACGGATGTGACAGCGTAAAACAACAAAGCTGAGAAAAGGAATAATGGTTTATTCATCCCTCATTATGATCTGCGATGCTCTTGCAGGGCTGTGATATCCGTAACAGCCCTGATTTTCCGTAACGCTAGGGTGTGACTTGTATATCAACATTCATGCTTGCCGTGAGAGTCGGCAAAGCGTGATCTTGTGCTAGAAAGGTCAACGTGGTGCTGCCCAGCTGAGAGGCATCAGGGCTCCAGTAGAATGTACGAGTGCCATCCCCGTTGTCCTCGAAGCTTGAATTTTGAGGGGCATTGAGCACCAGTAGCGCAGGTGGGATTCCATCCGCATCATCAGCCTGGATACGCAGCGCAAGCCTCTCCCCCAGTCTGATTGATTGTGATGTTGTGCTGATAAAAACTGGCGCAGACGCTTCATTCGAGCCACTAATCGGCGGTGCATTGTTCGTTATGGGCCGGTCGCTATTGACTCGTATGCTCATCACTTGTGTTGTACGAAGCGAAGCATCAAGTGCATCGATGGCAATCAGCTCGACTGTAGAATTTGCATCAGCATTTGCAGGCACAACCCAAGAGAGCTCTAACTGACCATTACCAGGGCCATTTATACGCATTCCGGCAGGCAAGCTACCCACCGTGACACTGGGAAATGTTCCATCATCATCGGTGGCTACAAGCGCTATGGCAAACGTGTCACCGATCGATACATCAGGACTTGGAACGGATTGGAATCGAGGCGCTTGATTACCCGACTCTTGCAATGCTGGTTGCTCAGCTACAGGTGACACTGACTGTGAATCTATTTTGCTGATGATTACAACCCAATCGTTGCCTTGCGCTGATGGTGGCGAACCCAGATTCAATACACTTGACCCTACTATGTCCTGCCGCCCGTTGATCATCTCAGCCGTTCGCGGATTAAACCAACGCTGGCGGAAGCCACCGGACGCTGCTCGCATGTCCAACCTTTCTGCGCCATTGGTTCTAGGCAGGTAGATAGCGTACACCTCTCCTGGTAGTGCGAAAACCTCAGCACCACCGTAAGCATTGTCTTCACCGCTGATCAGCGAGTCTGCAGGCTCCATTCGCCAGAAGGGTAATTCGTTTTGCATCATTTCACGGGCATAGCGCATCTGCTGCCACATGGGTTCCCGTATACGAAAGTCACCCGCATTGACATCTCCTCCTGCGGGCAGCGGGTTATAGCCGAAATACCATTCTATATTTCCACCACTAAAGAAGACGTCGTACATGATTTGCTTACGACGCTCATCTGCATTGTCAGGTCCGAGGCCATTGGTGTTTTCATCCATGTCTATGACCCAGGGCCGCCCTGCATTGGCTGAATTGCGTCGCCACTGCTCTACAAACTCTCCGGCGAACTGCTGATCATATTGAATGGAACTGGCACTGAATTGTTTATCGCCAATAAGTTCACCGTAGCGAAAGAACTGATTTATATGAGTGTGGACAGCTATCGGTTTTTTACTCCAATCAATCGCTTGCAAGTAGTCAGCGTGTTTCAACAGCTCAACATAGGGATAATCATTTTCTTCACCCAGGTTCCACTTCACCGCCAGCAAATAACCAAAGCGAGCAACGAGCTCTCTAAAAAACAATTTGCGCTCGACTCCCAGGGCACCATTGTCAAGCCATCGCTCATTCTCGATTTCTGTTTCACTTAGAACAATGTTCAAGGCTACACCTTGCTTCTGAGCATGATTGAGTACGATGTTCCATTGAAACAGCTTGCTGATGTCATAGTGAGTCTTGTTAAAACGAGTTTTTTCAGCTCCAACGAAAGGGTATGTCTCCTGGCCATCTCCCCCAAGATTCATCGGTAAGAAGTAAATTGAATTAACGCCTTGCGAACCCAGATAGTTAAGCGCACCAATCAGACCGCGGCTATCTGCGCCTGTCGATGCATGATTGAACAATGGATCAGATTCACGCCAATCGCCCCGATGGGCTGCGAAGTCGTGCAGGAAGTTGCCATCGATTCCCCCATGATCCGATGTACCATCGATTCCGGCAAAGCCCAGTAGATTCTCTGGGCTATCGGTGCCCCCTTTTATCCAATAAGGTCCGTCCCTGAATTTGAGATAATGTTCTCCCACATATTCAAGTCTGCCTTGACGAAGAAAAGATGGCGCATCGTCACGAACAGCAGACACATCGAAGGAACCACTGGCACCATCCAAACTGACAGCTGTACCAGCCTGCAAATCAAGACTGACAGCAAGCTCTGAACCACGACGCAAATTTGCCTGATAAGTCCATCGACCAATTTGGTCAGCGGAAAAGCGAACCCGCCATACATCCCCTCTGCCATTGCCCTGACCATCACCTGCAAAAAATCCGGGTACCCGAGTGAGTTGGCCATCAGGTCCTTTGAAATCGACAGTCAATCGGTAGTCAAGAAAGGGGTTGGTATTTTGATCGGTTTCATTGTGCAGAGGTCCGCGAAAATCCAGCGTGATCGGATGCCACTTAGCCCGCTCACCTTGCACCGTGGCTGCATTAGAAAAAGAGGCTATCAACAATGCGAACAGAACCACAGATGCTCGCATAAATTTCGACACAAGTGCTTTAGAGATCAAAGGAATCGTTACGCAGATTGAATATGTTTTGAAGTATGAAGTGCCACCAGAGGAAATGGTTTGAATCATCGGATGCGGTTACGCAACCAGTGTCGAATCTGTGACTAGCATCTCGCTTTAACCTGCACGCCACTACTTGATCTGGAACAAAAAGGTGATCAACGTCTCAAGAGCATTAAACACTCCATGACAGTTGTTACCTCCAGCTCAACATCAGACACATGAATCAACTTGTTTCAGACAACGTCGATAAACTGTATGGCGATAGAAAAGAACACGTTTACGAGAAAGGCCACGTTGCCCGAACAATAAAAAAATGAAACTGTTCCTAACTTCAGCTTACGACTCACATGCAGGTCTCGACACGTTACTTAATTGTGTAAAGCTGGACATTCATAAAAACCATATTGTCTGCGATGATCCCGGCGCAGCAGATGTCATCTTATTTGTGGAAAACACTCAATTTGACGATGTGTTTTTCAAACTATTAAGTCGCCATCCATTGTTGCAGGAATTCCCGGATAAGGTGCTCATGTACAACGAGATGGACCACCCATGGGATTTCCTACCGGGCTTGTATTGCTGCATGCCAAGGCGCTTTTTAAATAAGCAGAAGCACCGGGCCTTTGCTTACTTGTCGACTCCTAACCCTTACATAAGCAACATCTACCAGGACTCTGCGCAAAGACAATGGCTTTACTCATTCATGGGATCCATGAGCCATGCTTGCAGACGTCCTATAATGCGACTGCAACACGTTGACGGATATGTTCAAGACACGTCTGATTTCAACGTCTGGAATAGCGATAGCCGGGAGATGGAGGTTCGCGGACGAGCCTATGCAAATGTGCTGGGAGGCAGCCAGTTTGTGCTCTGTCCGCGCGGCATAGGTACTTCATCTTTACGATTGTATGAGACTCTGGAAGCTGGCAGAGTGCCGGTTATTATTTCCGATCAATGGGTACCACCAGAGGAGACCGACTGGAGCTTTGCCATTCAAATCGAGGAGCGGCGCGTTTCATCAATACCGGGATTGCTGAGTGCGCTGGTTAATGAGGCTGAAGAGCGAGGCAATGCGGCAAGAAAGGCATGGTCCGACAGCTATGCACCCAATACCTTGTTTAATACTGTGGGCAACTCTATCGAAGCTATCATGTGCAACAACGATGAGAACCGGCAGATAACAGCAAGTGCTCAACTGCATAAATGGCTGGCGACCGGTGAGCTGCTTACTCGGACTGCCGCTCAACGCCTGCGTGGAAACTATTAGGCATACCTACTAGGGCGCACGCCATTCCATGGGAGTGGGTTGCAGTAAGCCCTGAGCTACCCCTCCCTGCTTAAGCCATTCATTAATGGCCTGCTGAACTTCATGTTCTCCACGTTGCGACATGGGCACATTTTCAACGTAGGGCATAAGCTCTGCAGGTAGTACAAATGTTAGGTTCGCACCGATATCACTGGGTGCCGTACCCTCTGCGGGTTTCTCTACAATCTCTGTTATCGATCGATCCTGCCCGAAACGGATACTGGAACGCCCTGCCATTTCGCGGGCGTCCAGTTGCTTCATGCTGACGCTTAACGGAGCATCGTGTGAGGCATGAAATTCGATCAGATTACTAAAAAACTCTCGCGGCAAAAGATAATCAGTGGCGCTTAAGACAAAAGAATGCTCCACGATGTCCGGGGTTTGATCAATAACCGTTTGCAAGGCATGTGCAGTTCCGAATAAGTGCGGTTGGTAAACACAACGTAGTTGTTGCGAGTGACTTGCCATCCAGGCTGATGCATAGCTCTGCACCTGTTCGTGCAAATGGTGGGTAACCAGCACTACATCGTCCACACCGGCTTCCAATAGCGACTCCAACAGATAATCCAATGTGGGCTTACCTTTATGGACCAACAGGGGTTTGGGTGTTGTATCTGTATAAGGCTGCAGACGAGTACCTCTGCCAGCCGCTAGCAGTACAGCTCGTTTTATTATTTTAGCATCGTTCATCTGGTCACTATCCTCACCGTGCTTTCGGATTCCGCTATCAGCACACGCGCTTTAGATTCCAACTCAGGATAGCAAGCAAGGTACTGTTCCAGCAGAGCGGTTCCAATTGTTTCGGCGCGGGCGCTATCAACCAGCATGAACAAACAGCCACCATAACCTCCACCGCTGAATCTATTTCCGTATACGCCGGGCAACTCGGTTGCCAATTCATGCAAAGCGATTAACCACTCACTGCCACTTTCATAGTTGTTTATCGAGCTTTGACAAGAAGCATTCATCAATTCTCCAAACACTTGCCAATCACCTTTTTGCCAGGCTTCTATACCGAGGTACACGCGTTCCATCTCGGTATAGATATGCTTAGCGCGTCTAGCCAACATGGCTGGCAAAGCGCTGATGGCCTGAGCGCTTCGAGACGCCTCAGGTACCTGCCCAAGATGAGCGGCACCGGGATGGAGCAGCGCTGCGGCTTGTTGACATTCAGCTACTCGGGTATTAAATGCAGAACCAGCCAAATCACGAGAAACACCGGAGTAGCACATTAGAAAACGAACATCAGAGATGTTTTGAGGATCTGCATAGGGCTGCGCCGTCACCTGCTCGACATCAAGCAGAACCATATGATCACGATGACCAAACGCGATGGACATTTGGTCCTGTATGCCGTTGTTCAATCCCCGATAGTCGTTTTCTACTTGCCGGCAGAGTTCAACCAGCTGGGTAGCGCTCAAACGGACGTTGTTTACAGCAGCCATTGCGCTCAGATACGCAAGAATTACAGAGGCGGAGGAGCTGAGCCCACCACTAACCAGGGTTCCAAACACAACGCCTGTTATACCGCGCTTGTACGACTCGCTATGAGCTAAGGCGGTAGCAGATGCGCGTGCCATCGCATCCCAACGAAATTCATCTGCCAGCTCACCGGGTGCGAATTGGGTGGTTTCCCACTCGTCAGAATTGATGCGACTGTGAAGTGTGCTGGTCGATTGTTCATTCGGCCAGAAAACAAGTACGGTGTACTGGTTCAAAGAGCGCGCCATAACAGAACCACCCTGGTGATCAATATGCGCACCTAAGGGGTTAAAACGGTATGGCGATACGACAATTCGAGGCGCATCACTCAGACCGGTGCGATTTATTGCAAGCTCTTCACAGTCTGCTATCAGACTGTCTATGGACTGGGCTTGCAGGCCACTACTGGACATCTACTGTTTGGATTGTGGTGAACGAGGGCGCATTCTGACGCAACCCTCGAACAGTAGCAAACTTTAACCTGCCAAGCGTTGGCCCGAATCGTCGTCTTCATCCTGCAAGGACATCGAGCTTGCGATCATGTCATCAACTGCCGACGAATTGCCTCCTTCGAGTTTAATGCGTAAGCGCAAATCGTTGACCGAGTCAGCGTTTCGCATGGCTTCCTCTATGGTGATTGCGTTTTGACTCAGCAGTTCAAACAGCGCCTGATCAAAGGTTTGCATTCCCTGGTCTTTGCTCTTTTTCATCAAGCCCTTGATCTCATGGACTTCGCCTTTCATGATCATGTCTGACATCAGAGGCGTATTGAGCAGTACTTCTACAGCTGCACGACGCCCTTTACCGCTAGGTGTTGGCAGTAAGCGCTGCGAGATAAATGCCTTGGTATTCAGTGATAGATCAAGCAGTAACTGCTTATGTCGAGTCTCGGGAAAGAAGTTAATGATCCGATCAAGGGCCTGGTTTGTGTTGTTGGCGTGCAAGGTCGCAAGACATAAATGTCCCGTTTCAGCAAAAGCTATAGCGTGCTCCATGGTCTTCTGGTCACGAATCTCACCAATCAGAATGACATCCGGCGCCTGTCGCAATGTGTTTTTCAGTGCAATTTCGAAGGAGTCAGTATCGGTTCCCACTTCGCGCTGGGTTACGATGCAGCCCTTGTGGTGATGCACGAATTCCACTGGATCTTCGATAGTGATGATGTGGCCATTCGAGTTCTCATTACGATAATCAATCATGGAGGCGAGGCTGGTTGATTTACCCGAACCTGTACCGCCAACAAAAATTACCAGGCCACGCTTGGTCATGGCAATCTGCGACAGAATATCCGGCATGTGCAGATCAGTAAACGAAGGAATCTCATTCGGGATAATCCGGACAACCAGACCAGCGCTGCCTCGTTGTACCAGTGCATTGACTCGAAATCTGGAAATACTCGGAAGCGCAATCGCAAAGTTACACTCCTTGTTTTTACGAAAGTCTTCCTTTTCTGTATCCGTCATCAGGCACTGGGCCAGTGCCAGGGTATGCTCAGCCGTTAGCTTCTTATCCATAACCGGCGATACTTTGCCGTGAATGCGCATGGAGGGAGCCGCGCCAGCGATAATAAACAGATCAGATCCGCCTTTTTTGTACAAGCTCACTAGTAGCTCGTCCATGAATCGCTTGGCTACCTTAAGATCCATACCTAGTTCCTCGCTCTATTCCTGCAGTTCAATATCAAAGGGAATTGCTAACGACTTGCCCGACTACATCAAGCTATCAGGGTTCTGCGCTTTCTTACGTGCTTCCGCTAAATCCACAACACCTCGATTAACCAGCTCTTTAAGATTCTGATCGAGTGTTTGCATGCCATGCCCCTGCCCTGTCTGGATCGCCGAATACATCTGTGCAACCTTATCTTCACGAATCAGGTTTCTGATCGCAGGTGTCCCCATCATGATTTCGTGAGCAGCGACTCGACCACCGCCGGTTTTCTTCAACAGGGTCTGCGACACTACTGCGCGCAAAGACTCTGACAACATCGATCGAACCATTGGCTTTTCACCTGCCGGGAACACATCAACAATACGGTCAACGGTTTTTGCAGCGGAGCTCGTATGCAATGTACCGAATACCAGGTGACCGGTTTCAGCGGCTGTCAGCGCCAGCGAAATGGTTTCCATATCACGCATCTCACCCACCAGAATAACGTCGGGATCTTCACGCAGTGCTGATCGAAGTGCATTACTGAACCCAAACGTATCTCGATGTACTTCACGCTGGTTGATCAGACACTTCTTGCTTTCGTGAACAAATTCAATCGGATCTTCGATCGTCAGAATATGACCCAGTTCTGAATCATTTTTGTAATCCATCATCGCAGCCAGCGTGGTTGACTTACCAGAACCTGTGGGGCCTGTGACCAGCACGATGCCGCGAGGCAATGCAGCGATTTCCTGGAAAATCTTGGGAGCGCCTAATTGCTCTAATGTCAGAATCTCAGTCGGTATGGTTCGGAAAACGGCACCACAACCACGATTCTGGTTAAATGCATTAACACGGAAGCGAGCGGTATCGGGAATCTCAAAAGAGAAATCCGTCTCCAGCTTCTCTTCATAGTCCTTACGCTGCTTATCATTCATGATGTCGTAAACCATGGCCTGAACAGCGGCATGATCAAGCGCCGGGATGTTCACGCGGCGCATGTCGCCATCCACGCGTATCATAGGAGGCAGGCCGGCTGAAAGGTGCATATCGGAAGCACCGTTTTTTACGCCGAAGGTCAGGAGTTGAGCGATATCCATGAAACATACCCTAAGGTTTCGGGGCACGACGTTTGATCGCGCCAATTGAGGGGGCTAAATGGCCAGGCCACTTTTGCCTTACTGTCCAAGGTGTCGGCCAGTTCCGTAGTTTTGTTAGTCTCCTCAGCGTTGACTATGAAATACGCGAACAACTGCGCAAAAACGAGCAAATACCGTGAACGAATCGACAGCATCAATCTCTTCGGCACTGACGACTGTGCTTGCCTCCATTCGTGACGCTGAGGGCCGCTATGCAAGACAATCGGGCAGCGTCCAATTGCTGGCTGTCAGCAAACGCAAACCTGTTTCAGCCATTTGCGCTGCTATCGCTGAAGGGCAAAGAGCATTTGGCGAAAACTACGTTGATGAGGGAGTAGAAAAAATTCTTGCCATCGACGACTCGCGGCTTGAATGGCATTTTATTGGTGCTATTCAGTCTCGCAAAACTGCCCAGATCTCGGAGCATTTCGATTGGGCACATGGTGTTGATCGCTTGAAAACGGCAAGCCGACTTTCTGCACAGCGGCCAGCGGGTAAAGATGCACTGAATATATGTATTCAAGTCAATTTGGATAACGAATCAGGTAAGGCCGGCATACCGTTGACAGAAGTCACTGATCTGGCACGAGCCTGTGCTCAACTGCCTGGCATCAATCTACGTGGATTAATGGCGATCCCTGCCCCACGCAGTGAGTTCGCAGAGCAACGGGCTGTATTCGCATCTTTACAAACCTGCTTTGAATCCTTGCAAGCCGAGTTCTCATCCATGGATACACTCTCTATAGGTATGAGTGGAGATATGGAAGCAGCCATTGCCGAAGGAGCTACCATTGTTCGTGTAGGCACGGCTATCTTTGGTGCGCGCGATACTTGAAAACGCAAGCCGTTTGTCGCCACAAACTTGTTAAACTAATGCCAAACAAAATGGATATCTGAATATATGAGCGCTGGTACCTCTTCTGCAAACCCCTCAGGCAACTCTCTCGCAGCTGCCTACGAGGTAGGTCAGAGTCTTTGGCTGGATTACATTCAGAAAAGCCTGCTTGATGGCGAACTTCAGTCCATGATCAAAGACGATCGCGTTATGGGCTTGACCTCGAACCCGGCAATTTTTGAACAAGCCATTGCAAAAACCAATGAATATGATAGCGATATAACCCGAATTGTTAATGCTCAAGCCGATGTGTCTCAACTTGAGCTATTCAACCAACTGGCGATTCCTGATATCCAGGCCGCAGCTGACGCTTTTGCCAGCACCTACGAAGAAACCGATGGCGTGGATGGCATGGTTAGCTTTGAAGTGACCCCGGACCTCGCCCACGATGCTGCCGGCACGATTGCTATGGGCGTTGAGCTGCACAAGCGTGTTGATCGTCCCAATCTCATGATCAAGGTACCAGGTACCAAAGAAGGTGTTAAAGCCTTCGAAGCACTGACGGCTCTAGGCATCAATGTAAACGTTACCCTGCTGTTTAGCATATCTCGCTACCGGGAGATCGCACAGGCCTACATCCGGGGTTTGGAACGCAGGCATGCCGATGGCCACTCAATAGCGCGCATAGCCTCCGTAGCCAGTTTCTTTGTGAGCCGTGTAGATGTCAGTGTCGACAAGGCCCTGGAAACCATGGGTGGCGATGCCGCGGAAGGACTCAAAGGTAAAATCGCCATCGCCAATGCAAAGGTTGCTTATGGACATTTCGTTAATTTGTTCGGCAGTGAGCAATTTGCCAAACTCAAAGCCCAGGGTGCAAGACCTCAGCGATTGCTCTGGGCAAGTACCGGTGTCAAAAACCCTGACTATTCAGATGTATTGTACGTGGAAGAATTGATTGGCCCTGACACGGTTAACACGCTACCACCCAAAACAATGGCTGCATTTAAAGATCACGGCGTTGCCGAATCTCGACTGACACAACACCTGGATCAAGCGCATAAAGACATTTCGGCGCTGGGAGAACTTGGCATCTCCTTGTCCGACATTACCGATGAGCTCGAGGCAGATGGCATTCAGTCATTCGTCGAAGCTTTCGACAGACTATTAGCCGTTTTGGCGGATAAGCGCAGCACCGTCACAAGCTAATGCACTGGATTTTCGTCGGCGCTGGCAACATGGCCAGCAGCCTGATAGGCGGACTGATTGCCAGTGGTGCGATTGCAGAGTCCATAACCGTTGTCGACCCGCAAACAGACGCTTGCGAACGAGCGCAGACTCGATTCGGCATCAAAGCCGAATCGAGTCTGGAAAATGCGCTAGCTGAAAACAAACATCAAACTATCGGGCTTGTCCTGGCAGTTAAACCTCATATCGTCGAAACAGTCTGTTCAAACTTCAAAGACTTTTTTAACGCTCAGAGTAAAGAGGTTCAGGCGCTGATGGCACCGGTTGTCATATCAGTTGCCGCGGGTGTGCGAGCCAGCAGCATGGAACAATGGTTGCCCCAGGCCACTGCACTGGTACGCTGTATGCCCAATACACCTGCCTTGCTCGGTCTTGGCGCAACGGCCCTGTTCGCCAACTCCGCATGCACGATCGATCAAAAATCCAGTGCTGAATCGCTCCTAAAAGCCGCTGGCATGACGCTATGGGTAGAAAAAGAGCAACAGCTGGATGCGGTGACTGCCTTGTCAGGAAGCGGCCCCGCTTATTTTTTCTATCTCATCGAGCAAATGAGCGCTGCGGGTACAGCGTTAGGCCTGGATGAAAAAACCGCCTCCGAACTAGCCATCGAAACCGCCTTTGGAGCATCCAGCATGGCACGAGCACGTGAGTATTCACCCTCAGTGTTACGCGAGAACGTAACTTCTAAAGGTGGCACAACTGCTGCTGCGCTCAATAGCTTCAACAAGAATAACCTTCCTGCCCTGGTAGCCGAGGGCATGCAAGCCGCGCATGATCGAGCGGTCGAGCTAGGTGATGACCTTGCACCCGGCAAAGATCTATAGTTCAAACTGACCTAATCGGAGACTGAACAACATGGGTAATCCTGCACTGAATGCGATTGGTTTTATCCTCGGCATTCTGTTCAATTTGTACGCAACTGTCGTGGCAGTCCGATTTGTCATGCAGGTTGTAAGAGCGGATTACTACAATCCCCTCTCACAGGCTGTCGTCAAACTCACTGACCCGCTGCTGGTCCCTTTAAGACGCATCATTCCAAGTGTAAAACAGTACGACACCGCATCACTGGTCTTGTGTTTTGGCGTCTTGTTTCTGAAGCTGATCGTTTTCAAATATCTGAGCCTGGGCGCAGTGCCTGCCATCGGACTCAATGGGCTATTCGGACAACTTCCTACCGGTAAGCTTGTCATCCTGGCTATGTTGGATGTTATTCATCAGTTCTTCAACGTTTTCATCTTCGCTCTGATTATCCAGGCTATTCTCAGCTGGATTCCAAATGCTGGAGGAAATCCGGTACAAGGTTTAGTAACGGCTATTGGTGATCCTGTTTTACGTCCTATGCGAAAAATCATACCTCCCATGGGTGGCTTGGATCTAACCGTTTTTTTTACGATCATCGGCTTGTTTGCGATACGTATTTTTCTTATGGGAACACTTCGCAGCTTGTTCGGCTTATAGCTATCGAAATACAAAAAACACTAAAAAAACAGGTTATTTTTACTAAGACTTGTGTTTTTTGCTGAAAATATAGTGTTTTTTACAATATTTCATCTATAACTGCAGACTGATGGCACTTATCTGTGTTAACTTTCGCGCGCTTTACACGTCGAGTGAACAGACAGTTAAGCCTTACTGACTAGTGTATTTAGCGATCACAACTATCTTTCATCAGTATCCAGCAGAGGATCCCAAATTATGGCCGCAAAGAAAAAAGCAGCAGCCAAGAAAAAACCTGTAGCTAAGAAAAAAGCCACAGCAAAGAAAAAATCAGCAGCGTCAGCAGCCGTAAAGAAGCCGCCTACCAAGTCAGAAATCATGACTTCAATTGCTGAAACTACAGAACTGAGCCGCAAAGAAGTTGCTTCAGTTTTCGAAGCGCTCAACGGCCTAATTCAAGACAACCTCAAGCCACGTGGACCAGGCACTTTCAGTGTTCCTGGCTTGATGAAGATTCGTGTGAACAAGAAACCTGCTACCAAAGCACGTAAAGGTATCAACCCGTTCACCGGTGAAGAGACCATGTTCAAAGCAAAGCCTGCACGTAAAGTGGTCAAGGTTCTGCCTTTGAAAAACTTGAAAGATATGGTGTAACTGCCCCAGGCAGATACTGGCTGGTCGCGGCTCTCTTACTACTGCTGCGACCAGCTGTTTACCCCCCTGTTAAACCCAGCCCGACTGCACAATGCCTCTGTGCGCTGTGTATAAAACACAGTTACGCCGTACCCCGCTGAAAAGCTTGCAGCACGGCTGACAAACGATAGCTTCCAACAGTCTTGGCATTACCAGTGCTCCAGAATTAGCCCGCAGTGCCGGTAATTTGGACACGCCTTCCCGCCTCGTCATGTAATTGACACCCTAAAATCACGCGATTGGCGTCAATATTGATACGTGGCAGTACGACCCCTATCGCAGGTAAAATGCCCAGCTTCTGGAATCTTTCGAACCTAGTGGCGTCCTAGAGGTCGATCTTTAACCCCCTCTTAATATAGAGAGTAAGGACAATCAGATAATGAGCGCGACCGCTTCATCTTTATCAGCGTCAGACAAACCGGCTCGATTACCGAGGCTGGCCAACACCCTGTTGGTTATTGGTATTGGCGTTGCGCTGGCATTTGTGAGCCTCAAACTGCTGCCCAAATCAGCGCCAGCGCCCGGCAGCGTCGCTGCACCGGTCGCAACCTCTGTGCGCAGCAACGCCCCGGGACCTGTGACCTTGGCAAAAAACATTGCCTCCATACATCTGTTTGGCGATGCCTCGAAAAAACCTGTGAAGGTGGTTGAAGCGCCTAAAGAAGAGCCTATTACCGAAACCAGGTTGAATCTGCAGCTTGCCGGTGTATTTGCATTTGAGCCGGCAGAAAAAGCCATAGCCATCATCAGCGCTGGCTCTGCAGAGCAGAATGCCTATGGCGTTGGAGACAAGATTAGCGGAGAAACCACACTGGAGGCGGTGTACCCGGATCATGTAGTGCTGCGTAATCGCGGCAAACTCGAAAAACTGGCTCTACCTGAAAACGTACAGCCCATTGCTATGCGTCCGATACAAAGTGCGAGTAATGGCAGTACGGATCAGTCTCAACAGAATGCTGGACAACCCATAGAGCTGCCTTCAAATCCTCGCGAATTGCGCGACACCCTGGCACGCAACCCTTCGATGCTAGGTCGCGTAGTGGCGGCAGAGCCCTATCAGGAAAACGGCAAGTTGGTTGGTTATCGCATAACGCCTAAACAGAATCCTGAGATACTCGAAGCTCAGGGCATAGTGGCCGGTGACGTTATCACTCGGGTAAACAACATACAGTTGAATAGTCAAAAACAGGGCATTCGTGCTCTGCGCAATGCTGTGAAAGCAGAAAACCTTGAAGTTGTCATACTGCGTGATGGCATCGAAGTGCCAATTTCCATCTCGCTTGCGCAGTAGCGCACTATCCCAATGGCCACGAAGACATTGCAATTTACCAGCTACACTTTGGGGACAGCGACTACCCACGATGATAATGATTAAACGTTTGTTCCAGATAGCTCTACCTGGCCTCACCCTCTGCGTGGCGCTTGGATTTTCAGCGCTTGTTTTTTCACAGGAAGGTACGTTTACGCTGAATCTGAAAAACGCTGATATTCACTCGCTTATTCAGACCGTATCGCGCCAATCCGGTCGCAATTTCGTTGTAGATCCTCGCGTAAAAGCAAGAGTTACGGTGATTTCCTCAACCCCACTGAATTCTGATGAGCTTTACGAGACGTTCCTGTCAGTTCTGCAGGTTCACGGATATGCAGCTGTGCCAAGCGGTGATCTGATCAAGATTGTTCCCGATGTTAATGCCAAGCAGGGACCCGTTCCGGCTTACAGCAATGATCAGAGCAGTTCGGATCAACTGGTAACGCAGGTAATCAAGGTTCAGAATGTTCCCGCCGCACAGCTTGTACCGATTCTGCGCCCCCTGGTCCCTCAGCAAGGTCACCTGGCCGCGTATGCAGCCACAAATACGCTCATCGTGACCGACCGGGCATCCAATATTGGACGACTCACGACCATCATTTCCGGTATTGATAGACCCGATAACGATGAAGTTGAGTTGGTGCAATTGAGGCATGCCTCGGCCAGTGAGATCATTCGCATCATGCAGTCATTACAGAGTCGCGGTGGCCAGATCGATGGAACACCTGGCTCTGTGCGATTTGCTGCCGATGAACGTACTAACAGCATACTACTCAGTGGTGATCAGACTGCCCGGACTCGGATGCGGGGCATTATCACCAATCTGGACACACCAGTTGAGTCAGGTGGCAATACCCGGGTAATTTATTTACGCTACGCCAATGCCGCTGATCTTCTGGCTATCCTCACAGGAGTATCTGCTGGTCAGGCACAGGTGGGGACAAGCTCCTCTAGCGACGATTCGGCAGCCGGATCAACAGCTGCCTCTCCTGCCCCCACTGTCAATGCCAATGGCGTGGCAGTTCCACAGGCGCCGCAAGTGCCAACCGCATCATTGATCCGACGCGCTACACAGGAAAATGACCGGCCGAATGTTGATATTCAGGCGGACGAAGATACCAACGCGCTCATTATTACGGCACCACCTGATGAAATGCGAAGTATTCTTGCCGTTGTTGAACAACTGGATATAAGACGCGCGCAGGTCCTCGTTGAGGCGATAATAGCGGAGCTGTCTACAACAAACAGTTCTCAGCTGGGCGTCAACTTTGCAGTCGATGGTTCTGGCGACAACCGCCCGGCAGCCTATACTAATCTGGGCGGCGCAACGCAGGCTTTAGTCGGCACTATTGCAAGCCAGGGCGCGAGTCTAAGCAACGGCTTGTCTCTAGCGCTTGGGCGCTTCGGCTCCGGTGGAATCGATTTTGGTATTTTACTCTCGGCCATCGCATCAGATTCCGATAACAACATTCTATCGACCCCTACCCTGGTCACCATGGACAATCAGGAAGCAGAAATCGTAGTCGGTCAGAATGTGCCTTTTGTGACTGGTCAACAGCTCTCAGCTTCCAACAACAATCCGTTCCAAACCATCGAACGTCAGGACATTGGTATTAGCCTGAAGGTTAGACCTCAAATCAATGAGGGCGATAACATCAAGATGGAGATAGAACAGGAAGTATCCGATGTCAGCAGCACCGCTGTAACCGGGGCTACCGACATCACCACCAACAAGCGCTCCATCAAGACAACCGTTCTGGTTGAAGATGGGCAGACGCTGGTGCTCGGGGGATTGATCGACGACAAAATAAGCGACACCAGAGACAAGGTTCCATTCCTGGGTGATATTCCCTTGTTAGGTAGCCTGTTTCGATATCGAACCGGCAGTAAAAGCAAGCGTAACCTGATGGTATTTTTACACCCAACTATTCTGCGCGACCCCGAGACAGCCGATTACTATAGCCGTAGTAAATACGATGACCTGCGCGAAGCGCAGCTGGGACTGTTTGATCAGCAAGACCTTACGCAGTTGCCCCGGCCCGCATTGCCAGAGCTCCATTTATATCTCGATGGAAAACGCGTGGACAACTCAGCAAGCCAATTCAATACCATCGTGCCGACTTCCAATGCTGATAGTCTTCTCGAGCCAGAAAACTCAGGGCTACCAGCAAGAGCCGGACTTGAACTTAACATCCCAACGAATGGCGATGATCTGGGCGCGGACGGCCCAATCGATGCATTGTCTCGTGGGATAAACACGAACACGAATTAACCGGTGGTCTCTCCAGCTGACTTTATTGATGTAGGTGAACCTCGAGACGAGGATGCGGCCAACGATGCGCCGACCTTGCTCGACGATGAGGTTACAAGCCCTGCCGAGCTTAACAAACTGCGCAGAGGCTCTTCCCTGTCGTACACCGACTTACCCTACACATTCGCCAAACGCCATGGCGTGCTACTCGAGCGCAACGGCAGCGGTGATCTTATGCTGGTGCACCGACCAGGTGTTGGGCTCAATGCGCTGAGTGAAGCTCGCCGCAAAGCTGGACAATCGCTGACGCTCGAACCGGTTTCGCCCGATGATTTCGATGCAAGACTAACCCGACATTATGAAGGTGAAACAGGTCAGGCAATCGATATCATGGATGACTTCGGGGATGATCTTGATCTGGCACAGCTCGCAGATGCACTGCCTGAGCCAGAAGATCTGCTCGAATCCACCGACGATGCACCGGTAATCAAATTGATCAATGCGATGCTGACAGAAGCGGTGCGTAAGCAAGCATCAGATATTCACATCGAACCCTTCGAAAAGCGACTGGCCGTCAGATATCGAGTCGATGGGGTTATGCAAAAGCTGCTGGAACCACCCAGAGCCATTGCGCCTTTGATTATTTCAAGGCTCAAGGTCATGGCCAAACTGGATATTGCCGAGAGGCGATTACCACAGGATGGGCGAATCGGATTGATAGTGGCCGGACGCCCCGTCGATGTCCGGGTTTCCACACTTCCCTCAGGTCATGGTGAACGCATTGTGTTGCGTTTGCTCGACAAACAAGCTGGACGACTTGATCTGGAACAACTTGGCATGCCTCGGGGTGCCCTGCAATCACTGCAACGAAGTCTCACACTCTCACACGGCATCATTCTGGTCACCGGTCCCACCGGTTCGGGTAAGACCACTACTCTCTACGCATCGCTAGCCAAACTTAATACAAGCCGGTTTTCTATCCTAACCGTTGAAGATCCTATTGAATATTATATTGACGGTATCGGACAGACTCAGGTCAACAACAAGGTTGAACTGGACTTCGCACGTGGCTTGCGAGCAATCTTGCGCCAGGATCCAGACATCGTCATGGTCGGTGAGATACGTGATATGGAGACCGCAGAAATTGCAGTTCAGGCATCATTAACCGGACATCTGGTTCTCTCCACCTTGCACACCAACACGGCCATTGGAGCGGTGACGCGTCTTCGTGACATGGGCATTGAGCCATTCCTGCTCTCATCCAGTCTGGTTGGACTGGTCGCCCAGCGACTGGTCAGGCTGCTCTGTCCTGACTGTAAGCGTGCACATACTCCTACCCATGCAGAACTCAAGTCATTAAAAAAGACGGTGTCACAAGTGCAGCAAATCTGTGAGCCTCACGGCTGCGAACGCTGTGGGCATACGGGCTACGTAGGGCGGCAGGGTATCTATGAAGTTGTGGCAGTCGATGAGTCCATGCGAACCATGATTCATGATGGTGAATCTGAGCATGATATCGAACGCTATGCACGTACACAGAGCCCCGGCATCACCGAAGACGGAATGCGTTTGGTCATTGAGGGAAAAACCTCTCTTGAAGAAGTCTTGCGAGTGACACGAGAAGGCTAATGGCCGCGTATGAATATCTCGCGTTGGACGCGCGTGGTCGTGAAAAAAAAGGAGTGCTCGAAGCTGACACCGCCAGACTTGCTCGACAACTTCTGCGAAAACAAAGTCTGACTCCACTCGAAGTATCCGAGACCTCAGGTCGCGACAAGAGTAAAGGCGTCAACAAAGGTAGTCAGACACCCACCTTTCGCGGCGGTATAAAAACGAATGATCTGGCACTGCTGACCCGCCAGATCGCAACCTTGAGTGCGGCCGGAACACCCCTGGAAGAATCTCTGTCCGCCGTTAGCCGACAAACCGAAAAACAACGCATCAAATCCTTGCTGCTATCCGTTAGAGCAAAGGTACTTGAAGGTCATAGTTTTGCTTCGGCATTGTCAGACTATCCCAAAGTATTTCCAGAGATCTATCAGGCAACCGTTTCGGCAGGTGAACAATCAGGTCATCTTGATGCGGTTCTGGAACGACTAGCGGACTACACCGAAGAACGGCAAGCCGCTAACGCAACGATAAAAAAGGCGCTGATATATCCGAGCATGCTGGTATTTGCCTCCATCCTGATAGTCAGCTTCCTGCTTGCCTATGTGGTTCCTCAAGTGGTTCAGGTGTTTGATGGGATGGACCAGGAACTACCCACACTGACTCAGTTGATGTTGGCAGCAAGTGCTTTCGTCAGGCAATGGGGTCTGGTCGTAGCTGGTGTTGCTTTTGTTGCATTCGTTCTCTTTCAGCGGGCCATGCGAGGTGAGGCATTCAAGACCAAGGTGCACGGAATTCTGCTTAAACTGCCTCTTTTCAAACGTCTGATAAGAGGGTTTAACACTGCACAGTTTGCGCGCACATTGAGCATCCTTGCTGCCAGTGGCGTTCCCGTGCTGGAAGCATTGGATATTGGTGCACAAGTTATTACCAACAGGCCCATGCGTAAGGCTGTACAGGCTGCAGCGGCACAGGTTCGAGAGGGATCAACGCTGAGTGCAGCGCTAGAGAAAACCGGCTATTTTCCGCCTATGTTGCTGCATTTGATTGCCAGTGGCGAGTCGTCAGGCCAACTGGATAGCATGCTCGAAAAAGCTGCCAACCATCAAGAAAGAGAACTCAGTTCTCTGATGGCTATTTTCCTGGGTTTGTTCGAACCGGTCGTGATTTTGATAATGGGAGGGGTAGTGCTGACAATAGTGCTGGGGATACTACTGCCGATTTTCGAGATGAATCAGTTGGTGAGCTAAATCAGTTGGCAGGATAACCGGGGAAGATCGAGTCCTACCTCACAGAGCACTATTGTCCTATTTCAAAAAATACTAATTGAAGGGAATAATGTCAGCTCCTTTGGTGGAGCGCTGTGTGTATCCATGGCAAAGACTACCGCCTGAAAACGGCCATATCTGATCACCTTCCATCTGCTCGCAAGCGCGACGCATCATGAAATCGGTAACAATTTGCTCGCGACCTGATTCGTCGATGGTCGCACAAACGGTTAGCGCCTCCGACAAAGGTATTAGTGTGTCAAATTCAGTTACATCACATTGTTTCATTTGCTTCCCCCGGTTCTCAAACCCAATCTTTACTCAGTGTTACGCAAAACATTGACCACTTTGAGCTTGTAAGGCTCTTGGTTCTACTAAGTCTCACCATTGAGGTGAGATATATGTTCTTCAAACAGGGCTATTTCAGCCCCACTCTTCTCTGGATAACGCAGCGGAAGCTGCGATAAGGTATCCAGGATAGTTCTAGCAACGGTTAAGCGCATATAGCGCTTATCGTCTGCTGGAATTGCAAACCACGGCGCGTGAGCCGTTGATGTTTCGTTCAACAGACTTTCGTAAGCCTGCATATAGTCGTCCCAGCGCGCACGGGTGCTGAGATCGCTTTTAGAAAATTTCCAGTATTTCTCAGGTGTCGTCAGCCGTTTTAAAAACCGCTTCTTCTGCTCATTTTTCGACACATTGAGCCAGAACTTCAGTACGACGGTGCCATTTCGAGACAAGTGTTTTTCATGCTCGCGAATAGATTCAAATCGTTCGGCCCACAGGCCGTCATGGCCGTGTTCAGGCAGACGCTGGTTGGCCAGGTATTCTGGATGCACCCGCACGGCCAGTACTTCCTCGTAATAGCTGCGATTGAAAATCCCGATATGCCCGCGCTCAGGTAAACGACGGGTGGTTCGCCACAACCAATCGTGTTCCAGCTCTTCATTGGACGGGGATTTAAATGATGACACCAGACACCCAGCCGGGTTGACGCCACTCATCACAGCTCTGATTGTGCCGTCCTTACCGGCAGCATCCATGGCCTGAAAAATCAGCAGCAGGCTGTAGCGGTTGTCAGCGTAAAGCTTGCGCTGCAGCTCGCTAATTTGAGCAACGCACTGAGCAAGCTGCTTTTCCAGTGATTTCTTACCAGCCGTATCGTCTGGAGGCTCGGTTGAACAGTCTGCAATTGAAAAACTGCTATCAAAAGGTACTGTGTATAGGGATTCTGGTGGATTCATCATGCATCCACAACGATGGAGTTGCTTGTGACAGCCGGCTCGGGCAGCACACAACTGGCACCTGTGCCTCGCATACTGCAATAGCCACCAGGATTCTTCTGCAGGTATTGCTGGTGGTAATCCTCAGCAAAGAAAAACTCTGGAGCCGGAAGAATCTCAGTGGTGATAGCACCAAAGCCTCGTTCTGCCAATGCCGCCTGAAACTGCTTTTTACTCAGTTCTGCAGCTTGCATCTGCTCCTGCGTGTACGTGTAAATGCCCGATCGGTACTGGGTTCCCCTATCAGGGCCCTGCTGCATCCCCTGGGTGGGATCGTGTGACTCCCAGAACATAGTCAGCAAACGCTCGAAACTCACTACTGCGGGATCGTATACGACCAGTACTACCTCATTATGACCGGTGCCACCTGAGCACACTTCTTCATAGGTCGGGTTGGGAGTAAGGCCACCGGCATATCCCACGGCGGTAGAAAAAACGCCTTCCTGAGCCCAAAACAGACGCTCTACACCCCAAAAACACCCCATACCGAACACGCATTGCTGCAGATGCTCCGGATAAGGGCCAAGCATGGGATTACCCGTTACGATGTTGCGAGCTGGCACTGGCATAGGCTCGGCTCGGCCAGGCAACGCTTCAGCCGCAGTGGGTAAGGTAGATTTTTTTCCTAGTCCGAACAATAGCCCGATCTCTCGACATCTCGCCGAAACAGTAACGAACCAGGCTTAAACGAAACTGAAATTCAGGGGGTTCAGGGTGAATAAACTCACATTCTCGCCAGTATCTACTAACATTGTCATGTAGCTGCGTCGAAACGTTGGATTAAACCATCCGAACGGCCCGATAAATGTCAGGAAATTGGCACCTTCAGCGCTTATTGATCAACAAACCCGACCGCCTCTACCGATTCTCGCACGGCACTTCCCAATGCTTCCAGCGCAGGCTTACGGCTCGTTGAACGTCGATAAATCAGTCTAATCTTACGATGCCCCTGGGGCATATCCAACGGCACAAAATGCAATCCGCTCCCAGCCGCACGGGAATGCTCCACAGCCAATCGTGGTACCAGGGTTATTCCCTGCCCTGCGCTCACCAACTGCAACAAGGTTTCAAGGCTGGTAGCTCTGAGATCGGCGCTGCCTCCCTGAGGAGCTTTCAGAGCAAATATCTCTCTCACACGATCAGCCAGGCAATGCCCTTCATCGAGCAGCAGCAGCGGCATATTGTTTAAATCACTCTGATCGATAGCCTTACGAGTAGACATCTCATGTTTGGCTGGTATTGCCACCCAAAGCGGCTCATCAAATAAATGCTGATCAATGAGGCCCTCTTCTTCGTGAATCGTCGCCACCAATGCCGCATCAATTTCATGCTTATGCAGGCGATCCAGCAATCGCGCCGTCGTCTCCTCAAATAAAACGGGATGCAAATCAGGGACGCGCTGCTGCAGTATAGGCAATAGATGCGGCAGCAGGTAAGCGCATAAAGTTGGAATAATTCCAACGCGTAAATCACCCGTCAACGGATCCTGACGACTCAGTGCCATCGATTCAAGATCTGCCACTTCGTTGAGTATTCTTCGCGCGTGCGCTGCTATTTCACGCCCAGCATCAGTGAGCACAACAGCGCGATGACTTCTCTCAAACAGGATAAGTCCGAGCGTGTCCTCCAGCTTTTTGATTTGCCCACTCAGAGTTGGTTGGCTGACATGGCAACGCTCAGCCGCCCGACCGAAGTGCTCGGTCTCGGCAGCAGCAACCAGGTAATTTAAATCTCTCAGATTCACGAATGTATCCTAAAACCGAAAAACCCCGATCGCTGCGAAAAAGCAACGACCGGGGTCATGTGAACAACGCTTAGTTATTAGCCGGCTTCGGCTTCAACTTATCGCAGGTTCATGCAACATCAAAACGATCAAGGTTCATTACTTTGGTCCATGCAGCGACAAAATCATTTACAAATCGCTGCTCAGCATCACTGCTTGCATAAACTTCAGACAACGCGCGCAATTCTGAGTTGGATCCAAATACCAGGTCTACTGCAGAGGCCGTCCACTTCACGTCACCGCTCTTGCGATCCGTACCTTCATAGACTGTATCTGACACCTTTTTCCACTGTGTATTCATGTCCATGAGATTAACGAAGAAGTCATTGCTCAAAGCGTCAGTGTTGCTTGTGAGTACACCCACAGACGATTGCCCTGTATTAGCATTGAGCACACGCATTCCACCAACCAGCACAGTCATTTCAGGGGCAGTCAATGTCATAAGGTTTGCCTTGTCTACCAGCAGCTCCTCTGCCGTTCTGGCATGGCCCTTCTTCAGGTAATTACGGAACCCGTCAGCAGCAGGTTCAAGCACAGCGAACGACTCTACATCAGTCTGCTCTTGCGTTGCATCTGTACGCCCGGGAACAAAAGACACCTCAACGCTATGACCTGCGTTCTTGGCTGCCGCTTCAACAGCTGCACACCCTCCCAGGACAATGACGTCTGCAAGCGAAACGGGCTTAGCAAATCCTGTCTGCACTTTTTCCAGTGTTTGTAGCGCGGTTGCAAGCTCAGCAGGGCTGTTGGCTTCCCAATCCTTTTGCGGCGCCAGACGAACTCGAGCACCATTGGCTCCACCACGCATATCGGTACCGCGGTACGTGCCAGCCGACGCCCAGGCAGTTGATATCAACTGCGAAATGGACAAGCCTGATGCAAGGATCTGGGCTTTCAACTCAGCAGCATCAGTTTCAGAGATCAGATCAGAAGGTGCAGCTGGAAGAGGGTCTTGCCATAACAATGGCTCAGTCGGAACTTCCGGCCCGAGCAGTCGACCAATTGGTCCTGAGTCACGATGGGTCAGCTTGTACCATGCTCTGGCGAACGCATCAGCAAACTCCTCAGGGTTTTCATGAAAACGCTTGGAGATAGGTCCATAGATCGGATCCATTTTCAAAGCCAGATCAGAAGTGAACATCACCGGTGCGTGTGACTTGGATGGATCATGTGCATCAGGCACCTTGTCGTGCACTGATTCGTCGGTCGGGATCCAGAGCGTTCCGCCAGCAGGTGTTTTTGACTGTTTCCAGTCATGTGCAAACATGATATCGAAGTACTCATTATCCCAGCGAGTCGGATTGAACGTCCACGCCCCTTCCATCCCGCTTCCGATAGTGTCGCCAGCATTACCGGTACCGAAGGTATTCTTCCAACCCTGGCCCTGCTCTTCGAGGCTCGCGCCCTCAGGCTCCGGTCCAACATACTTATCCGGGTCAGCAGCACCATGACCTTTACCGAAGGTGTGCCCACCGGCTATGAGTGCCACTGTTTCTTCGTCGTTCATCGCCATGCGGCCAAAGGTCTCGCGAATATCATGGGCTGAAGCAAGAGGATCACCGTTGGCATTGGGGCCTTCCGGGTTGACATAAATCAATCCCATTTGCACAGCACCCAGTGGGTTTTCCAGCTCTCGCTCGCCCGTGTAGCGTTCATCGGCGAGCCATTCACTTTCCGGCCCCCAATAGATATCGTCTTCAGGCTCCCAGATATCTTCTCGGCCGCCACCGAAACCGAAGGTCTTGAAACCCATCGATTCCAGGGCAACATTACCTGTCAGGATCATCAGGTCGGCCCAGGAAATCTGCTGTCCATATTTCTGCTTGATTGGCCATAAAAGTAAACGCGCCTTATCCAGGTTTACGTTGTCAGGCCAGCTGTTCAAAGGTGCAAAGCGCTGCGAACCTGTGCCCGCTCCGCCACGTCCATCAAAGGTGCGGTAGGTGCCTGCGCTGTGCCATGCCATACGAATGAAGAAAGGTCCGTAGTGACCGTAGTCAGCTGGCCACCAGTCCTGAGAATCCGTCATCAGATCGTGAAGATCTTTCTTGAGTGCAGTGAAATCCAGCTTCTTGAATTCATCTGCATAATCGAATTGCTCACCCAGTGGGTTGCGCGAAGCCGGATTCTGCTCAAGAACTTTCAGATTCAACTTGTTAGGCCACCAATTCAGATCTGCGGCACTTCTGGCAGATGTATGGCCACCCATCACTGGGCACTTACTCACATCTCCCGTGATTTTGTCGTCATGTCCCATTATTTCCTGACCTCTTTGAAGTGTTGAAGTTGAGTGTTTAATTGGACCGGTACTATGAACCAGTCGACTGCATAGATAAAGTTGTTTTTTTCTCAATTTTACATAGGCGTGGCCTATGTAAAAATCTAGCTGAACAACCCATAGCGCCCGGCATAAACAATTGCGAGTAGCAGCAGACCGAGAACCAGATTGACCAGCACAATGTGCCGGACTCTGCCAAGCGCTGTGCCCGCTGCCTGCCAGTCCTGTTCTTCTACGTTGCGCTTTAATGAAACGTAGGGCAGATAATACAAATACGCGAACAACGCCATCATGATCAATCCAAGCAAATGCATGATGTGTACGTAAACCGGACTGCCGGCGAAACCACCAAATGCTTTGAATATCAGCCAATAGCCACTGATCAAAAGAACAATAACTGCCATCCAAACCCATGGGAAAAAGCGCTTGAATACGCCAGCCCAAAGGGTAAGCCGCTGTGGCGGTTCGACGCTACCCAGTGCAGGTCTAAGAACAATGTAGGCGAAAAACATACCGCCTATCCAGATTGCAGCGGCTATACCGTGCAGTGCAATGGCTAGTGAATTCATGTGTTTAGTGGAGTCTGTAAAATACGGATAGGCAGGCACAGGATAACAACAACTGCAGTTATCTGTAGCTGAATTATTCGATCATACAGTAAGGCTCAAGAGTGCAATGAAGCCTGTGCAAAACCAGTAGCTATTTTGCGCTAATACTAGTTAGCAATCAGGAAAACTAACCGGCACTTCAATGACATTTATTGCCAGACCACCCCGTGCCGTTTCCTTGTACTTGGTTTTCATGTCGGCACCGGTATCGCGCATAGTCTTGATAACTTTATCCAGCGACACAAAATGGGTTCCATCACCTCGTAACGCTATTCGTGATGCATTGATGGCCTTGACTGAACCCATTGCGTTTCTTTCTATACAAGGTACTTGCACCAGCCCACCAACAGGATCGCAAGTTAATCCAAGATTATGTTCCATACCGATTTCGGCCGCGTTCTCGACCTGTTCCGGTGTACCTCCCATGACAGCAGCTAGTGCCCCCGCAGCCATAGAACACGCCGATCCCACCTCTCCCTGGCAGCCTACCTCCGCACCGGAAATCGAGGCATTTTCTTTATACAAAATACCTATAGCACCTGCAGTTAACAAGAAATCCACAATACCATCATCGCAACTACCGGCAACAAACCTGTGATAGTAATGCAGCACAGCTGGAATAATGCCCGCGGCACCATTGGTTGGTGCGGTAACCACACGTCCGCCCGCTGCATTCTCTTCATTAACTGCCAATGCATAAAGATTAACCCAATCCATTACTGTCAGTGGATCGCAGAGCGCAGCTTCAGGGTGTCTGCTCAGTGATTGATACAGTTCGGCGGCCCTTCGTTTGACCTTCATACCACCTGGCAGAATGCCTGATTCATGACAACCGCGCTGAACACAGTCTTGCATGACTTGCCATAATGCTAGTAACTCGGCACGTACTTCTTCTTCACTACGCCAGGCGCATTCGTTGCGCATCATTAACTCACTAATACTCAATTGATGCTCTGCGCATAACTGCAGCAGATGATCACCTGTGGTAAATAAATAGGGAACCTCAGTGTCATCTGCCTTAACCACGGGCTCACCATCCGCTGCTTCATCGTCAAGCACAAAACCGCCGCCCACAGAATAGTAGGTTCTCTGGTAGAGGTTGGTGCCATCAGCATCAAACGCTGTGAATGTCATGCCATTGGGATGAAACGGCAATGCACGCCGTTTATGCATGACCAGATCTTTTGCTTCATCAAAACCTATCACATGATCAGTTGCAAGCCTGATCTGTTGTTTCTCTCTGATACCGGACAATTGCGCTGGAATTAGATCAACGTCCACGCTCTTGGGATGTTCTCCCGCCAGACCTAATAAGATGGCTTTGTCACTACCATGACCCTTGCCGGTTGCACCTAAGGAACCGAACAACTCAACCTTACATCTAACTATCTGTTTGAGTTGATCGGAAGTTGACAGTGCAATAGCAAAGCGGCGAGCTGCAACCATCGGACCCACCGTGTGAGAACTCGAGGGACCAATTCCGCTCTTGAACAAATCAAAGACACTAATAGCCAATTTCGCACTCCAGGTATAGCGTTAATAGCTGGTGCGAAGAAACTCATTGATAGTTGCTGCTGCCACCGAAACGGAATGGTTTTCAAGTTTTACATAGGCATCGCCTTCAAGGTAGGCACCATAGCCGCGCAACATGCCCAGCAGCTGCCAGCTACCATTTTGACAAGACAGCAGACCACCACCGGATTGCCCGGAATCTATTGAAGCACTGGTGTGCAATGCGCCTTCACGGTCTCGCTGAAATACACCAGTCGATGTTGTCATCGCTTGGGCTCTTGGATAACCCACTGCCCATACCGCTTGTGACTCTATAGGCGCGAATCCGGCAATATGTATAGGTTCGATCATTTGAGTATCAACTGCCAACACTGCAAGATCATTAAGATGATCAACCAGAAGCAGGTCAGCCTTTAAAAATTCGTTCGACACACGCACGTAGAATTGCGCGCCGCCCTGAACTGCATGAGCTGCAGTAAGAACTCGGTTATCGTCGAATACAATGCCGCTGGCATAACTGCCATGGTCGGTTGCTACTGGCAGTATCGCTGCCAGAGTGCGGTGATCAGGCCGTTGGCAATTTGCTTGTATAGACAAATTATCTTGCAACTGTTGCGGCACACTAAAGTATGTTTTTTCCGCCAACACGGCTGGTGTGGCTGCAGCAAGAAATGCCAACACACCGACCAGCGCGCTTTTTTTTATTATTGCGCTCAACATCAATCATCCCCAACGGTCGCAGGACCGTGCTTTGTCGTGATATCGACTAAGCAGACAAGTCATTAACGAGATTGCGGCTTGCATTACCCGCAATGTGCTCCACTCGTCACTGCCAATTCACGTTTCTTCTGCGGGATTACTCCCACCCCTGTAACAATCCAATGCAGGCTCTGCTCTTTTGGCAAAGCTCAATCACCGGACAGGCTGCAGTCTATCGTAAGCACCGCACCTATAAACGCGCCGATGCTGACGGGTTAATGACGGCAGTTTAGGAAGGCAGATTAATAAAAATTCTAAATATAACCAACAACTTACTGATTTTAAATAAGTAAGATGTTTGGTTTTAGAGCAACACTGATCTTTTAACAGGAGAGCCCTGACATTACGTGAAAAATAACTGTGAATGGATTCACGTTTATTTCGACTCGTTGAGACAACTTATCCATTACCGGATGGTTGATATGTTCATATTGCAAGTATCCCTGTTGTTGCAGACTATTACTCTATGCAAGGCAGTCGTTGAGCTGCAGCAGACTACTGTGTGCTCTTGTCCACTTCAGCTTGCACTTGTCAGATCCAATGATTTAGTTTGCGTGGGGATATGCGTGGCTGGAGAAACGCCTGAGACAAATTTGTTTCGTGCACTGGTAGAGCTGTTTGGCGGAACCAGTAGACAAGTTGAATCTGCGTTGTTAGACGTTAAAGAGAACGCTTGGCTAACGATTCACTGCTTATAACTATCCAGCCTTCGATAAAATTTGCGGACATTTACAATTTTTTTAGTAATACTTCATGGTGAAGATTTGCGGGGATACACAATACCGATCAGAACTGCTATTTTCTGGTAAGGAGCATTGCAATGCTGCCGTTAGGATTGAACATCGAACGATTCGTACCAATCAGCGTCTCAGGGGACGTTGACGTAAATTTAACAGTCGACTAATCGACACTTGATTTGCGAAACGGGTTGGCTTAGGAGCCATTGGAGCAAGGTAATAAAAACGTACTGAGAAACGGCCTTATGCATACAATTTCCAGAGCAGCAAGCTTGCTACAAATTAGCGAGTTCAAACTATTCAGCGAGGCTTACCTCGCCTGGTTCGGTGACCGTGCCAACGATGACGATCTGACAATTGTATTTTCTCAATTCATGATGTTTGGCGAATTACCCGAATGGGCAGATCAATTTGCACGTTCGATCCTCGATGACCTTCAGGCTAATCGACAAGTCAATCTCAACTCTTTCAGCGTTCTTAACCTGTCACCCAGAGTCGGCCCCCGCCCGGAAATCAGCTTTTCGATTGTGCGCTAATCGACTATTCCCCCTGCCTGATGGTTTATTCTCTATCACTGAACAACCACAGTGATGACCCATGGAACAGCAATATCCGCGCGACCTGATCGGTTACGGCCAACATACTCCAGATCCGCTCTGGCCCGATGATGCCGCCATAGCGCTGCAATTTGTAATCAATGTAGAGGAAGGAGGCGAAAACAATATCCTGCACGGGGATCCTGCCTCCGAAGCATTTCTATCTGAGATAGTTGGCGCAGCAGCCTGGCCCGGCCAGCGTCATATGAACATGGAATCCATCTACGAGTTTGGCGCAAGGTCCGGATTCTGGCGTCTGCATCGCCTATTCACCGATAGAGCTATGCCGGTTACTGTTTTCGGTGTGGCCACCGCACTGGCAAGGGTACCGGAGGCTGTATCAGCGATGCAGCAATCAGGTTGGGAGATTGCCAGTCATGGTTTGAAATGGATTGACTACAAGGACTTCAGCCAAGACGCTGAAGCTGAACATCTGGTTCAGGCCATCAAACTGCACACTGAAGTGACGGGCCAACAGCCTAACGGTTTATACATTGGCCGTACGTCAGAGTACTCGCAGGATCTGTGTGCCTCGCATGCAAACTTTGAATACTGCGCTGACACCTATGCAGATGAACTACCTTACTGGCGCAAGAGCGCACACGGGCCGCAACTCATGGTGCCTTATACCCTGGATGCAAACGATATGCGCTTTGCTACACCGCAAGGATTCAACAGTGGTGATCAGTTTTTTACCTATCTGAAAGACAGTTTCGATCTGTTGCATCAGGAAGGCTTAAAGGGTCGAGCGAAAATGATGTCTGTTGGGTTGCATTCAAGACTGGCAGGACGGCCAGGGCGCGCTGCTGCACTTGAACGCTTCCTGGACTATGTTGCCAGCCACGACCGGGTATGGACTACGCGACGCATAGACATTGCGCGACATTGGCAAAAGGTTCACCCGGCTCAGTAAGCGGGCCTGCCATTCCTCCTAACTACCGCGGTAGGTCGTATAGCCAAACGGGTTGAGCAGCAGCGGCACATGATAATGCTGTCCATCGCCTTCAATATCTACAACCACCTCGACGTAGGGATAAAAGGATGGCTGCGACAAGGTTTCATAATAAGCAGCAAGGTAGAAGGTCAGCTTGTAAATCCCTGCATCAAGCACATCATCGGAGCCGATAAAATCTGCCACTCTGCCATCGGCATCGGTACTGGCAGAGCCGAGCATCAACCAATCATCCCCTTTTTGCTGCATTAATGTAATGAGTACATCCTCGGCTGGTCTGCCACGGGATGTATCTAGAATATGAGAGGTGATTTGAGTCATAGGTCAGCCAGGCTTGAGAACGTCGCAACCAGTGTACGACTAAACCTGATTTCAAGCGAATCAACTCGATGCATGAGTTATTATCACCAGCAACTACCAGTAAGAAGCTGTGCGGGCCAAGGCCCATGAACAATTCATCTCGACCTCCTGGAGCAACCGTGTCCATTTTCGAATCAAACCTAGACCGCTCTGATGCTAACTATCTACCCTTGTCACCTGTTAGCTTCCTGCGCCGCGCCGCTCAGGTCAGGCCTGAACACACAGCCATCGTTCATGGTGACAGGCGTTACAACTATCGAGAGTTTTGGCAACGCAGCCGACAACTAGGTTCAGCATTATCTAAACGTGGTGTTGTTCGTGGAGACTGTGTAGCCATTATGGGTGCCAACACACCAGAAATGCTGGAAGCCCACAATGCGGTACCGCTTATAGGCGCAGTACTTAACTCGCTTAACATCCGGCTTGATGCCGCGACCCTTGCCTTTATTCTGGATCATGGAGAAGCCAAGGTTCTCATTACCGATAAGGAATTCTCACCGACCATCAAGGAGGCTCTTGCTCTGCTCGAGCGATCAATCCTCGTCATCGATATTGACGATGCTCTAGCAGAAGGCGGTGAGCTGATAGGTGAAATGGATTACGAAGCATTTCTGCAAACAGGAGATGAAGACAATGTTCCCGACGGTGTCACCGATGAATGGCAGGCCATATCGCTGCTGTACACCTCAGGCACGACCGGTAATCCCAAAGGCTGCGTATATCATCACCGCGGCGCATACCTCAACGCGGTTGGCAACATGACAACCATGGGTGTATCCAACTCCTCTCGTTACCTATGGACACTCCCCATGTTTCATTGCGACGGCTGGACCTTTACCTGGGCGATAACTGCCGCAATGGGTACGCACATCTGTCTGCGCAAAGTTGATCCTGCATTGATATTTTCATTGATCGAAACAGAAGACATTACCCATATGTGTGGTGCTCCTATTGTGCTCAATATGCTTGCAAATGCCCCCGCAGAAATACAAAGAAGACCTTGTCAGAATATTGAAATAGCAACAGGCGGCGCCGCGCCTCCCTCCTCCGTGATCGAATCGATGGAAGCCATCGGTTTTAATGTTACTCACCTGTACGGCTTAACAGAAACCTATGGACCCGCCACGGTTTGCATTCCTCAGGATGATTGGCCGGATCTTGAATTGCAACAGCGTTCGGGGCGCATGGCAAGACAGGGAGTTCACTACCTGACGCTGGAAGATGCTGCCATTTTACAAAGTGACAGCATGCAGGCAGTTCCTCACAATGGCACTACCATCGGTGAGCTGATGATTCGTGGCAACACAGTCATGAAAGGCTATCTGAAGAACCCTGATGCAACCCGGGATGCATTTGCGGGTGGATGGTTTCATACGGGCGATCTTGGAGTTCAACATTCCGATGGTTATATAGAGGTAAAGGATCGAGCTAAAGACATCATCATCTCCGGCGGTGAAAACGTATCGACCCTTGAAGTCGAAGAGGTCCTATATCGACATCCGGCAGTGCTTGAGGCGGCGGTCGTGGCACGCCCGGATGAAACATGGGGAGAAACACCGTGTGCATTCATCACTCTGCATGAAACCAACGGAGCAACCGAAGACGACATTATCAACTATTGCCGGGAAAACATGGCGCGCTTCAAGGTGCCAAAGACGGTTGTATTCGGTCCTTTGCCTAAAACCTCAACGGGCAAGATACAAAAGTTCGCCTTGCGTGAATTAGCCAGCAACCTTAACTAAAAGCTAAGCTGCAGCCATGCCCGTTATCGTCTCCCGACGTGACCGCCTGCTGCGGCAGCTGCTTCTACTGCTACCGCTGCTGCTACTGTTAGTCACCGGGCTCTTACACAAACCGACACCTCTATTCGATCAAAGCTGCCTGCATACGCCTGATGGACTCGTTGTGTGCGCAGCCAGTGAGATGGCGAGGATCACGCGTACAGGAAAGAGTCAGTTAGAGCACCCACGGTTTGACCTAAATAGCGAATCGCAAGATCGCCTCACTTGGCAGGTGGTACGCAACGAAACCATCGCCTTACAGTTGATAATCCGCCGCGCAAGTAGCAAGTCGCCTGAAGCTGTCTCAGTCCACGTAGCAGGCAGTCCATTGCAGACTTCTATCTACAAGGCACACTATCACTCTCTGGACAACGCCGGTTACCAATGGGGACCAGCCACAAAGGTGCTTCCCTTTCCCGCTAGATATCCGGACGCTCTCATTCCACAGCAGCATGGGTGCTTCAATAACAAGACGCCGCTGTTTAACGACATCGCACTGCCTAGGCCAGCCAACAATCAAAGTGTCTGGGTTGAGATATATGTGCCTGCTGAGCTAGACGTGGGCGAGTATGTGCAAACCATCAACTTGCGAAGCGCTGCAGGTGAGATTCAATTGCCAATAACGCTGCAGCTTTTAGACGCTGCATTGCCCGATAAACCCACTATTGATGCTGTGGGTGAAGTCTATCGTGCTTACAAGCTTGAAGGCGCAGGTAACAATCGAGGCTCTATTGAGTGGCAGCAGATGGCTCAATGCTATCAGCAGATTGCACATCAACATCGCATGGTGTTCATAGAACGAACGCCCGATGCTCCTGAATCCGAAGAGGACTGGCAGGCTTACGCTGCAGCATTTGGCCCCTCACTTACAGGCACACTATTCAGTGCCGATTTCGGCTACACAGGCACAGGCAGCAACAGTGCAGTGAGTGTGTGGAGAACACCCTGGTCGCAGGACTACGACATAACTGTTGAAAACGAACTCACTGGGCAACAAATTCTTGGTTTCACTGAGCTGGCAGGAAGCTGGGCGGCACAGGTTGAAAAACACGGCTGGACCCAGCCACGCTACTTTGCCTATGTATTTGACGAAGTGGATGGGCCGAGCGATGAAAGTGAAGCAGCACCCGGGAGACGTCAATACATAAGCCGCGTGCACAACGCGATGCAACAAGTGCAGCTTGCAATTGACAATGGAGCAGAAGGCATTGATCTGCTGTGGACAAGTCACTCCGATCCAACTATCTGGCAGCATGATCCAGACACAACGCTGATCAATAAGGTGCGTCTATGGGCACCCAATGGGCACGCAGCTAATACCGAATTCTTATCTCAACGCATGTCCGCGGGTGAGCGCACATGGTTCTACCATAGCGGCCACCCTGCCGTCGGAGGACATAGTATAAATTTACCGGGTGCAGATATGCGCAGCTGGGGCGTTATTGGTGCACGTTATGGTATTCAGGGCCAATTAATGTGGGCTGTTAACCTGGGCAGCGATGAATTGCCCTTTGCACAACCCAGTTACAAGCCTGATGACGATCGGGTAGGCAATGGTGTCCTGGTATACCCGGGCAAGCAACTGCCCAAGATTGGATACCCTTCTGTGCCAGGACCCATTCCTTCAATGCGACTCAAAGCATGGCACAGAGGTTTGCAGGACGCCGAGCTATTCTTCTTGGCTAAAGAACAAAATCCAGGTCAAGCAAATGCGCTTATTGAGCAGTTAGTTCCACGTGCATTGGGAGAAGCAGTAGCGGCAGGCGATACTATACCCACATGGCCAGCCGATGCAGCCAGCTGGATAGAGTGGCGAGACAACCTGCTGCAATTGATTGCCGCACCATAGAAAAGAACACTTAAACTACCTCAGTGTGCTGGGGATATCTTTAGAGGACTCACCGTGACATCGCAAATTTTAAAAAAAGCTGACATAGATGCCGAAGAGGGCTTGTCTAAATCCCACTTTCTTAACGAGAATGCTCAGCGAATAAATAAATCACTGGGTGATATGACAGGCCTGACAGGGTTTGGCTTCCACATCATAGAGGTAGCTGCCGGTAAAGAATCTACCGAGTACCACAGGCATTACCATGAGGATGAATGCACCTATGTATTGTCAGGTACGGGCACGGTTGTTATAGGCGAACAGAAACACGAGATCGCAGCCGGCGATTTCATTGCCTACCCCAAGGGCGGCGATGCACATACCATGATCAATACCGGTTCAGAAACACTCAGGTGTATCGTTGTTGGTGAGCGCCTGGCACACGATGTTGGCGACTATCCTCACAAGAACAAGCGAATCTACCGGCAAGCCGGGTTGCCCTGGAACCTGGTATCAATAGATGACATAACCGAGCCCAAGGCCGGGCGTAAAACCTGACGGTAGCGTCCTAAACCATACCCGTATACAAAAACCATATGGACATCAAAATAGATGACCTGCAAGGGTCACAGATAAAAGCTCTGTTGCAAGAGCATCTGGAGCATATGCAAGCGACCTCTCCACCGGAGAGCACCCATGCATTGGATCTCCCGGCATTGCGTGCGCCGGATGTGACCTTCTGGTGCGCATGGGATAACGATTCTCTACTTGGATGTGGCGCACTTAAAGAGCTTAGCAGTACTAGTGGAGAGATAAAGTCCATGCGCACTGCAGCTAATCAACTAAGACGTGGTGTGGCATCGAGCATCCTGCAACAGATCATCGACGAGGCTAAACAGCGCGCTTACAAGCACCTGTCGCTGGAAACGGGATCCATGGAGGAGTTCGCATCGGCACACAAGCTCTACCTGAAGTTCGGTTTTGTCGAGTGTGAACCCTTTGCCGACTATATTGAAGATCCTAATAGCATCTTTCTGACACTGCGCCTGTAAATTGCTTTAGAAGGTGTTGTCTGGTAGTCAGCACATCGCTCATGGCGGCAATCGCTACCTCCATCGGTGTGTTTCCTGTCTGCACATTTTCTCCAAGCGGTGCAGTAAGACCACTCAGTTCAGCAGCGGTAAAGCCTTTACGCGTAAGACGCTGGCGAAACTTCGCAGCCTTGCTCCTGGATGCAATCAATCCACAATAGGCAGCATCACCTCGCGATAGTATGGCCTCCACCACCTCGAAATCAGTCTCATGACTGTGTGTCATCACCAGATAGAAGCCACCAGCTGGAAAAGACTGTACGGCTGAATATACATCGGCATCCAGTATATGGGTGGATAAGGATGTTTCTGCACTTGAGCCGGGTAATGGTTCTGTACCCATTTGTCGGGAGTCTTGGCCCGTGCGCAAAGCTTGTCGTAAACGCAGCAACCAGTCGCTGCGTGAATCATGAATATCTATAACCAGCGGCAGCCTCAGTGCAATTCTGGCGATCTCTTGTGCTACATGCCCGGCACCGAAGAGGTGCAACCGGAAGTGATTTTTTCTATGACAATCAAACAGCAGTGTGACTCGTCCACCACAGCACTGCGACAAATCGGCACCTAATAGCACTGTGCGTGTACTAATGGTATTGGACTGATCATCGCTGGCGAGCAATGCTCTTGCATGACTGATGGCTTCCAACTCCAGCGCTCCACCACCCAGTGTGTCGTAACAATCACCTGATCCAACCAGCATGCGCGTACCCACTGGTCGCGGCGCAGACCCATCCACACTGATTATCACAACCAATACACATGATTGATTATCTTTTTTATACTTGTTTAAAGCGTCAAGCCAGTGCATCAGTCAACTCAACCGGATTGTTCGTCTGCTTGTTGCACTTCTGTACAGACGCGCAACACCTCTTCAGGTGTGGCCGGGGCATTGAGCCTGGGAAACACACGATGCTCAGCTGTTGCTGCTATCGCATCACGAATAGCCGCGAATACGGACATAGCCAGCATCAATGGAGGCTCACCCACCGCTTTGGAATGAAACACCGTGGCAGCATCATTAGGACTGTCTTGCAGCAGGGCTACATTAAATTGTTCAGGCATGTCACCTATTGCCGGTATCTTATAGGTTGCAGGCCCGTCAGTGAGTAAGCGTCCCTTATCATCCCAACAAAGCTCTTCATGCGTGAGCCAGCCAGCGCCCTGAATAAAACCACCTTCTATCTGGCCAATATCAATGGCCGGATTAATTGAACGCCCTACATCGTGGATGATGTCTGTACGAACTAAATTAGTCTCTCCGGTCAAGGTATCAATCTGCACTTCCGACACGGCAGCACCATTGGCAAAATAGTAAAACGGCTGACCCTTGGCAGTCTCTCTGTCATAGTGAATCTGCGGGGTTCGGTAATAGCCTGTTGCCGATAGCGGGATGCGATCTCTATAGGCTGCTGAAGCAAGTTCCGGCCATGTATAAACAACCGTGTTTATTTTGTCAGCAGCGACAACCACAGCATCGCCTGCAAATCTAATAGCCTGCTCCATTACACCATGGCGCTGAATCAAGTACTCCACCAGGCGGCCGCGCAATGACTTTGCTGCGTTTAGTGCTGCCATGCCGTTAAGATCTGTACCGGAGGACGCAGCCGTAGCAGAGGTGTTGGGTACCTTATCCGTGCGCGTAGCCATGACCGCAATTCGGCTTAGAGACATGCCCAGCTCCTGCGCGACTATCTGCTGAACCTTAACCATCAAACCCTGACCCATTTCCGTGCCGCCATGGTTCAGTTGCACGCTACCGTCAGAGTAGATGTGGATAAGCGCTGCGGCCTGATTGAGGTGTTTGACAGTGAAGGAGATACCAAACTTAACAGGCGTCAGAGCAATCCCTCTTTTATGCACTGAACTCGACGCATTAAACGCGTTGATGTCTGCCCTGCGCTTGGCGTAACAGGCAGATTGTTCCAATTGATCCAGCAATACGGGCACCGTAAAGGTGTCGACTTTCTGATGATAGGGCGTGATGTTTCTGCTGTCGGTTCCGTAGAGATTAATGCGGCGCACTTCCAGAGGATCTTTACCTAGAGCAAAGGCTATCTCATCAATGACAGCCTCCATCGCCATCATACCCTGCGGGCCACCAAAACCCCTGAATGCTGTGTTGGATACCGTGTGGGTCTTACAGCGCAAACCATCAATGGTCACATGAGGCAGATAGTATGCGTTATCACAATGGAACATAGCCCTATCGACAATTGCATCGGACAAATCAGGGGAATTGCCACACTGACCGGCCAGTAAATAGCTAATGGCTTCGATTCTGCCATTGTCATCGAAACCGACATCATAGCGATTCAAAAAACCATGGCGCTTACCGGTCATGATCATGTCATCGCGGCGCGAGAGGCGACAGCTCACACTGACACCCTGACGCAGGGCGAACAGCGCTGACAAGGCTGCACAGGGTGTAGCATGCGTCTCCTTACCACCGAAACCACCGCCCATGCGACGAACAATGACATTGACGCGATTCATCTCGATACCCAAGACATTGGCAACCAGGTGCTGGGTTTCGGTCGGGTTTTGATTGCTTGACCAGATGGTCACACCGCCTTGCTCATCAGGCTGCGCGCGCGCTACCTGACCTTCCAGATAAAAATGCTCCTGCCCCCCTATAAGCAACTCACCCTGTAAACGATGGGCGGCAGACTTAAGCGCAGTCGCCGAGTCACCTTTTTGCATGCGATGCGGAGGACGAACGAAGAACTCGTTCTCTACAGAATCCTCAAGCGTAAGCCTGGCTTCTGCTGTCTCGTATTCCACAATAGCCAACAAAGCAGCCTGACGTGCTTGCCTGTGCGACTCAGCGGCTACTGCAAAGAGAGCTTGCCCCATAAATTCTATTGTTTCATCCACAAGCAACGGATCCCCGGGGAACACAGGCCCGATATCAGTGGCATGGGCTAAATCGTCATGACTGATAACATCCACCACGCCAGCTGCTTTTTTTACTTCACTGAGGTCAAGCGATACGAGGCGACCATGGGCAATACTTGCCTGCCCGATTGCGACATGCAACTGTCCCGTCTCCGGTCGAATATCATCAACGTAAAGTGCATCACCGCTGACATGTCCAGTCGCGCTGTCATGTGGCTTGGATACGCCGGCTATTTCGCTCATATGCCATCCCTATCCAGCAACACGCGTTGCAATAGATTTTGAGCAACCTGCATTCGATACCCGGCTGTTGCCCGGGCATCCGTGATAGGACTCAATTCCTCTGCCAGGGCCTGCTGAGCAAGTTTGACCGAGGCATCGCTGAAGGGTTTTCCATTGAGTGCCTGCTCCGCCTGCTTGGCTCTTACGGGCGTCGCTGCCATACCGCCAAATGCGATACGCGCATCGTGAACACACTTATCGAGCATAGGCAGATGAATAGCCATGCACACACTGGAAATATCATCTTCCTTACGTTTACTTATCTTATGCACGGCAAATACATGGGCAGGATCGGGCAGCGGAATTCTCACCGCTCTAATAAACTCCCCTGGCTTCAGGGTGGTTTGACGGTAACCTGTAAAATGAGATTCGAGTGTCAGCTCTCGCAAAGTATCGCCGCGTTGCACAATCAGAATTGCGTCCAAGGCTATCAATAAAGGAGGTAGATCTCCGATAGGCGATGCAGAGCCAATATTGCCGCCGATCGTTGCCTGATTACGCACCTGATCAGAACCAAATCGCATCAGCAGTTCGTGGCTACCAGGAATCCTGTCCTGCAAAATCGATACGCAACGGCTCAGCGTAACAGCAGCCCCCAGGGTGATATCGCTTGATGTCTTATTAACCTCTTGAAGTTCTGGTACACCATTCATAGAAATGAGCAGCGGTAATGTCTTCATTTGCTGTGTGACTTCTAGAGCCAGATCGGTTCCACCGGCCAGCAATCTTGCATGCGGATATTGTTTGATTAAGTTAGCAAGCTGCTCGAGTCTGTCCGGTTGATAAAAGCCGCTATCGGCATTGGCAGGCTCTGGCGTTCGTGCCTGCAGCTCGATCAGACGCTCGGCAGTATGGGTGCGCAATACTCGCTGCTCTTCGGATAGAGGCTGGCTGGAACGCATTGACAGCGCACGCGATGCTGCCTGCTTAATAGGACGATAGCCGGTGCATCGACAAAGATTGCCGCCCAGTGCACGGTCGACTTCTTTGGCTAGAACAGCCTCATCTTCATCGCGTTCATACAGTGCATACAGGGACATGACAAAGCCGGGCGTACAAAAACCACATTGCGAACCATGCTCTTCAACCATGGCTTGCTGAACAGGATGCAGCTTGCCAGCTTCAGCCAAAGACTCGACGCTTAACAACTGCTTGGCATGCAGAGCGCCAACAAAAGTGATGCAGCTATTTATCGATTCATAGCTGAGTGCTGACTCCGGGTTGTCAGACAGATTAGGTGAAGCCACCACCACTGTGCAGGCACCACAATCACCCGAACCGCAGCCCTCTTTTGTACCGGTTCGATTCCGGTGAAGTCGTAACCAATCCAAAACCGTCAAATCAGCAGAGACATCCCGCAACTCTATTAGCGTCTGCTCATAGAGAAATCGAATCATGCACCAGACTCCATGAACAGGGATGTTGGCGAAAATGTGGTGACATCAATCAATCCTACATCTGAAATTCGTAGCGCAGGGATGACGACCAGCGCTAGCAAGGAATGCTGCATATAGGCGTTGTTCAGTTTACACCCGCAATCCTGCATGGCCTGCACCAGCTGTTGCGCTTTTTCGGCGACGACTTCGGCTCTTTCATCTGACATCAATCCGGCAATGGGCAGCTCAACCATGGCCAATTGCTCGCCCTCGGAAAACATCGTGACACCTCCCCCAACCTCTCCCAGGCGATTGGCGGCAAGCGCCATATCTGAAAGATTTGTGCCGACTACAATCATATGGTGTGCATCGTGTGCAACGGTAGAGGCAACGGCACAGGGTTTGTCGTAGCCAAATCCGGAAACAAAGCCATTCACCAGGTTGCCGGTAGCACGGTGACGTTCTACCAGGGCTATCTGACAAACATCAGCTTTGGCATCCATCTGAACCTGCCCTCCATCGACTTGCAATGTGGCTTCCAATGCCTTGGTGGGTGCCTGGTTTTCTATCACACCAATAACACGCACTCTCACCGATTTGGCTGCATCTTGCGGTGCCATGATCTTGAAGTCTGTGGCCTCAAATTTTTTGCCCAGGTGCACCGTGTTCTTTGCACTGGCCGGATAGCTGGCAGCTGGAATGTCTGTCACCAGATCGCCATCGGTCGCCAACAGTTCACCTTGCGCAATCACCTGCTCGATGGGTAACTCCACCAAGTCTGAGCTGAGAATCAAATCGGCGCGACGGCCCGGTGTAATTGATCCAAGTTCTCGTTCAAGACCAAAATGCTCTGCCGTATTGAGAGTTGCCATTTGTATCGCGGTCACTGGTTTGAGGCCTTGCGCGATAGCGTGACGCACCACACGATTCATATGCCCATCATGAACCAGCGTGCCCGAGTGAGAATCATCGGTACACAAAATGAAGTAGCGCGGATCCAGTCCATGTTCTGTCACAGCCTTGATTTGCGGGGCTACGTCATACCATGCCGATCCCAGACGCAACATTGAGCGCATACCCTGCCTGACACGCGCAATGGCATCTTCGACTCGTGTGCCTTCGTGATCATCCGCTGGCCCGCCAGCCACATAACCATGAAAGGGTATGCCCAGATCAGGGGATGCGTAGTGTCCACCCACTGTTTTTCCAGCCCGCACTGTCGCCGCAATTTCGCTCACCATTTTAGAGTCATTGTTGGCCACACCCGGAAAATTCATCACCTCCCCTAAACCAATAATGTTTGGCCATTGCATGGCCTGCTCTACTTCGGCCTCACCCAGCTCCGCGCCCGCATGCTCCAGCCCGGGTGCTGAGGGTACACAACTCGGCATTTGCACAAACACATTAACCGGTAGTTGCATGGCTTCATCATGCATTAGCCTGACGCCGTCCAGCCCCAGCACATTGCCAATTTCATGAGGGTCAATAAACATGGATGTAGTACCGTGTGGAATTACGGCACGAGCAAACTCTGTGACCGTGACCATACCGCTTTCCACATGCATATGAGCATCGCAGAGACCAGGCACCATATACCTGCCCGCAGCATCAATCACCTCGGTTTCATCACCAATGCAATGATCGGCATTCGGCCCCACGTAGGCAAAGCGCCCACAGACGATCGCCACATCCGTGCCCGCAATGATCTCGCCGGAATGCACATTGACCCACTTCCCATTCTGGATCACAGTTGCCGCTTTTTTTCGTCCTGTGGCTACATCCACTAGCTGCGCAGCGCACTCATTTCTGTCTTTTAGCTTATCCACAATCTACATTCCCGTGCAGTTACAAGCCCAGGATCAAGCCAAAGTGGCCGGATTCCTGCACTCTGTCTTGTTTCCAGGCACCACAGTGGTGAACACGTGGCACCCGATTTGAGTATTACTCCGTTATACTGGTGCGTTTTCTACGATGCGAGCATGCAAGCAGGTTCGCTCGTTATCCCACAACCTCTATGTAACACCTCCAAAAGAGTTGCATGACCAACGCGTAACCCGCGCGCTCAGGACCCTATCGTGATCCAGAAACTCCGCAATATAGCCATCATAGCCCATGTAGATCATGGCAAAACAACCCTGGTTGACAAGCTGCTCCAACAGTCCGGAACACTGGACATGCGCAAGGAGCAAACCGAACGACTGATGGATTCAAACGCGATCGAAAAAGAGCGCGGCATCACCATATTGTCCAAAAACACTGCTATTCGCTGGAACGATTACAGAATTAACATTGTTGACACACCCGGACACGCGGACTTCGGTGGCGAAGTCGAACGGGTCCTGAGTATGGTGGATTCAGTGCTTCTGCTTGTCGACGCAGCTGAAGGCCCGATGCCTCAGACACGCTTTGTCACCCAAAAAGCATTTGCCATGGGCTTTCGACCCATTGTCGTTATCAACAAGATCGATCGAGAGGGTGCACGACCCGACTGGGCACTCGATCAGACTTTCGAGCTTTTTGATAATTTGGGGGCAACAGACGAACAACTCGATTTTCCGGTCGTTTATGCATCTGCAGTAAATGGGTATGCAGGGCTGGAGCCGACCGTGACTGAAGGCGACATGACACCGCTTTTCGAAACCATCATTGAAGAAGTACCCGCACCGGATGTTGATACCGAAGGCCCATTGCAGATGCGTATCAGCTCACTGGACTACAACAGCTATGTGGGGGTAATCGGTATTGCACGTATTCAGCGTGGCCAACTCAAGCCCAACCAGCAAGTACGCGTTGTCGGAGCAGATGCAAAAGAGAGAAATGCAAAAGTCCTCCAGGTACTGGGCTTTCACGGACTCGAGCGTATCGAAACCGACCAGGCTCAAGCCGGCGACATTGTATGCATTACAGGGATCGACAAACTCAATATCTCCGACACCCTGTGCGATCCATCCGCAGTCGAGGCCATGACGCCACTGACTGTAGACGAGCCTACTATCAGCATGATGTTCCAGCCAAACAGCTCACCTTTTGCAGGTAAAGAAGGCAAGTACGTGACCAGCCGAAATATCTGGGACCGTCTGCAGACCGAACTTCTACACAACGTTGCCTTAAGGGTCGAGCGCACCGAACAATCTGAAACATTCAAGGTTTCTGGGCGCGGTGAGTTGCATTTGTCAGTATTGATCGAAAATATGCGCCGGGAAGGATATGAAATCGGCGTTGGTCGTCCGGTCGTCATCACTCGAACTGGTGAAAACGGCGAACTTGAAGAGCCTTATGAGCAAATCACCATTGATGTGGAAGAACAGCATCAAGGTGCCATCATGGAAAAGATGGGCGAACGCCGTGCTGAGCTCAAAGACATGGTGCCTGATGGTAAGGGTCGCGTCCGGCTTGACTACATCGCACCTGCAAGAGGCATGATTGGATTCCGCACCGAATTCCTGACCGCCACATCTGGCACTGGTTTGATCTATTCGGTGTTTGATCACTACGGACCGCAAATAAACCTCAATATCGGATCTCGCCGCAATGGCGTTTTGATTTCCAATGGTCAGGGCAAGGCATTGGGTTTCGCACTCTGGAACTTACAAGAACGCGGCCGACTGATCATTGGTGCAAATGCCCAGGTTTATGAAGGCCAGGTAATCGGTATTCACTCCAGAGACAACGATCTGACCGTAAATTGCCTGAAAGGCAAGCAGCTAACCAACGTACGTGCCTCCGGCACAGACGAGAACATCGTGCTGACTCCCTTCATCAACATGAGTCTGGAACAGGCACTTGAGTTTATTGATGATGATGAGTTGGTAGAGGTCACTCCGGAGTCCATTCGCGTGCGCAAGAAATTCCTCACCGAAACTGACCGCAAACGCAATTCACGCCAAGCCAAAGCGAGCTAACATCACCCGGGGTCGGACCACGAGGGTCCGACCCCGGTAAGCGGCTGTTTTTACTTGTAAAAATGGCTGAAAACGCTAAAAATTTGCCCTAATTCAGAGCCAGCGGCAAATCCGATAAAAGCCAGGCTGAGCCGATCTACCAGCCTCCATCACGAAGATTTAGGGTCTCGGAAACCCCAGCTCTTTTGAAGCCTTCATCGCTTTGATCGCGCGCTCAGCAGAATGGGGGTGGGAGGAAAAATAGGCTGGCGCCCGTTCTTCATCCTCACTGGAGTCTTCTTCTTCCGCAGAGCCTCCTAAGCGCGTAATGACACTGGCAAAGTACTTAGGATCCTTGCCCAACTCCCCCATTCTCGCAAACGCAAAAGCATCAGCTTCAGTCTCTCTATGTCGTGAATAGCTGCTTTGCAATAGAAAAACCGGCAAACCAACACCGACTTCGCCTATGCCGCTAAGATCTCCGAACGCAAGTGCGACAACAACTGAGACAGCAGATGCCTGAACGGCATGTTGCAGACCATGACGCTCTACGACATGCCCCATCTCATGCAGTAAAATCGAATCCAGCTCATCAGGATGCTGTACCAAATCCAGTAGCTCATCGGTCACGATCACATCACCGCCCGGCAATGCCATCGCGTTCGGTATGTCTTTCATGCGTCGGAAGTGCAGCTTGAAGCTAAAGTCATGGGCAGGCAATGCTGCCACCATTTCCTCAAAACGTGCCCTTATCTCAACTTGCTCGGCTATGTCTACTTCGCTTTCTTCAAGAATAAAACGATCCAGGGTTTCCAGAGTCTGTTTCGATAGCGATTCGTGAACTGAAACAGGTACATTGTCGGCAATGTTTTTCGACACCGATGGTAGGCCCCAGCGAAAGGCACCGAAGACGATGGCCACCGTCAGTACACACCCAACAGCTGCCCATTTCCAGCTCTTTTCCAGGTGATGAATAAGCAAGCCTCGACTGCCGCTGTGGCCATGTTCATCTAGCCAGGCATCAATGGCATCGTTGTTCGTAGTTTCAAAAACCGCATCATCGTTCCAACTGAGTCGACGCGGAAGATTACCCAGACGATCACTGACACTGAAATCGCTTGCGTTGCCCTGTCTGATCGATTTGCCATCGATTCGAAGCTCGTAACGATCACCCAGAAAAACCAAGTCGGCATCGTGGCGAGTTGAACTGTCAGGTTCAAACCAGTGTCCAGCTAAAATCATAGGCCGATATTACTCAAAACCCGACATCCATATCCATATCGAACGCATCACCCAGCTCATCGCCAAATGCACCGACTTCTTCCCGTTTTTCGCCCACAAACTGATCCAATGGCTCCTCCGCATAGGCAACTGTGTTGTTTGCCAGGTATCTTGCCAACCGAACCTTTGCAAAGGGAATCCCCAGGCCCAGTGTAAAAACTGTGATGAGAAAATTGGAAAACAGCACCCACCACAAACCTCTGCTTGTCACTGTGGATTCAAACGAAACCCGCCTGTCCAAAAGAGCGCGTGAAAACGTGTGCATTCTCAATCGTGCCCGCACGTAAGCAGTAAAGAAAAATCCTATAGTGAACATCGCCACATAGAAAGCAACAATTCCTAGAACAAACACACCACTTAGTGCATCTTCCGGCTTGTCCGATCCCAGTACTTCTATCACATCCATTGAGATCAAACCGGATAGATAACCGATAACAACAATTACCGCACCAACAATAATCAAGCTCAATAAGCCCAAAAGTACGGCAAGAATCAGGATTGCATAAAACCGTCCCGTTGAAAGTGTTGCACTAAATTGACTCTTTCCATATTGATAGTGATTAAGAATGTAACTACTCATCAATTTCTGGATCCAGGGCGCTAATAGAATGCTGACAAAAACACCGACAGCGATTAACGCTCCACCCAACTCGTTCATACTGTCGTCAGACGTCGCCAGTACAAAAGCACCCGCTCCTCCAAACAACGCTATCGGAAGCAATGGCAGTAAAAACTGGAAAATGTACATCCACTTCAACGGGCCATTAAAACCAAACCTTACGTTACGGTAGCTAGTCATACGCGCATTGAACTTTATTGAACGCCACAGTGCCCAGGGAACGATAACCACAAGCACTATGGTTGAGATCAATGGAATCAAGGCGTGCAAATAGCTGCCAAGAGTAACCGCAATTAACAAGGCAGCAGCAACAAGGCGACTTAATAAAATCTGCAAAGGCTTGGCATGATAATCAAACCCGGATCCATCGAGTATGGTATTGCCATGAAAATAGCGTTTGTTGCGGACCTTAGCCCACGCAGAATATATATAGAGAGTGAGGATAGTCAGAATTATATTGACGATCCATATTTTGAAGTACTCTCCACCCTTGCCAGTAAATGAAAAAGGGTAACGATTACCTCCCCTTGATCCTGCCTCCATTCTTGCCTCCTTCGCTAAATAGACAAACTACTAGTGGGTATTTCGTTGAGCCGACAGATAATCCGTCGATTGCATTTCAAACAAGCGACTTGCCGCGCGCTCAAATTCAAAAGCCAGTCGTTGACCTGTATATAGTTGATCTGCGGTGGCTTGTGCTGACGCTATCAACTTAACATTGCGATCATAAAACTCATCGATCAGATTGACAAAACGACGAGCTGCATCATCTGATGAGTTATCCATACTGGGTATATCACTGATCATCACCGTATGGTACTCACTTGCAATTTCAATATAATCCTGGGTTGAGCGAGCAGAATTACATAAAACCTCAAAGCTAAACCAGATGAGATCAGCAGAGACACCTATTACTTGAATAGTGCGAGCATTTAGCTCAACGCTCTTAACACTTTTATCTGCATCGGTTGCCAAGCGATCAAAGTGTGCCTGCATAGCTAGCTGGGTAGCAGCATCCGCCCGACCATCTGTGAACTTACCGATACAATAAATCGGCTCAGTTTGCATAATTCTGAGGCGATAGTCCGTATCCCCTACCATCTCCAGAACTGTAGTGTGGTTTATTAACTGTGCAATAGCCGGTAAGAATCTGGCTCGCTGCAATCCGTCTCGATACAATCCATCGGGAGGTACGTTTGAAGTTGTAACCAGGGTCACTCCACGCTTGAACAAAGCAGTAAGAAGCCCTCCAAGAAGCATCGCATCGGTAATATCATTGACATGGATCTCGTCAAGCAGCAAAAGGCGCGCTCGTGCAGCCCAATCGTCAGCTATGCGCTCGATTGGATCATCTATCCCGGGCAGCAGTTTTAAGTCATCATGTATGTGTTGCATGAAGCGATGAAAATGCAGCCGTGTCTTGTCTTCAAAAGGCAGGCTATCGAAAAACAAATCGCACAAGAAGGTTTTGCCTCGACCAACTCCACCCCACAGGTACAACCCTGGAACACCTTGCACGTCAGTGTTCTTAGCGTTCATCCATCGAGCAAAAACCGATTTAGACGGAGCACGCCACGTTTTTCGCCGGGTTAGTTCGTCGCCGATAGAGTCAAGCCTTTGCATAACAGCGCGCTGCTCTGCGTCATGCCTTAGAGTTCCCTGACTTACCTCTGCATCGTATCGAGCAAGTGGCACTGTTTTGACTGCTAGTAGAGTGAGCCGGATTTGGCGGCACGGATGGATCGAATAGCATCCTTTTGGCGAATCAAAACATATTGATGAATAGTATCTGCCTCTTCAGGACTTAAATTGACGAAAAGACACTGCAATGGCATATCAGAGGATTCGGGCAACACATCTGCATAACCTGCAACAGGACTTTTTGCCGTAGGAAGATCCAGACTGAACGGGTACCGTCTACCCGATGCTACGACATTAGGCGGTATTGAAAACCCATTGGCACTGATTTCCAACACGCCACTTAGATGACCGTCGATTTGTAAAATGATTGGATCATCCGGATCTGGAACCACTTGATAGGCCGCACGGTTGCTCGAAGCCGCCTTGACCGTAATATCATTCATCTATTTATCTAACCTACACTCGAAGGCCGGGAGGCACGAGCAGATTCAATCGACCACGCAACCGCTGGACATTGTTGTCTTCCAGGATAATAGCAGCAGCGCGGAAGGCTACCTCGGTTATCACCAGCTCGCGCATGTGAGCAGCGCGTAAACGGCCAATAAGAACACACATTAATATCGCAAGGCTGACACCACAGACAAATGGAAGAAAGATCGCACCCTGGGCTTGAGATTCAGCGGGAGATACATACAAGAGTAAAGTGCCAAGCATTCCTATAAGAACAGCGTAGATTGCTGTGAACAGAAATACATCAGCCGTCATTTTATGATACAGCCCCTCACTGGCCAAACGCCGATCCAGTGCAAATCGTATGGACGACTCATCAGAGGCATCACCGATAAGGTGGCAGACCTCTTCTACCTCAGGTGAATTTGATCGAATTTCAGCTACACCCAACAAACCATCTCGGCGGCTAACATCACATACCTTAAGCATTGCTCGAATCATTTCTTCCGGCGCAGAACCGCCACGAATACCTCTCATTAAGGCCAACTGAAGTGCTTGCCCTATCTGTGTCGTTGAAAACGTCAGTAACAAACCTGCCAGCGCACCACCAAACACGACAATGACTGGCCGAACCACATCCACAAGGTTTTGTGTGCCACTGAGGAACATTGCCAAACCAATGGTTAGCAACGCTGCCGCAAGAATCAGCGGTATAACTTGCCAGATTTCTACGCTCTGTTGTTTGCGCACAAATAAATCTTCTGAAGTCGTCAGTGACACTGTGTGAGGTGACCGCCGGGTGAATTTTGAATGCTTGTCACAGGCGCAAAACCATGTTGCGCCTGTGATTCGTAAAAAAAGAATAGCAGAATACTTGGAAGGTTAAAGCTCGATTTAACACCAATCAAGGCGTAGCTCAAACACTCCGGAATGCAATCGAAAAAGTCTACCTAGCCAGTTCTAACCACGGAGGAACGTCACGACCCGCCTCTTTCAGTTGCGAATCAAGCGACATTGCATTGGGGTGTATGCTTTCCAGCAGGTTCCAGAAGCGTGGGGAATGATCTAGAAATCGCGTGTGCGCCAGCTCATGCAACAGCACGTAGTCAACCAACTCCCGATGTAGAAACAGCAACTTGTAGTTCAAACTGAGAGTACCACTTGAAGAGTAACTACCCCAAAGGGTTCGCTGCTTTCGGATGCTGACTCGCTCATAGCACATGCCGGTGCGATCGGCATGCGCGGCCAGCCACCCCGGTAGCGTTTGCTGCGCCAGGCAAACTAGACAACTCGCCAGTTCAGACGCCACAGCAAGCTTGTCTTGTGGCTTACTGGTAACGCAAATCTCCAGCTCGCCAGAACCAGAATGCGCCGAAAGAGACAATCGCTGTTGATCCCTGTGAATCGACTGACTATTTTCACCAGCACGATCCAGTTCAGCCAGATAGCAAACATTTGCACACCGCCCAATTGCCTGCAGTGATAGTTGGCGGGGCGGCCATTGTCGATAGGGCTCTGGCGTTTTCTGATCAATATCTGCCAGGGCCTCCTCAATCCAGATACGATTGGACTCGACAAACTCGGGTATATCGCGACGAGGAAATCGCTTTGGAACAGTAACGATCAGTCCACGACCTGGTTCAACTCGCAAACTGAGCCTTTTCGCTCGAGGAGAGATCCGCAGCTCGTAGTCCAGGGTGGGTTCCAGTTCAAGTGAAAGCTGTGACAACAATTCTTGAGAGCCGAGTTGATTCAATCGTTAGATTTTACTCCATTTCTGCAATACTAACTGCCGCTCTGCATTGGCTATAAAGCCACCATGCGCTACGCTTTTAATATCCAGATACCCACAGCATATCCATGTCACTGCTTACTATCACCAGTATTCTGATTACGGTTTCGGCGCTATTTGCCTACGTGAACTACCGGACGCTCAAATTGCCCACCACGATTGGCATCATGGTGATTTCATTGGTGTTCTCGCTGGCACTGGTGCTATTGGGCAATATTGGCTACGGCGATGGTGAGCGAATCGCTAGCGATATCATCAGCCAGATTGAATTTGATAACACACTGCTAAACGGGATGCTGGGCTTCCTGCTGTTTGCAGGCGCGATGCATATCAATCTGGATGCCTTGCTCGAACGAAAATGGACCATCGGATTGCTCGCCTCTGTAGGCGTTATAACCAGCATGTTTCTGGTGGCAGGAGGTTCATACTATATCTTCAGATTGTTTGGGTTCGAGGTGCCGTTTATTTTCTGTCTGTTATTCGGCTCATTGATTTCACCGACTGATCCGATCGCAGTGATGGGAATATTGAAAACGGCGGGGGCCAGCAAATCACTTGAGATAAAGATAGCTGGCGAGTCTCTTTTCAATGACGGAGTTGCCATTGTGGTATTCCTCGCCATTTTCGGCATGGCGGTAAATGGCGAAGCTTTCGATGCGCAACATATCGGGATTCTGTTTGTACAAGAGGCATTTGGAGGCGCACTGTTCGGCTTCGTCTGCGGCTGGGTCGTACTGCAAATGCTCAAACGTGTCGATAACTATCAAGTAGAAATTCTATTAACTCTCGCACTGGTATCCGGCGGAGCAACCGCAGCAGCGGGCTTACACCTGTCAGCGCCGATCGCCGTTGTGGTCGCGGGCCTCATGATTGGAAACCATGGGCGCCGCGACGCCATGAGCAACACAACCGTGCAACACCTGGATACCTTCTGGGAATTGATTGACGAGATTCTCAACGCCATCCTGTTCCTGATCATAGGCCTGGAAGTGATGGTGCTCAGCCTGGATTTTAATATGTGGATTATTGGCATTGTGATGGCGGTGCTGGTGCTATGTTCGAGAACAATATCAGTTGGTATTCCCGTGAACGTGCTACGCAAACTGAATCGCGAGTTTCATCCTCACGCAGTCAAGATACTCACATGGGGTGGCTTGCGAGGTGGTATATCGGTCGCACTGGCGCTGTCCATACCGGCAAGCACTGAAAGAGACCTGATTGTCTCAGTAACCTATGTCATCGTCGTACTGTCGATCTTACTGCAAGGTCTCACAATAGGTCGCCTGGTCAAGGCAACTGCGGTAAAGGATCAAACAGATTCGTAGTTTGTACTATTAACTTACCGCCGTTTGAATATCGGGATTAGAGTCTATGGCCTTGGCAGAATCGTGCTGAGTATCTGTTTTGTCTATACCGGCGGTGTATAAAAGCTTGATCAGCATATGATGTAATTCGTCTGGACTAACAGGCTTGTGCAGCACGTCCAACCCACTTTGCTTGACTTGCTTCAGGCGCTCCGGGGATGTGTCGCCCGTGATAATAACCGCCGGAATTTTCTTCTCCATCGACTCGCGAATCGCTGCGATAGCATCGACCCCGTTTAGATCATCGCGCAATCGATAGTCGGACAAGATCACTTCCGGCGTTACATTGGTCAATGCAATGATCTTTAGTGCATCGCGCGCAGATTCCGCAAGCATAACCTCACAACCCCAGGCTTCCAGCATATGACGCATACTTTGCAACACTTGAACTTCGTCGTCTATGACCAGAATACGCCCTCCCGTTTCCTTCATTAACGGTGCTTGATCCACGGGATTGGAAAGCTGAGCAGGATCACCGCCTGGCACTATTAATTTGAAGACTGTGCCCTTTCCGTGAACAGACTCCATCTCCAGTGGCATGTCCATTAGCTCGCAAAGGCGTTTTACAATAGCCAAGCCCAGGCCCAAGCCTTTGCTACGATCCCGAGCAGGGTTGTGCAACTGATAGTATTCAGAGAAAACATCTTCAACGAATTCGGCAGGTATGCCCACACCTGTGTCCTGCAATGTTACTAGCTTGGAACCGTTTTCATGTTCCTCACAACGCAGACTGATAGAACCGGCCTGAGTGTACTGAACCGCATTGGACAACAGATTTCGAAGCACCCGCTCCAACAGGATTACATCCGAGAAGAACACCTGACCTTGAGCATCGATATGCAGCTCGACATCTTTGTTGATGATCTGTTGCATGAATTGCGCACGCAAAGCATCAAACACATCATTAGCAGGCACATGAGTGGGATTGAACTCGATAATTTCCGCATCCAGTCTGGATACATCGAGCAAACTGTTGAACAAACCATTGAGTGCTTCTGCGGATTTACCCATATCGTCAATGATCCGCAGCTGGCGGGGCTCCTTTTCTGCATGCCTCAATGCACTCAGAAAAAGGCCCATTGCATGCAAAGGTTGCCTTAGATCGTGACTTGCCGCTGCCAGGAATCGGCTCTTGGCAATCACTGCCCGCTCTGCAATCTGCTTTTCTTCGGCCAGTCGCTCAAGCAACTCTGCGTTGGCTAACTGCGATCGAATAAGCTCCCGGTATTGACGATTGCCCCGTGTAGCAAGGACAAAATTAACAACCAGAAACATGATCAGCAACCAGCCTGTCAGGACCAGAGAGTCGCTGCCAGACGTGATGTGAGCAATACTCAGGGGCAGAATCAAGGGCACGGAGAAGGACAAAAATGAAGGTAAATATATATTCCCGGATGCCGCACTGACCGCTACCATTCCAGCGAACACTGTAGATATCAACAAAAGATATTCTGTGCTGTAGAGATGATAAAACATCAGCGGCCACGCGCCCCAGATCAAACCTGCGGTAAGTGTTCCCAGCCAGAAGAAAGGACCCCAGATCGAGCGTTCGCGGGTTTTCACATCGGCTTTGAGATAGACAGCAATGACCCAGATCCGCAAAGTTGTGGAAATACCTACGGCCGCCAGCCAGAACAGAAGCGCGGATTGGGGCAGATGACGCCACAAAAAGACCGTGATCATCACCGCACACAGCGTAGCTCCGGCAACTAGCACCGGCCCCTGGTTGTAGATCAACCTAATCTGTTCGTGATAAATCTTGCGTTCGAGTTCCTTCACCGAGTGCTCCGAGCCTACCCAGGTCACAGTATGCCACTGGCCGTGCAACGTCGGCATATATTAGAATAAGCCAAATCCCTCATTTGCGACCTGTCTGACACTACTGCTTCCGAGAGTTCTGAACTCACGAATATGCGCGATTGGCTCAAATCTGTGACTCCAGGTAATTACTTGGATAACATCAACACCTCATTTAGGACTGAAAAACCAGCAGACCCATCATGACCCAAGAAATTATCCTGAAATACAAGACCAGCGACGGCACAATACATACCGTTGATGCCAAAGTTGGCGATAGTGTTATGGACGCTGCCATTCAAAACGATATCGACGATATCGTCGCTGAATGCGGTGGCAGCCTGATTTGCGCAACCTGTCACGTGTATCTTGATGACGAAACTGCAGCCTTGTATGAGGAACCCGACGATATGGAGCTTGATATGCTCGAGGGCGTGGCTGCGGAGCGAAGACCCAATTCGCGATTGAGCTGCCAATTGATTGTCAAACCGGAGATAGCGGGCCACACCATCGAAACGCCTGAGAGCCAATAAGCATTTTTACGCTCCTTTGCGCTCCTGCCATCATCCCGACCTGGTGTAACACCCTATGCATCCTAAAGCTCCCTTCCTCAATACAGCGTTCGACCGAATTGGGGAAGAGAATGCGTTTGCAGTTCTCGCCAGAGCGGGTGAACTTGCCTCTAAGGGCAAAGACATTATCAATCTGGGTATCGGACAACCCGATTTTCCAACACCCCGGAATATTGTAGAGGCAGCAATTAAAGCCCTGCGTGATGGTCATCACGGCTACAC
>JBGCEO010000029.1:0-42143 GCA_045106475.1 Granulosicoccus sp.
TGTAGTAGCACCTTAAAATCAAGCCTGGCTATCGCCTTGTTAGCCACTGCAGTTGGCCGCGCTGACGCTAATTCAGCACCCTGGTCAGAACATGCTTTGCCTGCCCCTGTGGATATCGCCGATTTTCAAGGCACTCTGCAAAAGTCACAGCTACAGGACTTGATCAGCGCAGGCGATGTGCTTTTCAACGCACGATTTGCCAGCCCGGATGGTGTGGGCAGACCTATGGCAACACAGGCAATCATCCCTACCAAAAGAAAACGTTCACCTCGCAGCGAATTTTCCAGAACTGCAGGCCTGGATGCGAATGCTTGCTCAAGCTGCCACAACGTACCCAAAATTGGCGGTGCCGGTGATTTCTCAGCCAACGTATTTGTTTCAGAAGGTTTTCAACATTCAGATTTTGATACGACCGATCCTCAATTCTCCAATGAACGAAACACCAACCACCTCTTTGGCGCTGGCCTGATAGAACTACTAGCCAGGGAAATGAGCGCAGATTTGATTGCACTTCGACAACAAGCGCTGGCCAAGGCACGGCACAACCAATCCGAAGTCAAACAGGAACTCGAATCAAAGGGCATCAAGTTCGGTCACCTTATTGCCTTTGCAGATGGGCTCGTGGACACCCGACCTGTCGAAGGCGTTGATCATGATCTGATCATCAGACCCTTTAGCCATAAAGGTGTCATGACATCACTGCGCCAGTTCTCTATCAATGCTCTCAACCATCATCATGGCATGCAAGCCGATGAGCGATTCGGACTGCGCTGGACTGGCGAGGACGACTTTGATGAAGACACAATCACGACTGAGATCAGCGAAGGTGATGTGTCAGCATTAGTTGCCTGGCAGGCAAGTTTGCCACCACCGACCCTGCTCAAGCCGCCAACTGATGAGTGGGTCAATGCAGCTGCTGCAGGCCTGCAACACTTTACATCTATCGGTTGTGCTGATTGTCATGTGCCTTTTTTACCGTTGAACTCATTGGTGTTTGACGATCCCGGCCCACTGGACGCCGCAGGGACATTGCGACAAGGTGAAGGTATCGACAGCGCTTATGATCTTGCACTGCTGGAATGGGCTGCATCATTAACACGAGATAGTCAGGGCAGAATCCAGGTACCTCTGTTTGGCGATCTGAAACGCCACACCATTGCCGATCAGCAGGTCGCACAGCTGGGTAATGAATTACTTTCCCAGCGCTTCGTGGAGCGCAATGTTTTTATCACCACTGAGCTCTGGGGTGTAGCCTCCACCGCGCCTTACGGACACAGAGGCAATCTGACCACATTGAGAGAAATAATCAATGCGCATGGCGGAGATGCAAGAGCTTCCAGGGATGCATGGAAAGCACTGCAAGAGCAGGAACAAAACGAGTTGATCGCCTGGTTAAAAACGCTGGTTATTGAACCATGATACCCGCTATCAATGCGTCATTAACTTATGCAAGCCCGGTTCTCTGCCTATCACGCTCAACAGCTTTAGGGCAGCTTCGGCGAATGCACCATGGGTTCACGCTGTGCCTGTTTGCATTCAGTCTTGGTGCAACAGCCAATACTGCGCAAGGCTCAACAGAAGGCAAAACAATGCCTGGTGATCACATCAACAATCCGCAAACCACAGAGTTTGCAGGCGATGTGCCACAGTATCTCGAACAAGCGCTTGCTGCCGGTGTCCAACACCGTTATGAAGGTCCTTGGGAATATTTTGTAGGTGGTGGTGTAAGCAGTTTTGATTGCAATCAGGACCGACAACCCGAGTTGTATATTGCAGGGGGAAAAAACAAGGCTTCACTGTTTATTAATCAAAGCACAGTAGCGGGAGATTTACGCTTTGAAGCCGTTCAAAACAGCGCCTTGAATGTGACCGGGGTGCTGGGTAGCTATCCCATCAACATTGACAATGATGCCTATATGGATCTAGTGGTATTGCGAGCCGGGGAGAATCTGGTGTTTCAAGGGGCTGAAAACTGCTCGTTCAAAGCGGCCAATGCAAAATGGAAATTCAACGGCGGCAATGCCTGGACAACGTCGTTCAGTGCCACCTTTGAAAATGACAGCTCCTACCCAACTATCGCCATTGGCAACTATGTCGATCGTTCAGCGCCAGGCTCGCCATGGGGAACCTGCCATGACAACGAATTGCATCGAGCTGCACCTGGCCAAACACCTGGCCAAACACCTGACTACGAAAACGCGCAACCGCTATCGCCAGGCTATTGCGCCTTGTCCATGGTGTTTACAGACTGGAATAAATCAGGCAGCGATGCACTGCGCATCACCAATGATCGCCACTACTACCGCGGTGGCCAGGAACAACTATGGCGTTTGAACAGCGGGCGCTATCCTCGCTTGTTTGGTCCGTCTGATGGCTGGGAACCCTTGATTATCTGGGGTATGGGCATAGCAGAATCTGATCTAAACGCCGATGGCTACCCTGAATACGCGCTAACCTCTATGGGGGATACCAAGCTGCAATTCCTGGATCTTCAACAAGCTATCGAAGAAGACAGACCACACTATGATGATATGGCCTGGACGAGTGGAGCCACTGCCCATCGTCCTTACACCGGCGATGACCCAAAACCCAGCACCGGCTGGCACGCCCAATTTGAAGATGTAAACAACGATGCCAACCTGGACCTGTTCATCGCGAAAGGTAACGTTGAGAACATGGCAGATTTTGCCAGCTACGACCCCGACAATCTTCTGCTGGGCTCGGCCACAGGGCAGTTCAGCGAGCAAGGCCTGGCGGCTGGCATCGCCCTCAACCGGCGAGGTCGCGGGGCTTCCGTGATAGACCTTAACAGCGACGGGCTCCTTGATCTTGTGGTTGTTAACCGAAACGACAACGTCAGTATTTTTCGACACACGGGTATGGCTAGCGCTCACGGCTCTCGGCCAGGTGGTAACTGGTTGAAAGTCGAATTACAGCAAAAAGGCATCAATCGACACGCAATCGGCGCACGTCTTTCAATCAAGACCGGAAACAAAGTTCAAACACGCAGAATTCAAGCAGGTGCAGGCCACGCATCTGGCAACGCAGGGTTTGTTCACGTTGGATTGGGAGTTGCAGAACGCGCCACTTTGCGCGTTCAATGGCCCGATGGACAATGGAGCGCACCGTTCAAGTTGTTTGCAAACCATCATGTCGTGGTTGAACGCGACAAGGACTACGTTCATTATTGGTACCCAAACGATTCTCAATAAATTAGCGCGAACAAACGCGCACAGAGTCACAACCACTTCACCACAAACAGGCCGGCAACTATGTACCTTGGTATTGATCTGGGCACCTCAAGCGTAAAGACCGTTTTGATGAGCGAGGGTCAATCGATCCTGGCCAGTCATAGCGCTCCCATGGATGTCAGTCGACCGCATGATGGCTGGTCTGAACAGAACCCGGCAGATTGGGTCAGCGCAATGCAACTGACACTGGATGCGTTGAAAGCCAGTCACCCGGCGGAGCTCTCTGCGGTGCGGGGAATCGGCCTGTCCGGTCACATGCACGGCGCCACCCTCATCGACAAGAACGATGATGTGATTCGCCCCTGCATGCTCTGGAATGACACACGCAGCCAGGCTCAGGCAGATCGCCTGGATACTGCCCAGTTCAGAGACATCGGTGGCAACATACTGTTTCCCGGGTACACCTCGCCTAAGGTTGCCTGGGTTGCAGATAATGAACCTGAAAACTTTGACAAGATAGCCAAGGTACTGCTCCCTAAAGACTATGCAAGATTGTGGTTAACCGGCGAATACGTGGCCGAGATGTCAGATGCCTCAGGCACGGGCTGGTTAAATGTGGCAAACCGCTGCTGGTCCGACGAACTTCTCAGCGCTTCAAAACTCACACAATCACATATGCCCAGCCTGGTCGAGGGCACTGATTCGTCCGGCTACCTTCGCCAGGCATTAGCTCAGCGCTACTCCATGCGTTCCGATGTCGTCGTCGCAGGTGGTGCAGGTGACAACGCAGCTAGCGCTTGCGGCATGGGTACGATCGCTGCGGATGATGCGTTTCTATCGCTGGGTACATCCGGCGTGCTTTTTGCCAGCAACGCAAGTTATCAACCCAATGCTGAGAGTGCTGTGCATGCATTTTGTCATGCCCTGCCCAACACATGGCATCAGATGGGTGTCATTCTCGCCGCCACTGATTCATTGAACTGGCTAAGTAAGGTCACTCAAATCTCACCTGCACGACTGAGCCAACCGCTCGACAAGCTGGTCGCAGAGCCAACTGAAGTTATCTTCCTGCCTTACCTCGGCGGTGAACGAACACCGATAAACAATTCAGCTGCAAGAGGTGTTTTTTTGGGGTTAAACCACAACACCGACGCTCAAGAAATGACTCGAGCCGTTCTGCAAGGCGTGGCGTTTGCGTTCAAAGGCTGTCAAACGGCACTTAAAACCGCTGGCACCGATTTAAAACGCGCTGCCGCTATTGGCGGGGGATCAAAATCAGACTATTGGCTCCGCATACTAGCCAACACCTTGGACATTCCGCTGGATGTTTGTGAAGACGGAGACTTTGGTGCAAGCCTGGGGGCGGCTCGTTTAGGCATGATCGCGGCGGAACAAGTTGATCCGCTAAGCATTTGCACACCGCCCGCGATACATCATAGTGTTGAGCCTGACGGCTCAAGCAGTGCCTTTATGGAGCAGTACGAACGGTTCAACCAAACCTACCAGGCTATTGCCCCGCTGATGACCAGCAAGGCTTAACGAATTTTGAAGTTTGGTGGTTGTATGCTCAGGGCTTCGCAGCCACTATAGATTCGATAAATTCCCGCTCAATTGGCCCGGGCCTGGCACCGGCCAAGCTTCCATCTGGCGCGTAGAGCAGATAGGTCGGTGTTGCGCGAAACTTCTTGCCTGTCAGCTCTTCATATTGACGGTTGAACACATCGGTAAACACTACCAGATTGGGATAGCTCGGATCATGGCGATCCATCAGTACATTTATTTCTTCAAGCTGATCGATTCCATCTAGAGCGATGCCCACCACGCTTGCATCCTTGCTTTTGGTATGGTCTCGATGGAAAGCTTCCAGCATCGGTTTTTGCTGCTCACAAGGAATACAGTCGGTTGACCAAAACATAACCAGCGTCCAGCGTCCATCGCCCACGTAGTCATTAAGATTGACACGCTTGGCGTCCAGGGATTGCAACTGAAACGCGAATACTGAGCCTGTGCCAAGAATCAGGCTAGAGGCCAACAGAGTTGCAGCGATAAATTTGACTGATCGGAACGATCGACTAGTGAGCGCTGAAAGGTTGCTATCCATAGGTATTTTTGATCTATCTACTTATGATCGACGATTCAAAGTAACGACAACACCGCGACGCGGCAGCGTATTATCGGCACTATCGCCTGCCCAGCAGCCTTCGTCAAGGATCTTGTTTTGCGGTACACCGGCAAATAACAATGCTTCGCGTACTCTGCTAGCACGCCCCAAGGCTAATGCAGCATTGCCACCCTCAATGTTGGTGGGCCCGAGAGAGCAACCAATAAGCGAAAACACATCGCTTTGCGCGTCAAATCTGACCACCATTCGCTCGATAAAGCGCTTGTTCAAATCACCTAATCGTAATGAATCGTTAGGGAAAGTCAGGATCTGCTCTTCCACCTTAACGTGCCCGGCCAATATATCCTCGAAATTTGACCCACCCAATTCAAAAACGTTTTCGACCCGTGGCAAAGCGACGAGAGGCAGTGTCAAAGATTTGGTACTTGTTGCATCAGATACCAGTCCCTGTAATGGATTCGCCTCATCAGGCACTGCCAATCGTGATTGGTTGTCGATGCCAAGCTCGACGGGTGACACGGTGGCAACCGGCTCGGTCGTCTGCAGTTTTGGCGCAATCGCCTTGGGAGGTACCGGAATCACGACGGCAGCAGGAGCGTTCTGCGGCTGTTGAGATACCTCGACCGGCTCAAATACCGAATCATTGAGCACGATGTTGCTGGCATCAGTGCCTCGTACATAGAGAGGTGTCACCGGTTTCACGCCGACCTCAGTACCCAGAACATAAGTGCGCCGCATTTCAACCTGCCCCACAGCAACCTCGTAGATATCCCGGTGCGTCGCCCCCGAGGTCGCTTCCCGCACTTGTCGATATTGCATCAGGTAATTCCCACCGTCATCTTCGACCCAGCGGATACCGTAACCGGCATCTTCCAACGCAGTTTGCATCGATGCGGTGAACAGATCGGAGCGATCCGCGCGTAAAAGCTGGACCGTTGTAGCGGAAGGCACCAGTTCGCGAATCTGTTGCAATGCATTAACGAAGTCAATCGCCATCAATTGCATGGGGCTGGTCTCTGTCTGGCTGGCAGATAGCGCTGCGCTATTGCTATCATCCGGCTTAACCGCATTCCAGTTGGCGCATCCCATTGGCAGCAGTGCCAGTAGACACACCAGAGAGAAACGAGAATTGTGCATGGTTTAACGTATCCTGAACGATTGAAGCCACGCGATCTTCCATGGCTTGACTGCAGTAATACCGCAACTATACAGCTCAGGCGCACACTGCCAGTTAGAGTTAATTCACGTTTGCGTCTGCGTGAGTACTCAAAATGAGACTAGTTTGGAATTTAGTTCACTTATACTCGCCCCTCCTGCGGGTTATTGGTATCTTTAGCAGTAATAGTTCAGGTGGCGCCGGCCACTCTTAATCATCCCAATCGGAGTATGGAAACAGTGATTCAGTTACTCGCCTGCAGAGCAATGCACCACAGGCGCAATATGGCAAAAGGATGTCACTCGCAGCCCAGACCACAAACCGGGCGCATTTCCGCGATAGGCAGCTTAGTGGTGCTGGGGGCTGCACTTGCCCTCGGTGGCTGCGCAGCCAGTGGCATACCATCAAGCTCGACAGATGCTGGTAATGTTTTCGGCATGGATTCGCCTGTTGCCCCCACAGATAGAACCATCATCAAGGACATAGTCGATGTGGCAGCGCAGATCTTCAACCCGCTGAACACCACATTGCAAATAAACAATGCTGCAAAAGACCCTGTTATGGAGCACTTTGTCAGAACATTTTCTCAAAAAGGCTTTGGCATACAACGCGTGCGAGCCGATCAGGGAGCCAACTATTTCACCTATGTTAGAAGCGACAAAGAGATCGACAGCTCGCCAGGTGTCAGCTACTCAGCCTCGATAGGCGCCGTGGATATTAGCCGCGATTACGCACTGCCAAAAACCAATGTAGTAGCACCGGCTAGTCCATTTAAACTGTCGGGTACTCGCGTGGCGGTCGAAGTTCTCGATGTGGCCTCGGGTCGAAAGCAAGTTCCTGATGGTTCAATGTCCAGCGCCCAATACTTCGCATCTCTTAGCCTCGATGAACAAACACCGGTCATCTCCTTGATTACGCCAGACATCGTCAACAGGGTTGCGACACAGTCTGCTCAGGGGCCGAGCTTACAGGGACTTAATTCAAGCTCTATTGAAGTCAACAATCTGTTTTACGGCAGCGAATCCACATTTAGCTCCATACTGGATTCCTACGAAAAGATTGATCGGCAGGTCATCATATTTGGCAATGACTCCATGATCCTTGGCAATACCAACAAGCTGCTGATTGATCAATTTGTTGATCAACGACTGGGAGAAGAAGACATTATCGGCTTGGTTGGCTGCAGCAACGGACCCACAGCGCTGGCGATTGGCAACGAAGGTTTGGCACTGGGACGCGCCAAGCGAGTCACCCAGGCTTTGCTCGCCAGAGGTGTGCCAAGAGATCGCGTACTCGATGAAGGTTGCTGGGCGCCGGTCAATGCAAGTGATCGCTTCCCTAGCCGCGGCGTGGTGCTCGAGCTATGGCGGAGAGCTACATGAGTATTCAAAACCCACTTTGCCGCGCATCGCTGACCGCACTCGCACTGCTGACACTGGGCGGTTGCGCAAGTACTGATCCCGTACAGGGCGTGTCTAAAGACGATTTGTTGCCGCGCATCGGTGGCAATGAAGCGGCTATAGAAAACATCAGTGCTGATGAGCGTAATCACCTGCAGCTGATTGCAACCAACCTGATAGCAACCTTGGTTCAAATCCCGGAATTGCGTCCGGCGACGGCTACGCTGCAAATCAATTCACCCCAGACCGCATTCGGAAATGCCATTGTTCGTGCGCTTGAAGACGCAGGCTTCGGCATGCAGTACGTTAGCGCTGATCAAGGGCAACGCTATGTGTCCTACAGTAAAAGCCTGGCCGAAACCGAGTCAGGTATCGTCACAGACTACTCACTCGCAGTAGGTAAAATCAGGCTGTCTCGCGAATACCAGGTCAAGGGCAAGTCCATCTACCCTTCATCCTTGATGAATATTGCAGGCACTGACTACCTGGCTGATATCGAATTGGCCGACGGAATATTTGCAGAACAAGGTGGTTCAGGAAACGCTTTTATCAGTGGTGCACAACAATCGGACAATCCTGATCCCGATCTCAAAGTGACCACTGTTGATGTCAATACCTTTGATGAATTGCCGTTGGACAAACGAACTCGTCAAGACAGGGTGTTAGCCGAGGCGCGACAACGATATTTTGAGGCAGGTACCCTGCGCGAGGCACCGGATCTGACTCAGTTCGACAAGTATCGGCGAACCGTACTGATCTTCTCGGATAACTCGACACAACTTCTGGGCAATGTAAACAAACGAGCAGTGCGCCTGATGGTGCGAGAGTTTAGCGACGATGATGTCATGGTCATCAAGGCCTGTCAGGACGCAGACGGAACTGATCAGGCATCCATGAACCGCGCTATCCGGGTTGAAGAGGAATTGGCAGGTTTTGGTGTACCCACCGAATCCGCCTACATCGCACCCTGTGCTCGAACAAGCTACCGGCATTCGTCCGACAATTCACCCACGCCGGTTGAACTCATCCATTACCGTCCAAAGCCACTATGACTCTGCGCATCAAAACAACAACGGCCATCCTGGTTCTAACCAGCGTTATCACGACGCAATCCAGAGCCGGAACCTTAGACGATGTCAATTTACGCGGAGCGCTTCGCTGCGGGGTAAATACCGAGTTGGCGGGATTTGCCAGCGCTAACAGCTTGGGCGAATACACCGGTTTTGATGTCGATGTATGTCGAGCGGTAGCCACCGCTGTGTTTAACGATAGCGAAGCTGTTGAAATGATCCCACTAACGTCGGGCGAACGATTTGTCGCACTGCAGTCCGGCCAACTGGATGTGCTAGCCAGAAACACCACCTGGACGCTGGAGAGAAACGCGCTCTATGGCGACTTTGTCGGCGTCAACTTCTATGACGGGCAAGGATTCATGGTGTCCAAGAGCAGCGGCATCAGAAGCGCTCTTGAACTGGACAACACGCCTATCTGTGTCAGCAGTAACACTACATCCGAGCTCAATGCTGCTGATTTTTTTACCGTAAGCGATCTCCGCTACCGACCTGTTTATTTCGAAGATCAGCCAGAAGCTGCGCAAGGTTATATCGACGGTAAATGCAAAGCACTCACAACCGATCGCTCCGGACTCGCCGCACAGCGAACCACCTTCGAGCAGCCCGACGCACACATTGTATTGCCCGAAGTAATCTCTAAAGAACCGCTTGGTCCTGCAGTTGTGCAAAACGACAGCGACTGGGAGAACGTCGTCAGATGGACGCTCAACTGCATGATCAATGCAGAGGAGCTAGGCGTAAGCAGTAGCAATATTGACAATCCCAACATCGGATCGACACCGGCGATCCGTCGTTTGATTGGAACTGAAGGAGATACGGGCGTAAAGCTTGGGTTACACCCTCAGTGGTGCAGCCGCATCATTCAGCAAGTTGGTAACTACGGGGAAGTGTATGATCGGCACATCGGACCTGATACCGCCATCGGCCTTGAACGCGGCATCAACAGTCTATGGACCAATGGTGGTTTGATTTACGCCCCCCCTATCCGCTAGGAGCAGTCAACTCAAGGTTACCGGAGCTAGTGCAACACGAAGGTGTTGCCTGCTTCAAAATTCAGCCGTTTCTCGTACGATTTGCTTGAACCGGTACGCACTACGCAGACAATTTTCTAAAGATCGGCGAGTGATTAGTTAGTGTTCATCCTCAGGAGAAAACACTATGAAACTACCATCGTTAGTCTGCAATCTTTTGCTGACACTGTCAGCCTTATTCGCAACACCCGTTGCGATGGCAAAGCAATGCGGTGATGTCTCGCCACTGTTCGATAAGCTGGGTGACCAGTACTACGAACTCCAGTCGGTGTCTAAATCGGATTTGCAGGCAGACTCTATCCATGGCAATAAGCTTGTTCAGAGCTTACAAGCCGACACCTTCAAGTCTGGCAAAGGTATCCGAACACAGTGTTTTGGTGTTTCGCAGCCTAGAGAAGTAGTACGAGAATTTGTGTTGGACCCCATCGACACTGCGCAGGTCAATGGGTTTAAGGAAGTCGTTTTAAAAGCGTACGAATACGAAGCTGATACTAAAACCGGTCATCGCGAAACCTTGTTTATTCCGTTGTCACAAACGCATCTGTCATTAAACGGCGACAATGGATTTGTATCAAACAAAAGACACAGGCAAGCCAATGGCTCGCAACTACCAGGCAGTCATCTGAGAGAAATCTCGATCACCGCCGTTAGCACACGCAAAGGCGTAGAAATTCAGCAATCTGTTTACATCAATGGGCACTTGGCTGAATGGGTTACCTGGTACCTTGAAAGTTAGCTAGTACCAGCCTGCATCGCGACGTCTCAGTCGGCTCGCTTCATTGTTTTGAAGTGCGCGACAATGAGGGCATCTTTCGGTATCGCTGGATATATCGGCCAGACATTCGTTGCACGATCGGGTTGGTTTTCGCAGCAGTCTGCGCAATCCGCTTAGCGCGCTGGTGGCATGCACCTCATCGTAAGTGTTGTTAATTTCCCTGGGATCTTTTCGTTTGGCTATGCCCTTGGCATCGTGTCGTTTGCTTCTGTAAAGCGCAGTGAAATTCTGCGGATTCAAGGCGTGGAAAAACAAGCCCGTAAACGGACTGACAAAGTGATTTTTGATAGTTAGCGATTTCATGTTTAGTACTCCTGTACATCACATGTATGGACGATCTTGCAATGATCTAGTTCGCCATCGAAACCTTACAGCTAGTTATACCGATTCTTACCAAAATGAATGAGCTAAATCCCTAGTCTTTGGGTACTAGAGCTTGAAATGGGTCAGAAAGCACCTGCTTAAACATACAGATTTGTATATTTGGAAGATCTGTATTGCTACCAGCAACTTACTCGCTCTGCCCCAGATTCTTTCGAAGCTCCTTCATCGGCCACGCTGTGCTTGACAACTACATTTATACCTCGCAAAAGACAAATCCATGTTTTCATCTGATGTTCGATCTCGCTGAAAATACCAGACTGGCGTCTATGCAACAGTGTCATAACCGACTTTGACAGAGCCGATTAAACCACTGTGGGCGTAGCGCTTCAAGCAGCGCTGCCACATCAGGTTTAACCGGCTGGCAATCAATGGGTATCACACGCAAAGTACTTTACTTTTTCCCGCTGAGCTTACTCGCAAACAGGTTCATTTATGGGTTTCATTAATCTGGTCGCTGATATAGTTTGCCAGTGCGAAGACTGTCTCTGACGGGTTATATCCGATAGAGGTTGGTAAAATACTGGCATCCACCACATAGAGATTCTTGACGTCGTGGGTTTCTCCAACAGGATTAACTACCGTTTCGGCAGGGTTTACACCCATTCGCAAGGTGCCCTGCGGATGGAACGATGTGTACGGATAGCGTGATTTTTCATTGCGCAGGCTATCGATAACCGGGTCAACGTCATCCTCACTTTCGATAACCTTGGCCAATGTTGTTGGAACATACACCTTTGCTGCACCCGCGGCCAACAGCGTACGGGCGTTGACTTTCAAACCATCCTTCATCGATTCGAAATCTTCGTCATCAACCGTATAGTTGATCGTTTTCACACCATTTTCAAAAGCGACATCACCCGTGTTCTTGTCATGCAGCAGCGTGATTAGACGAATCGTGTTGGCAAATTTTTCCATCAAGCTGATGTACGGTTTACCGGTGCCCGGGTTCTGACTGGCACCGGCCAGAACCGGTTGCTCAATCGCGTTGAGAAGAATAAATCCGCCGACTCCGGATTCATCCGGCAGCGTGTATTCATCCACGTATACGGAATGAGTGGCTCCAACAAAGTCGTTTACTGCTTCGTCAAATTCTGCGGTGAGAGACAACGATGGATGGCAAGCGAAATTCTTACCTACTTGTCCAGACGAGTTTGCAAGTTCACTTTTCATCAATATGATGGGTGACTGTATGGGGCCCGCAGCCAGCACAACGATGGGGGCCTTGACCGTCATGTCGGCAACTTTTTCCTTGGTATCAGGATTGATTATCTCCGCAGTAACACCATTGGCCACGCCATCTTCTGACGTTATTGTATTAACCCGGGTGTCTGCATAGATCTCAGCTCCATGGGCTTGAGCCCAGGGAAGATAGGTAACCAGCATCGATTGCTTACGATCAGATTTGCAACCCGCAAAACAAAAACCAGTCATCGCGCAATTCTTCACATTACGCTTGGCAACTCCGATTGGAACGTCGGTGGCATCAAGACCTTTCTTGATTAACTCCGCACCCGGGCTGGTTTCCGCTGCGGTATTCTCTTTGATCCAGAGATTCTTCTCCACGGTCTCGAAATACGGGGTCATGACCTCTGTTGTCAGATTGGTCAGGCCGTATTTCTCCCCCCATAATTTGAAATAATAATCCGGCGTACGAAAACACAAAGCAGCATTGACGACCGTTGAGCCTCCTACGCACGCACCCTGCAGAATAGTGATGTCACCCTGCGCGTTGGCTTGCCCGCCAGAATCGGCGTACATCGTACCCAGTGATACAGCCGTCATCTCCGTCATTTTCTCTGAGGGTACATATCGGCCAGCTTCCAGGACGATGACTTTTTTACCCGTTTTTGCCAACTCGTAGGCGGCGATTGCGCCACCGGCACCCGAGCCAATGACCACAGCATCCGCCGTCAGATCAAGTTGTTTCTGTGTGACTGCCACCGCTTCAGTGACTTCGAGACCCTGGGCTTTTATTTCTATGTGTGCTGTCATGATGAATCCCCTGTTATACCTGTGGCAGTGGTGCGTTACCTTGAGACTTCAGACCCCAGGCCTCCGTGACCGGTCCTTGAAATCCAACCGGCTCCCACGTGGGTGGAATTGCCCAGTAAGCGGTAACGATCAGGAACTTCAGGGCGGTAAACAAACCGCGTGCAGGGATTTCCTCAGAGCTGGCCAGGGCATCGCAATATTGCGATGCTTCATCAAGACTGAGCTCGACAAAAGGTTTACCAAAAGGCTCCTTGGCAGCTTCGTTAAAATAGGCGACCCCACCCTTCAGACCTGCCAGAACCGGAGGCGGTAGCGTTGCCAGGAAAGCGCCGTCAACTGTCTGAAGAACCGGTAGTGTTTCCGGGTCGACCAGTATGCCGCCATTCGTGGGTAACAGCGCAAGCATGAGTCGGTGCCACACGGCGTATTCATCTACAGACATATGAGCGATACCTTCAGGTACCTGTGCAAAGGCGATTGTTGGTGCAACGCTTGCCAATCCTGTTGCAGAAAGACCGACTGCCACAGCCGATACACGCAGAAAATCACGTCGACTTAACGTCGACACATGTTTTTCAACAAAACTGAACTGTTCATCTTTCGCCTTCATACTTTCCTCCTCCAGAGAGTTTGCCGAACGTTTTCTAAAGGCAAGCCGGTGTCGCTGCCTTTTTTTTGTCTCTATCTGATACGTTATTCCATAGCCCTATGCGATCAGGATCTGAAAGAGATCGAAGCCATTGATCGGGAAAGGAATTCAATTCATCATCCAATTAACATAAACCATTTCACAATGAATTGGCAGCTGGTATGTGATGTCGAAGAACAGTGCTTGAGAAAGACGTGCAGGAAGGTGCCTGATCAGCGTTCTTACGGCTATCGCTTTCAGATCTCGCTTGCAAGCAAAATTGTGCAGTACTGGGCGCAGGTGGTACTCAGATGCAGCTTGCAACAACCGCCAGCCAAATGGGCGGTAACGTACGTGTAGGCCTTGAAGATAGCGTGTTTATTTCACGCGGAAAACTTGCACAGGACAATGCCGAGCAAGTCACTAAGATTCGACGTATTGTTGAAGATTCAGGTGGTGAGGTAACAACACCCGACGAGGCGTGGTCAGCCTTTTACATCGACATAATCGCGTTTTATAACTGTTTCCAGAGCATTGGCGGCACCGATTAGCTCTTCATAGGCTATTCGATATTGCTTGAGCTGTTCTATCTGATCAAAGCTGCAGGATTCGTCACTATCGTCGGTAGCGATCTCCATAAGACACTTTATATACGCCGCCCTGGCTTTAGCGCAAACATTGACCACTGGCAGTAGCGTAGCGATCTCTGCCGTCGCCATTATCGGATTAATCATTTCGCGATTAACCTCGCGCCGTTGCATATCAAGTTCCATGATCAATCGATTGCTATCTCTAGTCATAAATGATCCTGTTATCCGATGGGTTTCTACGCGGCATGTTCATCAGTGGATAACTGGCAATTGTTGATCCATAACTTCCCGGTACCGGGTTTCAGGTAACGGTTACTAGTACATAAAAAATCAATGCGACACTTTTACCTATCTCTACATACATCGCAAAACCATTTTGCACTCGCTATGCAAGTATTGCAGGACGAGAGCCAAGTGATTCAACAAACCTTATTAGATATCCGTCTGGATCCATTACCCACAACTGCTTCTCGCCGTGCTCTATATCGCTTTGCCTGTGCCATTGATCCCGCACAGGAATTCTCAGTGGATAATTGTGACTTTGCAACGTTCTTGCTATATCTGAAAGATCAGGTGTAACAATTGAGAAATTTACACCCTGCCCTCTAGGAAATTCCATCGGACCCGTTTGGGAGTGCTTGTTATCGTTGTCCTCCAACAACATCAATTGGGCCTCACCATATGACAGAAACAGGAAACGCTCCTCGTCACGTCGGTACTCAACAGTAAAGCCCAAAAGATCAATATAGAAATTATGAGAGCACTCTAAATCTTTAACGATCAGCTCTGGATATAGAGCACTGAATTTCATTTTGGCATTCACCCTATGGATAGCGAATAAACTGCCCCAGTACGCTGGGGATGGCTGTAATTGACCACTGCAGAATCTAGCTAGGTGATTGATCTCAAAGGCTTAGTAATAAGTTCGCAGTGCTGTCCCCAGTCAACTGGGGCAGTTAGGATACTTTTCAGTGGGGTTTGATGTTTTTGGTGGTCGCTACAGGCCTGTCACCAAGCACCAGGGCCTAATATGAGGCCGAATGAGAAATAGGGTATTTCGTTATCTAAGGAATTCAATCACTTAGCCAAGACATTGGCGGAGAGGGAGGGATTCGAACCCCCGGACCTTTGACAGTCAACGGTTTTCAAGACCGCCGCATTCGACCACTCTGCCACCTCTCCGAAGCCGGTAAGTTTACAAGATTCCTGCCCGAAAGTGCAGCTCAAGTGACATTTTTGGTAGATTTGTGCCTATCGACGAGCTAAACCTCGGCTAGAACCTTGCAAGCAACCCCGCAAGACCCCATCATTCCCCGGTTAATCGAATTAAACTTGCGAAATTTTCGACTGATCCAGTGCCTTAATCGCGCACTACAAGGGTATAGTTACATTACTGTTCTAATTGGCAGAGACACTGCCTGTGAACCTACTGAGGAGTATTGAAGGATATGCAAAGCACAAGCCCGATTACACGCACTACGGAGAGTATCCTCTCCACTAATCGTGTACTGCGCAACACCTACGCGCTTCTGGCCGCAACCCTGCTGTTCAGCGCAGTCATGGCTGCGGTATCTATGGCAGTCGCACCACCAAGAATGATGGCCATGGTAGCCACGTTTGGCGCGATTGGCATCTTGATGTTCCTGCTACCTAAATTTGAAAATTCGTCTGCGGGTGTCGGTATCGTGTTCCTGGGAACGGGTCTGCTCGGATTCGGCCTTGGCCCCATGCTCAATGCCTATGCTTCCCTGCCCAACGGCTCAACCATCGTTGCTACTGCAATGGGTGGTACTGGTGTGATCTTTCTGGCACTGAGCGCTTATGTACTCACTACTAAGAAAAGCTTCGATTTCATGGGAGGCATGTTGTTCGTCGGGTTGATCGTCGTATTCGGCGCACTAATCGTCAACATGTTTGCACAGATCCCGGCTCTTTCAATGGCGTTATCAGGTGCAATCGTTCTGCTTATGAGCGGTTTCATTCTGTTCGACACCAGTCGAATCGTTAATGGTGGGGAAACAAACTACATCCGCGCAACTGTGTCGATGTTCCTCAATATATTTAATCTGTTTACCAGCCTGCTTCATCTGCTGGGCATCATGAGCGACGACTAACAGACATCGACAAGGTGAACATGGGATTGCGTCGCAGCCCCTAAGTTAGCCCACTGCGTTGTCAGCATTACCAGAACAAAGATAGGCCACTTTTCAGTGGCCTATTTTATGTTCCTTCCTACCACATCGTCAGGAGAAGAGCGGTTTGAGTAACGATCTCTGGTACCAAATCCCAATGGCGCTTTTTATGGGCTTTATGATTTGGCGCATGATTCCTGCGGCCAAGCACTACATTAAGCACGGCCCTAAAGGCTCGTCTAAGGAATGGCTTAATGTATCTATATTGCTAGCGGCCGTTGTACTTTTCGTGACTTTTCTTATTGTTGTGGTGCGCGGTTAGAGCGCCCTACCTGCGCAACAACCATAGCTTAAGCAGCCGGCTTGCCGCTCTCGAAGGTTGCCACGATCGGCGCGTGATCTGATGAGGCATAGTTCGGTAAGGACTCCACCGATCGAAGCACCAAGCCACGGTAAAACACATGGTCAAGATGTTGATTCATGTGCGCCAGTTTACTCTGTCGTTGCATAACTGCCTCTTCCAGGCCGGCCTTTTTCGCTATGTGGTGAAAGTGCTCCAATCGCGAAGGATTCCAGGTATTAAAGTCACCTGCCAAAATCACCGGACCATCATGAGGCGCAAGGGCTTCAGTTAACTGATCTAATTGCTCAACATATTTTTGTACTGATACAAAATTGATGGCATGCATGTTGAGCACCAGCAATCTTTCGGTATCACCTTGCAAGGGATACAGGGTAGCCAGCATCAGTTTTTGAGTTTGCAGCAATGGCTCTGCATGTGGTGAGAGCATGAAATGACGCTCCACAGATCTGGCCACACAACCGGTTTTCACACCATGCTCGATCTGCGAACGGGGATCCCGGAAACTTCTGGCCATGACCCACTCAAAACGTTGGCTCTGTTTAAACAGCGAATCGGTGGGCGCATTGAGTACCGCTTCTTGCAGCATGACAAGATCTCGGTCCGCAATTAAGTGAGTGAAATCCTCAATCCAGTTGGCACGCTTAGCTTTGAGAATGTTCCAGACCAGCAGCCTGATAACCGGCTTAAGCATGTCACCCTGAGCACAGCCAATAAGCTGCAGTTCGTCGTCTGCAGTATAGCAATGTGGCAGGAGATGGCGCTTAAGCATTAATAGCGGTCACAGGTAGGGTGAGAATAATCGAAAGAAGTTGTTACGCAGGCGTTCAAGCAAATGCCTATTAACTTTTACGGCAGCCGGGCCTGCTTGTTCAATTTTTCGTTCGATAATCTCTGCAATCCTCGCAGTGAGTAGCGTGTCATAGCACTCCAGGTTGATTTCAAAATTCAATTCAAGACTCCTTGCGTCCCAGTTACTCGAGCCTATCAGGCACCACATATCGTCAATCAAAAAAAGTTTACTGTGATCAAAGGGCTCTGGCGACTCATAGACTCTGACACCCTGCTCAATCAAGTGTTCACGGTTTGCATCCATGGCCCAGCCTACGATGCGCAAATTGTTTTTTGCAGGAATACAAAGCTCAACCTTGACGCCTCGCAACACAGCTAAGTGCAAGGCACTGATAACAGTTTTTCCGGGTAGAAAATACGGCGATACAATCAAAACCCTGTGTTGTGCTGTCTGTATAGCACCCAGCATGGTTAGTTGTAATTTCTGATAATTGTCGTCGGGCCCATCAAGCAAAACCCGGCACGTAACGGTTCGTTTTTGTGATGCAGTGTTTTCACTGTCCGTGCTCTGCCAGGCTGGCAGAGAGAGTTTTTCACCAGCTGCAAACAGCCAGTCAGCGGCAAAAACGGCATTGATTTGATCGATGACCGGGCCTTGCACTCTAAACTGCACGTCCTGGGTTTTATCCGGAAAGTCACCAAGTACCAGATTACTCTGACGAATGTTCAGACCGCCCACAAATGCCAGCTGACCATCGACCGATAGAATTTTGCGGTGATTGCGTAGATTGATAAAACGCGTGCCTGCTGTGGACCAGGTAGACAGAAATCGAGCTGTTTTCACACCTTGAGCGCGCAGCACTCTGTCGGCTCTAACCAAACTAAACCCGTAACCGACTCCCAAACCATCAATCATCACCCTAACGGCTACGCCACGCTCATGAGCAGCAATCAAAGCCGTAACAAACTGCTTTCCAATGTCGTCGTATTCGAAAATATAGCTGGATAACACCACTGATTGCCTGGCGTTAGCGATAGCCTCTAACATTTCAGGATAGGCCTGATCGCCGTTAATCAATGGCGTCAATGTGTTACCTGCTAAATACGGAGCCTGGTGCACCCCCTGGCCAAGGCGCATCAATTGTTGCCAGCGATCAGGCACAGCGTTCAGATTAACGGATGAAGCTGAGTGGGTTTCAGTTGCCGATAGTCCATGATCTGATAACTCAGCCTGGGCCCTACGCTGGATCCGATTGATACCGAAAAGCCAATAGAGAAGCGCTCCAACCAACGGTGCAAGAACAATGATACCCAGCCAGCTAAAGGCTGCAGCCTCATTTTGCTTGTTCAGCACAACATGGATTCCCGCAATGATAGCCATGAGTAAATACAGCAGACCGGCCAGGGAAAACGCTGTGCCCGGATCAACGTATTCGAGAGGATCAGCTGTCATGCGGAGATACTGGAGTGGAGTTGAGAACTGGCGCACAAGTATACCTACACGACGGTGTCGTCCTGTTCTCAATAATCAAGTTTATGCGAACCACGCCGACATTTAGCTATATTCCATCTGCTTCGGTGTACCCCATGGCCCGTTCGTCCGACTCCAACTTTCTGGTCGCGCTACTGCGAGACAAAACCTTTCAGGCTCGCGAAATCCGTAGAGTCATCGCACTGTCATTCCTCTATCTGGCTGTGACCACTGTGCTGATAGGTGTTTTCTACCACCAGATGCTTGGTAGTCTGCTCGAGGGTATGGCCCCGTTGCTGTTTGTATCGGAGGATATGGCTCTGGCCAATGAAGCGGTGCCTGCTTTAAGCGCTGTACTGGGAAAATGGCTGATAGCCATGCTTGCCGTCAATGCACTGATAACCGTGTGCGTGGGTGTCTACATCACGCGACGTTTGGGTCACCCGATTCTGGCTATCAAACGTACGCTGCGCGAAATAGGCAATGGCAACCTGGACGTGCAACTCCGTGCGAGCGACAGTCGCGATTTTGGCGAGATAACCAGCGAACTCACGGTAGCGCTACGCTCCATTCGTGAACAGATCAGTGCGGCGAAAAACGGTATGAAGGACGTCGATGGAATCGAACTTAACCCTGACAATTCCGATGATCTGAACAATGCATTAGACGAATGTCGCAGTGCGCTGGATTTCTTTCAGATAGACACCACTCCCACTGACAAAAGCGAAGCGGCTTAAGACCATGACTGCGATGTATCAGAAGCTACAACCGGTAGTGGTTGCCTGTCTGGCTACACTGTTATTGCAAGCCTGCGAAGGCGGCGGTGGAACCGCAGACACGCCTCAAACCGGTGTTAACGGCACCTACTTGCACGTATCGCTGCCAGAGTTCTACTTTGGCACTAAAGACGTCGGTACGAGCGCAACGCAAAGCATTGAGATCGCAAACCGCGGTGCCGATGTCTATCCACTTAAATCATTGACCATTGATGGTGACAACGCCGAGGAATTTGCGGCCGATATCATCGATGACGTGGTACTTAATCCCGCCGAGGCTATTACGGTTGGTATTAGCTTCAAACCGATTACAGATGGACGAAAATTCGCAAATTTCGTGGTTGACTACGACACGATTCAAATGGTGGATGAGTCAGTTAATCAAAACGAGCAAAGCTACTACAGGGCAAAAGACCTGGAGGATGCTGGCAACTACCAAGGTGCCAGACAAACCTACAGCGACTATATAGAAGGCAACCCCGTTACCATCAACAAACGACGCGCCGCCATCAAATTGCCCGTGCTAAAGGAATCAGAAGTATACGGTGATGGTGAGGATTTTGACCTCTATCTTTCCGCATTGGATTCACGTGAAGCCGGTGAGCTGGCAGATGCAACCACCACAATCGATATAATGCAAACTCTGTATGCCGATAGTTACCTGGCTGATGATGCGCTATATCTCAAAGGTTATATCCAGCTAATGGATGAAAAGAACTATAACGAAGCGCTTCGCACCATGCAGGCACTACGAAAAGCTTATCCGGATTCAACCTACTACGACACTGCACTCTATAGTGAAGCGATTGCCCAGCAAGAGATCGGTAACGATACGGTTGCTAGAGAGATACTGCTCGATCTACGCCACCGCCATACGGGTGTGGACGTACTCGGCGTAACTATGGCAAAGGATAATCTGGTATCTCGACTATGGTTCGATCGCGCCAACTCTGCACTAGAATCCTTCGGTTCTGCCTAGAGAAAGCTGTAGCCGAAAATAACTTCGTGCGCCACCAGTTAATTTAACGTTGGCATAAAGACGTGGTACCGCGCTGCACAAGACGCGTAGGTAAGCATTGACTCGCTATCGCACTACTCTGTTGTACCGCGTGAATGAGTGCTTTGGCAGAAGCATCACCCATCGCTGTCGCTCCAACATGCACGGTCGTCAGCGGTGGATTAAATTCTGCCGACAGGCTCAGATCATCAAAACCAACAATGGATAATTCATCCGGAACACTCACTTGCATTTTTTGTGCTTCCAGCAGTGCTCCATAAGCAATAACGTCGTTTCCACATACCAGGGCAGTTATGCCTGTGGACAATAGTCCTGCCAATGCCCGCCGACTTTCGCCTATAGAGTAAGGCACCTCAACAATGCGCTCAGGCGGCAGGTTTAACCCATGATGCAACAAACGCAGGCGCGTGCCATCGAGGCGTTTCAGAGCACGATCATTGGATTGTGTTATCCCTGCCAGCATGCCAATCTGACGGTGACCCAATTCAACCAGATGATCCACAACATCGTGCATGGCCAGGGCATTGTCGAAGCCGATATTAGGCGCAGAAGCACTGGCATCGTATGCCCAGGTACACACATGCCTCACGCTCGATTTCGCTAACAGGCTCAGGGTTTGTTCGTTGTGCTCATTACCGACTAACAACAAACCTTCCACGCCCCTCTCAATCATGTTTTGAACCAACTTATCCTCCAATCGAAGATCTTGATGCGACACTGCCAAAATCAAGGAGTAGCCTAATTCCTGCGAGGCACGCTCAAATGCGTTAATCCCTTCGGCAAAAATCGCGTTATTCAATGTTGGGATGATCGCTCCGACGGTTCCGCTTCGCCGAGTTGCCAGAGCTCTGGCCCCGGCGTGAGGTAAATAGTGCAGACGCTCTATCGCATCCTGGACTCGCTTTCGCACAGGCTGCTTGACATCGTTACTGCCATTAATAACGCGAGACACTGTTGCAGTGCTAACGCCAGCTAATTCTGCGACATCAGTCTGTGTCGGCATCGACGACCTGGATTTCATCGAGGTTTGACCCTTAAACTGCTCTATTTCGTGTATTGTATGCGCTTACAGACAATTTGTAAGCGCATACAAGCCAACATTACGAGTTAAAGCAATGGAATACCTAAAAAAAGCAAGCAAAACCTCTGCAACTGGTGAGCAGGATGTTAGGTCTACTGTTCAATCGATGCTCGATGAGATCGAGGCAGGCGGTGAAGACGTGGTCAAATCCTATGCGGAGAAGCTTGACAAATGGACCGGCGATATTCTGGTAGACGCTCAGGCCCGGGCCCACTCGCATAAATTGGTTAATCAGCGACTCAAGGACGACATTCTGTTTGCCAGAGACAATGTTCAACGTTTTGCTGAGGCACAAAGAGCCACCATTGGCGATACCGAGCTTGAGATTCTCCCGGGTCTGATCGCAGGTCAGAAGCAGATTCCGGTATCAGCTGCAGGCTGCTATGCACCCGGTGGTCGTTACTCGCATGTGGCATCGGCCATCATGACCGTCACCACTGCAAAAGTAGCAGGCGTTAAAAACATCTCTGCCTGCTCGCCGACACGCCCCGACAGTGGTATGAATCCAGCGGTACTGTATGCGCTGGATGTGTGCGGCGCTGACAATATTCTCAATCTTGGCGGTGTTCAGGGAATTGCTGCCATGGCCTTTGGCTTGTTTGGCACCTCCCCTGCTCGTGTGCTTGCAGGCCCGGGCAACCAATATGTTGCGGAAGCCAAGCGCATCCTGTTTGGCCGTGTGGGAATTGATATGTTTGCCGGCCCAACTGAGAGCATGGTCATTGCGGACGCCGATGCAGACCCGGCTATTGTCGCCTCCGATCTGGTAGGCCAGGCCGAGCATGGATACAACTCACCTGTGTGGCTGATCTCCACCGATCGCAAGCTAGCCGAAGAAGTTCATACACTTATACCCGGCCTGATTGCAGACCTTCCGGAGCTCAATAGGGACAATGCAGCTATCGCCTGGGAAGAGTATGGCGAAATCATGGTCTGCGCCAACCGCGAGGAAGCGGTAGAAATATCTGACGAATACGCATCAGAGCATTTGCAGATTCAGGCTGCGGATCTTGACTGGTGGCTCGACAATCTAACTAACTACGGTTCATTGTTTCTAGGCGAAGAAACAACCGTTGCTTATGGCGATAAAGTGTCAGGCCCGAACCATGTGCTACCCACCAAGGGCGCTGCGCACTACACAGGCGGCCTGTCGGTTGGCAAGTTCATCAAGACGGTAACCTGGCAGCGTTCGACGCAGGCTGCTAATCGAGATATCGGTCAAGCTTGTGCACGTATCTCACGGCTGGAAGGTATGGAAGGTCATGCACGAACAGCAGATGTTCGACTAGCCAAGTATTTTCCGGGTGAAAATTTTGATCTGTCAGGCGTGGAGTAAACAATGAGCGCCGGCACTACTCGTTTTGATATAGAGGGGCGTGTGGCACTGGTAACAGGTGCGTCCTCCGGTATTGGGAAGCACTTAGCCAGGGCACTGGCTCAAGCAGGTGCCAGCGTTGTTGTTGTTGCCAGAAGACAAGACTCAATTGATTCATTAGCCCGGGAGATAAACGGCCACGCCTTAGCCTGCGATCTACTAAGCGTCACGGATTTTGATAGTCTCGCTGAGCAAGTTTCAGCACCGTTTGGTGCTCCCACGATTGTTGTCAATGCAGCGGGCGTCAACTACCGGCAACCTGTTGATGAGATAACAATGCAATCCTGGCAAGAGACCTTGCAGCTGAATCTGTCAGTTCCGTTTTTTCTCAGTCGTGCATTGGTAGCTGGTATGGGTGACAACGGTAGCATCGTCAACATAGCATCACTACAATCCGAGCGTGCATTTCCAAACAGCATGCCCTACGGCGCATCCAAAGGTGGTATTGCTCAGCTAACGCGCGCCATGGCAGAGGCCTGGTCAGCGCAAGGTGTGCGTACCAATGCACTAGCGCCCGGATTCTTTCCGACCGAATTGACCCAAGCAGTGTTCGATGATGCAGGCAAGGCTGCTGCCAATGCAGCTCAAACCTGTATCGGTCGCAACGGTGAACTGGAGGACCTGGTTGGTCCCCTGTTGTTCTTATGCTCTGCTGCCAGTGCTTATGTAACAGGTCAAGTCATTTACGTTGACGGCGGGTTTACCGCAAAGTAAGAGCTGACCAGTCTATACAGAGCTGATCACAGTTATGCTGCTCAGCACACGCTGTTAGATGAGCTACAGCGCTGCCCACCTGTGGACTTGCACTTAAAAACCGACGGCCACCAGCTATAGCCGTCGTTGATCAGACAATACTTTCCGTTGAGCGCGCATACGGTGCATATCAACAATAGTGGCTGCGTTGTGGGTCAGGAGGAGTTAAATAAATTCCGCTTTGATTTTCTGTTCAGCGTGACTCACTCGTTTGCCAACATTCGGGCAAAGGTGAATCGACTCTAGCGGCGAACCTTGATCAGTTTATGACCATCTTTGATATCGAACGATAGGCCACTGCAAACTATTGAAAAAGCAGTTAATTGTCCCCATATTATCTTTCTACATCGATTTTCGCCACAAAGGACCCCTTCGTCTATGGATACAATTATGAGCTCCGCATCGGCCTTCTGGATTGGAATGGCTGTCGTTCTGCTGATCATTCTCAACTCCTCCGTCAAGTTCGTACCGCAAAATACGGCTTATGTGGTTGAGCGATTCGGAAAATTCAGAACCACTCTCACTGCAGGGCTAAAATTTGTCTTCCCCATTATCGACAAGGTGGCCTACAAGGTTTCGCTTAAGGAACTAGCGCTAGATGTACCGTCGCAATCTGCCATCACAAAAGACAACATAACGTTAACCGTAGATGGCGTGCTGTACTTAAAGGTTATCGACCCTGAAAAAGCCAGCTACGGGATAGACAACTATATCTTTGGTGTTACGCAATTAGCCCAAACTACCATGCGTTCTGAAATCGGCAAGATTACCCTTGATAAAACGTTCGAAGAACGAGACATGCTCAACACCGCCATTGTGGCAGCGATCAACGAGGCCGGCGAAGCTTGGGGAACGACCTGCTTGCGCTACGAAATAAAAGACATCACGCCACCAAAAAGTGTTCTGGAAGCGATGGAACGGCAGATGAAAGCAGAACGGGATAAGCGCGCGACAGTGCTTGAGTCAGAAGCACAACGACAGTCCGCCATCAACGTTGCTGAAGGTGAAAAGCAATCCATCGTGCTAGCAGCGGAGGCACAGCGAGAACAGCAGATACTTGAAGCACAAGGCGAAGCTGAAGCTATAACCACTGTTGCCCTGGCGCAAGCCTCCGCGCTGGAAACGGTTGGTCAGGCTGCAGCGACCGCCGAAGGTCAGAAAGCCGTCCAACTCGATCTTGCAACACGAGCCATAACCGCGAAAGCCAACATCGCCAAGGAATCCACAATAGTGTTAATGGATGGCAAGCAAAGTGATGCAGGCGGCGTAGTAGCAGAGAGCATGGCTGTGGTTGCAGCTATGAATTCAAGCGGCGCATTTAATAGCAACAGCTAATCGCCGCCTACGCCTGAAAGTGCACATGTTTAGCCAAGGCCGAGAAGTACACCTGTTTAGCCTTGGCTGACAAGTGCACATGTTTAGCCTTGGCTGAGAAGTTTACATGATTAGCCTATGCTCACAGAATGTGGCATTCGCGGCACATTGCACTATTAGGGTACAACGCTACTTTTAATCAACAACTAAAGGAGAGTTGAATATGGATGCATTTAATATGAATCAGGCAGCGCTATGGCTAGCAGCCGGATTCATTTTGTTGGCAATTGAAGCCATCGCCTTTGGCTTTGCCAGTGGTTTGCTACTGTTCGGCAGTATCGGAGCGATCGTTACCGGGTTACTACTCTGGTTGGGCTTGGTCCCTGATAATTTTGTTGCAGCAGTAGCCTGCTTCGCGGTCGCCACAGCCGCCACTACGGCGATCTTGTGGCAGCCACTTAAACGCATGCAGAGCGGTGCAGAACTGGGCCAGGACCGTAGCAGTGATTTGATCGGTCACTCCTTTGTTGTCTCTAGCGATGTCAGCATCAGTAATCCAGGTACAGAGAAATACTCGGGAATCAACTGGCGGGTTGAACCAAGTAGAGATATGCCAGGGGCTAAAATAAATACAGGAACACGGGTTAACGTAACAGCGGTAAGCGTCGGCGTGTTTTTTGTTGAGCCTGCTGACTAGTTATATCTGCCTGTCACAATGGCTGTATCAAGCCGGTTACACCTGAAGCGGTATAACCGGCTTGAGCACATCCCGCTAACTAAGATGCTTCGGTTGTGGTGATACCATCCGCATTATCCTCTGCCTCCGAATCTCCAGCTTGTCGAATACCACGGGTCACAATCATCAAAACCATCACGACGACGACCAGCAAAGCGGTGCCGACTAACAAAGCATAGTCCTCCAGTTTTAGAAGGGAATACAAAACAGCGTATAAGCTAACCAGCAATACGCCTACGCCCGCTCCTCTTGCCACACTGCTGAGCACTGCAGCTGTGTAAACACAAATCATGGTTATCGTCAGTGCAGCAGCGGCTATATAGGCCTTTGCAAACGCAATGTGCTCCGACAGGGAGAGCAGTACCAGGAAAAACAAACAAAGCGATATCCCGATCAAACCGTATTGGACTATATGCATACGTTTATTTATCGCGAGCTCCACGATCAGAAGCGTCAAGAAAGTCAGACCAATAAAAAGGATTCCATACTTTACGGCGCGCGTTACTTGTGAATATAAGGACACAGGTTCAAACATACTCACACCCGCAATAAACTCACTCACATTAACCTCTTCACTATCATCCATCCACGCCTGCGGGTAATTTCTTGCCAGGTGCGGAATGTCCCAGTCTGCCGAAAAACCCTCGTTTGTGATGGAGTGTTGATCGGGCAAAGAATCGCCCTGAAAACTCGGATGTGGCCAAGTCGATGTCATGCTGACACGCGTTTTCTCTCCAAAAGGAGCAAAGTTGAATGAACCAGAGCCCGCCACATTCATTCTGATTTTTACTGTATTGGACGCTTGTGCATCCAGCTCGGGTATGGCGGCATGAAAGCCAGATGCAAGTTCTGGCAATCGCGTGCCTGGCGATAAGATACTTGCTTGCCCGTTCCATTCAAAAAGCGATACATCCTTTATTGCACGAGTATCTGACAAACCCACTGATAACCAAGCCTTATCCCAGTGAACTGTTTCGATATGAGTCGATAACGATGCCATTTCCAATGCATCAATCGTGGCGACTACTTCAAGCTCAGCTGCATAGACCAGCGACTTGAATATTCCGCGTTCTCGCACCTCATCGATCAGACGCACATCTACGACTAAGTCATCAGGTAAGAATCGCGCCAGCTGTTCAGTGCGCACCACTTTATCAATGATCTTACTATCGCCATCGCTGTCGGTTAGTGTTTGTTGAATAGTATGAGTTTCAGTAAAGGGCACCAGCAACACAGGCCCCATCAGAGTTTGATGACCACCCCAGTTTCGTGCAATGTCATTGAGCACGGTGCCATAACGGTTACTGCGCTCGTGAACAATTTCACCAACAAAGCTAAGTGGCACCAACATAACCAAGGCCAATATACCAATCAGTATCGCTCTCATAGTCAGCGTATCAACCAGAGCGGCCGCACTTCTAGAACGTTCAATGACTGGCGTCATACTGCCTCCCACTGGTGGCTGCACTGCGGTGTGCTTCAGATAGCTTTGAAAGACAAACTTTGCTGCACAAAAACCACCCCATACCAGTAGCACAATCACTACCAGAACAATCAGCCCAAACACAATGCTTATCAAAACAAATTGCCTCTCTTTTGGTCATCGTTAACTTGCTCCCGTTTATCAAGCCTGAAAGTAGAACAGTGACCGGGGTAGACAAGACAGGCGAAAGCTGAGCAAATCTGATCAATTATGACTTTGAGCTCCATTGCTCAATCTGGGCGACTGACAGTCTGCGACGCAGATCACTATAATGCTTGAGGAAAGCGGTCAATCCGGCCCAAGCTGATAGAGGCAGTAACCCATGAACGATGCGATCAAGACGACCCTGGTCGAGCAACTAGCGCCTCACGGTAGGCTACGTGCAGGCATCAACATGAGTAATTTTCTGCTGGTTAGCACAACGGCAGAAAACGGGGAGCCCGATGGCGTATCTCCCGCTATGGCACGAGCAATTGCACAGGAGCTGGGTGTAGAGCTCACGCTTGTTCCATTCAAAGGCCCGGGTGATGTGGCGGATGCGGCACTAACAGATGGCTGGGACATAGCCAATATTGCCGCGGAGGCCGAACGCGCCCGCACCATTAGTTTTAGCCCGGCGTACTGCGAGATACAAGCTACCTATCTGCTACCGCCAGAATCACCTATCAGTACACTTGAGCAGGTTGATGCAGCAGGAAATCGGATTGCAGTTAAAGAGCGCAGTGCCTACGATCTTTGGCTGACAAACAATCTAAAACACGCATCACTTATTCGCGCCGAATCGCTGGATGCCTCCTTTGACATTTTTAGAGATGAAGGGTTAGAAGTACTGGCAGGTTTACGCCCTAAATTAATGGAACAACAATTGTTGATGCCGGGTTCAACACTGTTTGATCAGAGCTTTACAGCCGTGCAGCAGTCGATCGGCTGTAAACCTGGCTGCGAAGCGGCAGCTCAATACCTGGGGGATTTCGTGCAACGTTCAAAAGACAACGGTTTTATTGCTTCGCTTCTAGAGCGATACGAGGTTGCTGGACGCTTGTCAGTTGCACCTTAAACAAGGTGCATTGCCCACCCCGCCTTTTAGCCCCTTAACTGCCCCAGTATGCTGGGGATGGCGTTAATTGACCACTGCCCAACCTAGCTAGGCGATTGATTTTAAAGGCTTAGGAATAAGTTCGCTGTGCTGTCCCCAGGCAACTGGGGCAGTTTAAAGCGTAGTTAGAGGGAGCTCAGCAAATGGCCGCCATCCACGGGTAGAGCCACGCCATTGATAAAAGAGCCGGCATTGCTACAGAGCAGTAGCAATGGGCCACTTAGCTCCTCCAGAGTTCCTGTTCTGCGAGCGGGTGTTGTTTTTATGTAATTTTGTCCCTTCTCCGTGGAAAAGTAATCCGCGTTGATCTCGGTTTCAATGTATCCGGGGCACAGGGCATTAACCCGGATACCTTTGGCTCCCAGCTCCAGAGCCATAGCCTTGGTCATCTGTACCACAGCGGCTTTGGATACCGCATAAGCACTATTACCAAACCCTACTCGCAGGCCCAGGATGGATGCAATGTTAACAATGCAGCCGGGAGTATCACTAGCCACCATCTGAGTAGATACCGCATGAGCAACCCGCCAGGCACCATTGAGATTTACATCAAGTGTTTGATGCCAACTGGTCTCATCTAGTTTGAGAAACGTCTTGGCATCGGCAATGCCAGCGTTATTGACCAGTATCGATACATTGCCACATTCCGCGTTTATATAGTGCAGCGCCTTGTCGATACTGCCTTTATCGGTTACATCCATTTGCACCGACACAGCGTTGCCGCCACTCTGTTCAATTCGTGATACCAGAGCATCGAGTTTGTCTTGACGCCGGGCAGCCACAACAACCTTTGCCCCGGCTGCTGCCAGAACCTGTGCGAAATGCTCTCCTAAGCCACTTGACGCGCCCGTAATCAACGCCAACTCATCGTCAAGCCCACTACCAAGTACGTCAGTTACCACCATTGCACTTTTCCGTTTCGTTCATCAGATCCGCAGGTTCTTCTTCAAGTTGGCGTTACAGGCACCAGGTGTATAAATCCAACCACCATTTTTATGGTCGTCACTTATTTGTAGTATTCAAAATCAGACATTTGCATACCGCTCTATTATTTTCTTGCCCAACGCCATTTGATGAACCTGATCAGGACCATCGGCTTGCCGACACCAACGTGCATAGTTAAAGGCTTCTGCCATAAAATAGTCTTCGGTCAACCCCCCCGATCCGTGCATTTGCATACAACGATCCAAAATGTGCTGAACGGTGACAGGGATCGTTGTCTTTGTTGCCGCTATCATGTCAATCGATGCCATCACCCCCTCTTTGTCAATTTTCTCACAGGTTTTCAGCACCAGAAGCCTGGCCATTTCTGTTTCAGAAAATATGCGTGAGATGTCCTCTCTGACTGATTGATGTTTGCTCAACGCTCTACCGAATGTTGTGCGCGTGCTTACCCGCTTGCAAGCCAGCTCAAGTCCTCGTTGAGCACAACCAATCAAGCGCATGCAGTGATGCATGCGCCCCGGCCCGAGACGGCTCTGCGCAATCTCGAATCCTCTGCCCTCACCTAATAGAACATTACTCAAAGGCACTCGCACATTGTCAAACTCGAGCTCTGCATGGCCTATGGGTGCATCATCATAGCCAAGCGTTGTTAGTGGGCGGATGATGCTGACACCCTTTGTATCCTTTGGTACCAAGACCTGAGTTTGTTGACGATGTCGATCAGGGTTTTCCGGATCTGTCTTGCCCATGACGATGAAGATTCGGGTTCTCTCATTCATGGCACCGGTGATAAACCATTTACGACCGTTCAGTACCCATTCATCATTGTCCTGACTAATGCTCAACTCGATATTGGTAGCATCGCTGGAGGCAACCTGAGGTTCAGTCATTGCATAGGATGAACGTATTTCACCGGCCAACAACGGCAGTAACCATTGTTCTTTCTGCTCGGCCGTGGCGAAATTCATGAACACCTCCATATTGCCGGTGTCAGGTGCATTGCAATTGAATACCTCTGCCGACCAGAAAACACGCCCCATTATTTCTGCCAGGGGCGCGTAGTCACTAAAGCTCAAACCACCATGCAAGGAATACTCGGAGTGCTCCTCGGGCACAAACAGGTTCCACAGGCCTGCACTGTTGGCCTTGGTTTTCAGCTCGTCAATCACCGGTAAAGGCGCAAAACGATTCACCGCCTGATGAAGCTCTAGCTTGTGTCTTGCTTCATTCGGATAAATGTGCTCATCCATAAACGATTCAAGCTGCCGCTGCAATCGTTTGGATTTGTCACTAGCCTCAAACATCCACTCCTCCGCTCCTAAGCATCCACCCACCCTATCTTATACTGTTGACCGCCGATATACTGCGTCCCCGACCCGGACCGGCATCGGAGTCGGCTACTCACAAACGGATACGTTATGAAAGATAAGTCTGGCTGGAACAAATACCGCCGAAAGAAAAAACCAATAGCGCTACCTGAGACTGAGCTTGTCGTTGAATCGTTGACTAATTCTGGCGACGGACTTGGACGAATTGATGAGCGAGTCGTCTTTGTGCCTTTTACAGCTCCCGGCGATAAGGTTCGCATCAAGATACGTCAGCGCAAGAAAACCTATGCACTGGCTGAAGTAGTTGAGATTCTGAGCCCCTCAGCCTCTCGCGTAACCCCGCAGTGTGCGTACTTTCAGAAGTGTGGCGGATGTCAATGGCAACACATTCCATACAGCGAACAGCTAGATGCTAAAACGGCGCAATTGCACGACACCCTGACTCGCATTGGAGGACTCCCCAAAGACCTGCAGATAGAACCTATCATTGCGTCCGACAATCCCTATGCGTATCGCAATCGTATTCAAGGAGAGCTAAGCGCAGGTCAATTTCATTATAAATGGCGAAAAAGCGATCAACGATTGGCAGTTAAGCGTTGCGATATTGCCGACGAACGCATCAATGATTTTCTGCAAGAAGACCTTTCCGGATTCGACGCCGGTAAAGTCGAACTGGCTTTAGTCGAAGACGAAGTGGTCCTGCTACCCGTCAATGAACATAGCTCAACTGAACTTGGTTTTCGACAGATCAATACGCAAGTTAGCCAAATCTTGACGGAGCTTATACTAGAGGCAGTCAACAACAGTAGTGCCACGACTATCACAGACTTGTATTGCGGTCGCGGAACCTGGTCTCTTAGCATTGCGGCCGCTCACAGCGATAAAGAGGTAACCGGCATTGATTCGTCGTCAGCCAATATTCAGCTGGCCAAAGAGAGCGCACAAAACAAGCAGTTGAATAACGTGTTTTTTCAACAGACAAAAGTCGAAAAAGCGCTTGGCAAATTGAACCTTGAGAACAGCCTGTGTATTGTTGATCCTCCCAGAGCGGGATTAGATGCAACGGTAGTGGATTCACTTACAACACAAAAGCCTGCAGAGATTATCTACGTTTCCTGCCACCCGGCTACGTTGTCACGTGATCTACAGAAGCTTACCCAATCCAGCTATCGGATAAAAACCGTTCAACCTTTGGATATGTTCCCGCAAACTGCCCATCTGGAGTGCTTTGTTCACTTGATCAGGTTGAACGACTAGGCCATGCGCAGAAAAATAACAGTCCGCTTAGCTCTATCTCAGATAGGCTGACCTCTATCTCAGATAGACTGGGCTATTAAGCTGAAGCCTGAGTAAAACACAGAAGCAGAGGCAGAGGCAGAGGCATATGCACGGAGCCTATTCACCACAGTACTAGCGCCGGGTAAAGGCGCCAGCAACACTCTGGCTCAGCACCGCCACCAGAATAATGCCTCCTCCTATCAAGGTCTTACTAGCGGGCACCTCGTTCACGAACAGCCAAACCCACAATGGTGACAGCGCGGTTTCAGCTAAAGCCAGAAGCGGTATTTGCGCCGCTGGCACTGTACGAGACCCTAATGTAATCAATATGAATCCGCAACCTATTTGCAGCGAGCCCAATGCCATTGAGCAAAGCAGATCGTGAAACGATATCTGTAGCCCCGGCATGAATGGCACCGACAACAACGCAGCCAACAAACCTGCCAGGGCCGTTGGTGCAAGCATATCGCGATCATTAGCTGCCTTGCGTAAGCTCACCACCATCACGGAAAAACTGAGCACGGCCAGCAAAGCATAAAGCAGACCCGCCACGTCACCACCGGCGATGCCATCGGACATCATGACGCCAACGCCTAAAAAGGCCGCAACCATTGCAAGCAGTGTAATCTTGCCCACTCTCTCGCGTAGAACCAGCCAAGCAATAAGCGCTGCTATGACTGGACCGGTGCTCAAGATAAGAACCGTGTTAGCAACGCTGGTATTAAACAAACTCAGTACATAAGAAATAAAACCGATAGCCAGACTAAAACTCACCAGAGCATCGAGTGGTTTGAGTGATTTAAACCTCTCTACAAACTGTGATCCATCCCGCCAGTACAGAAAGAGACAAACGGTTGTAAAAAATGTCAGAGAACGATAGAACAGTACCGTCCAGACATTGGCATCCTGAATAAAGCGAATCAGCAAACCACCAGTGCTTAAAAAAACGCCGGCAAGAACAACTAATACAACTCCTCTTCGGTAGGTTTGTTCAGGTAAAGACATGAAACTTACGCTCTGGAATCTCTAAGTAGATTAAGTAAACAATGCAATTACTCAGGATAGCAGTGCCAATGCCTCTGTGTATTGGCTAATCAACGTTGCATCGGTTTCTGCCAGTGCGGGGCCTGCAAAGCCTAGTGATCGATAAGGCTCAGCTAGCGACTTCGCCTGTCTGCAGGATGCATGAAACATGTCTATGCCAGTCTGTCTGTGTATCGACGCTACCAGCGATGGTGTCAGCCCGGCTCCTGCCATGATACGAATCCGGCCCTGCGCTTCTGCATTCAGCTTGGCCAACAGCTCCACACCTTGCGCAACTCGGGGCTGACCACCAGAGCTCAGCACATAGTCGAAACCTAGATCGATTGTTTGCTCTAGAGCTTTCAATGGTTGATGGAGTGTATCGATGACTCTATGCAGAGTTTTTTCCAAATCACCTGCAGCATCGGTGAGCTTGCCAAGCATTTTGAAGTCCAGCTCTTGCCTTTGAGTAGCAGCGCCAAGTACCACTCCCTGAACGCCTGCATCCAAAGCCGCTGCAATATCATCGCACATGATGCTTAGCTCATTATCGCTAAAGCAAAAATCACCCGCGCGTGGACGAATCATGGCAAACACCGGTATGTTGGTTTGCACAGCCAGTCTCATCAAGCCAATGCCAGGTGTTAGCCCTCCCAAAGCAAGTGCGGAGCAAAGTTCGATGCGATCCACACCGCCCTCGACACAGGCCAGCACGCCTTGCGCATCATCGACGCACACCTCAAGCAATGCCATCAGACAGCTTGGTTTGTTGGATGACGAGCCGCTATTGCAGCACCCACTAGAGCGCTCTCAGCACCACCCACGGCTGTATAGAGTAAAGGCGTTGCGTAGCTGTTCAAACACCTCTGTCGCACTTCTTTGTCTAAAGCGCTAATCAACGCTTCATTGTTTGCCAATCCGCCGCCCACAGCAACAATAGAAGCACCCAGTAGATTGATAGCAGAGACTAGTGCACCGCCCACTATATCGAGCCATATATCAACCACGTGAAGGGCCAGTGGCTCGCGATTCGACCACGCCTTCAGAATCGATTCACTATCAAGCTCAAAACAATCAGGGCTGCTGGGCACTGGAGTATTAGACTCTTCATTTCCAGACCGGATCAGCGCAAAATGCCGATAGAGCCGTTCAAGACCACGCGCACCGCCCAGCGTATCCACACAGGCCGATTGTCCGCAGTTGCACGAAAGCTTGGGCAAAACAGCAGCTGTTCGCAATGCAGTGGCGGCACTATGTCCCCACTCACCGGCGTTACCGTTGACTCCACCCAGTATCTGTCGATTAACAACAATGCTACCTCCAACGCCCGTGCCCAGAATTATCGCCAGTACGATGTCATGACCGGATGCTTTTCCATACCTGGCTTCGGCTAGCGCAAAGGCATTAGCATCGTTGATCAACGTGACTGGTCGACTAAGGTATCGGTTCAATTCCAGGGATAACTTGCGGCCGCTAAGGCAGGGGATATTGGCGCTGGTTATCATAGCGGTTGAAGGATTAATCACACCGGCAATCGACAGGCATATCGGTGAATGGTCATCTGTACATAACGCTTGAATGGATCGACAAAAGCGCTCGAAATCATCGATGGGCGTTTTGACTCTGACAAGCTCACTGACAGATCCATCCAAAGAAACATTAGCCGCAACGATTTTCGAGCCCCCGACATCAAAGCAGCGAACGCCTGGCTTGGGATTCAAATCCATCACATCATCTACTCTCTCAAGATCAGTTGCTGCAACGATTCTTCTCCGACACGCAACCCGGTTATAGCCAAGGTCTGATAGCAATAGGGCGACTGATCGACCTTGAATCTCCGGGTTCACAAAACTGTTCATATTTTGTGATCTTTCTGTGATAACTATACGCCCGGCCATCACTCTGAATTGCGCTAATCAGGTTTTTTCAATTAACAGCTCATAGCAGGAAAATAGTAATGGCCCCTAAAAGACTTTTATTAAGCGCTGGTATCGCAGCGGCACTGAGTACCTCCAGTCTAGCATCGGCAGCACAATACTCGGTATCGCTGGTTAACTTGACCCCTTCAATGTATTTTACACCTGTGATTGTCGCGGCCCACCCAGCAGCTGCGCGGATGTTCGTATCGGGCGAGTCAGCATCGGCAGAGATGCAGGCAATTGCCGAGGGCGGTGATACAGCGGGCATGAATGCGCTGCTAGCAAGCATCGGCTCAAGCATCGACAATGGCGATGGTCTCGTTGCCCCGGGTGCACGAGTTGAATTCACTGTGGAGGGATCGGCGGTGAACAGCGTGCTGTCACTAACTGCCATGTTGCTGCCAACCAACGATGGGTTTGCAGGTCTGAGTGCCGCTGCCCTGCCAGGCGGCGCCGTTGGTAGTAGCCGTACCTACGACATCATCGGCTACGACGCAGGCACCGAAGCCAATGATGAATTAGTCGGTAGCGGCGCACCCGGTGCGCCAGGGTTCCCTAATCCACCACCTGTTGCTGCCTCAGGAACAGGTACAGGAGGCACGGGAATTCATGGTCGCATTGAAGGCTTTGTTCATGTACACAAGAATCAGATCGGGGATATGGATCCGAATGGGGGCGCAAGTGACATCAATGCTGCCATTCATGGCTGGCTCAACCCGGTAGCTCGTGTCACGATCACTAAACTCAGTGACAACGGTGATGCAAATGGGAGCGGACCTTCGGGCGTAGGTAATCTCAGCGGGCAGGTTTATTCGTCCAGCGCGTTGGAAATATTCTGGCAGGCAGCAAGCTCTTCCAGCACAGGCATAGCTGGCTATCAGATTGAACGAAATGGTGAGCTTCTTACCACACTTGATGGTCTGAGTTTGTTTGAAGAAGGGCTCCAGGCCAACACGGAGTATCACTATACTGTTCGCGCCTTGGACAGCAACGGGGTGCTGGGTGCACCGGAATCTGTGAATCTCACCACTAATAGTCAGTAAACAATAGCGAGCAAATTCATTACAGAGAGCTCCTTGATTTTTGGTAATTAGGGGGTTTTAACTGCCGGCGAATATCTCGCTGGCCTGTTTAAGAACTAATAACTCAGCGCAAAGGTGGGTAATTGGTACCAGCAGTAAAATTCCGAACTGCACTGGAAATCACTACAGCCCGCATTCCAGCTTGCCTGTAGCTGTTTTCCGGCAGTTTCATGTAATCACTCAGTTGTGCTCAAAGGCCACAATTATGGTGACGCAAAGCGCATATGCAGATAGACTAAGAGTGTCAGGAATGCATGATAAAACCTTATATTTATTATGGTTTTATTCTGACACCGGACACAAATTCTTTAACTTAACTAAGGCGGAGATTAATTAACATGAAGTGGGAAACACCAGCAGCTACAGATGTACGTTTTGGCTTCGAAATCACCATGTATTTCGCTAACCGCTAGTAACCCGCATGGTACGTCAGCAACCAGCTTGCTGACACATCATTTGGAATAGAAGCCGGGTTAGCGCCCGGCTTTTTTTAGGCGTATAAAAAAGTGAAAATCAAGGTTCTAGGTTCCGCTGCAGGTGGTGGTTTTCCACAATGGAATTGCAACTGCCCCATGTGTTCAGGTGTGCGTAACGGCACCATCAATGCCAAGGTTAGAACACAATCCTCCATCGCCGTCAGTAGCGATTCTATCGATTGGGTTTTATTCAACACATCACCCGATATCCTTACACAGATCCAACAGTCGGGTGTTTTGCAACCAGCCAGATCGCTTCGCGATACGGGTATAAAATCCATCGTACTGATGGACGCCCAAATAGATCACACCACCGGCTTACTCATGCTGCGTGAACATAAGCAACCGTTGTCCATCTGGTGCACGTCAGCCGTTCGCGAAGATCTAAGTGAGGGTAATCCTTTGTTCAAGGTGCTTGAACACTACAGTGGCATCGATTGGAACGAAATGACGGTCGATAGTCCGGTTTACAGCATTCCAGGAGCGGCAAGTGTTGAATTCAGACCGCTGCCTCTAACCAGTAACGCACCACCCTATTCTCCTCATCGGGATAAGCCGGTAGCTGGCGACACGGTCGGTATGCAAATGAAAGACAGTGTGTCTGGCAAAAGCGTCTTTTATGCACCGGGACTGGGTGAAATGGAGGCGCATGTCTGGAGCGCTATGCAAGCGGCCGATGTGGTGCTGGTAGACGGTACGATGTGGACAGACGATGAAATGATTCAGCGAGGCGCATCTGCCAAGACGGCTCGCTCGATGGGCCACCTGCCTCAAAGCGGCAAAGGTGGCATGCTTGAATGGTTAGATAAACTACCTGACACGACACGCAAGGTTCTCATTCATATAAACAACACCAATCCTATCCTTGACGAGGACAGTGAACAGCGCGCAACGCTCACCGAGCACGGTATAGAAGTAGCGCATGATGGTTTGGAGATAGATATCTAGGGCGATGAACAAGCTATGACACAAGACAGCACTGCCTGGTCAAGGGATGAATTTGAAAAGCGCTTACGAGAACAAGGTAAGGCTTATCATATCTATCATCCGTTCAATGTTATGTTGAATGAGGGTCATGCCACACAGGAGCAGATTAGAGGTTGGGTTGCCAATCGATTCTGCTACCAAGTTGCTATCCCGATAAAAGATGCAGCTGTTCTGTCGAACTGTACCGACAGGGATGTAAGGCGAGAATGGATTCAGCGAATACTGGATCATGATGGCTATGAAATCAACGGTGAGCGAGATGAAGGTGGCATAGAGGCCTGGATACAGCTAGGTTTGGCTGTTGGGCTTAGTCGTGAAGAGGTTACCGATCTGCGTCATGTCACGCCGGGTGTGCGCTTTGCAGTCGAAGCTTATATACAGTTTGCTCGCACACGTCCCTGGCAAGAATCAGTTTGCGCATCACTCACAGAGCTGTTCGCGCCCGCTATTCACAAGCAGCGTTTGGCCACTTGGCCCGAACACTACCCTTGGATTGATACACAGGGTTTAATGTACTTTAGAAATAGAGTCACCCAGGCAAGACGTGATGTGGAGCACGGATTGTCTATCACCCTCGACTACTTCCGTACCCGCGAGCAACAGCAGCGTGCACTGGACATACTCAATTTCAAACTCGATGTACTGTGGCAAATGAACGATGCCATGGCTGTACGATATGGACTTCCCAATCAGGCACCTGCGCAGGATCGCCCCGCCGCATCGTCACCTCTTGCCACCAGCTAACACCCATCAATCATGACTGAGAACGCTATACAAATCTCTGCAGAACAGGTGCCCAGCATTGCTAACGGTTATCGGTTGCAATTTGAAGATGCACAAGATACCTGGGTATTGTTATATCCTGAAGGCATGGTGAAGCTTAACCCCAGCGCCTCAGAGATTCTGCAGCGCTGTGATGGACAAGCAACGGTCAGCACGATTATCGAAAAGCTGGAGACTGCATTCGAAACCAGCGGACTCACTAAGGACGTACATTCATTTTTAGCCATTGCCTGCGAACAGCATTGGATAACCCTGGAATAAGCCCATGTCATCATCGATGCTACAACACGGCCTTGAACAGGACCCATTGGCTACCAAACCCGGGCCACCGCTCTGGTTGCTGGCAGAGCTTACCTACCGATGTCCGCTGCACTGTGCATTTTGTTTTAATCCGGTTGACTTTGCCACGCAAGAATCAGAACTCGACACAGAGGGCTGGATCAGCACACTTCGTCAGGCGCGTGCATTAGGCAGTGTTCAGTGCGGCTTCTCCGGGGGCGAGCCTATGCTTCGCAAGGATCTCGAAACACTGGTTGGCGAAGCACACAATCTGGGCTACTACACCAATCTGTTGACTACAGGTGTCGGCCTGACCGATGCCCGGGCAAAGGTGCTCAAGGACAACGGGCTGGATCACATCCAGCTATCCTTCCAGGATTCAACCCGTGAAATGAACGACTTTCTTTCTAACACACGCACGTTCGATCTAAAGAACAAGGTAGCCGCGCTGATAAAAGAATACGATTGGCCAATGGTGCTCAATTGCGTTATCCATCGCATGAATATCGATCATATCGACAAGATAATCGAAATGGCCCTGGAGCTAGGCGCTGAGACTATTGAACTTGCCAACACTCAATATTATTCGTGGGCTGTAGTAAACCGAGACCACCTACTGCCCTCTAAAGAACAACTGATCAAGGCGGAAAAAATCACTAACGAGTATCGCGAACGCTATGGTGATCGTCTGCGAATCATTTTTGTTGTACCGGACTACTATGAAAATCGCCCTAAGAAATGCATGAACGGCTGGGGCAACGTGTTCCTGACAATTGCGCCTGACGGCACTGCCCTGCCTTGCCATACGGCAAGGATGTTACCCGGCGCCGCGTTTCCAAATGTAACAGAGCATTCAATAGAGTCTATCTGGTACGGTTCAGAAGGTTTTAATCGGTATCGCGGTAAAAACTGGATGAAGGAGCCTTGCCGTTCTTGTCCAGAGAAAGACGATGATCTGGGCGGTTGCCGCTGTCAGGCATTCCTGCTGGCAGGCGACCCTGCGGCAGCCGATCCTGTTTGCGACAAATCCCCTGACAGGCACGTGGTGGATGCTGCAATAGAACTGGCACAATCCGATGTTATATTACCTCAAGGTGAGCAACCCCTGATCTTTCGCGACCCTAAAGAGTCTATTCGTCTGAGCGAAAATCAAACCTGAAGCTAACGGTGAAAGAGTTTGACCATCCAATTTACGACGCTTGTTCAAAGGTTACCCGATACTGTCCCCTTCATTGGACCGGAGACGCTAGAGCGTAGCAACGGACAAAAATTCAAAGCGCGAATTGGAGCCAATGAAAGCGCTTTCGGCATAAGCCCTCTTGCTCAAAAAGCTATTGAAGCGGCCGCCGGTATCGAAGGCTGCAGCTGGTATGGTGATCCGGAGAATTTTGAACTGCGCAGCCTGCTGGCCAAAAAACATGGCGTATCGATAAACAATATCTGTGTCGATGCGGGCATAGATTCCTTGTTGGGACTAAGCATTCGATTATTTATAGAACCTGGGGATGGCGTAGTCACCTCACTCGGAGCCTACCCAACCGTCAACTATCATGTAAATGGTTTTGGCGGGCTGCTAACCAGCGTTCCCTACAAAATGCACCACGAGGACCCTGTTGCATTAGCCAAGGCAGCTCACGAACACAAGGCCAAGCTGGTGTATTTAGCCAACCCGGATAACCCGATGGGTACAAGCCTGACAACGGCTGCCATTCAAACATTGCTAGATGACTTGCCCGAACACAGCTTGCTAATGCTGGACGAGGCCTATAACGAATTCATGACATCTCAAGATACGCTAACAGTGGATGTCTCAAACCCGAAACTCATCCGCTACCGTACTTTTTCAAAAGCCTATGGCTTAGCAGGAATGAGAATCGGCTACGCAATCGCTCATGAAGAGATCATTAAAGGTTTCAATAAAATTCGCAACCACTTCGGTGTAAATCGCCTGGCACAAATTGCGGCGCTGACATCGCTTCAAGATGCCGACTTCCTGGGTAAAGTGGTGAAGGAGGTTAAAACAGGGCGCCAGAAAATCTATGACCTGGCAACGAACTGCGGTCTGCCTTATCTGACTTCGGATACCAATTTTGTTGCAGTCGATATAGGCGACTCAACCAAAGCAGATACCCTCATTGCTACGCTCGGTAAACAGGGGGTTTTCGTGCGTAAGCCAATGGTAGCGCCGCAAAATTGTTTTATACGTATCGGCATCGGTTCAAGCACTGAACACGACGTTATGGTCGACACGCTTGAGCCGCTGCTCGCCCAACTCTAGTTTGCGTGATACAGCACTCTGCCAATGAGGTTGAGTAGTATTTGCGCAGCCAGTGTGGAAGTACTGCCAGCATGATCATAATCAGGTGCAACCTCGACTAGATCAATACCCACCACCGAGCCGCGTCGAGCCAGCCCATCCATCAGCTCCAACGCTTCGTAGTAATCGAATCCTCCATGACTGGGTGTACCGGTACCGGGTGCGATGGAAGGATCAAAGCCATCAATGTCGATAGTGATGTAATAGCGCTTGCCCTGAGGTATTCGATCCAGCACGCCGCTTACGCCCAGTTTTCGAAACTGGCGAACCGAAATAATATCCGAGCCCATACTTCTCGCCGCATCGTAACCATCTTTTGCCGTTGACGACACGTTTCGGATACCGATCTGGCTCAGACCTGTCACATAGTCCTTTTCAGCCGCACGACGCATCGGGTTGCCGTGCCCTGCTGTAACCCCATGCCGTTCGTCAACAAAATCCAGATGCGCATCGAATTGCACGATATGAATCGGTTCTTGATCATCAAACGCATTAATGCACGGGATATTGATCGAATGATCTCCGCCGAGCACCACGGGTATCGCACCGGCTTGCAGAATTTTGCGCACCCCAAACTCGATATTGGCGTGACTTTGCACAGTGTCGGTATGGATGATATCGGCATCGCCGATATCGACAATTCGAGTAGAGTCCGCTGCGAGGTAGGTAATGTCATCTTCATGATCATAAGCGCCCGAATGGCCAAAGGAGAAAAGTGTGGAGGCCTCTCGGATAGAGCGCGGACCAAAGCGGGCCCCGCTGCGGTATTGGCAACCGAAATCATAGGGAGCACCCAGCACGGCCACTTGCGCATCTATCGAATCCCAATCCTGCACATAGGGGTATTTTCCAAATGTACAGATGCCCACAAAGGGTAGGTCGAGTCTGCCGGATTCGTAACCGTGAGACATAATGTCAAGAGTCTGTCATAGCGCGAGTAAGCCTTATTGTAACTAAACTGCCCCAGTATGCTGGGGATGGCTGTAATTGGTTACT
>JBGCEO010000030.1:0-16392 GCA_045106475.1 Granulosicoccus sp.
TCCGGCTATGGTGCCGGTCATCATTCTGATTGTCAGTGTCGTCGTATTTCGGCTTGTAGCTGGCGATCGTTTTTTTACCGCTTTTAACTTGTCGCTTATCATTCAGCAGGTCACCATCATCGGTTTTCTTGCCTGTGCGCAGACACTTATCATTCTCACTGCAGGTATTGATTTGTCGATCGCCGCGATCATGGTGCTTGCCTCTGTAGTTGCAGGTAAGTTCGCTGTTGTATTGGGTGTTCCAAGCATCATTGCGTTACCTGTGGGATTTCTTGTAGGTACTCTCTGTGGTTTGATTAATGGCCTTTTGGTTACTCGGCTTCGTCTACCTCCGTTTATCGTAACTTTAGGCACTTGGAATATATTTTTTGCATTGGTGATCTGGTATTCGGGATCTCAGTCGATTCGTAGCCAGGATATTGATAAAACAGCAGCATCACTTAAATTCTTTGGTGAGCGACTATCGGTGGGTGGTGCGGTTTTCACCTATGGTTCGTTTCTGATGGTCGCTCTTTTTCTAGTGCTTTGGTATGTACTAAACAATACTGCCTGGGGGCGGCATGTTTATGCTGTTGGTGATGATAAAGACGCTGCCGAGCTAAGTGGTATCAATACTGATCGCTTGTTGCTGTCGGTTTACGGAGTTGCAGGACTCATAGCAGGAATTGCAGCCTGGGTATCGATAGGGCGCGTGGGGTCTGTTAGCCCGCAAAGTTTCTATGATGCAAACCTTGACTCCATAACCGCTGTTGTCATCGGGGGTACGTCACTATTTGGTGGCAGGGGATCTATCCTCGGAGCCTTATTTGGCGCATTGATAGTCGGCGTGTTTAGCTCAGGTCTTAAGATCGCAGGTGTGGATGTTATCTGGCAACGCTTTGCCATAGGCTGTCTGATTATTCTGGCGGTGGGTATAGATCAATGGTTGAGGAGAGTATCCGCATGAATCAACTCTCTAACAATGAGAAAACAGATATGCCGGTCGAGCCGCGAGTTGTCATCAAGGCAAGTGGCCTTGTAAAACACTATGGTCGGGTTGTAGCCCTGGATCATGCTGATTTTGAACTGCGAGCAGGAGAGATACTGGCTGTCATTGGAGATAATGGCGCTGGAAAATCCACCATGATCAAAGCGATATCGGGTGCCGTTATTCCTGATAGTGGCACCTTGGAGCTCGATGGTGAATCGGTACTCTATCGCTCGCCTATGGAGGCACGCAATGCAGGTATTGAAACCGTTTATCAGAATCTGGCTCTGTCTCCTGCTTTGTCTATTGGCGATAATATGTTCCTCGGTCGCGAGTTACGAAAGCCCGGTTTTCTTGGTAAATGGTTAAAAGCACTTGATAGGCCGGCAATGGAAAAAATTGCGCGTGAGAAACTGAGCGAACTCGGACTAATGACCATTCAGAATATTTCACAAGCGGTGGAAACGTTGTCTGGCGGGCAGCGACAAGGCGTTGCCGTTGCTCGTGCAGTAGCCTTTGGCTCTAAGGTAGTTATCCTGGATGAGCCTACCGCTGCACTCGGGGTTAAGGAGTCCAGGCGAGTTCTTGAGCTTATTAAGGAAGTTAAAGATCGAGGCTTACCTATCGTACTCATATCGCACAATATGCCACACGTGTTTGAAGTGGCAGATCGCATTCATATTCATCGCCTTGGCAAGCGCTTGTGCGTTATACGCCCGCAAGATCATTCCATGTCTGATGCTGTTGCAATGATGACTGGTGCCATGCCCGCTCCAGAGAGTGCCTAGAGACTGTTTTCACTTAAGCAATGCGCGTGCAGTTTTTTGATCAGTCACGAGATCGGTGCATTATCCTTGTTAACTGCCCCAGTTGCCTGGGGGCAGTACAGCGCGCTGGTGATCCCCTGCAAGTAAATAGTACTTGGAGGCGGAGTTTTTTCTATCCAATGTCTCCTTGGACAGCCAGAGTCGACTGTCAGATCAGATTCTCATCGCTCATGTTGTTACATAATAAATCCCTGGAATGGATCATTAATTAAGCGCACTCTCGTAGAAACTGGCCTCAACTTCTACCATATCAACGTCGGCAAGTTCTTTCGGCAATTGATAGCTCATGGCATCAGCCTTAACTTTGGCTTTATCGAAATCGTTTCCTTCAGCGATGAAGTCGTTGAGTACAAAGTCACGGGCGTTGATTTTGGTCGAGAGTAATCCGATCTGTTCTTGGATATTAAAAAATTTCTGAAAACCCGCTATATCGTGCTCTCCCCAACCAGTACGCGTTGATAGATCACCTTTAAAGGTACGGTGTATTTGCATCAGGCTCTCCGTGCCTGCTCGAGGACCAAAGCCTTGCAAAGTTGCAGGCAGCGCTTTAAAAACAATATCAGCGGCAGCGCGCGGGTTGTGTTCTGCAAATTCATGACCCATGGCCATACCCTTAACATAGCGCTGCAAGAATATCTTTCGCTCTGGATCTTCCACATCGGCACGACGGACTACTTGGGAGTTAGACGGCAATGGCGAGCCACGCATTCCCATCCAGTAGTCAAATTTCTGATTGTTCTTCTCCAGAAGAGCACGCAAACCTTCCCAGGCAAGGCAGGCATCGCCTTCACCAGATGCAAGCGCTGCTGTCCAGTTGGGAAAACCCGCTTCAACATAGTTGACCTTCGTGACGTCAACACCTACAGATTTGAGCATTGGATCAGCGATGGACTGCCATGCAGCGGAGCCCAGTAATACGGTCTTACCTTCGAGGCCCTTCAAGTCGGTCATGCCTTCGCCTTTTCGAAACGCAATGTTAAAAAGATCGAGATAACCGGTTCCGAAAATGGACACCAGTCCCATACCTGCTTCGATTGAATTACCGAGAATGCCCGGTGCAGGGAAACCCATGTCGGCTTGCCCAACCGAAACAAATTGAACGACTGCTGTACCGCCAGGGGGACCTGGTTGAAGGTTCAGCTCAACACCCAAGTCATCAAAATAGCCCATCGCCTGTGCAACCCAGATGGCGTAATCATCCATCACCTCTATCGTGCCGCGTGGCGAGATCCAGGTGTGTGACCCGGAATAGGGCTTAGCCCACACCGAAGGGGGAGTCAGTAAACAGCCTCCAACACCTGTTACTGAAACAACACCAGCGCTACTGATCTGTAAGAATTTTCGGCGAGATGCACTCACCAAGTTGGTTAAGTTACTCATTATTATGTCCTCCACTGCTTCTGCCGCTCTAACTGTATGCAGCGCCTGCTGAGCGATTTAACAGGCCACTCAGATTTCTAACTTTCCCAACCAGCGAGCTTTTTGCCGAGCCAAGAAAAAAAGATATAAATCATGATTCCCATGATCGCCAAGATCAGGATGACTGCGAAAAATTCGGCCGTTCGCAATGTGGAAGAAAACGTTGTTAGCTTGCTCCCGAGGCCAAAACCCCCACCTGACATCTCTGCACCAATCGCTGTGATAACCGCGAAGATTGCACCCATCATCAAACCAACGATGATCATCGGCATGGCCATGGGGATACGGATCTTGGTAAAAATTTGGAAGGTTGAGGCACCGTAGGATCGCGCTAAAGCAATCTTAGCTAGATCAACCCTGCGAAATCCGGTGGCCGAATTGATCATCACCATTGGTCCTGCTGCGAGTGCGACAGCGATAATGCGCGGAGCGTAGCCAAATCCAAAATTGAGAATCAAGAGCGGAACCAGCGCTAACATAGGCGTTGTCACCAACAGCAAAATGTACGGCGTAATGATCTTCTCAACGAATGGAAACTGTGTAATTGTGGCGGCCAGGAACATGCCGATGGCTGCCCCGATACTGTATCCAACAATCAGCTCAATCAGGGTGTGTCCAAGATGGGGAGCGATTTCATCAAAGTGAACTACTAGAGCGGTAACAATGGCAGAGGGAGTCGGCATCACGAATTCAGGTACCTCGAACACTCGCAACAGCAGCTCTGCGCCGCCGATGATAATCACGGCCACAGCCACAATGGCCAGTACTTCGCTCATGCTATGCACGCCAAGCCCTTGACCCAGGCCTCCCATTGAGTTCACCTGGGTGCTTGCCTCACTGTTGGCATCATTACCAAAGCTTGGAAGGGTGTCTGATTGGTTATCACTCATGAACGATTACTCTGCCGTCGCGTTCGAGGTAGGTTGGTGCTGAATCTGTGCTTTGATTTTGTTCACGAGATCAAAAAATTCAGTACTTTCCATAAGCTTCAATGGTCTCGGCCGTTCGAATGGCACATCAAATACTGTGTGAATCCTTCCTGGACGCGCGCTCATGACGTAAACCTTGTTCGATAGAAACAACGCCTCTTGAATACTGTGGGTAATAAGAATGATGGTCTTCTTTGTCTCTTCCCAGATTTCCTCCATCAGAAGATTCATCTCGTCTCGTGTAAATGCATCCAAAGCACCAAAGGGCTCATCCATCAAAAGCACATCAGGATCCGAGGACAGGGCGCGTACGATTGATGCTCGTTGCTGCATGCCGCCTGAGAGTTCGCGTGGAAACTTGTTGCTAAACCCCGCTATCCCAACCCGATTCAAGAGTGCGTTGATCTTGTCAACATCAGGGGACTGTCGACGAATCTCGAAAGGAAACTCAATGTTCTTTTGTACACTGCGCCAAGGCAGTAAGTTTGCATCCTGGAACATCATTCCAATGCATGGATGTGGCTTTTCGACTCTGTCGCTGCCTAAAGTAATGCTGCCATCACTCAAAGGGTGAAGACCTGCAATTGACCACAGCAATGTGCTCTTGCCGCATCCTGAGGGTCCAACGATAGATATGAATTCGCCTGGCGCTACATCAAGGTCGACATTGTGCAAGGCGTGTACGGCACCCGATCCAATACCATAGGTCTTGGTTGCACTTCTTACAGTCAGTGGACGATTATCCACAGTGTTCGTTCCAATCTCTTGTGTTCATTCCAGTCTCTCCAAGGGTCTTATCGTTGTTGGCAAGTGCGCACGTTCAAACAAACGGCGCGCAGCATCTGCTGTTATACCGTTGCTACTGTGAGTCTTAATCTCTGAGCAGTTCTGCTAAAAACCTGTCTACTTGCTCCATGTATCCAGGCTCAAAGCCATTGAGCCCCATGTGTCCTTCTTTGCTTTGCACAACACAAAGTTCTGCACACGGGATTAATGTGCTGTCCGCCTGACATTCGTGAGATGGAAAAAAGAGATCGTGGCTAATGGGAATGACACATGTTTTTGCTTTGATGCGCCCAAGCGCTGCTGCAAGATCACCATCGGTATGGCGTGCAACATTGGCTCGTCGCCATTTGTACATTTGGCACAACAGTGCGTTCGGATCCATGGGTTCGAAATAGGCTTTCATAACGCCATTAGCAAAATCCTTCAGAGACGACATACCAAGAATGGTGTTCCATCTTCTCTCTTGATAAAACTGTGTTGACCATGCAATTGTGGCAACGATCATCGCCATGCGTTCCATGCCGCATCGAACATCAAGACCAGAGCTATACCAACCCCTGTTCCACATGGGATCGGACGTTATGGCATCCTCAAGTGTCTGGACAAAGATTTTTTGATGACATGATATTTGCGCGGTTGACGCTATTGGTGCAGCACATTCCACCATATCGGGGTGCACCACAGACCATTCAAAGACTTGCTGACCACCCATTGAGCCACCGACCACAAGCTTAAGTTTGTCGATGCCAAAACCTTCGGTAATCAATCTATATTGAGCTGCAACATCATCGCCAATACTCAGATTCGGGAATTTGGCCATCGATTGTGGTGCTTCTGTGTTGTGCGGCGATGAAGACACGCCACTACCGAGCTGATCGATTACGATGAGGAAGAATTTTGATGGATCCAGCGCATGGTCCTTGCCGATGTAGACATCTTCCATGATCTTTCCGGTTCCGGAAAACCACGTCGTTACAAGTATGGCATTAGACTTATCGGCGTTTAGGCTGCCAAATGTTCTGTAAGCGAGCTTTGCACCACGCAGTGTCTCTCCACTTTCAAGAATCAAGTCCCCGATATCATAGAGTTCAAACGCACCTTGGGATGCTCGCTGGTAGAAGGCATTATCAATCATCTCTCAGCCCTTTGGAGCGCTATGGAGTGCAGAGGTCACAGCTTTGTCCCTTGCGATAGCAGCGCAGGCTCTGCAGGCTCCATGTTGACGTGCAGCAGTCAGTAAATGCCCACCATCGTCGACAACAAAAACAGTTACTTTGGGATAGCCCCTGGTTTCCCGATCCGCAAAGCAGGCAGCGACCATGCTTTGAGCAGTCGCCTGGCTCAGAACTGCTTTACTGTCCAATTCATCAGCCATTTCCAAGGCGGGTATCGCCTGGGCGGCCCCCCACGCACTAAAGGTTCGGTTAAGCACTTATCTTCCTCCCATGGTCGGACGTTAGGATCAACGCCACTGTGCATCAGAGTTCAACGAACACCAGTCGTATGGTGGCTCGTTTTGACTCCGATCTTATGAGGGAAGAGCGTATCGATAAGCTGGTTAGCTATCTATCGCGAACATTCGCGATACAGCGATGGTTGGATGATGTACGGTAGTTCGGCCAATCTTGTTCGCTCTATCACCACCCAATTGGGGCAGTTTAAAAAGTATGATCTTTTTTGGCTAAAAGGCTCACAAGCTCAGCTGTACTAGATACCGACAGTTTACGTCTAATGCTGCGTAACTGATGGTCTATGGTTGAAAATGATCGGCCACGAATTCTCGCTATCTCTTTGTAACTAAGACCGCGCACCACCAATCTGGCCACCTCGTTTTCCGATTCAGTCAATGTATCCAAGGTCATTGGATCAGAACGGCAACGGTCCGAATCTTGAACGACGCAGCCGGTTGCAACAGAATTATTGCCGTTCTTTTTTTCATCGGCTATTTGCTTTGCTATCGCAATAATGGGACTCAGCACATCAGTCGCTGTGTGCTCAAAACAATCAAAAAGATCTGATTTATTTGGTGCCAGATGCTGCGTCCAATCCGCGCAAATCAAACCATAGCTGCCGTGTTGAGTTCGCAATGCACATCCGAATTTTGATTGGGTGCCTGCCCCTGACATCCTTATTCTCAATCGTTGAGATACTCTCTTATCCTGTTTTATATCAGCGAATATGACTGGTCGCTCGCCCAACCAGAGTGCTTGCATGCCGGGATCAAAATTGTAAACGGCTGCGCTGCCAAAGGAAGGAATATCGTATTCGTTGTGCTTAGCTTCTGCGAAGCCGGGGTAGTAGTATTCTGCCTGGGCTGATCCAAATCCGGTATCGACTCGATGGCATCCAAGTTCTTTGCGCAGCCAATGGGTAGCTATCGACCAACACATTGGTAAATCATCCAGATAGAGCAACATGTGCGCTGCAAGATCTCGTGATGAATTATGACGGATGGCAGCGTTGTCAAGAAGCGATGAGCGCAGTCGACGCTGTGTTTCAAACACATCACCATCAAAGCGGTCGACAATGATGGGGCCTCTCAACATGCTTTTCACGAATCTACTCCCGCCTTGCCTCCACCGAAGAGTGTGACTGTTTTCGAAGCGAATTTGATGAGATCTGTATTAGGCGTTAAAGCAGACTCGATCAATTTTCAATGTATAGGATGCCCATTTCAGGGTCAAGCTTTGGACCCATGTTCGAGCTTACAGGCCTTAACGTCAAATTACATGGATCGATGTTTTCAGTGCTCTTCAGCGTAAATAGTAGTTTGCCGCATCGGGGTGGGGTGGAATTTACTGCTGTCTCAGCGTGTCAAAAAGAGAACCAGATTCGATCCATATGCCATAGTTGCAATTTTGGTCTGCGCAAAACACACATTGTGGAGTGCATAGAGGAGGCGATAGAGGCTTGTTGCGGTCGAGCCTTATGGTTGACACCCTTTAATGAACATGGCATCAACAATTTGTTAATTTGTTCACTTAAGCAATGCGCGCGCAGTTTTTTGATCAGTCACAAGATCGGTGCAATATCCTTGAGACAATACGGCACGCAAAGCGCGTACCTTGCTTTCACCGGCTGAGAGCATGAAACGTCTGGGTATTCTCATAAACTCATTGCCTTGAATACCTATGATGCGATCATTGATGGGATGATCAACCAGTTCACCTTGCTCATCAATGTAATAGCCCAGAAAATTTCCAATAGCGCCTTTTGCTCTTACACTATTGAATTCTTCATCGCTGATTAAATCAACAAGGCGGATGGTTGCACTATCCAGGCCTCCAATGCTGACAATAGCCAGATCAGTCTTCAAAGCACGATTAAAAATATCTTGAAACAAGGGTTGTTCTGTCAGCAGGCCGCGGGTGGCAGCGGAATCGCAGACAATGGGCGCGGGTAGGTAGAGGCACTCCGCATCGAGCCTGGCAGCTAGTTCTGTAGTGGCTTCGAAGCGCGTAACTGACGAGCGACGTGTTAGCGAACCAAGTAGTGATACTACTGATACGTCTTTACAGGGAAGAATATCAAATTGATCGACAAACTCTTTAAGTGTGATTCCCCAACCCAGACCGACACTCATCGAATCATGAATATGTCTCCGTATAATGTCACCAGAAGCCGCCCCGATCTGATGTGCAAGTTGGTATTCGTCACTTGCATGACTGAGGCAAACGTCTGCGGCCTTCAGACCAAATTTGGTAACAAGCGCTTCAGCTAATTCTTCATTCTCCAGAAGAGGGCTATTGATCCTGATGCTAACGACCCCTCTCTGGCGGGCGTCGGCAAGCAGTCGAATGACTCTGGTGCGACTAATGCCGACGATGTCGGCAATTTCCATTTGCGTCAGGCCTAAAACATAGTAGTAACGAGCGATCCGCACGGCCAGTTGCTCCGGCCATGTGGTTGATCTGGATTCAATGCTCGCCTGTCTCGACATGACGTAGTAACCCTCCCTGAGAACCGCCTGGGCAGCGGTAAATTCGTAGTCGCTCAACCAAATTATACAGCTAATGCACATTTGTTTTCTATCTGGCACAAATGTGTTGCCAATCAATCAAGAATATGGCAATCTTGAATTGATTACAAAAATCAATTGCCCCTGACTACTGGTAATTGAAAGAATACGAAGGGACCATGAGCAGGCGTGCTGCAAATGGCGCGTTGTTAAATCAGCAAATCATTAAGGGGAATGTATAGCCATAAGTTTGTGCTAGTCCTATGAAAACCAAACGCGCATCTCTGCCACGGTGGCTAACATCCGAGCATCCCTTCCCCTGGCTTTTCCCGGTCACGTCCATATTGATCGTATTTGGTTTGTACCCTGTTCTGTATTCATTGTGGTTGTCTTTTTTCAAAAGAAACCCTGCGTTAAGAACAGAAAAGTTCCTTCCCTCCTGGAACTGGAACAAATTATTGTCAGATGATCGGGTGTGGGATGCCGTACAAGTCACTTTTACCTATGCGGGTATCGCGCTAACGCTGCAACTCGTGTTGGGTCTTTCCATAGCCTTGCTGCTAGATTCTGATCGTAAAGGCTTTGGCGTGTTAAGAGCGTTGATGACCCTCCCGTTGGTGGTTCCACCCGCGGTCACCGGCATGATGTTTCTACTGATGTATGACAGCTCTTTCGGTGTTATCAGTAATGCGCTCTATGCGATGAATCTACTCTCTCCCAGCGCTCCCATTCTGGGCACAGGCGCTACTGCGCTTTGGGGGGTAATCGTAGCCGATGTTTGGCAGTGGACTCCGTTCATGGTGCTTATCATGTTGGCCGGCTTGCGCGCGCTTCCCAGTGAGCCTTTCGAAGCGGCATCAATTGACGGTGCGTCATTCTTTCAGTCTTTCATTCACCTGACACTGCCGATGATGTCCAAGATCATTGCGTTGGCGGTGCTGATTCGCGGAATCGATCTTTTTCGCATCTATGACTACGTCAAGGTGATGACTGACAGTGGACCAGGGACCGCAACTGAAACCCTAACAGCCTACGCGGGCACTGTGTATTTCAAGAGTGCAAATTTTTCCTATGCATCAACCGTTGCGTTAGGAACCTTGATTGTGGTTCTGGTAACGGCCAGCATTTTCATCAAAATTTTCAAGGTCAGGTTCTGATGGATGCCTCTAAGGTAAAGGTTATAGCGCGCTACACGATTTCAATAGCGATTGTGGCTGTATTCATTTTTCCAATCGCCTGGTTTGCGTTGACATCGGTTAAGCCAATATCCGCTGTTTTTAATAAAGACAGAGTAGTTGTTTTTGATTTTGAACCAACCTTTGATAACTACCGTGTCACTGTTCTAGGCGGTACCAAAGCGGAAACCGGAAAGGGTAGCAGCATTGGCATGGGGACCAGTGGCGAGGGTGCCTATGATGGCCGTGGCTCGATTGCTTCTTCGCTGATCATAGCCATATCGTCTACGTTTCTGGCTACTACTATTTCGCTACTAGCTGCGTATGCTTTGTCGCGAATGAAGTTTAGAGGCTCGCAAGGGTATATGAATTGGGTGTTGTCCCAGCGCTTTTTACCTCCGATTGCCATCATTATTCCTTTTGTATTTATTTTTCATGATTTGGGGCTAAGGGATACGCACTTCGGGATAACAATCGCCCATACCCTGATCAATATTCCAATTGCACTTCTAATCTTAAAGTCGTTTTTCGATGATGTACCCATTGAGATTGATCAAGCCGCAAAAATAGATGGCGCTTCGCAGTTTCAATGTTTTTTTCTGGTTGTACTACCTATGGTGAAGGGTGGTATTGCAGCAACAGCAGTACTTTGTTTTATTTTTTCATGGACTGAGTTCATTCTGTCTCTATTTCTCACCAACACCATTCGAACTATCCCCGTAAAGATAACGACTTTTGTCACATCAACCGGGTCGGAGTGGGGCTATATATCGGCACTGGGAACAGCAGCAATTCTTCCCGGGTTTATTTTCATCCTGCTTGTTCAAAACCACTTGGTTAGGGGTTTGACGATGGGTGCTATTAAAGACTGATGCCAATGGCATCGACTACTACTAAGGAGTGATAAATGAGTTTTAAACGTTTTCAAAAGCAAAATTTTATTATCGATAGCGCAAACGCTTTTACGGCTGGACGCCTGTCAAAACGAGATTTTCTCAAAAAACTGGGTATTGCCGGAGTTGGTGTATCTGCCTACTCGGCAGGTCTTCTAGGTAACTCGCGTCCCTTTTTTGGCAACGTGGCACACGCGGCTGAAAACAATACACCAGAGGATGTGGCCAAATTTCTTAAAGAAGCCGGCAAGCCCTATGCTGGTACAACGATTCGCTATACATCTGAGGCAACGCCACCTACTAATATACTCAATGAGCTGAAGAGTGAGTTCACAGAGTTAACCGGTATCAATGTAGAGATCGAAATCGTACCGCTTGAGCAAGTTCTGGCAAAAGCCACCCAGGATGTACAAGGCGAGCTGGGTACTTACGATATCTACTATCTGGATCAAGCCTGGACATCTACGTTTTCGCCAGACACCATCGATCCGATTGAGTACTACGAGTCCAACCCTGATCTAGCGATGCCAGGGTTTGATTTTGATGATTTCTCACAGCCTTTGGTAGAAGGTATTTGTGAATATGATGGTAAGTGGATCGGCTTGCCATTTGACATACCGATTTTTACGCTTATGTACCGTAAGGATCTGCTGGAGAAGCACGGTATCGACGTACCAAGAACTTACGAGGACTTCACCAAAGCCGTTGAGATGATCTCCGCTGCAGAGGCTGAGAATGGTATCTACGGTACTGGCTTACAAGCCAAATCAGGACACTACTCGCTGGAGTGTGACTGGACTCAGGCAGTCTGGGGTCATGGTGGATCTATTTTTGGTGCCGATAAAAACTTCTCCGGAAATGACGCGCAAGGTGTAGAGGGTCTTGAGTGGTACATGAATCTACTCAAAAATTCTCCTGCTGCATCGGTAACGTCCACATGGGATGGTCAGTGGCAGATGGGAGCATCCGGGCAAATCGCTCTGTGTCAGAGCTGGGCGGAGTTTTTCCCTGGATGGAATGCCGATGATTCTGAAGTCAAAGGTCTATGGGAGATGGCAAAACCACTGGAAGGGCCGGCTAGTCTGCGCTCCAGAGACGATGTAGGCTTTGGTGAGATACCTAACTGGGGTCATCAGGGCGGATCCAGCATCGCGCTTTCACGCTACTCCAAAAACGTAGAAGCTGCCTGGTTGTTTTTACAGTGGGCCTGTTCAAAAGACATCATGACACGCTGCACCCTGGCAGGTGGTTTTGCTCCAATGCGTAACTCTTCGTACACCGATCCTCGAATCGTTGAGCGTAAGGATCGTGAAGGCGCGGGCACCACACGTCACCTGGACACTGTTAAGTGGACCATCGATAACGTGATGGCATCAGAGCCTGATCTACCTATTTGGGCTGGTGTTGCAAACAACGAAATTCCCACTGAGCTGGGTAAGCTGCTTACCGGTCAAGACTATGATGGTGATGCAAAGAAGTGTATGGATCAGATAGCGAAACTCGTTGATGGTGTTGTTGACGAAGCTGAGCTAGGTTAGTAGTTCTAGGGTTCGCCCTGCCTGATTGTCGGGCAGGGCGATTGAGCTCTACATCGTTGTTAGTACTTTAACAGTGGAAGATGTTGTCGTTGCATAGAAGTATGTCTCGTTGCTTGGCTCGTATTTGCGGATCAACCTTTAATTAATATGGCTTCAGTAAAACTATCAAATCTTGAAAAGCAGTATGGGTCGCTGAAGGTGCTGCACAGCCTTGACCTAGAGGTGGGTGACGGGAAGTTTGTCGTTTTACTGGGGCCCTCTGGCTGTGGTAAATCTACCTTGCTGCGGATGATCGCCGGATTAGAGTCTGTGACAGCAGGCGACATACAGTTTGACGACAAACGCGTCAACGACATCCATTCAAAAGATCGAAACATAGCGATGGTCTTCCAGAACTATGCGCTTTATGCGCACATGTCCGTTCGTAAGAACATGGCGTTCTCCATGCGCCTAAAAAAAATGGATAAAAAAATTATTGAAGAAAAAGTGGCGTGGGCGTCGTCTATATTGAGCCTGGACCCTTATCTGGACAGGCTGCCAAAGGAGCTCTCAGGTGGGCAACGCCAACGTGTGGCGATGGGTCGAGCAATTGTGCGAGATCCGGAGGTTTTTCTGTTTGACGAACCACTGTCTAATCTCGATGCAAAGCTGCGAGTTCAAATGCGTACAGAAATAAAAGAACTCCACCAACGACTAAAAACTACCACTGTCTATGTAACTCACGATCAGATCGAAGCAATGACAATGGCAGATGAGGTTGTGATCATGCGTGATGGACACATTGAACAAACCGGTTCCCCAATGGAGATTTACGACAAGCCCAACAATTTGTTCGTTGCCCAGTTTATTGGCTCACCGGGAATGAACATCATAGAGTGTGTTGTGGCAGAAGTTGACGGCAAACATTGTGCGACCAAAAACGATCTGGTTTTACCGTTGCCGGACGATGTACAAGTATCCACTGGACAAGCCCTATACTACGGTATTCGTCCGGAGCATCTGGGCGCTTCAAAAGATGCTGTGAGCTCAAATGCTGTTGGTTCATCCGGCGACAAGGTACAAGGTATAGTCAACGTTGTAGAACCCACCGGTCCTGAGATTCATGTCTATTCCAAGTTGGCGGATCAGGATATCTGTTCCATTTCCAGAGAGCGCATACAGTGGTCACCTGGCGACAAAATATACATCGAACCCGAGCTAGAGCATGTACACCTGTTCGATGGTGAAACCAAATCGACTCTACGATAGTTTTACCTTATCTGAAGAGTTGTTTATAGCGGATCCAGGAGTATTAGAACGTGGATAGGGGATTGGTAATCGGACTGGATAGCTCAACTCAGAGCACCAAAGCGATTGCGTGGAATTCTCTTGGCGAGGCAGTGGCTGAAGGCCGTGCTGATGTTCCTATGCAGAATCCGTTGCCTGATCATTTTGAGCAAAACCCTTTGCACTGGTGGCAGTCATCTCTCACTGCCTTGAGCGAATGCATGCAGCAGATAGATGCCAGCCAGGTGAAAGGCTTAGCAATTTCAAACCAGAGAGAAACCTTGTGTTTTTTGGATGATGCCGGTGATGCGACTCGACCCGCTATGGTGTGGCTTGATGAACGAAGCCGTGATTTTGTAAAGAGTTTTCCCGATGCTTTTGGTGCTGAGCGTATTCACCAAATTACCGGTCGTATTCCTGATATGACATCCTGTCTGTATCGATTTGCCTGGTTACGTGAAAACGAACCGGATGTTTGGGAAAAGACGACACACTTTGTTGATGTCCAATCCTACTTGGTACAAAAACTGTGTGGTGGTGCTTACAAAACCGGCTGGATCAGCGCTGATCCTATGGGTATCTATGATTTGACTCAAAAGAGGTGGTCTGAACCCTTACTTTCGGCTCTCGGTTTATCGTCCGATCGGCTGGCAGAGGTACACCCACCCGGTGCTAAATTGGGTAGTGTTACTGAAGCGGTTGCAGAATCCACAGGGCTACCCAGTGGCTTACCCGTATTTGCAGCCGGTGGCGATGGTCAGTGTGCCGGACTGGGCGTCAACTGTACCGTGCCGGATCGTGCCTATGTGAATCTGGGTACCGCTGTTGTTTCTGGAATCTGGTCTCCACAATACCAATACAGCAGTGCCTGGCGAACCGAACTGGCAGCGCAGGGTGAGGGCTATATCTACGAAAGCTGCCTGCGTTCAGGTGCCTTTCTGATTAACTGGTTTGTGGACCAGTTCGTTGCTCAAGGTAAAGCAGACGCTGGCGTTTTCGAACAACTGGAAAAGGATGCGCTCAGTATACCCATCGGTTCTGATGGTCTGCTGGTCCAACCCTATTTTTCCGGTGTGATGGATCCTCACTGGGACGTGTCCGCAAGAGGCGTCATGCTGGGCTTAAGTGCAAGCCATACACCCGCACACATTTACCGTGCGTTGGTTGAATCCATTACTCTGGATCAAGTCATGCGAACGGAAGGCATGGAGGCCAGCGCTAACCAGGAAATTTCTCACGTTGTTGCTATTGGAGGAGGTGCCAACAGTGCGCTCTGGCGTCAAATGTTGGCAGATGCTTTGGGTAAGCCGGTACACATCAGTAAAACAATCGAGGCATCAGCGTTGGGTGCGGCCATGATAGCGGCTTATGGGGTGGGTTGGTACGACAGCATAACGGATGCTGCACATGCCATGGCAGGGAGCACAACGGTGGTGCAACCTGATCCCGCTCAGCATAAAATCTATCAACAACTATTGGCCATCTATAAAAAATTGTATGACAGTACCTCTGAATTGAATCATGACATGGTGGCGTTTGCTGCATCGCAAAGGAAACTTGTGCAATGACTGATTACAATGGCGTGATTAAGGAACTGGTTGAGGGTAGCTGGGTGGAGCCCGAAACCGGTAAACAGTTTGAAATGGGTATCAACGATATCGTTATCAGTGATTCGCTTGATGGCGGGGAAGCTGAACTCGTTGCAAAACAACACACAGGTCAGACGCTCACCGTTGTGTCTGATCCCAACACCCATGCCGCATTGGGTGAACGCGTTTTCAAAGCACTGAAAGCTGGCGGCTTTGATGTACGAGAGTATATTTGGCAAGATCCAAAATGTACGGACAAGGGTGTTGAACACATCCGTCAGGCTACCCGTCATACCGATGCACTGATAGCGGTGGGCGCCGGCACGGTTAGTGACACGGTCAAATATGCCTGCTATTTAGATAAGCGTAACTATTCAGTATTCGCTACATCACCTATGTGTGCATTTGCTACGCCTACGGCCTCGGTATCATTCGACGGATTTAAAAGATCGATAACTTGTTCTGGCGCGCAGGGCGCTTATTTTGATCTGTCAGTGATCGCCAAATGTCCCAAAAGGCTCATATCGGCAGCATTTGCAGATGTAATCTGTCGCACAACCTCACAGGTAGATTGGCTCACATCCCATCTCTTTTTAGGCACGCCGTATATGCAGACACCGTATACAGTGCTCGCCTATGATGAAGAGAACATGATTGCACGGGCAGGGGATATGCTGAATGGGGATATCGATGCATTGGGAATGCTGACTCGCACATCCACTTGTCAGGGATTGGGTACACGATTTACGTCTACCACCCACAGTGGCAGTATGGCTGAGCACATGATATCGCACTACATAGACATGTTTGCAGGTGACAGACATCCGCAGACATCGCATGGTGAGCAAGTGGGTGTAGCTACGATAACCATGTCTCAACTACATAATCAGATGCTTGCGCAAGAATCACCACCCGTGATGAAGCCCACCGATATACCCGTTGATAAAATGAGGAATCTGTTTCCCGCTGCCACTGCAGATAACATGATAGAACAAACGAAGCTTAAAGCTATCGACCGGAAACAGGCAGCACAGCTTAACAAGCG
>JBGCEO010000031.1:0-9449 GCA_045106475.1 Granulosicoccus sp.
GCCCTTGCTCAACATCGTCACCTTCTGCAACATGCAGAGTGACCAACAGACCGGGCATTGGGCAGAGCAGCATTTTCGAGGTATCAGCGGCAGCTTTGTCGATCATCAAATTAGCAAGGCCGGCCTTTTTCGCTGATAGGACTCGTGCTTGTACCTGACACCCCTGATGAGTCAGGCCATAGCCGCCGGTTATGGATTGAACCTGCATGATCGAAGTCGAACCATTGATAACTGCCTTTATCTGACTCCTGCCAGGCTGCCAATCGGTGACAACCTCAAATTGATGACTATCAGCCCCCGATTCACCTTCGACCGCGATGCTATAAAGACCCTGCGAACCAGAACAATCGAAATGGCTATTGTTCTTACCGATTCGCACACAGAGCTGAAGATTTTTTTCGGTCTTGGTGGCGTTCAAGACTTCGCTTGCATTAACACTCTCTATAGAGGACGAAGTGGCTATGTGGTTCAAGACTGCTGTGATAGCAACGAATTTTTTCTCGCTTGCCGTATCAGGTATCAGAGGCATAAATCCGTCGGGGTATTCCTCCTCAATAAATGCAGTGGTCAGGCGACCTTCCTTAAATCGTTCATGCTGCATGATGGCGGATACAAAATGCAGATTGTTCCCTACACCTTGAATATCGTAGGCATCGAGCGCATCACCCATTTCAGCAATAGCATCTTTACGTTCTGGTGCCCATGTACATAGCTTGGCAATCATGGGATCGTAATACATCGAAATCTCGCCGCCTTCTTCGACACCTGAATCACACCGCACCAGATTAGGGAGACTATCAATCTCATCAGAGTCAGCCAGGAATCGATGGCTACCATAATCGACATTGGTAGCGGGCTCCCTGTAACGTTGTATGCGACCTATCGAGGGCAAAAACTGACGATATGGGTCTTCTGCATAAATACGACTCTCGACAGCCCAGCCATTAAGTACGATGTCATCTTGTGTCAACTGCAATTTTTCACCTGCAGCCACGCGAATCATTTGCTCAACTAGATCAACACCTGTAATTAATTCAGTAACAGGATGCTCCACTTGTAAGCGGGTATTCATCTCTAGAAAATAGAAGTTACGATTCTCATCAACTACAAACTCAACGGTGCCAGCGCTGGCATACTCGACAGCTTTCGCAAGCCCCACTGCCTGCTCGCCCATGGCTTGACGAGTCTGTTCATCAATAAAGGGGGAAGGTGCTTCTTCAACTACCTTCTGATTTCGTCGTTGAATCGAACACTCCCGCTCGCCCAGGTATAAACACTCCCCGAAATTGTCAGCCAGTACCTGTATCTCTATATGACGTGGGTTTGTGATAAATTTTTCGACAAAGATACGATCATCCCCAAACGAAGATTGGGCTTCTGATCGGGAACGATCAAAGCCTTCACGTGCTTCAGCCTCGTTCCAGGCAATGCGCATACCCTTCCCGCCGCCACCTGCACTTGCTTTTATCATGACCGGGTAGCCGATATCCTCAGATATTCTGGCGCAATGTTCGGCATCGCTAATTAGCCCCATAAATCCGGGAATCGTATTAACGCCAGCTTCAGCAGACAACTTTTTCGATGTGATCTTATCACCCATTAAACGCATGGCATTAGGCGAAGGACCAATAAGGGTTATACCTGCTGCAGCAAGTTCTTCTGCAAATTCGGCTTGCTCGGACAAAAAACCATACCCTGGGTGAAGCGCATCGGAACCGCTTTGCTTGCAGGCATCAATAATCTTGTCAGCTACCAGATAACTCTCCGCAGCCGTTGTACCACCTAAACAAAACGTTTCATCAGCATGTTTAACATGCAACGCGTGCTCATCCACATCTGAGTACACCGCCACTGTCTTGATGCCCATCTTCCTGGCAGATGCGAAGATGCGACAAGCGATTTCACCACGATTGGCTACTAGAATTTTTGAAAACACCGTTATGTCCTCACAATGGAATATTGTCGTGCTTTCTATCAGGCCGAGCTGACTGCTTGGTCTTAAGCAATTCGAAGGCTCGCCCTACGCGCCGTCGAGTAGAGTGCGGTTGTATTACTTCATCAATGAATCCACGCTGCGCAGCAATAAAGGGATTAGCAAAACGCTCTTCGTATTCATCCGTTCGCTTCTGAATTTTTTCCTTGTCATTGATTTCTGACCTATACAAGATCTCCACAGCTCCTTTGGCACCCATAACTGCAATCTCAGCAGTGGGCCACGCATAGTTCACATCTGATCGTATGTGTTTGGAGGACATCACGTCATAAGCACCGCCATAAGCTTTGCGAAGTATGACTGTTACCTTTGGCACGGTTGCTTCGGCATAGGCGAACAACAACTTAGCGCCATGCTTGATAATTCCGCCATACTCCTGGGAGGTGCCCGGTAGAAAACCTGGCACATCAACTAGCGTTAACAGGGGTATGTTGAACGCATCGCAGTAGCGAACAAATCGAGCTGCCTTTTTTGAACTATTGATGTCAAGACATCCAGCCAGATGCAGTGGCTGGTTGGCCACGACTCCAACAGTCGAACCATTCAATCTTATAAAACCACACAAAATGTTCGCAGCAAAGGCTTCCTGTATTTCACAGAAATCACCGTTATCCGCAATTTTGCGCACGGCCTCGCGCATATCGTAAGGCTTGGTTGAGTCACTGGGCACCAAAGTGTCCAGCGATGTATCGATTCGATCGATTGCATCTGTGCAAGGTAAAGAAGGAACTTCTTTCTTGCATGACAAAGGTAGAAAATCAAATAGTCTGCGAACTTCGAGCAACGCTTCAAAGTCATTATCAAACGCAGCGTCAGCCACTGATGATTTTTGTGTGTGCGTGCCTGCACCGCCAAGCTCTTCGGCCGTGACAATCTCATTGGTAACAGTTTTAACAACGTCAGGCCCAGTGACAAACATATAGCTTGTGTCCTTAACCATATAGATGAAATCTGTCATCGCAGGTGAATATACCGCTCCCCCTGCACAGGGCCCCATGATCACGGAAATCTGAGGAACGACACCTGATGCTTGTACATTACGCCAGAAAACTTCGGCATAGCCACCTAGTGAGGCAACACCTTCTTGAATACGCGCACCGCCTGAATCATTCAAACCAATAAGGGGTATACCGTTCTGGACAGCGAGATCCATGACTTTGCAAATTTTTTCTGCATGCGTCTCAGACAATGAGCCACCAAAAACCGTGAAATCCTGAGAGAACACATAAGTGGGTCGGCCGTTGATAGTACCCCAGCCGGTAACAACGCCATCGCCAGGTATGTGGGCCTGATCCATGCCGAAATCCGTGCATCGATGTGTTTTGTAGAGGTCGTACTCTTCGAAAGAACCATCATCCAGAAGCACATCAATGCGTTCTCTAGCCGTCAGCTTGCCTTTGGCGTGCTGCTTTTCGATTCGCTGCGCACCTCCACCCTGACGTGCCTGCTCCCGTCTGTTTTCTAACTCCTGCAAGATACTATTCACTGAAATAGCCCCCCAAAGCTGCACTTTGGGACAAGCACAGCGGGTGTTCGGCGAAGTACATGATGGATTCTCCCGTGAAGGTGGGCAGAAGGTTACACAATTAACTTTGTGATCACCAACAGTATTAAGGTATACACTAGCAACATTTGCATGTTGCAAATATATAATAGTAAAATTGCGAAATGCGTGCAAACAAACTATTTATCGGGCAATTTCTTCGCGACTTACGGACGGAAAACGCCCTTACGCAAGCGAAATTCGGCTCAAAACTGGGAATCTCGACCAGCTACCTGAATCAACTCGAGAACAATCAACGCCATGTTACCGCCACCGTCTTGCTGGCATTGGCAGAGCAGTTTTCAGTTGATATCGCCTCGATTTCCAAGCAGGACAGCGATCGACTACTGGCTGACCTGGTGGAGTGCTTCGCTGACCCACTCTTTAAAGGCAAAACACCATCGGCCCACGAACTTAGATTAACTGCACAGAACTCCCCGGCCGTTGCGCGATCTCTGATAACCATGCATCAGGCTCTGCGTCGAACTAGCGACCAGCTAGTGGAGCTGGATGACTCAATCAGCCGATCTGGTTCATTGAGTGAGCCCACACCCTATGAAGAGGTTCGCGACTACTTCCACTTCATCAATAACTACGTGCATGATCTTGATCTCAAGGCAGAGCAATTAGCAAAGGGACTTGATTCTGACAACCGAAGTATTTATGTGGCCTTGACTGAATACGTCGGTAAGCACCACGCCATAAAAGTCATCGAACAGAACACAGACCAATACAGCATTCGAAATTATGATGACAAGACAGGGCTGCTGAAACTAAACCGGCGAAGCAGCCAGGCTACCCGCGCTTTTCACATAGCGCACCAAATTGCATTGATCGAACATCGAGCGTTAATTGACAAACATATCGAAGAAGCCGAATTCAGGTCTACCGTAGCTGCACATATTTGCAGGATAGGAATAGCCAACTATTTTGCAGGTGCGACGTTGATGCCCTACACAGAATTTCAATCAGCAGCAAAATTACTACGACATGATTTGGTTCATCTGGCAGATCGTTTTGAAGCCAGCATCGAACAGGTGGCCCATCGACTAAGCACTCTACAAAGACCGGGCTTAAATGGCATTCCCATTTTCTTTGCTCGAGTGGATAGAGCAGGCAACATCACCAAAAGACACAGTGCTACCAAGCTACAGTTTGCACGCTTCGGCTCCGGTTGCCCACTCTGGAATGCACACAGAGCTTTTGAGAGTCCCGGGGAAATCATCCGCCAACTGGCAGAAACGCCCGATGGAGAGCGATATCTATGCTTGGCGTGTACTGTGGATAAATCAATTGGGGGTTACAAAGATCCAACCCGTCATTACGCTTTGGCATTGGGCTGTGAAGTGCGATATGTGGATCAATTTGTCTACGGTGAGTATCTGGACACACAAGCGGAAGACGCGTTTGAACCGATTGGTATTTCTTGCAGGATATGTGATCGTGAAAATTGCCAACAACGCGCTATGCCACCACTTAATGCGCAATTGAGAATCGACTCCGACGTCAGGCGTATCGTACCCTACTCTCTGACGCCTTAATTCCAAAACTCCGCATAGAACATAGAGAGCTAAAGAGCTAAAGAGCTAGAGAGCTGGAGACCAGAAATCAGAAATCAGAAATCAGAAATCAGAAACCAGAAATCAGAAACCAAGCTAGGCGATGGTTGCTCTGCTTTCTTTTACTCCATATACAATTTCATCAATGGTCTGCAAAATGGCTTTTGCAGCCACCGGTTTAAAAAGCATAGCATCGAACACTTCATTCGCTTGCGATGCATGTTCGCGCTCCATACCTCCGCTCATCATTATAAGCACGGGTCGGGTGTTTTTGTCTGCAAACATCAACCGCACCTTATGAGCCAATTGCAAACCGTTCATCCCGGGCATTTGTTGATCACTAACAACGGCAATACAATCTAGCTCTTCTAATTTATTTAAAGCCACCTGGCCACTTTCAGCTTGAACGACTTCCCAGCCGTAGGACTTGAGCAATGTCGATAAGGTTTCTCGAACGAGAAAATTATCGTCTATCACTAAAATGGTTTTTGAATCTACACACCATCGCTCTTGTGATTGCTGAGAATTAGATTCAGCGGTGTGATCAGAGTGTTTTACTGTGTTTACGGGAAGATCAATCGTGAAGGTTGAGCCTTCTCCCAACTTAGAGTTCACCTCTATTTTCCCGCCCATAACGGCGACTAATCGATCACACAACGCTAGCCCCAAACCACTGCTCCTGCGATTCACCGGGCCGACGGTCGAGAAGGGTTCGAAGATATGTAACTGTTGATCCTCCGTTATCCCAATACCGGTATCTGTCACAGATATTCTGACAGATGTCGTTTCTCTTGAAGACTGATTTTCAAGAGCATAGGTATCGACTATAACCGCCCCTGCGTCTGTGTATTTGATCGCATTTCCGATGATGTTGTATAAAACCTGCTTGATACGCAACTCATCACCATAGACCAAGATCGGCACATCAGGATTGATAGTATGCTCAAATTCTAAGCCTTTCTTTTTACACTGTGCGACAAAGGAGCGGCAGACAATATCAATTAGCTGATGGAGATCAATTACCTCATGGCCTAGTACGGCAGAGTGATTGTTCATCCCCGTTAAAGAAACTATATCATTGACTAGCTCATCTAGATCTTTAGCCGCTGAAGTTGCGATTTGCAACTTCTCATAAACACTAGCATCAACACTGTGTGAGTCTATAGACTCTAGTGCGAAATATACATTCTGAACGGGCGTACGTAACTCATGTGAGGCCATTGATATAAACTCATCTCTGGCAAGAATCATCGCATTGAGTTCTTCATTTAACTGCCGCTCGCTGGTTAGATTAAAAAGGTAACCACTCCAGATTCGTGCACCATCCGACTCTTCTCTACAAAACGCTTCTGATAACATCCAACCTTTCACCCCGTCTGGAAAGTTATAGCGGAACGTTTCGCAAAAATGTTCGCCAGTCGCCAAACTATGCGACAGTTTTTTCATGACATCAGTTTTGTCAACAGGATCAATGTGCATAAAAAAGTCGCCAGCGGTGTCAGAATTTGCCGATGACAGCGCAGACATCTCTCGCGCCATTCGATTGGAGAATTCAAGCTCCAATGGACCACCCCGATATTGACGAAATTGATACACACCGGTTTGCAGGCGATCCGTCATGTCTACCAGCCTCTGTTCAGCCTCAGCCCGTCTTTTGTTTTCCCTGACTATTCTTCGATTCCAATACATAGCAGCCAATAGAAAAAATCCTAGTAGCACCAGAAATGGAACGAGGACCTTCAAATAACGCAGATAACGTTTTGCCGGTTCGAAGTCTACGGCCACCCATCGTCGTAAAATCCTATCCTCCAGAACCGGATCCATACTAGCGAGTGATTTGTTAAATATTGGCACCAACATGCTGTTTCTGGGGTCGACAGCAAACGCAAAGGCTCCCGGGTCGTCCTTAACCTCTCCGAGAACCCGCAGCTCTCCCTGGTATTGCTCACTTATCGTGCGGTTCACATACAGTTTTGTTTCGACGGTTGCATCAACCTTACCACTGATGAGTAAGTCAACTGACTCCTGAGAGGAGCTGGTATATACAAGATCTAATAGAGGGTATTGCTCCTGCACAATGGGTAATAGCGGATGAAGCTTTCTAAATGCCACCTTTCGACCTTGCAAGCTCCCCAAATCCCAAAACAAGGTGTCCCCGGAATTGCCTAAAACCAACCATGGCATATAAAGATAGGGGTCAGAAAATAAGAGTTCTTTCTTACGCTCCTCAGTTATCGCAAAATAAGGAATAACATCAATTATACCGGCAGCAAGATCTTCCAGCATTTCTTCATTGGTGGTGTAATTTTTTAGCTCTATCGGTAACCCGAGTTGATAAGCAATATAGGCTGTAAACTCCGATGCTATCCCTATGTGATGACCGCTCGCATCCATATCATTCAATAATGGAATACCAGCATAGGTACCCACTCGCAGCGATGAAAACCCGGCAAGGTATGATGCTTCGTTGGGGGTGGTGTTGAGCGGAGGGAGAGTAGTTGACAAACGATCACCCAAAACATCCTCCATAAGTGGATCCATTTCAATTCGGCCATTTCTTACAAAACGATCAAACAGATTTTTAACAATTGGCCAATCAGATCTAATAGCTATGTGATTCCAGCCCGAGGAAAAGAACACGCGTTGCTTGATTTCCATCTCATCGATGAGCACATCATTGTGCTCATAAAAAATATCTGCAAGAGGACCGTAGTAGAAATCTACACCGCCGCTGTTTAGCAAACTAAAAGCCTCTTTTGTTGTATTAACAGGTACCGGTATTGATTCTGGAAACTGGCTATTCAATGAAGTTTGCGCCGCAGAGCCAAGGTCCACAGCCACTCGTTTATTTATTAACTTCTGGTTTTTCTTGAAGCTATCATCAATTTTTCTACCGGCAAGGCCAGCTGGATTAGGTGTTACACCTGTTGTAAATACCAGATAGTCGTTTTTTACAACGGTAATATCGCTAATAGGAGTTAAATCTGCTTCCCGATTCTTTAACGCATCCTGCACCTCCTGCCATGTGTCATAGATCAGGTACTCAAGTTTAAAACCGCTGGCTCTCGCAATCGACTGTAAAAACAATATTGAATAGCCGCTTATCTCATTGTTGTTGACCTCTTGAAAGGGTGGATATTCAACACCGGCAATAGCCACACGCAACACGGGGTGGTTTGAGATAAACTCAACCTCCATTGTGCTCAATTGGGTTTTGGCGAGTTCCGCCCCTATAGCGGGGTCAAGATCTAGTACCTTCAGCTGCGAACTATCTTGTGGATAGCCTTTTGCCGTGCCCAAGACAAGGAGAACCACAGTTAGTATCACTTTGGCCAACAAGGCCGATTGCGCGGGTAATTTAGACCTTGAGGCAAAGCTGATGTATTTCATGATGCAGACATGTATATTGGTGATTTACACCCTGATGTAGCGAGCATCCGTTTGCGTGTGATTAGAGCATTAAACTGCATCATAGTAAACAGGCCCCGGCAGTGGACTATTTAACTTAGCAGTAGAGGGCACCAAAGACTACATTAAAGGGCTCACGCGACGCAATTTCATAGAAAACTCCTTGTTTGCGGAACGCCTCTAAAACCCTGGTTTAGGCCCACTTAGGAGCAAACAGCGCTTTTTTAGCGTTGAGCAAAATGATTGCGAACCTGTGTTATAAGTTATGATTTATCTCGTAAGTATAAGGCACATTCTGACGCTGCTAGATGAGACCAGACAACGTAAAGGTTGAATCTTACGCAAGCCCTATCATGGTCAGGGTGCCACCAAGACCACGCCCTGTACCTAATAAAACGAATTGACGCTCTTTGAGTAGTCGTAGTGATGTTTTCATAACAGCAGCTTGAGCATTAATAATTTCCAGGTAATAGTATTTTTTTTGCCCGTTTAAAATAGAAGGCAGTTGAAGTCCACTCCTCAATCTCTAGAGGGTTGCGACCATTAATCGTTGATTGGGTTACTCGGATTGAACCAATATCCATTGGTCGAAGCGGGATGAAACCGAACATAATTCGCGGTGAATACCAATCATTCGTTTCTTGTCTCAACGATACCATCGTTGCCAGGTACATCTGCTTGATAGTGTTTACCATGCTTATCGATTGCTAATAAACCAAGCATGCTGGCATAGTTACCTTGAAGCTCAGCAAAGTTTTGCAGAGCGGGATAGATTAAGTCATCACCTTGGTACTCAGATAATTTGTACCCCGCATGTTTTACAAAAGCTCCATGGTATCCCTGATTACTCTGCCCAGTGCTTCACTATCATCGACTCTATTACTCAAGCTAACGACACTTATGCCCAGCTCTGGCGCAGTGGTCAATCGAGAGGAATGTGCAATAG
>JBGCEO010000032.1:0-5008 GCA_045106475.1 Granulosicoccus sp.
AGTATTAGATCGTCTAGGACCTGTAGTCAGCGTTGATGCTTACATAGTCGTGTGACAGATCGCTGGTATATACCGACGCTGACGCCTCGCCCCGAGCAAGATCAATCACGACTTCGATCTCATCTTCAGCCATAACCGCAGCACCGCGTTCTTCGGTATAGCCATTGGCAATACCGGCTGCTTCAAAAGCAACTACATCACCCAGGCTCACAGTGATAATCGATGCATCCAACGACGGCACATCGGCTTTACCAATTGCCATCAGTAACCGGCCCACATTTGCATCGCTTGCGAACATTGCCGTTTTTACCAATGGAGAATTAGCAATAGAGTAGGCAACATTTTTACACTCTGTATTACTCTTGCCACTGTTCACCGTCACCGTGATGAACTTCGTTGCTCCTTCAGCATCACGAATGATTGCTTGCGCAAGATCTACACACACACTTCTTAGTGCAGACACAAAGTCTGACCACTGAGCATGCTCAGGATCGATTGACGGCCCAACACCAGATGCCACAAGTACGCAGGCATCATTGGTTGAAGTATCACTATCAACAGTTATGGCATTGAACGACACATCCACAGCATCACGAAGTGCAACGTCTAAATGCGGGACATCAATCTTTGCATCAGTAAATACATAGCTCAACATGGTGGCCATGTTCGGCTGAATCATACCAGCGCCTTTTGCCATGCCAGTAATGGTGACAGTCGTTCCATTGATTTCAACGGTTTTTGATGTCAGTTTTGGTTGCGTATCAGTGGTCATGATGCCGCGGGCAGCGTTGGTCCATGCCTGCTCATCAGAGACGGAGGTATCACTTGCTGCACCATCAGGCTGTTCTATGGATGAAGCAGAATCAACAATACCACTGCGCATGACGCCATCAGGCAGCAGCTGGCCAATAACACCTGTAGAGAAGGGAAGTACTGAATCAACGGTAACGTTCAAAGCGCTTGCCACAGCATCACAATGACCCAGGGCCATTTCGATACCGGGCTGCCCAGTGCCTGCATTGGCATTGCCTGAATTTATCAGTAAAGCTCGAACTGCACCTTTGTTGGACAAAAGATGTTGCCTGCAGATAGTAACCGGTGCTGCGCAAAAAGCATTCTGAGTAAAAACAGCGGCGCAGCTACTAGTCTCGGCGAGCTTGATCAGCACCATGTCGGCTGACCCATCAGCCTTGAGGCCAGCGGATACTGTTGCCAGCTCTATTCCGCTTACTGGCAGGCCCGGTGCCAGATTAAGATTAACCGGCATTTAACTCAGCTTTCCATGGCAGTTCTTGAACTTCTTGCCCGATCCGCATGGGCAGGGCTCATTTCGCCCTACCTTAGGCATGTTTCGGCGTACTGGTTGCTGTGTAGCTTGAGCAGCTGCAGCAGCTGGTGCACGTTGAGCGGCTCCACGTGCTGCTGCGGCCGCAGCCACGGCAGCTTCACCTGAAGAGCCAGGATCAGCATCATCAGCAAGAGCGCTGGTGACTTCCTTATGTTCATAACTCACTTGAGCTGCGTCTGACGATGCGGCTTGAGCCTCGGCTTGCGCCTTGGCTTCTTCTACTTGCTCTGCACTTCTTACCTGCACCTTGCTCAGCACGGTGACCACCTGAGTCTTGTACTCACCCAACATAGTGGTAAAAAGCTCAAAGGCTTCGCGTTTATATTCTTGCTTGGGATTTTTCTGTGCATAGCCGCGCAAGCCAACACTTTGTCGCAGATAATCCATACCTGCAAGGTGCTCTTTCCAACTCTCATCCAGAGCCTGCAGCGTTACGTAGCGCTCGAAATTGCGTAAACCTTCTGCACCAGCTGTTGCTTCCTTGTTGTCGTAATCCTCTACGAGCCCGGCAAGAACACGCTTAACGATGTCTTCCTCGGGGAGATTGGGTTCTGCTTCTAACCAGCCTTTCACATCGAAGCCTTGGTTAGTCATGCTTTGCAATTCAGTTTGCAAACCGTCTACATCCCAAGCCTCTTCCAATGAGCCCGGCGGAATGTACTGATTGACAACATTCGGAATTATTTCATCACGAAGATCATCCACTATATCGCGCATGTTCTCTGTTTCCATCAGCTCATCGCGTTGTTCATACACTACCTTGCGCTGATCGTTGGCAACATCATCGTATTCAAGCAGGTTTTTGCGCATATCGAAGTTGTGCCCTTCGACTTTGCGTTGAGCATTTTCTATGGCTTTGGTTACCCAGGGATGTTCTATAGCCTCACCCTCTTCCATACCGAGCTTCTGCATCAGGTTACTCACGCGCTCACTGGCGAAAATTCGCATCAAGCTGTCTTCAAGTGAGAGGTAGAATCGAGTGGAACCGTTATCACCCTGCCGACCAGAACGACCACGCAACTGATTATCGATGCGACGTGACTCGTGTCTCTCTGTGCCGATAATATGCAAACCACCTGATTTGAGCACCTTGTCGTGCCTCGTCTGCCAGTCGTCTTTCAGGGCCGTTGAACTGGACTCAGTGGTTGCAGGATCTCCACCGGCTGTCAGTAACGCAGCCATCTCAGCCTCTAGACTGCCGCCGAGTACGATATCCGTACCACGACCAGCCATGTTGGTAGCGATGGTGACAGCTCCCGGTCGACCCGCATTTTCAATTATGTTGGCTTCTCGCTCGTGCTGTTTGGCATTTAGCACCTCATGAGCAATACTTTTTTGTTTCAGTAAGCTTGACAGGTATTCTGAGGTCTCAATCGATGTGGTACCAACCAGCACCGGTTGAGAGCGTTCTGCGCATTCCTCAATGTCTTCAATGATGGCATTGTACTTTTCGATTTGCGTAAGAAAGACAAGATCGGCCTTATCGTCACGAATCATGGGGCGGTGTGTGGGTATGACCACCACTTCCAGACCATAAATGGATTGAAACTCAAACGCTTCGGTGTCCGCCGTGCCTGTCATACCAGCCAACTTATTGTAAAGTCGAAAGTAGTTCTGAAAGGTGATGGACGCTAGAGTCTGGTTTTCTCGCTGGATAGTGACCCCTTCTTTAGCCTCTATTGCTTGATGCAAGCCTTCAGACCAACGCCGCCCAGGCATGGTACGGCCAGTGAATTCATCAACAATGACAATTTGATCGTCACTAACGATGTAATCGATATCCTTTTGATAAATCGAGTGAGCCCGCAAGGCGGCATTCAGATGATGAAGAACAGCTATGTTGGACGCATCATACAAACTGGCTCCCTCGCCAAGAATGCCCTGCTCTATCAACACATCTTCAACGGTTTCCATACCGGCTTCTGTTAAATGAACCTGTTTTGCTTTTTCATCAACCGAGTAATCGCCCTCACCTTCCTCTTCCAGCTGCTTGGAGAGCTTCGGCACGACGACATTGAGCTTGGTATAAAGATCACTGTCACCATCGGCCGGCCCTGAGATGATCAAGGGCGTTCGAGCCTCATCGATGAGAATGGAATCCACCTCATCAATGATGGCGTAGTTCAAACCGCGCTGTACCCGTTGATCCGGGGTATGGGCCATATTATCGCGCAGGTAGTCAAATCCGAATTCGTTATTGGTGCCATACGTGATATCGCAGGCGTAAGCTGCTCGCCTCTCATCCGTGCCAAGGCCACCGACAATGACGCCCACGCTCAAACCGAGAAAGCCGTATAGCTTGGCCATCCATTCGGAATCTCGCTGTGCCAGGTAGTCGTTGACAGTAATTACGTGGACACCCTTGCCCGCCAGTGCATTCAAATAAACAGAAGCAGTGGCAACCAGTGTCTTACCCTCACCGGTACGCATTTCTGCGATCTTGCCGTTGTTGAGCACCATGCCACCGATCATCTGCACATCGAAATGGCGCATCTGCAGAGCACGTTTTCCTGCTTCGCGAGCCACCGCAAACGCTTCAGGTAAAAGAGAATCCAGCGTGGCTCCAGCTTCCAGACGCTCCCGAAATTCACCAGTCTTGGCAGCGAGATCTTCGTCAGAGAGTGCCTGCAGCGACCCTTCGAGCGCATTTATCGCTTCAACTTCTTTGCTCAGACGTTTGACGGCGCGATCATTACTACTGCCGACAATTTTCTTGACCAGATTACCTAACATGAATACCGACCTTGATGCGCAGCCTGCGCTGTTGTAGGGCATCGACAGCAAAGTCGATACAAAATACTAAGGCGCCGCTATTGACGCACTCTCTTATTATGACATCTAAGCAGCAATGCACGAAGGCTTAGCTGAGAGAAGACGCAGCATAGGGCTTCGCCAGACATATGGCTGCTTCAACGATTTGCAAGCTCAAAGTCCGTTTTCCATTTCTGCTTCGACAGTCAATCCACTATGAGGATTCCCTGATAACAAGCTTTTATGGTCGCGATGCCGCCTAACAGGGCCTGAGCATGGTTTAATCTGCAACTGGATCAGCCAATTTGTGTAGAAACGGACCACCTGCATCCGGATCTCTCTGCTTGGCAACGCTGGGTTCCTCATGAAATCATTCAACTCGCTAGTAGATCAATCCACTCGCACTGCGATTAGCAATAATCGACAGATTAAAGAGCTAATTTCACAGATTGTGCCATCCGCAACGCTCTCGCATATCGAATTTTGCCGCCTGGAGGGTGGTAGATTAAGAGTGACCTTGGATAGCGCCGCCTGGGTGGCAAAGTTGCGCTTCAGTGAACGCCAGCTGGTTGACACCTTGAGAGCCGCCGGACTGGATGCTCATACGGTGAGCTTCCACGTGTCACCTGAAGAAAAGCCCGTGCTCAGAACAACCAGCAGAAAGGCCAATCAGGCCTCCACTCGATCAGCCGATTCGTTGATGCAGGCAGCTGCCGCGGTGGGGTCATCCGATGAAGATGATGACAGCCTGCGGCATGAACTTCTCAGACTGGCTGCCAAGCTCAGGGCTCAGTAGACAAGATTTCTGGTCGAACAAGAAAGCTTTGTGTGCAGAAAGTGCCAACAGCTAGCAAGGTAAGATCGACTACAAGCTACCGCTTGCGTATGCGCTGAGCAAAAATCTACCTA
>JBGCEO010000033.1:0-61071 GCA_045106475.1 Granulosicoccus sp.
GCCGCTGTGATTAGCTCAAAAGTCCCCACCAGGTATGCACCAAATTGCGTAAACAAGTCTCCTAGTACCGGCGTTATCAGGCCACCCAGCCAATCCCCAATGGTACCGAAAATGTGCTGGGTGTCTGGATGGCTACTAAATTTGTAAGGCAGGGAGGAAAGAAACACTTTACTTGCCCATAGTGCGATGACCCAGCTCGCTATTGCCACTAGTGTGGAACTGGACGTAAAACTGCTGGCACCTGTACTCTTCTCGGTGGTAGATGTTGATGTATTCATTAGTACTCTCCCTGAATATGTTTGCTATCGTGTAATTTAATCTTCACTGACTAGTAGTTGCTCAAACTTGGAATCTGCTTCTTTAATAAATCCAGGTATGTCTTGTTCCCACCTCCTTTGAACATCAGAGTCGTAATTCAGATACAACTTGTCATTTACTATTGTCCAGTTTTCCGGTTCAATCTTTACCAGATAGTCCCTGGATACACCGTAGGCGCAATAGCCGCCGTATTGAGGCGCGTAACTTTCAGGATTCTCGACAAAAAGATCGAGGTGATTCTGGGTCGAAAACCTCCAGGTAGCTCCCGACCACTCAGTGCTAAATGCGCCCAGCCCTTCCACAGGCTTGCCTTGCGTAAAATAGGCAACAGTGTCGTAACCCCTGATGGCCACGCCGGTAGGTTTATAGCCAAACAGGCCTTTTCTATCGAGCGTATTGACTGACTCTGCAGCGTAGATCGGACTGATGCTCATAAAAGCGACGATGCAAATCCCAAAAGATCGTGCAAACCAGTTCATCGTTTTATCTCCTGAAAATATTGGCTTATTACATTGTTGTCTAGCCTTGGATGCCAGAGAAAACAAAAAGGTTACAGATGGCGGGAAAAAACTGGCAACTCACCAAAAATGTTGTTTTAGGGGCTTGAATTGCTGTGCCAATTCAGCTGCGTCTAGAAGTAGGTACGGATGCCTATTGAGCCTGCGTGAACTGCCTTGACGCCTGGAACCTTGTACAGCGATGCATCCAGATTCAGAGAAATCTGATCGCTTAATGCTATTCCAGTCCATACCTCGGCAATAGCTTCGTAATAACTATCAGCTATATGTCTTCTGTAATCAGTCTCGATACCTGTGCGCCAACCGCGCACGGGCTCCCAGTGTGCGCCTGCACTTATGCCCAGCCTAAGTTGTCTGCGCCGTTTGAATGCAGGAGTATCCAGCAGGTCAGATTCGCCGAAGAAAAAGAAAATGGGACCTGTGTGGCTGGATTGAAACGCAGCGCCCGCGCCAACATTAAATGTAAATACATGTCTGCTATCAACACTTGGGCGCTGCCATTTCAGGTTGGTATGCCAGGATATAGGTTTGAAGAACTGGCCTCTGGGCTCTATGGATTCGATACTGACAAGGGTGAACTGATTCAGGAAAGCCCTATCTTGTTCTAGATCCAGGGCGACACCTAGCAGGCCCAGTTCGATGGAAGCTTTTGTATCGAATGCAGCGCTAGGATCGCGAAAGTCATGATAAGCAGGGCGAAGTGTCAGCTCCGCCAGATCTGCCTCGCCATTAGCGCGCCGGTAGTTCAAACTTATGCGTGCGGTGCCGTGTCCTGCATCCGGTGGTGAGGCAGGAGCGGGAACCTTGAGATCGTCTGAAGGTATACCCAGTTTGCTTCGTCTTGACAGAATGGCGCGTTCGGCATCACTGCTACCCTGTGCACTGGCATCAGACTTGAGGCGGCCGTAGCGCTCATAGTCTGATAATAGATCGAGTACTCCTACTTGCCGTTGATCATTCAATTCACCCAGTTGATCGTCAATACTATCGAGGCCTCCTTCAAGCGCTTTGTAGGCGAGTTGACTGTCTGATGCAGGAATGGAGTCGCGCCTGGCTTTGAGAGTACGAATTGATGAGGGTACAAATCGCCCTTGTCCTGCAAGCTCTCGATCTCTCAACACGCGAATAGTGTCAACTGGGATTGTCCACATGCCAAAGTCTTCGGTCATTGGGCTGTGCGGGTAGGCGACTTCTATAAGGGAAAGTAGGTGGTAAGAACAATTTTCACTGAAAAAGAAATAGTCGAAGTGACTGATCAACATTTCGTAGGCATGTCGTAACACAAGATCAACCTGAGGCTTATCGAGTACTAACTCATACTCCCAGGTATCGCGATTTTCTATCTGTCCGTACTCGCGCAACTTAATGTGGTAGGGCAGCATGCGAAACTTCCCGGCGAAACCTCCAGCAAGGCCTTTGACAGCGTATGCGGTGTTTGAAACATCGGGTGGTACCTCCGCTGCAAAATTGATGCTCATGTTGAGCAAGCGAGATTCCGGACGTTGATCCTTTTTATCGATTCTAAGCAAGGTATGCCCGAACGCCGACGATGGACTGTTGGGGTGTGCCGTTGGAAATATCAGTGTCAGTGTGTCAGCTGCCAGATAATCCACAAATCGATCGAACTCAGGGCATTCGCGCTCCGGTAACAAGGCTGCATCTTTACCCAATTGCGAACTGATCCAGTGCCTTCTTGCTACAAATCGACAGTACGCGGTGAGCCTTAGAGGTGCTTTGGCATTGTTTGAAAAAAAAGCTGCGATGGTTGCATTTAATTCGTCCTCAGGTGAATTTTTTCCTGTTTCTGACATGAAAAAATGAGGCGCATCCACCTGACTTTTCCAGCGCCCGCCCAATGCAGGTTTGTAGTGAATGAATGCACGCCACTGAGGATCTTGCGCGAGCTTTTTTAGCGTCGCAGCATTTAGCAGCGATGCCAAAGAGGAATCCGAGGTTTGGCGGGTTGCCAGCTCAACCGCTAGATCGTAGTTGCCCGAGTGGCTGGCTTCAAGCCATTGTGACTTGGCGTGTGCGTTGTTGATAACCGCTAGTAGAACTGCAGCGGTCACTAGCAGCTTGTGCAATAGAGCAGACATGCGCGTCAGGCAACCGCAGTTCTCCAGCATCCTGTTAAGAGCACTGGCAATGTGAGAAAAGGCTTGGGAAACTCAACAAGGAGGATCCGATCCGCAGCTGATGTACGGATCGGTCTTTAGAACAGATGCTGTAGCTGTTTAGTTAACAGCGTACTTTGACAGATCGCTATCTGTCAGCATTGCTGTTTCCATTGATGCGATAATGCGTTTGGCATCTGTATCTGTAGAAAAAAGCTGGTCGTAGTTTTGTTGAGCTACCAGGTGGAAGGCTGCACGATCTTCGTCTGCAATTCCCATCAGCTCTGCCAGTACGTTCAAGTACTCACCGCCGCCTTTTGCCGCTTCAGATGAGAGTTGATCCATATTGCTGGCAACAAAAATCTCGGTTGCCTCTTCCTTCTGGACTGTTTGAGTGGGATCACAGCCCATCATGCCACCACCTGTGGTCATGAAAGTTGTATTGGGAATGACGAGGTTGTTTAGCAACGCGGCAGCAATGTTGGAACCCTTGCCACTTTTACCTTCCAATACCTCAGCACCAAGCCCGCAACCTGAGCCAGCCTCCTGGGCCTGAACAAATGGAGCTGAAGCGAGTAATACTGTTGCACTAATTATGAGTAATTTTTTCACCAGGTGTCTCCTTTATGATCCGCTAGTGTGCAGGCTGTATTTGGCTAGGCCAGGATCAGCTGACAGTGTTGTATCCAGCTTTTCGAGCCACAGCGCATAGTCGCTACCAGAATCGCTAAACAAATGGTCGTAGTTAACCTGAGCCAGCTGGTAGAAACGTTCAGCATCATCGTCTTGCATCTGCATCAATTGCGCAAGTGATTGCAAGTGATCACCACCACCTTGTGCGGCGTCCCGGGCAATATTGTCATAGTTGTTTGCGACAAATACATTTCGTTGAAATTCAGCCGTTATGACCGTTTCTCCATTACAACCCAGGCTATCGAATGAGAGGCCAAAAAGCTGGTTGGATGACGAACCGTTGGTAGTCGCAGCCAACACGTGTGCTGCAAGGCCTGATTGTCCTGCAAATATCTGCTGACCTAAGCCACACCCAGGTCCGCTATCGGCGAATGACGCTCCGGAAGATGCCATTACCAAGGGCACCAGAAGGAGGGGTAGTTTTCTAATCATTATCTTGCACATCCCATGTAGTTGATTGAACACGCTGGTTATCATCGACCACTCACATAGTGAGTGTCAACTGCTAGATAGTGAAGCACTTATATGAGGTTGTACAAGGTATAAATCGGATTAAATACCCGCAATGTCTGTCAAAGATGTGGCGTTTCTCGTTGGGTTAAAAAGCCAGCCAGTTTAGATTTTTTAATTCCACTGTGATGACGGACATAGCTATCCCAGTACTGAGAAGCTTGATTCCTGATTGATGGGCCGTTTCCTTGAGTAGAAGCCTGCATCAATGATGCGGTTGATATAAGGCAACTCAAATTGCATCGGCTTGTCATCGTGATCATTGCCTGATTCGCAATAGTTGATTAGTGAGGCCATTAATTTGCCTGCGATCGGGGCATTCTTGTATTGATTGCCACTACTACCACAAGCCATGTAGAAGCCTGACAAACTGGATTTGTCATAAATCGGAATCCAGTCAGTGGAGGCGTCATACAGATCCACGACACCGCGGCTGCGCTGCGGAATGCCCAGTTCAGGTACACGCTGCGCGTAGCGTTGTGCCTGTGTATTCCATTGCTCGGTAAACTCACGGTTGTAGTTTTTATCATCGTCAACCCAATCATGTTTGTCGCAGGCTGGGTCTTCTGAACCAATCAATATATGGTTACCGTGCTCCGGGCGGCAATAAACCGAGATATCGCTGTCAGAGACCACGAGGCCATTAGACTCGAAGTTGAAACCCTCCGGTGAGGGGACATGCACAACCTCCTGGCGAAGTGCACGAGTTTTAATGGTCATGTCATCCAGAACTCCGGCCATTGCATTTATTCGCGAGGATGCAGGGCCTGCAACGTTTATTACGATAGGTGCGTGAAGTTCCTCACCAGTGGCTAACCTGACACCGGTGACGCGGTTGGCCGTTTGCAATATGTCAGTAACCTCCTCACCCAGGCGCAACCTTGCACCCTTCTCAGTTGCAGCGCTCATTAAGTTTTGCGCTGATAATGCAGGATCAGTTACATACCCTGCGTTTGGCCAATACACGCCAGCACGAATGTGATCACCATTGCTCTGCCCGAACTGCGCGTGAGTGCGAGGCTTGGCCGGGGCGTAGCTTTGCAGAGAGTAGATTGGCAGTTTTGTTCTGATCTGCTCATCCGACCATTCTTCGAAAGGGCAGTCGAGTGATTCGCTGTTTTTCATATGCTTGTGCAAATGACCATTCTCAGCGGTTTTCATGACCAGACACCCTGACTCTATAAAACGAGCTAGATTGTGATCGGCAATACCTAGATAATCTGCCCAATCTCGCCAGTAGTGATAACCCTCCCAGGCGAGCGCTGTTCCATCGTAAGTGGAATAGTGCATTCTTATAATGGCGCAGGAGCCTGCTGTGGAGCCATGGCCTGCCTGTTTGTTTCTATCCAGACTGAGGCAGCTTAAACCGGCTTTCGATAGTTCAAATGCGATGGATGCGCCTATTACGCCACTACCAATTATTATTGCATCTACGGTGTCGCGCATATCTATAGGCTCTACTGATTTGTTTTGGGGCTACGTGATTTTTATAGCAGACCCATCGCTGAGTTAGCGATAGGCCGCCAACCAGCCCAGGCCACTGTCTGTTCCATTTCTTGGTTTATATTCCGCACCAATAAATCCGTTCCAATTCAATTGATCAAGTTTCGCCAAGAGATTGGGGTAGTGCAATTCGCCTTGATCTGGTTCGGAGCGATCTGGAACAGCAGCAATCTGAATATGACCAATTGCAGGTAAATGTTGTTCCAGACGACGTGTCAGATCACCCTGCATGATCTGCAGATGATAGCAATCAAACATGATTTTAATGTTTGCTTGATCAACAGCCTGGATGGTATTCAAGGCAGCATCGAGCGTGCTTAAATGATAACCCGGCGCATCATAGTGATTAAGCGGCTCAATCAAGATGGTTACTCCAAGCTTTTTAGCCTTGTCACAGGCATAGCGTAAGTTATCTTGAAATGTGGCTTCGGCAGTTTCACCAGCATCGGTAAATCCAGCCATGACATGGACGTTGGCGCAGCCGATGGCCGCGGCGTAGCCGATGGCATCGTCGATGTATTGTCTAGCTTCAGATTCGCGGCCCACAATCGCCGCTACACCATTGTCTCCCTGATCTACGTTTCCTCGCAGGGTATTGATACCCAGCATCGTCAATCCCGCGATTTCAAGCGCAGCATTCACTTCGGCAGTATCAGTATCATAAGGCCAATGGCATTCGACAGCGTCAAACCCGGCCCTGCCAGCTGCCGCTATCGCGTCTGGCAAGGACAGTTCTGTCCAAAGAAACCCAAGGTTGGCAGAAAAGCGGATCATATAGAAATATGGCAAATAAAGATTAGTGTAACGGGAAAATTCAATGTAAGCCTAGTTTAAGACAGTCTAGATTAAAACAGTCTAGATTAAGACAGCCCGTTTAAAGGCTTGTAGAACTATCGATGTACAGTGGGATGTAATCAACAGATTTATCGTTAACATGGGTTCTATATCGAAAGCGTTCGCTTGGGATTTCAATAGCCCAAACCAAGGTGGCGCAAAAGGCAGCACCGAATTGTGCCAACCTTTTGGGCCATACCCCTGTGATCATAGAGTGCTCTTAGCTGATAGTGCTTACGCATTGATTGCTAATCCAACCCATGATCAGTTTGCCTGCCGTTAGTCTTACTTTTTAGGGTATACCAACCACTGTACCTGCTCTACGACTGTCTGCTCCACCAAAGACCATGCCGTCATCATCAACGAAAACCGCCTGCACAGAACCAATGTCTCTAGGCTCATCTCTTAAGGTATGGCCCAGATCGGTTAATGCAGTGAGTGTTGCTTCATCAAAAGCTTCATAGGTCACGGTGCCACCACCACTGCTGATGCGAGGAGCGTTAATGGCCTCTTGCACGTTCATGCCATGATCAAATAAATTCACAGTTATGTTAACGACCGAATTAATGATGGTGGAACCACCCGGTGAGCCATAGGCCGCTACGAAGTTACCGTCTCTGAATACCAGGGTAGGAGCCATGCTGCTGCGCGGCCTTTTGCCAGGCGCTACATCGTTGGCACCTGGTCTGAATTCGTCAACAGTATCGATAGCTTGTGGTATGAAATTGAAGTCGGTTAGTTCGTTATTCAGTAAAAAGCCGTAGCCTGGGACGGTCATTCCGGATCCCCAGGTACCTTCGATGGTTGATGTCCATGAAACCACGTTTCCATCGCCGTCAATGACGGTAAAGTGAGTGGTGTCAATACCGACAGGACCTTCATTGCCTGCAGTAATCGAAGCATTATTCTCGACAGCGAATGCGGGGTCGAATTGACGTGGATCACCGGGATCGATAGTCTCGTCTGCAATCCGTGTATCGGCTGAAATCAGCGAGCATCGCTCTGCTAGATAATCTGGGTTGGTGAGTCCAGCCACCGGCAGATTAACAAAGTCGGTATCTCCCATCCAAACGGAACGGCTGGAAAATGCGAGTCGCATGGATTCGATCATGACATGCAAGGTGGCTGGAGCCCCGGGGCCGAAACCGGCTTCAGTGTTACCCAGATCGAATTGTTCCAGGCATTCCAGAATTTGGGTAACGGTGAGGCCACCTGAAGAAGGGGGAGGCATACCGTTAATGGTGAGCCCGCGATAATCCGATACTACAGCGTCTCGCTCATCGACACCCGCGGCCAGGTAGGCGGCTAGATCTTCCTTGCTCATTCGCCCTGCGCCACTTGGACCTACTTCAGCTCGAGAACGCAACTGCGCGGCTACGATCGCATCTGAAATCTCACCCGTGTAGAACACTTCAACGCCTTCGTCAGCTATCAACTGAAAGGTTCTTGCCAAATCTGGTTGAACAAGTAAAAATCCTTCGCTTAAGGGCTCGCCTTCGTCATCTCTGAATTTGGCGGCTGTTTCGGGCCAGAATGATGTACGGCTGTTAGATGTCAAGGATGCCAATCTTTCATTGATGGCAAATCCATCTGCTGCCAGTGCGATTGCCGGTGCTAAGGCGTCAGCCAAACTCACCGTGCCAGATCCGTAGGTTTCCAGCGCGTAAGCGGCGCCGAGCAGTGTGCCAGGTACACCAACGCCAATTCCGCTGGTGGCAACGTTGGTGAAACTACCGCCACCAATGACATCGCTGAATGCTTCATCTCCAGTACAGTTTGAATCTGCTTCACAAGAGAGGTACTGGGTAGGTGAGGCCAAAGCCGGCGCTTTCTCTCGAGAATCAATATAGAAGGTTCGACCGCCTGCAAGGTGAACTCCCATGAAGCCGCCTCCACCGATACCTGAAGAGGTCGGTTCAACAACATTTAAAACAAATTGGGTTACTACTGCAGCATCAATAGCATTACCGCCTGCTTCCAAAATGGCGGCACCTGCAGCCGACGCTAAAGGATGGGCTGCGCTAACTATACCGCCAGCAAAAGGCCCCGATGGTTCATTGGTCGGTGTTTCGGTAATAGGGTTTGCAGGGTTGTCATTGCTACTGGAACAAGCCGCCAGAATTCCTGAAACCAAACAAGCTGCTATTGATGATGCGCGCAGTTTGAATGGCCTGCCTGTTTGTTCAATGGGTGCTTTCGCAGTTTTTCCTTTCATACCAAGATTTCCTTTTGTGGTGCAACTGGCAGAGTCCAGAAGCCTTACGTCTAAGTATACACGGGCATCCTATTGGTCAGCCTTTAAGGCATTACAACGCAGCTGACTAAGAGTCGTTGTAGGCGTTATGGCTTCCGGGCTTACTCTTATATGGATGAGTGCTGGTTTTTTAGCGTTAATTGCAGCTGTTAAGGCCGGAACAAAATCGCTGTCATCCTCAACTGTTGCCGCGTAGGCACCATAGGAATTTGCAAGATCGGCAAAATCCGGATTAACCAGGGTAGTGGCTGATACCCTGCCGGGAAAGTTCTTTTCCTGATGCATGCGAATCGTGCCGTAGATGCCATTGTCGATCACCAGGATTATCACATTGGCCTGAGCCTGTATTGCAGTTCCTAATTCTTGCAGGGTCATTTGAAAGCAACCATCACCTGCAAAAGCTACGACTGTTCTATTCGGCTCGTACAGTTTGGCTGCAATTGCAGCAGGAAGACCATATCCCATTGAGCCTGAGGTTGGTGCGAGCTGCGATCCGTAGTGTTTAAATTTCCAGAACCGATGGATCCAACTGGCGTAGTTTCCTGCACCATTTGTTATCACGCTATCGGCGGGCAGAAGCGCTGCAAGTTGATTCATTACAGTGCCCATTTGAACACGCCCCGGTGTCGTCATATTTGCCATGGACCAGTTTTCATACTTGTTATGGCATTCGTTGATCAACGTGTCGCGTTGGATATTGTTGAGCGGGATGGGAATCTTCTTGAAAGCTTCAATGAAGGACCTGGGGCTTGCATGTATAGGCAGGTGCGCGCGATAAACTCTGCCTAGCTCCTCGGCGCCAGGGTAGACATGGACCAGGGTTTGATTGGGCGTTGGAATACTAACCAAGGTGTAGTCCTGCGAAGGCATTTCGGAGAATCGGCCACCTACGAGTAAAAGCACATCGGATTCATCTATTTGTTGTTTAAGATTCGGGTTGATTCCAATACCCACATCACCCGCATAATTAGGGTGTGAATGATCAAATAGCATTTGTCGTCTGAATGAGCACGCGACGGGGATCTTCCAGGCTTGTGCGAGTGCTTGCAAGTCTAAAACGCTTTGTTCATCCCAACGAGATCCACCCACTATCATCAAAGGTTTTTGTGCCGTTGCCAGCAACTGTGCCAGCTGCTCTAGTTCCGCGACCCCGGGGTAGGTTTCGATTTGCTGCCAGGGCGCCATCTCTTTGGGTTCCGCCAACGCTGCGAGTGTCGATTCTGGCAATGCCAGCGCAACGGGGCCGGGCCTTCCCGATGTGGCCGTGAAAAATGCTCTGGACACCATCTCATCTATTCGATCGGCGTCGTCTATTTCCGCGACCCATTTAACTGAGCTTCCCAAGAATCGGCGATAGTCCACTTCCTGAAACGCTTCACGCTCGCGTATTTGCGTACCGATTTGACCGATGAACAGAATCATTGGTGTGGAGTCTTGTAAGGCCACGTGCAATCCTGAGCAGGCATTGGTAGCTCCGGGTCCACGAGTAACAAAACAGATACCGGGTGTTTCAGCTATTTTTCCCCATGCTTCGGCCATCATTGAAGCGCCGCCTTCATGGCGACAGAGCGTAGTGTTGATTTCACTATCATGCAGTGCATCCAACACGGGTAGATAGCTCTCTCCCGGTACGCAGAAAACTCGTTTAACACCGTGAGTCTCCAGTGCGTTAACCAGAATCTGGCCGCCGTTCATAGGAGTGGGTGCAGGTTTGGTTGGGTTCATATCCAAAGCAGCTTGTGAGTGAGCAGTGTGAGCTGTTGATCAATCGTGAGCTTACTACAGGCCGCGTGCTATCACGATGATTCTGGATGTCTTCATAATTCTGAGGTCAGGCGTTTTGCTCAGTTTTCAGCCGTGAACAAAGATGATCGTGTTGAGGGCTGGCAATGCTTCTGTTCTCTACCGCTGCCAGATTCTGATAGTGCTATCTCTGAGAGTCTAGTTTTTGTCGGTATGTTTCAGCTTCCCAGTTAAGCAACTCATCGTTTTGCCTGTCGGTAAAATAATTGATCTCTGCGTCAGGCTTTATGTGCAGGCAAACATCCGCCAGGCAAGCTGCCATTGCCTCTTGACCCGGGTTGGCATCGTCTCGGATCAATACGCCTGAACCCGGGAACAGAATACAGACAGGTTCTTTTAGACCATTTTTAACGTAGCGCTTAGACACCTCAGACGCGGTTTCATTGTCTTGCGCAATAGTTGAGCCTGCGCCAATAAATATGACGTGATCCGGGTAAAGGCTGCCCCCGGCTGCGATGGAGAGCGCTGTTTCATCACACGCTACAGCATGTGCCTGCGAGTGGATAGGCAGCCGGTACTGGCTATCTGTCATACAGTGTTTGAGCTTATCGTGGTCAGGTTGCGGGGCGGTGCGTGGAGCCACAGAAAGTGCGTTAATGATATCGTCAAGTAATAATGAAGCGGCATCAACTGTATCGGCTGCTACCACCAATCCATGGTTGCCCAGCACCAGAACATTCGAACCCGCTTTCATATGCTGCTGAATGCAATTAGCCAAAGTCAGTCCCGGTCGAACATAGGGTATCCATGACCAGGCAAAATCAGTTAATAAATCGTTTAAGTGTTGCTCCCCCTGAGCTTGCACAGCCAGAGATATGGTTTTAACACAGTGAACATGAACCACAACTTTGTGCGGTAGCAGAGCGTGGACTGTTGTTTCGATAGAAGGTCGCAGGCCGGAAGGGTTAAGCGATTGCACGACGAAATCTATCGATTTTTCGGCCCGCGGATCATTGTCTGAAACAGCCTGCAACAGCGGATCAATCTCTACCGGTACAAACTGATGGGCTTCGCGGGCATTCATAAGCCAGGTGCCCGAGGCCTTAATCCACATCACGCCATTGATTTTGATCGAGGTGTTTCCGCCTGCGCCTTGTACCAGCGACGAATTGCTTCCAACATCTGCAGAATATTGCTGAAGAGCCTGAAACTCAGGGTTATGACTAATCTCGCCTGCACTGTCTTGAATCAAGGGCTTCTCTTGCGGTGATCGAATACTTCGGGTAAGTTACCTGATATGAAAAAAATATCAACCACTGAAAATTATTCCATCCTGCTGTTCCATGGTTAATGCCGCGCATAATCGGCATAACGACACGATGGCTGTCAGGGCTGCGTGGCTTCACTATGCAGGTGGTTTTACCCAGGCGCAGGTTGCCAAACGGCTGGGGCTCACCAGTCTCAAGGCCCATCGACTTATTACGAGTGCCAACAAACAAGGCTTGGTCAAGGTGTACATCGATGGTGACGTCACCGAGTGCGTTGAGCATGAAAATGCATTAACCGAACGCTTCGGCCTTGACTACTGCGAAGTGGTGCCCGATTTCGATGATCAGGCAACGCCTTACAATGCCCTGGGTATAGCGGGGGGGCATTATCTAAAACGCCAGCTCGAAAACGACGACATAGATTTGATTGGAGTAGGGCATGGGCGAACACTTGCAGCTTGCGTAGAACAACTTCCGCAAACCACATCGAAGCCAACCAGTTTTGTATCGCTGCTGGGTGGTTTTTCCCAACGCTTTTCTGCCAATCCGCATGATGTAATTCATCGCCTGGCTCAGCGAACGGGCTCGCCTGCCTATGTAATGCCTGTGCCTTTTTTTGCTAACACCGTGAATGATCGCAAAGTGCTCTTAAAGCAGCGAGGCTTAACCGAAGTTATGAAACTGGCCAGAAACACGTCGCTGAATTTAGTAGGCATCGGTTCCATAGAGGAGGATCCGTCTCTGGTTGCTTCCGGCATGTTAGAGAACAGCGAAATGGACACCGTGCTTAAAGCCGGCGGTGTGGGTGAACTTTTGGGTCATTTTTATGATGAGAGAGGTCAGTCAGTGAGAACGAATCTCTCCGACAGGACTATGGGCCTAACCCGGGTTGAATTAAAAAGTTCCAGGATCGTCGCCATTGCCGGGGGTGGTCAGAAAATTCGTGCTATCAAGTCTGTATTAAACAGTCGCTTATTAAGCGGCCTCATCACGGATGAGCGTACGGCACGCGCGCTCGTCAAACACTTCGAGTAAAAAACTAACCACTACTTGTAACACCTGTTAACGGGAGGAAATCTCAATGTTTAATAAGGAAAAGGAATTAGCCCAAGAATTTTTAAATGGGAAAATAAGCCGACGTGAGTTAATCAAGCGATTCGGTGCCTTAGGACTTACAGCATCATCTGCTGGCGTTTTGCTAAATATGCAAGCCACCAATGCACTAGCGGCGGATTTTGACTGGAAAAAACACAGCGGTAAGAAGGTAAAACTACTGCTTAATAAGCACCCCTATGCAGACGCCATGATTGCAAATCTTGATAATTTCAAGAGTCTGACAGGCATGGAAGTCGAATATGACATCTTTCCGGAGGATGTGTATTTCGATAAAGTGACTGCAGCGCTGTCATCAGGATCCAGTGAATATGATGCGTTCATGACGGGTGCTTACATGACCTGGACCTATGGCCCGGCCGGTTGGATCGAAGATCTAAACCCATGGATAAATGATCCTGAAAAAACCAACCCTAACTACAATTGGGATGACATGCTCGAAGGCGTAAGAGCCTCTTGTGCCTGGAATGGACAGCCGGGTGGTGAGCTTGGTTCTGAGGATGCTAAACAGTGGTGCATTCCATGGGGCTATGAGCAAAACAATCTAGCCTACAACGCAGACATGCTCAATGCTGCAGGTGTTGGCGTGCCAACTAATATGGATGAGCTTGTGGATGCAGCGGCAGCGCTAACCAAGGATGGAATTTATGGTATCGGCGTGCGTGGTTCACGATCATGGGCAACTATTCACCCTGGGTTCCTATCCGGTTACGCCAACTACGGTCAAAAGGATTTAAATGTTGTTGATGGCAAACTCTCAGCTGCCATGAACACTGATGTATCGAAGGGCTTTCATCAACAGTGGGTCAAAATGATTCAGGACTCAGGTGCTAAAGATTGGGCGACCCATACCTGGTATCAGGTTGGCACTGATCTTGGGGCCGGCAAATCAGCCATGATCTACGACGCCGACATATTGGGTTACTTTATGAATGGTGGCGACAACGCAATGGCTGGTAAACTGGCCTACGCACCTTTTGCCGCAAATCCTGATGCAGCAGCGCCTACGCCAAATATCTGGATCTGGTCATTAGCGATGTCTAAATTCTCCAAGGATAAAGATGCCACCTGGAACTTTTTGCAATGGGCCAGTGGTCCAGAGCATGGTTTGTTTGGTGCAACGAAGATGGATTTTGTAAATCCGGTAAGAAAGTCTGTCTGGGCAGACGAGATGTTTCGCGAGCGTTTGAATAGCAGCTACCCGGGTTACGTTGAGATGCATGACGTATCTGCACCGGGTGCAAAAATACATTTCACGCCGCAACCGTTGTTCTTCGATCTAACCACCGAATGGGCGGCCAGCATGCAGAAAATGGTTGCCAATGAAGTGCCGGTGGACGAAGGGCTCGATCAACTGGCAGAAAGTGTCGATAAACAGCTCAAAGAGGCAGGCTTAGGCTAGTCTCAGTTCGGCTGTACGTTTGGAGCCTGCTACCCTTGAGTGGCAGGCTCTTATCTCCATCGTTAATAAATCTCATGCTTCGGGAGGCAGACTTGTACCCTTCACAGTCATGGTTGAGTGCTGCGCTCAGCCAAAGCGTATGGAATGATAGCCGTGTCTAATAGGGTCCCTATTACCCGAAACCGTTTTGCCATTAGCAGACGATTTTTACCCTACGTTCTCAGTCTGCCTGCCTTACTGGTTTGTATTGGTATTCTCGTGCCCTTTGGCACCGCCGTCTATTATTCATTACAGCGGTATCGGCTGAGTCAGCCTTGGGCCCGCGAGATGAATTGGGGCCAGAATTATCTTAATTTTTTAACTGACTCGAGTTTCTGGAATACGCTAAGCGTATCGCTGGAATATGCTTTTCTTACAGTGACGCTGGAATTGTTGCTGGGGTTATGCATCGCATTATTGCTACAGCGGCAAACAAGAACAAACAACTTTATTTCAATCATGCTGTTAATGCCTCTGATGACGGCTCCCGCGTTGGCGGCCCTGATGTGGAAGCTTATGACCAACCCGGGATTTGGTGTGTTGAGCTACCTACTGACTCTGGTTGGGATTGATGATTTTCGCTGGGGATCTTCACCGCATTCGGCCATGTTTACAGTCGTGCTGGTCGATATCTGGGTGTATACCCCTTTCATAATGATTTTGCTGTTGGCTGGTTTACGTTCATTGCCCAAGCAACCGTTTGAGGCGGCTGCTCTAGATGGTGTGCCGCGAATGCAGCAGTTTTTCAGAATTACCCTGCCCATGCTGACACCCTACATTCTTACAGCGACACTCTTTCGTCTGCTCGAATCCATACAGCAGTTCGATATCATTTACGCGATGACGCAAGGCGGGCCGGGCGATACATTGACGGTTTTCCAGGTGGAGGCTTATCTTAATTATTTTCAATCAACAAACATTGGCAGATCAGCTGCCCTGCTCATGATCTTGTGGGCTATCACCTTCTTTATCTCAAACATATTCATCAAGAATTGGTTACGTTTGCGCGAGCGCGCACGTGGCGATAGCTAAAACAAGCCCATGGAACATACCAGCACACTCGAAAAAGTACTCAGAGCAATCGCATTAAGCGTGATTGTTCTGTTTTTCATGTTTCCCATATTGTGGATCTTTCTTATGTCTCTACAGACTAACGAGACGATCCTTAGAGTTCCCCCGTCAGTCGTTTTTGAACCTACGCTTGCCAACTACAAGGCGTTGATTACCGGCAAGTTGGAAACATCAGCGGCATCACTTGAAATCCATTTTTTGCGTAATCTATGGAATTCGGTTTTTCTGTCTGTAACATCTGTGGCGCTCGCGCTACTGTTAGGTGTTCCAGCAGCCTATGCGTTTGCGCGTCATAAATTCAAAGGGTCGGAGGACATCGCCTTTACACTGCTGTCGTTTCGATTTGCGCCACCGCTATTGGTGCTACTGCCGCTGTCTCTGTACTTCCAGAAGATGGGGCTTGCCGATACATACATCGGCCTGATCTGGGTCTATCAACTCATCTGCCTGCCACTCATTCTATGGATTGTGCGTGGCTACTTCGAAGATATTTCTCCGGACATAGAATACGCCTATCGAATAGCTGGCCACTCCTGGTTTGCGACATTCAGAAAGATTGCCTTACCGTTGGCAGGCCCCGGTATAGCAGCGGCAGGACTGCTGGCTTTCATATTTGCCTGGAACAACTTTATATTTGCATTGGTTCTCGCTTCGGCTGATAAGCAGCCTGTTACCGTGGGTGCATTGGCTTTCATAACCGCCTCGGGCATTCAGTACGGACAAATAGCCGCGGCGATAGTGCTATCAATAACGCCTACGCTGGCATTGGCTTTGTATGCGCAGAAATATCTGGTTGAAGGTCTTTCTTTGGGTGCGGTCAAAGGTTAAAAACAACTATGACTACACTAGACATAAACGGTGTCACCAAGAAGTTCGGTGCTGATCTTGTACTTGATGATGTCTCATTGAATGTTGGAGATGGTGAGACCTTGGTTCTATTCGGACCTTCAGGGGCGGGTAAAACTGTATTGCTGCGTATTATATCGGGCTTGGTTGAAGCAGATTCAGGTAGTATTTCGATTGATGATCACGACATGGAGGGCGTCGAGGCTGAACATCGTGGCATCGGCATGGCCTTTCAGAACTTTGCTCTGTTTCCTCACATGAGTGCGTTTGAGAACATCGCCAGCCCATTAGAGGCGCATCGAGAATCGCGCTCTGCAATTAAAGAGGGCGTTGAACGTGTGGCCAAACTTCTAAAAATTGAGCACGTTCTTGAACATGCACCCAGAGAATTGTCCAATGGTCAAAAGCAACGCACGGCGCTGGCACGCGCTTTGGCTGCATCGCCGCCATTGCTACTACTGGATGATCCATTGCGCAACGTAGATGCAAAACTACGTTTTGAAATGCGTTTGGAGCTACCCCGGCTACTGGCAGGGCAGGGCACTACCGTTGTCTATGTCACTCAGGACTACAAAGAGGCGATGGCATTGGGTGATCGTATCGCTGTTCTTTCGGCCGGGCGGCTGACGCAGCTTGGAACGCCGGCACAAATATATCTGTCTCCAGAAAATCTGGATATTGCTCGCTTGTTTGGTGATCCGGTAATCAATACATTCGACGTCATGGGTCAACGTGATGAAGCAGGGGTATACGTTGAACTCTCCGGTGTTCCCGTGCGCCTCAAAGAAACGCAGTCTGCTTGTATTGATCGTCCGGTAGTGCTAGCAGTTCGTCCAGAGAGTATCCAGTTTTGTGAGGCGTCAACGGGCGATGCTATTCCCATAACCATCGAGGCTGAGACACCTTTGAACGAAAAGACAGTAACCCTCGCCTTGACGGAAGGAAAACGGGAGATTCTTATATCAAGGCCATCAGGAACAATTGCACCTACTGACGGTCGTGCCTATATCAGCATTGATGCCGATAAGGCCCTTATCTTTGATCGTGAATCAGGCGAGTTGATTGATCAAAATGCCAGTGCTTTGACCTCAGAGGGAAAGGCGGCATGAGCGAGTCAAAACTATCAATTGAAGGGGTGGACAAATTCTATGGCGCTATCGATACGGGTGTACATGCGGTAAGAGATTTGCACATGAGCGTGTCTGCAGGGGAGATTGTTGCTCTGTTGGGTTCCTCAGGCTGTGGTAAAACATCCACCCTTAGAATGATTGCCGGTTTTGAGGAAGTATCCCGTGGTCTTATTAAGCTTGCTGGAAAATCAATAAACTCATTGGCTCCGGTAAAAAGGGGTGTGGCAATGGCCTTTGAAGGTTATTCGCTCTATCCGCCATTAACGGTAAAGGACAATATAGCGTTCGCATTAAAATCCTCCTCGTATTCAGCTGCACAGATACAAGACAAGGTTAGCGAAATCGCTGCAATGCTGGAGATCGAGGATATCCTGGAGCGCTACCCGAGCTCTATTTCAGGCGGGCAGCAGCAGCGAGCATCGCTGGGGCGTGCTTTGATACGGGACGCAAACCTTCATTTGTTGGACGAGCCGATGGGGCAGCTTGAACCGCAATTACGTGCGCTACTCAGAGGACGAATAAAACACTTTATCAAGGAGCGTGGTCTAACGGCCATTCTGGTTACCCATGATCAGGCCGAGGCCAACGCGCTGGCAGATCGGATTGCAGTCATGGAAGATGGAACCTTACAACAGCTTGATACGCCTGAGCATATAAAAGATCGCCCCGCAAATCTATTTGCAGGCACTTTTATTGGCGAACCGCCTATGAATACATTCCCGGTTAAGTTAGAACATCAAGGCCAGCAGATAACTCTGAAGCTTGATGGAGGAGTGGCGCTCAATTATGCCGAGGAAGATTTTTCTGCTGAGGTGCTAAATCACCTCAGCCAACAACACAATCTGGTTCTCGGTGTTCGCCCTTATGCTGTCAAGCGAACGCAAACGGGTGTCAAAGCTACGGTTGCAGCGAGCCAATGGTTGGGCGATCAGTCTCATATCGCAGCTGATTTCGCTAATGGTTCTATTGTTCTGGTGGAACATGATAGGGCAGCTGTCTCACCCGGTGACACCATTCAGCTGACCCTTGATCCAACCCATTTACATTTTTTTAATGCTGATAGTGGCGTTGCGATGGTCCACGGGCAAGAGTTGGCGGGATGAAAGATGTACTCATAGGCATTGATGCGGGTACATCGGTGATTAAATCTGTCGCTTTCACGCTTGATGGCGAACAGCTGGCTGATTGTTCGATCGCTAATGTTTATCAAACAGTAGATGATGCCTGTGTTGAACAAGACATGTTGCTTACCTGGCAAAGCACAGTCAAAACACTGTTGGCTCTAGCTGAAAAGGTACCTCAGTTAGCCACGAGAACTGCAGCTATATCTATCACCGGGCAGGGCGACGGTACCTGGTTGGTTGACAAAAATGGTCATCCAGTTGCAGATGCCTGGCTCTGGCTTGATGGCCGTGCGGGCAAACTGGTCGACGAATTCAAAGAGCAGGGACAACGGGATTCCTTACGATACTCTGAGACCGCCACAGGGCTTGCAGCATGCCAGCAAGGCGCACAAATGATGTGGATGAAAGAGCATAGTCCGGATCTTCTGACAAGAACCGACTTTGCTTGTCACTGCAAGGATTGGTTGTATTTCAACCTAACCGGGGCAAAAGTCACAGATCCATCGGAAGGTACTTTTACGTTTGGCAACTTCCGTAATCGCAGTTACTCGGATGCGGTGATAGAGCAGTTGCAGCTTGAAGACTATAAGCATTTACTGCCTGACATGATGGATGGCGTAAACGATTCGACACCACTGTCAAAGAGTGCGGCCAGCATTACCGGATTATTGGAAGGTACACCCGTTGTGCTCGGCTATGTTGATGTTATCTGTACAGCCTTGGGAGCAGGCTTGTATGATCCGGTTAAATCTCCAGGTTGTACTATTGTCGGTTCTACGGGTATGCATATGTATCTCGTACGTTCACCTGATGCGGTACAGCTGAACGATGAACAAACAGGTTATCTTATGCCGATGCCAATTGCCGGATGCTATGCGCAAATGCAATCGAATATGGCATCCACACTTAACATTGATTGGTTAATGGATGTAGCGCACGATTTGTTGCTGGAATTTGGCATTGAACGATCTCGCGCAGAATTGGTGTCCATGATAGAAACCTGGATTGGTCGAGCCAAATCAGGGGAGATTCTGTATCAACCTTATATTTCAGAGGCTGGTGAACGTGGTCCTTTTATCGACGTAGCAGCGCGGGCGGGTTTTACTGGATTATCCACGCAACACAGATTCCCTGATCTAGTGCTGTCCGTGGTGGAGGGGCTGGCGTTTGCTGCGCGGGACTGTTACCAAGCTATGGGTGAAGTACCCGATGAGATACGTTTAACCGGTGGTGCTGCACGTAGTGCGTCCTTGAGGCAGGTATTCGGTGCGGTACTGGGAACGTCTTTGAGAACGTGTTCAAGAACTGAGGCAGGGGCCGCTGGTGCAGCGATGATGGCTGCTGTGAACATCGGCCACTATCGGAGTATGGATGAGTGCGTGGCAAAGTGGGTAGAACCTCTATTGTCTGAAGCTGAATCTGCAGATTCGCTTGACGCGGCCCGCTACAGTCGAGTCTTTCCTTCTTATTGCGCTGCTCGAGATGCACTGCGCCCCATTTGGCATGAGCAAGCTGCTGCGCGCCGGTTGAATCAATAATGTCCGCCATCTATACAAGGTTTGTTAATACCAAGCTCATGCAATCGATCAGTTTGTCTACATCCTATTGATTCTCGGCCATGCCTACTCTTGACAATCAAACTGTAAAAGAAGGTCAGCATTTTGATTTATGCGTTGTGGGTGGAGGGATCAATGGCGTTGGTATAGCCAGGGATGCTGCTGGACGCGGTTTGTCGGTTTTATTGGTGGAAAAAGGTGATCTGGCCGAAGGCACGAGCTCCCGATCTGGAAAGTTGGTACATGGCGGTCTTCGCTATCTGGAGTACTACGAGTTTCGCCTTGTTCGTGATGCCTTGATAGAGCGTGAGGTTCTGCTCGAATCAGCGCCTCATATTATCTGGCCAATGAGATTTGTACTTCCCCATAGTCCGAATGATCGGCCCGCCTGGCTCATTCGTTTGGGGCTGTTTTTATACGATCATTTGGGTGGTCGCAAGAAGCTACCGGGAACTCGTGTTTTGAATTTGCATTCTGACGCCGAAGGTATTCCGATAAAGAAGCAATACAAACGGGGGTTTGAGTACTCTGATTGCTGGGTGGACGATGCAAGATTGGTGGTGCTCAATGCCCTGGATGCGGTGGAAAAGGGAGCCTGTGTACTGACTCAAACAAGCTGCTCTAGTGCCCGCAGAGAAAAGGGGCAATGGTTTGTAACGCTTGAGTCCGGACATAATCGTCAACCGCTGACAATCAGTGCCGGTGGCCTTGTTAACGCGGCAGGCCCGTGGGTTGATTCTGTGATCAAGCAAATCGATGAGGTTGATGCCAAGCGACGTGTTCGTCTTGTTAAAGGGAGTCATATCATCGTCAAAAAATTCTGGGATGGTGACCATGCCTATCTGGTTCAGAACGATGATAAACGCGTAATCTTCATCAATCCGTACGAGCAGGATCAAGCACTGATTGGAACGACCGATATTCCGTTTGATGGTGACCCAGCTGATGTTGAAATAGACCCGTCTGAAGTTGACTATCTTGTGGCAGCTGTGAACAAGTACTTTGAAGTGCAGTTAACCGCTGCAGATGTGGTGCACCAGTTTTCTGGTGTTCGACCTTTGTTTGACGACAATGCTGCCAATCCGAGTGCGGTCACCAGAGACTATTTGTTTGACCTGAACGCAATCGAGCTTAGTAGTCCACTGCTTAGTGTCTATGGTGGAAAGATCACTACCTATCGAAAACTGGCTGAACAGGCCGTTGATAAACTATCACCTTATTATTCAATGACAAACAATGCCTGGACTGCGACAGCTCCCTTACCCGGTGGAGATATGCCAGATGCAGATTTTGAACAGTTTATTGAATCATTGGAAATCAGCTTTCGTGCGTTACCCAAAGCGTTGCTTTATCACTATGGCAGGTTATACGGAACAAGGACATACAATCTGTTAGATGGCGTGGAATCTACCACGCAGTTGGGTAAGCACTTTGGTCATCTGTTATACGAGGTGGAAGTTAGCTACCTGGTCAATCACGAATGGGCACGCAACTCGACTGACATTTTGCAGCGTCGCACTAAACATGGGCTTCATTTGAGTAATCAGCAGAAGCTTGAATTTGAAGAATGGTTTGCTGAACATCGATTGCAGTTGCTCAGCTCAGAATCAGAAGCGTAATGTTAGACAAAGATCAAGCGTGTGTAATAGGTATAGACGTCGGCACGTCAGGTGTGCGCACCGTGGTGATGAACAAGAACTATGATGTGGTGTCTGGTGGCTCCAGGTGCTACTTCGCTGATCTGGGCAACGATCCTCGTTCCCCTGCGCTTTGGTGGCAGGGTGTAGTACAGGCCTTGTCAGAGACGTTGCAACAGGTAAATCCTGAACGGGTGGTTGCAATAAGTGTGGATGGCACTTCGGGTACTATTCTGGCGATCGACAAGTATGGAGACTGTCTTGCTACGCCGATGATGTACAACGACGTGGTTAGCAACAAATCGCTGCTAGACAAAATCGCAGCGCATATGCCACAGATCAGTGCGGCAGGTGGAGCCACATCAGGCCTGGCAAAGGCCATGATGTTTTCGAACCTTTCTCCTGCGCACATCGTGCACCAAGCGGATTGGGTTGTTGGAAAGCTCAGTGGTGACTACACTTGCAGTGATGCCAACAACGCATTAAAGTCAGGCTATGATCCATTAGAAAAGTGCTGGCCGGACTGGATAAAAAGTGCAGGGTTTGATCACGGCCTTTTTCCTGATGTCTCAATACCAGGCGAACCGATTTCCACGATTTGCTCAGAAATTTCTAAGCGATTCGGTTTAAGCGGCACTGTCAGCGTGATCGCAGGAACTACCGATGGCTGCGCTTCCTTTCTAGCGACTGGGGCGAATGATATCGGGGATGCAGTAACGGCACTTGGCAGCACAGTTACCTTAAAACTATTATCCGATCAACCGGTGTTTGCGCCTGAGTATGGTGTTTACAGCCACATCATTGGCGACAAGTGGTTAGTTGGGGGAGCATCTAATACCGGTGGCAAGGTCCTTGATCAATTTTTTTCTAAAGAAAAGCTGGCAGCGCTCTCACGCAGAATAGACCCGGCTACCCAGACTGCTTACGACTATTATCCATTGCCTGGCAGGGGGGAGCGTTTTCCTATCAATGATCCTGAAATGCTGCCGCGTATGGAACCTCGTCCAGAAGATGATAAAGATTTCTTACACGCACTGCTCGAAGGTATCTCTGCTATCGAGGTGCAAGGGTATAGGCGATTGATTGAGCATGGCGCAGCAGAGCTTAATACACTTTGCTCAGTGGGAGGCGGGTCAGTCAATGCAACATGGGCATCGCTTAGAAAAAAATCGCTTAACACCTGCTTTCCTGAGCTTGTGTTTCGAGAGGCAAAGTCAGAAGAGGCTGCAGCTGGCACAGCGCGCCTCGCAGTACAGGGTGCGAATTCGGAGAACTTATGGTAACGCCCGTTTTTATCGACTCCGTCGATGAGCTGTGCTCAGAGTATGATCTGTTTCTGTTTGATCAATACGGTGTGCTGCACAATGGTCAAGATTCCTATTCAGGTATGGTTGATTGCTTATCCAGAATAAAAGATGCCGGTAAGCAGATAGCGGTAATTTCAAATTCGGGTAAACGTGCTAACTACAACGCTCAACGCCTGGCTGAATTCGGTTTTACCTCTGAGCTGATTGATGAAGTCGTTTCGTCGGGGGAGGTGGCGTATTCGATCTTGTATAAGTCGCTTCCAAAGAAAGACAGACATACACGTGTGTTGTATCTTGGCCGAGGTTCTGATCGCTCAGCCATAGTGGGTTTGCCTGCGGTGGAAACAATCGATTCGCAAGATGCTGATCTAATCATCATTACTGGCAGTGAACCCGATAAATATTCACTGGAGCATTATGCAAAATATCTGGAAGCCGCCGCGCATAAAGGCATTCAGGCCCTTTGTACAAATCCGGACAAGTGGAGTCTGGTAGGTTTTGACCTTGAATATGGTCCGGGACAGATTGCCGATCTTTATGCTTCGATGGGGGGGCAAGTAAGCTGGATAGGCAAGCCCTATTCGCAAATTTATGACTATGCATTGGATCTGTTTGATGTTCCGCCAGATCGAGTTGTAGGCATCGGTGATAGTATCGAGCACGATGTAGGTGGTGCAAAAGCTGCTGGTGTGGCATCAGTTTTAACTGCAACTGGCATTCTTGTTGACCTGGATATAGCGGCATTGGACTCGCTGTATCAACAGCATGGCGCAGTGCCCAATTATCTTGTCCGCCGTTAAGTGATTCGGTTATTACAAGTAGAGGTAGGGAGTTACCAGGCAGTTTGCTTCGTTTGGGTTGTTTTCGCGGTAATATCTGTCGTTCACACAAGCGTTGATATTAACCATGAATCCTAATGAACCCGCTGAACTATCGACTCATGATGCTGAAGAAGATCTTAGAAATAAAGATATTCTTATCTATGTGAACGGTGATCTGGTACCACGTGACCAGGCGAGTGTCTCCGTCTACGATAGCGGCTTCATGCTAGGAGATGGTATGTGGGAGGGTCTAAGGCTCTATGATGGCGTGTGGACCTTTTTCGATGAGCACATGGATCGATTATTCAACAGTTGCAAATCGGTCTCTTTAGACATAGGCATGGATCGAGACCAAATCAAGACCGTTCTTGAAAAAACAGCTGCGGCAAATGGTATGCATACGGATGTTCATTGCAGATTAATGGTAACGCGTGGAGTTAAAGATAAACCTTTCCAACACCCGAAGTTGTCGCGTTCAGGCCCCACAATAGTAGTCATAATGGAGCACTCGAAACCTGCTAGTACCTTACAGGGGCAGGGGATTCGACTTGCCACTGTGCCTCAAGTACGTGGTTTGCCGATGTCCCAGGACGCTAAGTACAACTCTCATTCGAAACTGAATTGTGTAATAGCCTGCCTACAGGCTGAACAAGCTGGGGCTGATGAGGGCTTGATGCTCGACCCGAATGGCTTCGTCAACACAACGAACGCGTGTAATTTTTTCATTGTTAAAAACTCCGAGGTTTGGACATCAACAGGTGACTATTGTATGAATGGCGTTACTCGCCAAAAGGTTATCGATCTTTGTCATGCGCATCAGATGCCTGTATTTGAGAGAAACTATTCTCTGTTTGATGCCTACTCCGCAGACGAGGCCTTCTTGACCGGCACCTTTGGCGCGCAAACACCGGTTGCTGAGATTGATGGTAAGTCGATCGGATGTGGACCTGGCGCAGGACCAGTGACCCGGAAAATTCAGTCACTTTATAAGCAGGCAATTGCCGAGCATGTAGCAAGCTTTAGTTAGTGCTTTCGAATGTGAAATACTCGTATTTTTGAATTGATGCGTCATGTAAATGACGCAAGAAGGTATCCCTATTTCACGTTTGTTTCTTTTTAGCAGACGCTTGAAATCAGCACCGCCTTGCAGTTTTGATATGAGTCTAAGCTTGAAACGCTGGGTAGTTCACAAGCCATTTTAAAGTCGCTTGTAGCACGAAGAGCGTTACGAGAGTATTTGTCGCCTTCTCATCGCAGAGGTCGCAAGTATGTTTTCAGTTGCACGCCTGTTTGGTCTGTTAATGCTCTCAGTCTGGCTCTTCATCGGCGCAGTTTCGTCTGGGTATGCACAATCGGTTGAAAACTGGGAATCTATCCAATTCGGGCGCGCTGAATCCAGCGTAATAGAGTATCGAGACGATCTCTACGTCTTTAATGGATTCGGCCCCAATCTGAAGCTCGAAACCAACATCGAAAAATTCGATGCTGCAACCAAATCCTGGTCTGTGATTGGCAGAACATCTGCAGTGCTTGGTAATGGCGTTACACACAATGGCATTGTGCGAGCAGGTAAGGATGTGTGGATCATCGGAGGTCGATTAGGCAATCACCCGGGTAGAGTCAGCAGCCAAGTATGGATATTCAATCTGGATACCTACGGTTGGCGTAAAGGTCCCGAATTACCTACTGGATTCGGCGGTGGTGGAGCAGCTCTAGTAAACAACCGCATTCACTTGTTTGGAGGCTTTGATATCCATGCGCGCTGTGATGTGGACGCACATTATGTGTTCGATCTGAATGAACCAAGCGCAGGTTGGCAGGATATTAGCCCGGTTGCACGCATGCCTGATGAGCGCAATCACTTTGCCACTGTCGTAGTGGGCGGCATCATATACGCCATTGGTGGCCAGAATGGTCATGATGGATGCACAAGTGTGGTACGACGGGATCTAGTTACGGTACATGCGTTTGACCCATCAACAAATCTATGGGAAAGAAAGGCAGACATACCCTTTCGACAATCACATACAGAACCCTCCACGTTTGTCTATAAGGGGTATGTTTATATGGTTGGTGGTAACGCGCAGGGAAATAAGGTTGCCCGTTATAATCCGTTTGCCGATAGTTGGGAAGTCGTATACACATTGCCTGAACGGCTATTAGCACCGATTTCACGAATTGTTGACGGCAAATTGATGGTTGCTTCTGGGGGCGCACCCTCGGTTCAGAATATTTCCAGTCAGGTGCGGGCCTTTCCTATCACCTTGCCATCAACTAATGCAAATCCAGCGTTGACTGACGACCTGGTAGATAGTAACCAGGAACCATTGGAATCAAATGGTAACTCCATACCGAATGATGGTTCAGTTATAAGTGTTGAAGCTGAATATCATGATTCACTGCAGGCAAGTAGCACTCATAATTGGGTGCATCGGTCTATGTCTGGATCTAGTAACAACGATTCGCTGTTTGCATCACCTAATACAGGTACGCTCAACACCTCAGATAATGACAACCCTATGCTGTCTTATCTTGTTTATTTTGGTCAGCCTGGAACTTATCACCTTTGGGTACGTGGTTGGGGAGATAGCGATAGCGCTGGACGGAACGACAGCATCCATGCTGGCTTGAATGGCAACATCGAAACTTCAGCTGACAAGATAGATGGTTTTCCCGCTGGCTGGAATTGGTCCAATCGAACGCGTGATCAACACTCCGCAACATTAACTGTGCCGACAGCAGGCATTCATGCAGTCAATTTCTGGATGAGAGAAGACGGATTTGCTATGGACAAATTTGTCCTGACGTTGGATCCCGCATATGTACCGACTGGAATCGGGCCCGAGATCAATGACGGCACCAGCAGCTCTGATACCACTGATACTACTGATACCACTGATACCACTGATACCACTGATACATCTGATACATCTGATACATCTGATACATCTGATACATCTGATACATCTGATTCTGAGCATTCTTCACCGGAGGTAACAAATAACTCTGTACAGGTTTCATCTGACGACCAGGGTGACTCTGAGCAACACGGCACGCATATAGTGATAGAGATGGAACAGTTCTCTATTAATGAGCCAGCTGGTTCCCATCGTTGGATCGAGAGCAATAAGAGTGGTGCCAGTGGGCAAGCTATGACAACCAATGTGAACATCGGAACACTGAAAAGAGATGCGCAAGCAAGTCCGATGCTCGCCTACTCGATAGCGTTTCCCGAAGCTGGAACCTATCAAGTCTGGATGCGAGGATGGGGCGATACTGTAGGCAAAGAGGGCAGGAACGACAGTGTGCACGTTGGTATAAACGGAACTTTGGGCAGTGCTGCAGCGCTACAGAATTTTCCGGCTCGTTGGAGTTGGTCTAACGAGAAACGCGGCGGTGGAATGACAACACTGGTCGTGCCTTCAGCGGGCCAACATACCATTAACATCTGGATGCGGGAAGATGGTCTGATCATCGATAAGTTGATTCTAACTAGAGAGCCAGACTTTATTCCCACTGGTAGTGGGCCAGTTCCTATTGGATTGGTTGAAACTGCTAATGAGGCTACCGGCGAAGATCCTTCTGGTAACCAGGCGCAAAACACGTCTTCCAATGATTCTTCTGCAACTACTACACAAGTAGGCGATGCTGACAGTTCGAATTTTATTAGCGTAGAAGCCGAAGCATTTAGAAGTCGTACAACTACCGGTTCTCATCAATGGGTTGTTGGTGATAAGCCTAATTCCAGTGGTACGTCCATGGTTAGCAATGTTAACAATGGCACGCTTAAAACAGATAAAAACGGATCGGCCATGATGGATTATCAGGTTAACTTCAAAGAGCCGGGTATCTACTACGTCTGGGTGAAGGGGTGGGGTGATACTCTCAACGGTGAAGGTAGAGATGACAGTGTTCATGTTGGCCTTAACGGTAGTCTGTCTAGTGCTTCAGCCATACAGGATTTTCCAGCTCACTGGAGTTGGTCAAATTCACGGCGGCTTGGGGGTAGAGCTAAACTGGCGGTTGATGTCGCTGGAGTTCAGACCCTAAACATATGGATGCGAGAGGATGGTCTTTTTGTAGACAAAATAGTGTTAACCCGTGATGTTGAGTATGTTCCTGCACAGGAAGCTAATAATGCCAATTCCGAACATGTCGCTATAGAGCAGATCGATTCCAATGCATCCTGGCAACGGATAGTTTCAAGCAATGGAAGCTCTGTTGAGGCCAGGCATGAAACAGGCGGAGTTACTCTGGACAATAAACTATATGTTCTGGGAGGTCGTGGTTCAAGATCGGTTAGTGTTTATGATTCGATTAGCGAAACCTGGACGCACAAATCTGCCGCCCCAATTGAATTGAATCATTTTCAACCCGTTGTATGGAATGATAAGATTTGGGTGCTTGGTGCATTTACAGGTGGATATCCAAACGAAACTTCGGTTGCGCATATTTACACCTACACACCTGCCACTGATCGCTGGGAGAAAGGTGATCTGATACCTGCCGAACGTAGACGGGGTGGAGCTGGTGCTGTAATGCATGACGGTGAAATTATCATTGTAGGTGGCAATTCAAACGGACACCAGTTGGGAGCTAAGCCTTGGATGGATAGCTACAACCCAGCCACTGGTAAATGGACAATTTTGGAGGACGCCCCGACAGCCAGAGATCACGCGACTATTTCTATTTCTAATAATAAGTTGGTGGTGGCTGGTGGTCGTTCCAGTGAATATCCTAACGTTTTTAGTAGAACTATCAGCAATACCGATGTCTACGATTTAGTGACAAATATCTGGACACAGGGCAAGAAAATCCCTACACCACGCGCAGGTACCATGACTGTTACGGTCGGTGAAGAAGTCATTATTATAGGTGGGGAGAGTGGAACGACGACAGAAGCATTCGATACTGTAGAAGCCTACAACGCACGTAATAACAGTTGGCGAACGCTCAGTCCTCTGCGTACAGGGCGGCATAGTGGAGTTGCTGCAGTACTTGACCGAAAAATACATGTAGTAACAGGTAGTGATCGACGCGGTGGATCAAGGAGCTCGGAGTCTACAGAGCATGAAGTGTTAGCTTTTTAGTATCGCCAGAAATTAAGAGTCATAGTACAAGCGTCATGCTAGCTAAGATAGCGTGATGCTTGCCCTCTGTGGGGAGAGCAGAAAGAGCCGATTGGAAAATACGCTGGAATGCCTTTCAAGGCACCATAGCTCTTGCTCTTGCTCTTGCTCTTGCTCTTGCTCTTGCTCTTGCTCTTGCTCTTGCTCTTGCCACTGCCATTGCCATTGCCACAAACGAAGGTGGCGACGCTGCAAAATGTCTCCTTCAGTATTCAAATCAACTAAACAAAATATTCCTGTGAAACAGCGATGACCCATCGCCGTGACTTCTCCACCATTGCTTTATTACAAAGTAACCTACAGCTTGCAGTCCAGGTGCATACTGCGTTCAAAGTCCCATTTAGCGTGTGAATTGGTCGCTAAACGGGGGCATCCCAACTGGCAGAACGACATGCTTTTCACACTTTAGGAGGTGATAAGTCAATGTGCGTGAACAACAAGCGATACCTGAATGACTGCATCGAATCTGCACTTCTGGTTTCCTCTGCTGGTTAATATTTTGGTCCGGTTGATTTACCTCGTTTATCAAGCGCACAAACAATAATAAAAACAAAAAAAGGGCTCGATTGGAATGAAAAAATTGCTTATTGCAATTCCACTGGTTGCTGGTGCTTCTTGGGCTGGAGCATCTTACTATGCTGGTGCACAGACACAGAGTGGCTATGATCAACTGCTAGCTCAGTTAAATGAGTTTAAGCCATTCACACTCGTCAATGATGAGTATTATGCAGGTGTGACCCAAAGTACTGCGATTACAAAGGTAATGGACTCTGCCGCTGCGGATGCCAAGGTGTTGTTTCGTTTGCATCATGCGATCAGCCACTCGCCTATTGGCATGAATGATGGCGCCGTCAGAGTGGGTGCCGCGACCATAGTCACCACACTGGTCAAAGATGACTCTCTCCCTGAGTTCCTGATAGAAGGCATGTCAGATTTTACTGATGCCGAGCCATTTCAGATTAACACTGAGGTGGGTTTTGATGGCCAGACCGTTAACCAATTTGTCGTTAGTGGGTACGAGCGGCAATATGACGATGTGAATGTGATGTTTGGCGGCATTGACTATACGTCTACTATCAGTGGTGATTCATTTGTGGGTTCCGGAACTGTAGGTAAGTTGGTTGTTAGTGCTGCAGACGGCGACGGTGAGCTAAACTTGTCAGAAGGTGTTATTCAAACTGACCTGACAAGAATTGATCAAGCCATTTATACCGGCGAATACGGTGTAGTCTTTGATCAACTCTCTTTTGCGGGGACCAGTATGCAGGCAGGCGTAGATCTTAAAAAGATCAGCTTGGTTTCAGACACTAAACTAGCTGCTGGTTCGATAGATTCAACAGCTGCTTTCTCAGTGGGCGAAATCAACGCCCCTATCCCGGTTAACAGTGCTGGATTTGATGTTGCAATAAAAGGAATATCAGTAGCTGGTTTACAAAGTTACATTGATTTTGCCAGCCAGATTCCAATGCTTGATGCGATGATGATGTCAGACCCTGAGATTGTCATGGGTATGATGGAGTCTTACAAGTCGCTCATCGGGCCTGGTACCTCATTGGACTATGCGTTCAGAGTCAGCAATGACGGTGGTGAAGCAAAAGTTTCTTATGGAGTCAGTGTTGTTGATGCTAATTCTCCTAACTATCCGGTGAATGGATTCGACTCAGTAGAGACAGTACGAGATGTTCTGAACATGCTGAAGCTCGAAGCTCATCTGGACGCTGATGTTGCGGCTATCGATCAATCACCGTTGGCCATGTTTATGGGGGCTCCCGAGGCGCAACAGTACATTGTCTCAGATGGTGTCAAGTACACAGCGGATGTGACTGTTAGTGATTTGATTGTAGACATCAATGGTAACCCCCTCTCGCTAGAACTAATGGTTGGCGAGATGTTGGATATGCCTCTGGCAGCTGTGCTGGAGATGTAAATCCAGGGTGCTGCTAATGTGCAGCGCTTCGGTTCCCTGATACGCCTATGCAATATGCATGTAATTTGGATACGCCTCCCTAGTTGGAGGCGTATTACGTACGACGCTACATTGACTCTATCCTTGTCTTACGGATGCTTTCCGTTTCTATTACCGCGCTGAGTAACAGGGTGTTGTGCCTGGCTTTCAAAATTACGTCTAATAGTTAAATCTGTCTAATGTTTGCCGATTTAATCGACTAGCTGGCATAAACTATGACAGTAAAAGCACGGGACCTATACAATACCGGTATGGGCAACCTATATGTCTTTGCCTAGTTGCTTCTGGTTGTTTTCCGATACATCTCCAAAGCTTCGATTCCCATCCATGTGTCGGCGCGCCATTTCATCGAGTTTTTGATTGCTTCCACGCTTTCTGAGGAGGTAGGCGCTTTATTGATGTTTAGAACACTAAAAATTTATGTCATTTGAAGAATTGGGCCTCTCATCCGAGGTCCTTAGAGCGGTTGTCGAGCAAGGCTACAACAATCCAACCCCCATTCAGCGAAAAGCCATTCCTGTTGTTTTGGCGGGTAAGGATGTGATGGCCAGCGCTCAGACCGGCACGGGAAAGACCGCTGGTTTCACCTTGCCTCTACTGCAAAAACTATCGCAATCGCCAACTCGCCCAACCGGTAAAAAAGGAATCCCACCGGTACGTGTCCTTATACTGACGCCAACCAGGGAGCTGGCAGCGCAAATTGCTGAAAGCGTAGCTACCTACGGTAAATATCTGAATTTTCGATCTGCTGTCGTATTTGGCGGGGTCAGTATCAATCCGCAAATAAGTAAATTGCGCAAAGGGGTAGACATCCTCATTGCGACTCCGGGCAGACTGCTGGATCATGCTGGTCAGAATACGGTAGACCTTTCCCAACTTGAAATCCTGGTTCTAGATGAGGCTGATCGTATGCTTGATATGGGATTCATACATGACGTCAAACGCGTACTGAGTCTGCTTCCTGAGGCGCAAAAGCGCCAGAATTTACTTTTTTCTGCCACCTTCTCGAAAGAAATCAAGCAGCTGGCTGGCCGTATGTTGAACGATCCGAAATTGGTGGAGGTAGCCCCGCAAAATGCAACCGCCGACAGAATTGATCAGCAAGTCTACAAAGTTGACAAGGTGCGTAAACGGGAATTGCTTTCTAAGTTGATACAAGATGAAAGTTGGCAACAGGTTTTAGTCTTCACCAGAACCAAACATGGTGCTAACCGACTTGCCGAGCAATTGGGACGTGATGGAATGGCGGCAGCTGCGATCCACGGCAACAAAAGCCAGGGGGCACGCACGAAGGCGTTGGCAGGGTTTAAAAACGGCAGCTTGCGTATTCTAGTGGCAACCGATATTGCTGCAAGAGGGCTGGACATCGATCAGCTGCCCAACGTTGTTAACTTCGAATTACCCAACGTGCCTGAAGATTATGTTCATCGGATCGGGCGTACTGCTCGAGCGGGAATGTCCGGTAAGGCTGTTTCACTTGTGTGTATCGATGAAGACAAGCTACTGCGCGACATAGAGCGATTGATAAAACGCCAATTACCTCGTGTTAACTTGGAAGGCTTTGAGCCTGATCCAAGTATTGCGGCTGAGCCGATTCGTCAAGGGCGACAAGGAGCGGGCGGCAACGGTCGTGGACGTGCAAATCGAGGCTCCGGCCCTAAACACAAAGTAAGTGGTAAGCAATCCCGCTCAAGGCGAGGCGGTAGCGGTCAAGGCCGCGGTGCTGGATCCGGCGCTGCGGTTAACAATCAACCCCGCGCAAAGGCCAGTGTGCATAGAGGTGGTTGAGACTACTCTATAGCGGTTGATTCTAAACCTGTAACTAGAACCAACCGCTCACAGTTTGCCTCAAGACTACTACTAATAGTTCTGGGCCGGCCTGGGATAACTACTAGAACGTAATTTGCATGCAATGGCTTATTGCGACTAGTCCTTGAGGATAAAAGATACTTTCATTGTTACCCGGTACTCACTGATCTTGCCGTCCTCTACCATAGCCTTTTGTTCTTTAATCCAGACGCTCTTCACGCCTTTAAGTGTCTTATCAGCGCGTTTGACGCCCTCAGAGACAGCGTCGTCAAAACTCTTGGATGATGAGGCGATGATTTCGGTGACTTTGGCGACTGACATGGTGGTTCCTGATTTTTCTATAAAGGGGCATTAACTCTACAAATCTAAAAGGCTCTTGTACAGTCCGAAATCATCATGAACTATAAGTGTTCTTGATCCTTCATTGAGAGCGAAATACCGATTGATTACGGTAGAGTTGTGCCTCGACGCTTGTGGGCATCCGGTTTTCATTTCTGCCCATCACTACTGTCTTGTGGTTGCTTGTATTTATTTCTCCCATTACATCGTGGATAAAATCAACTGCTGACGGTAGCTGGGGCATATAGGTAACCTGCTTGCCAATTCGTTTCCCATCGGTGGCACAGTGCCTGTATGCTGTGCAACCTGTCGACACAAAGTCAAATAGTTAGTTCATTGAAAACGCCTAAACGAATTTTGCCACTGATCGAAGATGGATTAGTGGACGAGGTTTTGCGCCCGCTAATGAGCGGTAAAGAGGCCACCGTGTATATCGTTCGTTGTGGCGATGATATACGCTGTGCAAAGGTGTACAAAGATGTGGCTGTGCGTAGTTTTAAGCAAGCTGTGCAATACCAGGAAGGTCGCAAGGTACGCAATAGTCGTCGCCAGCGTGCGATGGACAAAGGTTCTAAATTTGGCCGAGATCAGCAGGAAGTCCTTTGGCAGAGCGCAGAGGTTGATGCTCTTTACCGATTGCGCGACAAAGGTGTGAGAGTGCCTGAGCCCTATGGTTGTTTTGACGGGGTACTGCTGATGGAACTCATAACACGTGATGATGGGGAAGTTGCTCCGCGTTTAAATGATGTTACCGTATCGGCAGAGCAAGCGCTCGTTGATCATGCAACCATGATGTCGTACGTTGTGCGTATGCTATGCGCTGGTTTGATTCACGGAGATCTATCTGAATTTAATGTTCTGTTGACAGATAGCGGCCCCGTTATTATTGATTTACCACAAGCCGTCGATGCGGCTGGTAACAACCATGCTCAAGCCATGCTGGCCCGAGATGTCGGCAACATGACACGCTATTATGCGCAGTTTGCCCCCGAACTGGCTAATACTTACTATGCAGAAGAACTTTGGGCGCTCTATGAGGCCGGTGCCTTGCACCCTGATCTCAAGCTTAGCGGTGAATTCAACATCGAGACTCAAGATGCAGACGTTGATGCTGTATTGCAGCAGATCGATGCAGCGTACCAAGAAGAGATGGAGCGTCAGGAACGAATGCGAGACGACTAAGCTTGCGACACCTGCTCAAGCTTGCGTCTTTAATGGTCTACGTTGATGTCGAAATTTTTAAAAGGATACGTTGCCTCTGCACTATCTAGAAATTGGCCACACGCTTTTCGTGTCTTTGACTGGCCAGATATTCATCATAAGTGCCGTCAAAGGCGTTAAGTCTGCAATTCTTGATTTCTACAATCTGAGTCGCCAATGATGAGACGAATTCACGATCATGACTTACAAATATGATAGTGCCTTCGTAGTTAACCAATGCCAGATTTAAAGCTTCAATGGCTTCCATATCCAGATGATTGGTGGGTTCATCGAGGACCAATACATTGGGAGCACTCATCAGCAACTTTCCAAACAGCAGTCTGTTTTTCTCTCCGCCCGAGCACACCTTGACTTGTTTGTTGAAGTCATCTGATGAAAATAATAGCTGCCCCAGAGTGGCACGAACAATCTGATCATTATGAGATGCTTTTCGCCATTGGCTCATCCAGTCAAATAGTGTGAGCGTATTGTTAAACTCACTTGTATTGTCTTGTGGGCAATAGCCGACAGATGCATTCTCGGACCACTTGACCGATCCTTTATTTGGTTTCAGGTCATCGAGTAAACAACGCAACAGTGTGGTTTTGCCGACACCGTTTTCACCAAGAATAGCCAGTCTTGAGCCAGCTTCGAGCATGAGGTTGCCATCTTCGAATAAAGGACCCTCATCAAACCCATGCCCAATGTTTTCCAATGAAAGTGCTTGGCGGTGTAGCTTTTTCTCTTGCGTAAAATGAATGTACGGACTGATTCGACTAGATCGTTTGATATCGGCCAGCTGGATTTTCTCGATGCGTTTGGCTCGCGACGTTGCCTGCTTTGCCTTTGATGCATTAGCCGAAAAACGGCTGACAAACTGTTGTAGATCCGCTATCTGGCTTTTCTTTTTAGCGTTTTCTGATTGAAGTAGTTCGCGTGCAGCGGTTGATGCAATCATGAAGTCGTCATAGTTTCCAGGATAAACTCTTAGCTCGCCATAGTCGATATCAGCCATGTGCGTGCAAACAGAATTCAAGAAATGTCGATCGTGCGAAATGATGACCATCGTGCTTTTTTGCGCAGCTAATACTCCTTCGAGCCAACGAATAGCATTGATGTCCAGATTGTTGGTGGGTTCATCCAGTAGCAAAATATCTGGAGCGGAGAAAAGTGACTGCGCAAGTAGCACTCTAAGTTTCCAGCCAGGCGCAACTTCACTCATTGGTCCGAAATGCAATGATTCTTCGATACCTGCGCCGCTGAGTAATTCTCCCGCTCGGCTTTCGGCTGTATAGCCATCCATTTCGGCAAACTGGATTTCAAGCTCAGCTACTCGCATGCCCTGCGCTTCGGTCATCTCGGGCAATGCATACAAACGCTCTCTTTCAGCCTTGATATCCCACATTTCGGCGTGGCCCATGATGACTGTGTCAATCACTGAGAATTCTTCAAAAGCGAACTGATCCTGATTCAATTTGCCGATTCGTTCGTTGGGCGTCACTGAGATGTTACCGGCACTAGGCTCAAGACTGCCGCCCAGAATATTCATGAAAGTCGATTTGCCGCATCCATTTGCGCCAATCAAGCCGTAGCGATTGCCATCGCCAAACTTGACAGAAATATTCTCGAAGAGAGGCTTCGAGCCAAATTGCATCGTAACGTTTGCTGCGGAAATCAATGGAGTGTGCCTGAGGGTAAGAGTAGGGGCGTACTGCTAGGTAGACGGCATTTCTGCCGTTTGTACAACGCTAGGCACGCAGCCGGTAATTATAGCACTGCAAAGTGCGTTCCCGGGGCATAGGCACTGTGCGTTCAGTAACACAATTCGCATCGACATCGATCAAGCTCATGCAAGCTTTCTGCTGCGAAAGCGACGTCCTTTGATCTTGCCTTCGCTCAGGATTTGTAGGGCTTTGCCGGCAATACCGCGCTCCACTGCAACATATGCCTGCTTATCAAGAATATTGATTTTACCAATCTGATCACCTCGAATCTCCGAGCTGGCAGTCAGGGCACCCAGAATATCGGTTGGCCTGATTTTGTCCTTCTTGCCGCCATTGATACAAAGCGTCAGGTTCGGGGCTTGAAAACCTAAGGTTTTTTCCGATGTTATGGAACCAGCTCTCTCTAGCCTAATTGGTTCGCCAGATTGAAACTGCTGTAGCGCATCCAGCCTGAATTCCTCGCCGTTCTCGACCAGCGTAATGGCCAGGCCCTGCGCCTGTGCTCTGCCGGTTCGGCCGATGCGGTGTATATACATATCAGGGTCAGGTGTTAAATCGTAGTTAACCACTGCGGCCAGATCCTTGACATCCAGCCCGCGACCGGCAACATCTGTGGCAATCAGCACGGCAGCGCTACGGTTTACAAACTGAAGCAAAATCTGGTCTCTGGCAAACTGCTCTAGATCGCCGTGCAATGCAAGTGCATGTACTCCCTGTTTTGAAAGCTCGTCTGCCAGTGACTGACAGTGCAACTTCCGATTACAAAAAATCAGGCAGGACTCGGGTTGATGATGCGCCAGTATTTTTAGCAGATCCCGCGTTTTGCTTGCGCTAGTGGTTGCATAAAACAGCTGTGTGATCTGCGTTGACTCTTCATTGTCCTCCACACGCAATTCAACCGGGTCTTGCTGAATCGTTTTGCTTATGTGCTTGATTTGCGCCGGGTATGTAGCGGAAAACAGGAGCGTTTGCCTCTTTGCCGGGATGCGCGAAAGGATTCGCATGATGTCATCATGGAAGCCCATATCGAGCATGCGATCTGCTTCATCAAGCACCAGTGTTTGTACCGTATCTAATTGCAGGGTGTCTTTGTGCAGGTGCTTCAGAATTCTGCCGGGGGTTCCTACTACGATATGCGGATTGCGCTTGAGCGAATTCAATTGAGGTTGCATCGGTCTACCACCACAAAGTGTAATTATGCGCGTATTAGCCATATGCTTGGCCAAATCCCTGGCCTGTGTTGCCACCTGCTCGGCCAGTTCACGGGTCGGGCATAGTATCAGCGCCTGTATCTGGTAGTCGGACAGGTTGAGCTTGTTGAGAGTAGCAATGGCAAATGCAGCGGTCTTCCCGCTACCGGTTTTTGCTTGAGCCAGAACGTCATGGCCGCTCAGCGCTGGCGGCAAGCTGAGCGCTTGCACAGAGGTCATTGCCTCGAAGTCCAGTGCCTCAATAGAGCTATTGAGCTCAGGCCGAAGGGACAACGACGAAAAGCCGGGAGTACTTTGACGGGTCACTGGTGAAGGGGCCTTGCTTAAAATAGGAAATGGGTTCAGCGCTAAGAGCTGAATGTCTGCGCTGGAGTGGACATCATAAGCCGTAGCCTGATGTTACAGCCAGTGCTGGCTAAATCGTAGGTTAGTTTTTACAAAGAACCTATCGTGACACAAACCGGGCTAGGTTGGGATCAAACCAAGTGCGGGAATACTCAGCGGGTTTGCCATCCTGATCTCGGGATAATCTCTCGATATACCCCCAGTGAGTGCATTTTCTGTCTCGTAGTGAAGTGGGAGCCCAGCTAGGCAGCGATGCCACACTCACGCGATCTTCGGCTCGGGTAATGCGTATACCTAAGTGTTCCTGATAGAAATGGTACATGGAGTCAGGAACATCGTTGGGGTTGATCGACTTTGCACAGCCAGCATCAAGCCAGATTTCCTCTAACGCAACTTCCACAGCGTTTAGTAATCGTTGTCGACGAAATCGAAACGCCTTTGCAGAGCCGCCGATATGCGGCACATAGGATGATTTTGCGATGTGCCTTACTGATATCAGTGATGCTGTGGGTTGTGCAGGTCCGCTGATCAACTCCAAGCGGAAGAGGGCATAAACATCGTCGATATCCAGATTGTTGTGTACGTAATTTCCTGAGCCTTGAACCCGGTGTAACAGGCCTAGTTTATTCAGCTCCTCAAGCGCTTTTCGTAGTGTGCCAACAGAGACACGCAGTTGCCGGGCCATCACTCGCTCAGGTGGAAGCCGCTCGCCATTGGGTAGTTGACCACTCTGTATGTCTCGAATCAGCATTTCACTGATCTGCATCGCTAATGGCACCCGGCCCGTCTTGACTTGATCTGATAATTTCAGGCTGTTCGACACGTTTGCAAGGTCTAAAGTTTCTATCGATTTTCTTGACATATTGATACACTATTGATACATTTTCTGCAACTACTTGAGAATGTGCCCATGACCGTTGTTCCCGTGAGATCAGCTGATTTAGCAGCTGCCGAGGTTTCCTGGTTTGCCCCTTTGTGTTCTGACGACTATCAGTTCCTCGGTGTACCGGATGGTCAATACAGAAGCAGCTGGAACAACACGTCGGCCATAGTCAAACGAGCAGACGAGCTGGGTTTTCGCAATATTCTTTGTCCGTCGTCTTATCAGGTAGGACAAGACACACTGACGTTTGTTGCAGGCAATGCTCCGCTGACGACCAATATAAACATGCTGGCAGCTGTTCGATGCGGTGAGATGCAGCCGATCATGTTGGCCAGAACACTGGCAACGCTTGATCACATGCTAGAAGGCAGGCTCACTGTCAATATCATATCGTCCGATTTCCCAGGACAAAAAGAGGACAGTGCTTACCGCTATCAACGCTCACGAGAGGTCGTTGAAATTCTAAAGCAGGCATGGACACAACCGGAAATCAATTTCAAAGGTGAGATCTATAACTTTGAAGGTCTGACTACCGATCCGGTTAAGCCTTATCAAACTAACGGTGGTCCAATGTTGTATTTTGGTGGTTATTCACCCCCAGCGTTGGAGCTTTGTGGTGAGCATTGCGATGTCTACTTAATGTGGCCTGAAAAGAAAGAAGAGTTGGCAGAGCGCATGAAAGCGGTTAACGCCTGTGCTGAACGTTATGGGCGTGTTTTGGACTACGGATTGCGCGTTCACATGATAGTGCGTGAGACGGAGGAGGAAGCACGTGCGTACGCGCAGGGATTAGTGTCGCAGCTGGATGATGAACAGGGACGAGCAATTCGTGAGCGCGCGCTGGATGCAAGTTCTTTAGGTGTTGCCCATCAAGCTAAGAACCGGGATCTTGCTGACGATGAAGGTTATGTAGAACCGAATCTCTGGACTGGCGTCGGGCGTGCCCGATCAGGCTGCGGTGCAGCTTTGGTTGGCAGCGCAGAGCAGATCCTCAGTGCCATCGATGAATATCAGTCAATGGGAATCCGTTCCTTCATCTCTTCGGGCTACCCACATCTTGAAGAATGTGATTATTTCGGCAAGCTGGTTTTGCCTCATCTAAAAACCTGTTCATTGCCGCAAGAGCACGGGCGTGTGCCCGCGAGCACTCCAGATACGCCGCTAGGAGTAGGTGAACGGCGATAGGCCTACAGAGCACTCAGCAGCGTAAGGACTGATACTAGCCTCGCTGCTTAGTCTAAGGGTACGTGCAGTGTTGTGTGTTCAGTGATGATGCCGCCGCGATTGCCAATCTCGATTGATCCATATCGTTGTTTGAACGTCTCGGGTAACTCGCGATCGCCGGCTAAGGACAACCAGAGTCTGAATAGATGCCTGCGTTTTTCTGATTGTGGCCAGTCGACAAATGCCGTTCGATCGTGCAATTGCGAGTGGTTGTAAACAAACTGCATATCACCTGATTGGAGCTGCATGCTGAGGTGCAAATCAGGGTCGTTAGCGAGTGAATCAAACAAGTCCAGTGCTTCGATATGCTGCGGCGTGAGACGAGGAGCATCGGGAAACCTTTGCGCGCTCTCAATGTACTGGCGCTGATAGAAAACGGTCAAGCGCTCAGCATGCCAACTGAACACCGGAATATCCATAAAAGGTTTAGCGCCAGCGGGGATTTCCCCACGGCGATCTGTTGCAATAGGTTCGAACATCAGGGCGGTTAGATCTGGACGCAACTGACGCATTCGGTTATAGATCGTCTCTGCGCTGACTAGCAGTGAGCGCCCACCTTCGCGTGCCTCCTGCAGGCATAGCAAACCGACTACGTCGGCACTGTCAGTATGGAAGCTTTGTCTTTCGGCAGTTTGATAAATCCGCGCGCTGGTATCCGCGGATGATTTTCCGATGTTTCTTACATGACCCAGAATATGCCCCTGGGCATTCTGTGAGCGAGCGCTACCCAGATGAGCACCAATGCCGCAAAAAATGGCCGCGCTGAATTCCTGAGAATATTGCGCTACCGGCAGTCCTCGCAATACCTGAACGCCGTGTCCGTTGAGCAGCGTGCTCTTGATGCCTTGCAACAGCTCGCTACAGAGCTGTAAAGGGAATGTTGAGGTTGAGATTTCTCCTACATCCTTTTCCAGCGCAAGGTAACTGCGTGCGCTTGATTCCAACTCGTCGACTTGTTCAGTACTGAGTTCAGTTAGCCAGCGATCTTCTTCTTGAGCCATCTCCTGCCCAATCCAGGCAGATGGTCCATCGATGGCAGCAGGGAGGCTTTCTATTGAGTGCATAACGATCTAATAATAGTGAACCAAGGTGGGTTTGGAGTACAAGGTGGCTGTGGAATAGGTGAGTCTACTACTTGGAATTTACCGGTATCACACAAAGATGACCACCCAAACCTTAGCCCAGAGCTTGTTATTTGGTGTTTCGGTCCATTCAGTAGTATTGTTTGTAGTTCCAGACCTGCTAAGCCGCGAGACAACGGCAGCCGGGGAGACGAAAACTAATTTGAGTATTTTGGAGGAAAAAATAAGGTGAAATTTACAAAGCTAGTCGGGGCTGCAGTGGTGTCGGCGGTGCTCGCATCTCCGAGTGTATTCGCTCAGGATGCAGCGGATTATGTATTGAATACAGCATCTACAGGGGGTACCTACCATCCCGTCGGTACTGCAATATCTACACTTTCAAAAGTAAAACTGCTGCCAAAACACAAATTTAGCCTAACTGCAGTTAACTCGGCAGGCTCTGGCGCTAACGTACAAGCGATGGCGGCCGGAACAGCTGATTTTGCTATTTTGCAGGGTCTTTATGGTTCTTATGCAGCAACCGGCACCGGTCCGGTCACGGATGTTCAGTCCAACCTGCGCGCAGTGACAATGCTCTGGCAGAACGTAGAACAGTTCGTTCTTAACAACGAGAAGGTAGTCACTGGAACGGTGGACGATCTGATGGGTGTAAAGGGTATGCCCATGGCATTGGGAAAACAGAACTCTGGCACGTTGGGTTCCAACACTGTTCTCTTATCCGGTCTGGGCATAGATGCCCCTACCGACTATGAAATGGTTCATGCCGGTATGGGACCCACTGCTGATGCAATGGCTAATGGTCAGGCAATCGGCGCAGGCATGCCCTCTGGCCCACCAGCTGGTGCGATTACAAAGCTTATGGCGGCCAATGCTGACAAATTTACGATCCTTGATGTCACAGCCGAGCAGTTGCAAAAGATGGACGGTGGCAGAAATTTGTGGGTACCTTACACAATCCCTGCAGGCCTCTATCCGAACCAGGAAAAGGATATCAATACAATTGCCCAGCCTAACTTTCTAGCGGTTAACGATCGAGTTGAGGAAGAGCATGTGTATCTGCTTACCAAAACTATCTATGAAAACCTTGCTTTTCTGAGTGCGATACACCCGGCGACGAAGGTGATGGCTGTAGAACAGGCCCTGGCTGGATTGCCTGTTCCGCTGCATCCGGGCGCAGCAAAGTACTATAAAGAGGTTGGTATCGACATCCCAGAAAGACTGATGTCCAAGTAAGTTCAATTATAAGCTTACAGATTTAGTAACAGCCAGTGCGGTGTAATGGGCTATGTGCTTACTCGAGTCGTCTGCGATTCGTTTGCTATGTGCTTAGCTCCATTCACCGCGGCGGGGTCAGCTTGAACACTGACCCCCATTTGATCTGCTTGACATGAACAACGCTCCAGTGCCGGAAGAACAAGCCTCATCGGTGGTGAATAAACCAGCTAGAGAGTATTGGCTCAGCGTAAACGAGCTCAGGAAGAGCAGCGGCACCAGAAAACTAGTGGTAGCCTTCGCTATCCTATTTGGCCTTTGGCATATAGCGACCAACCTTTTTCTCACCGAACCGGGTTTATGGCAAAACGCCATTCACTTTGCCGGGTTTGCATTTCTAGCCTCCGTTGTTTATAGCCCCTTTGCACGACCTGAAACATCATCTAAAGGCTTGTATGTGGATCTGGTTTACGGATTGCTGGTGGCCGCAGCTGCCCTTTGGGTTGCCGGTAATGAATCAGCCCTGTATGAACGTACCCTAGCAGTAACGGGTCAATCCTGGCAGTTCACCTGGATTGACTGGTGTGCTGGTGCGTTGCTTGTATTTGCGGCTATAGATTTCTCCAGACGGGTATCTGGCTGGGTAATACCAAGCCTTATAATCTTGTCACTGAGTTATATACTATTTCTGGGCAGGCATTTTGATGGCGTGTTTCGTTCTGCCAGCCTCCCGGTTGACGACGTGCTTTTCAGAACTCTCTATAACGATGAAGGTCTGTTTGGCATTTTGGCCAGCATATCTTCAACCAATATCACCCTGTTTATGATTTTCGGTGGTTTCCTGGTTGCATCAGGTGCTGCCGATTTTGTTATCGAGGTATCGAAATTCATTGCTGGGCGAATTCGCGGTGGTGCGGCATTCGTTGCTGTATTGTCCTCGGCGCTTACAGGCACAATCAGTGGATCTGCGGTAGCCAATACCGCTTCTACCGGGATCATTACTATTCCACTGATGAAGTCGAATGGATTTCGTCCTCAATTTGCAGCAGGTGTCGAGGCGGCGGCCTCGACAGGTGGGCAACTGATGCCACCTATCATGGGCGCAGGTGCGTTCGTCATGGCAAGTTACACGGCTATCCCGTATTCAACTATCGTCACCGTCTCTATCGTTCCCGCACTGCTGTATTTTCTGTCAGTAGCGTTCATCGTTCGTATAGAAGCTGTTAAATATTCAGTGGGTGATGATCAAAACGTCACAGTGGATAGGGGTAAATTAATCTCAGGCGGTTTGACGTTTTTATTACCCCTGGGTGTGATGATCTGGCTGTTGATGTCGGGAGTTACTCCTAGCTATGCCGCCTCATGGGCAATAGCGGTGCTGATCGCAGTATCCTGGGCAACCTATGCAGTTGCGCAGTTAATAAAACTGAATAATTTCAAACCAGTATTTATGGGCTTTGAGCGAATCGCTGATGCTTTTTTGCTAGGCATCAAGGCTTCTATTCTCACTGGAATACTTCTTGTGGCAATTGGTATTATCAATAACGCCATAGTGACAAGCGGGGTGGGTAATGGTTTCTCCCTGATGATTGCCCAATGGTCGCAAGGCTCGTTTGTTATTGCTATTGGTTTGATTGCCGTAGCCTCACTGGTTCTGGGTATGGGTTTGCCCGTTACAGCGGCTTATATCATTCTCGCTATCCTCACAGCGCCCGCATTAGCAGGCATTCTGGCCGATAGTGTTGTTGTGGAATCATTGATGGCAGGTATTGCAGATCCTGCAAAATCAGCGTTCTTCATGTTGGTCGACAGTCCACATATCGCGAAAGTTGCGACCGGCATGAGTAGGGATGAAGCATTGTCGCTTATGTCTGCAATGCCATTTGAGATGGCGATAACAGTCAGGCCGCTGTTGGTTGACCCGGCAATTCAGATGAATTTTCTATTGGTTGCTCACCTGATTATCTTTTGGTTGAGTCAGGATAGCAATGTCACACCTCCCATTTGCCTGGCGGCGTTTGCAGCCGCAGGTATCGCTGGATCAAAACCAATGGCCACCGGTTTTCAATCCTGGAAGATCGCCAAAGGGCTCTATATCGTGCCCCTTATGTTTGCTTACACGCCGCTGATATCAGGGCAGTGGCACGAAATCATGCAAATTGGTTTTTTCGCTCTATTCGGAATTTATGCCGTTAACGCTCTTATTCAAAATTATGCGGAAGGACCGTTGTCGCCTGTTCTTTTGTTATTGTTGCTTGCCGGTTCGGTGGGAGCATTCTGGCCATTGCACCTTGGCTTCAATATAGTCGGCGCCGTATTGGTTACCTTTGTAGTAGTAGCATCAAAGAAAAGGGTATAAGGGTCTCACTATACAAGCAACGTCAATTTTCAAGGCAGAGCAAAACTCTGTGTTGAGAATTGAAAAACATCATGAACATACCGGTAAGTAACGTTTTGGTGCTGGAGTCGCTTCGTCAAATTGAAACTACAATTGCATAATATCGCTGGGGATGGTTGCCTATGACCTATGAGTGCTTTGACGTAGATGTGCAAAACCACGTTGCGCATATCACGTTTTCACGTCCAGATAAGCGCAACAGTATGATTCCCGCGTTCTGGACAGAATTACCCTCCCTTATTAATAAGCTGGATCAGTCGGGTAGTGTGCGTGCCATAGTTTTATCCTCAACGGGGCCGCATTTTACATCCGGGATGGATGTGTCGGTGTTTACTGCGTCCGCCGGGGCAGGCGATAGTCCACAAGAAGACGATCTGCCCATCGACGTAGATAGTCTGCGTGAGCGACAGAAAGCGGCACGCTTCTACGAAACCGTTAAACGATTGCAGCGGAGTTTTACCTGTTTTGAACAGTGTCGAGTACCTGTGCTCACTGCTGTTCAGGGAGGATGTATCGGTGCAGGCGTAGACTTAACGAGCGCCTGTGACATACGCTATTGCACAGCAGATGCGTTTTTTACGATATACGAAACCAATCTGGCTATGACAGCTGATGTGGGTACTTTTCCGCGCCTATGTAAATTACTGCCTGATGGATTGGTTAGAGAATTAGCCTATACAGGCCGGGCAATGCCTGCATCGGAAGCCAGGGAATACGGCTTGGTCAATGCTGTCTATGATAGTCAGGAGAAAATGCTCGAAAGTGTATTGAATATTGCTGCCGAGATAGCCACAAAAGCGCCTTTAGCCGTGCATGGTTGTAAGAAAATGATACTTCATGCCCGCGACCACTCGGTTGCCGACACACTGGATTACGTTGGCTTATGGAATGCCGGCTTTTTTCAACGTGATGAAATTGTTGAGGCGATGACAGCGGCAAAGCAAAAGCGAGATGCACGCTTTGCACCGCTACCCGCCGTTCCAGATGAACACAATCCTGACGAGAGTGTGGTTTTACCTTAGTGAATCTGCCCGATAAACAAAACATGTTTCCTCAGAGCGTTTTCAAGCAAACAGAACCTGCTACTCTTCTCCAGTGTGAGTGGGTACATGACAAGCGATTTGTCGAGTTGTTGCACGCATCCTGGATTTCACAGTACGCCGATTACCTGGGCGCCGATGAGGCTGAAACTCTGGTGCATCAATTGATTGCCAGTGGTGAAATTTATGAACACGAGCGGGCTTTTACCCTACAAGCAAGCGTGGATGATCAACTGGTTGGTATAGCGGCACTTAGACCATTGAGAGGAATATCTTTGATTACCATGCTTGAGGTTATTCCAGAAAAACAAGGCAATGGAATCGGCCGGCAATTGATTGCGGCGCTTGATCTTGTGTCTGACAAACTGATGGCTCATGTATCCCTTCATCGTCCGCCAGTTGTTGCGTTTTATTCATCTCTTGGATTTCATACTTTACAGAGAACGAACGTTCATCATTACGGCCACGATCTCGAGTTTGATGTCATGGCTAAGTGATGAGTCAGGTGCTTGATGATACAGAGCTCGCCTACAAGGCCTTGCAAGGTACAACGTTCGACAGTTATTGGATAGATAGTCTGGATCCTGTAGCGCCTAACCCTGGGTTGTCATCAGATGTGACGTGTGATCTATTGATAGTGGGGGGAGGTTTCTGTGGCCTGTGGGCTGCTATTCAAGCCATGGAAAAACAAGCTGACCGTAAAGTCATATTGATTGAAGCGCAAACCATTGGCAGTGGGGCGAGTGGAAGACCGGCGGCGATCATGTCCACATCTGTCATGCATGGTATTGATAACACGCAGCGACAGTTTCCAGGTGAGGTACATGAGCTGGAGCGATTAGGGCAGCTAAATATGACGGGGTTCAGGCAAACCATTGAACGATACAACATTGATTGTGATATCGAATGGGGAGGCGAACTAAAAGTCGCTGTCGATGAGCACGCGATTGATACCATCGATACTGATTATCAACTCTATTGCAAGTACGGTCATAAGGCCACAAAGCTTGATAAAAAGCAGGTGCAAGCACAGGTTAACTCACCGGTTTTTCAAGCAGGTGTTTGGTCAACTGCTTTGTGCGGAACTGTCCACCCGGGCAAGCTGCTACAGGGACTCAAGCAGCTTGCCCGGGATTTAGGTGTGGAGATCTATGAAAAAACGCCTCATTTAACCAATCATCTAACTCAAAAAGGTATAAAAGTCTCAACACCTAATGCCATGATTACTGCTAAAAAAGTTTTCCTGGCTACCAATGCCTGGGCTGCCGGGCATAAGAGAATAAAAAGTAGGGTGGCTGCAATTAGAGATCGCATTATTGTGACTGAGCCACTCAGTGTTGAACAGATGGCATCAGTGGGCTGGTCTAACAGACAGGGCATTTATGACACCCGTACCCAATTGAACTATTTACGATTGACGAAAGACAATCGTATTTTGTTTGGTGGTCGCTTGGGGTACTTTTTTGGTAACAACATCGATCCGGCCCACGATAAAACGCCTGAACCATACATTCGTCTGGCCAAATCTTTTTACCGGACCTTCCCTCAACTCAAAGATCAGATCCGTTTTTCTCATGCCTGGAGTGGCCCTATTGGTTTAACAAGCAGAATGGCCGTGCATTATCAGCGTTTTTATCGTGGAGATATGGTTTTTGCAGGCGGGTACTCTGGTTTTGGAGTTACCGCATCAAGGTTTGGTGCCCGAGTTGGTTTAGCCATTCTTGATAAGGATGAGATTCCAGAGACACAACTCAGTTTTGCAATCACTGAACCTGCTTATATACCGCCTGAACCTTTTCGATGGATAGGGGCTAAAATTACCCTTTATGCGCTTGATACATTGGATGAAAAAGGTGGCTGGCGGATACCCTGGGTAAGGTTTGTAGAGAGAATGGGTTTTCCGATTTCCTGATACTGGAATCGTTTGAGTTTATTCCTTGCGATGATATTGCACTGAATCTTCATGCGGTATAGGCTTATAGCTCGTGGTTTTGTGTTGTCAGCTTAAACATGCTTTTCCAGAGAGATTAGATGTGGCGATAAAAACAACATCAAAGAAAGCCCAGTCTAACGTCGTGACACCGGCGAATTTTATTTCAACGGTTGAACCCGCTGCACGGCAGTCCGATGGGCGGTTTTTACTCAAATGGTTTAAAGATGTAACCGGTATGCCTGCCGTTATGTGGGGTAGTAACATTATCGGTTTTGGTCGTTACCACTACGAGTATGAAAGTGGTCGAAGCGGCGATAGTATGATTACGGGGTTTTCTCCAAGAAAGGCTGCCACGTCAATTTACATCATGCCGGGCTATCAGAACCTTGATGAATACTTGAGTCGCCTGGGTAAACACAAAATGGGCAAAAGTTGTTTGTATGTAAACAAGCTTTCGGATATTGACATTGACGTACTTGAGGAGATCGTACTTTACGGTGTTGGTTATATGAAAGAGAATTACAAAACCTGGAAAAAGTAGGGATATTAAGCGTTCATCTGCCCGATATTGATCTAGCTAACGTGCATATACGAACACACATAGACCATCGAAACATTTAATGGGGGTTGAAAGGGGTTTGACTCAAATCGCTGGAGACTGTGGGGAACCTTGAAGCGCTGTTGGTGGTCTGTTTCTACGACCCAGCGTTCAACGAAACACAACGGAGATTAGTTCATTGAGTACATTAAATCAGAATAGTCCCAAGTCGGAACAACTACCGGCAGTCAGCCGAAGGCGGTTGTTGGCTGCCTCAGTGGCTGTGCCTGCTGCGGCAACACTATTGGCAGGAGTAAGTAATGTGACAGCCGGAGGACACAGCGAGGCAGTTCCCAATGCCATAAAGAACACGTTTACGATGGGAGACTTCGAGGTATCGACATTACTCGCAGGCACGCGCACAGTTGAGGGGCCGCAGAATATTTTTGGTATGAATGTGTCTGAAGAAGAGTTTCAGACTGTCAGCGAAGCTAATTTCATTCCGACCGATAAAGCACAGTTTTTTTTCACTCCGACAGTTGTTCGCACCGGTTCTGATATCGTTTTGTTTGATACTGGATTAAGCGCTGGGAGTATTACTGCCCCATTGGCAGCTGCCGGAATAAAACCCGAAGATGTAACGGTTGTGGTTATCACACATATGCATGGAGACCATATTGGTGGTTTATCGGGTGAGGATGGCAAACCGACATTTGCCAATGCGCGCTATGTAACCGGTCAAGCTGAGTACGACGCATGGGCTAAGCAGGACAGCGATGGTTTCAAGAACAAGGTACAGCCATTGGCCGAGAAAATGGAATTTATAGGCGATGGTGGTTCTATCGTGTCCGGCATTACGGGAATGGAAGCGGGAGGGCACACGCCGGGTCACATGATCTATATGCTCGAGTCAGGTGGGCGGCAACTCTCTCTCGTTGCTGATACAGCTAACCACTATGTTTGGTCACTAGCCTATCCAGAGTGGGAAGTTAAATTTGATATGGATAAGGCTAAAGCAGCTGCTACGCGCAAAAAAGTATTTGATATGTTGGCTGCTGACAAAATACCGTTTGTTGGCTATCACATGCCGTTTCCCGGAATGGGATATGTGGAAACTCGCGGCGAGGGTGGATATCGATATGTACCAGCCAGTTACCAGATGATGCTCTAGCTGAATGCTCATAAGCAGTATGGCTGGATTGCTTATCCACCCATACTGCACCGAGTGTCGATTTACTCTTAAAGCAGTTTGAGCCAACGAGATTGCTCTATATGTTATCTCGGGACTTCAGCGTTTTCAGCGCTATGCTTCTATCCGATAACCGCTGCGGGGGAAGTGCACACATACCGTGCCTACTTGTTCTGTTGATCTATCTATTGCAATTGTGTCGGAGTTAGCCATTCGCACAATGCCGTGAACAGGCTGTTCACCGCCGTCTACATCAGGATGGATGGTTACCCATTCGCCCACCTTTAATCCTTGAGGATCATGGTCTGCAACACCGCTCTGCGTTGTCGGTTCCAAGGGTCTTGCAAGCTCAATGGCATCCTCTGCACTCATAGCAGTTGATGTTCCATGACCCAGAGCATTGACGCTATTCTCCCAGCGCTGCAGATTCGGAAACTCAGCAAGCATAGAAGGGCCACCGTTCCAACGTCCTCTAACAAACCAGACTACATGATAAAGCTGGGCATCTATAGCTGCCGGTGAAGGACCAAGCAGGAAGGAACGCCCATCGCTTAGCTGCTCATCGAGCCAGCTTAGCGGCGCACGTAGCTGTGAAACCAAATGGGGGAGTTGAGCGTTTGCCTTGCGCAGGCCTTCAGCCCAGTTTTCTCCCATATACAATCGCCCGCGATCTTGCGCAAAGTCCTCTGGTAAGGCGTCACCGGCCGATCCAAGCACAATCTTTACTGCCAGATCGAATAGTGCTCCATCGGTCCAGCGACTTAGGCACCACATTAGGCCCGCATCTTTTGTAGGCATATAACCGGGTTCAGGATAACGGTTTTCGAGTTCCCGAATAATGCATTGACTATCGCAAAAAATGTCTGCACCGATTTGCATTACCGGCGTGCGTCTATACCCGCCTGTGAGCGCTGTAAGTAATGGCTTTGGTGGAAGTCGAGGTATCTCGACATCTCGCCATTCGACTCCCTTGATGCCAAATGCAACTCGAACTTTTTCAGCGACTGGCGATTGCGGGTAGTTGTGAAATATGACTTCTTTATCGTGGCCAATCATAGAGTTATTCCTCGTTCCTTCATTGCCAACGTCCCTCAAAATTCTCTGGAACCAATAAAATGTCGCGATCCAGCTCGTTGACGTCTCGTCGCCCACAGAGTGCCATTGATACGTCGAGTTCCTTGTGGATTATCTCAAGCGCACGGGTAACGCCTTTTTCCCCCATAGCGCCGAGCCCATAGATATAGGCGCGACCAATAAACGTACCTTTAGCGCCCATCGCCAGGGCTTTTAATACATCTTGGCCTGAGCGAATACCACTGTCTATGTGTACCTCAACCTGATCACCCACCGCTTCAAGGATCGAGGGCAGTGTTCGAATGGAGCTCAAACAACCGTCCAGCTGTCGGCCGCCATGATTGGACACAACGATCGCGTCGGCACCTACCTCAAGCGCGCGCTTTGCATCCTCGGCGTCCAGAATTCCTTTTAGGATAACCTTGCCTCCCCATGCCTGCTTGATGCGCGCTACTTTGTCCCAATCAAGCGAAGGATCAAACTGCTCGCCAATCCATGACATCATCTGAGAGGGGTCGCCATCGATGTGACCGACGATGTTCCCGAGATTGCGTCGTTTTGCGCCTAGCATTTCAATGCCCCAACTCCATTTGGTCATCAAATTTGCCACTGTAGATGCCGTTAGTTTTGGCGGAGCCGATAGACCATTTTTCAGATCTTTATGTCGTTGACCCACTATCTGTAAATCAAGTGTGATGACCAATGCGGAGCATCCAGCATCCTTTGCACGCTGTATCAAGCGGTAAAGATAATCCTCGTCACGCATGGTGTAGAGCTGAAACCAGAAGGGTTTACTGGTTGCGGCTGCAACCTCTTCAATAGAATTGACGGACATGGTGGATAGTGTGTAAGGCACATTGAAATTTTCTGCCGCGCGGGCGGCTTTAATCTCACCGTTGGCGCTTTGCATACCGGTCATACCCACCGGGGCCAATGCCACTGGCATCGAGACTTCCTGTCCTATCAATTGCGTGGCGGTGCTTCTGCCGGTCATATCAACAGCGACACGTTGTCTTAAATACAGCTGATCAAAATCGCTCGAATTCTCTCGAAAGGTTTGCTCTGACCAACTGCCGGACTCTGTGTAGTCATAGAACATGCGCGGTACGCGCCGTTTGTACAGGGGCTTGAAATCTTCGATGCAGGTAATGACGTTCAAAGCGTTGGTGTTTCCAAGAAATTAGTGCTGACTGGACTTGGCAATACTACGTTGGCGGCACAATCAGTGCCCTGGCAGTATAAGCGTATAAATTCAGTATTTTACAGCGCAGATAAAGGTAGTGACAACATCTTGTGTCCGGCTTAGGATATCGTTATTTTCTGAAAAAAGCGGTACGACGGTAAATCAGATCCGAAAAAGTAAGCGATAGATTTCAAAAACCTGTTTATATTCGCAGCGGTTATGCGGCAATTGTTGCTGCGATTCTCTGGCCCTGCTGCACTGTCCCCAGGTAACTGGGGCAGTTAAATAGCTTTAAGGGGTATTCAGGCTTGTGCGTAGTGGGGCGATCAAGAATTATTTCGCTTTATATACATCCAAGCCTGCTTTGCACATTTGTTGGATGAAGGGTTTTGGTGTAATTCTATCCACCACTATTCCAGAGGCTTGATTTAGTGCCATCACCACATAAGGTGATGCAACCTGCAGTTTTTCTGACGATGCCAGAACAAACGTGTCGGCAGCTCGGGTACTCAGTGCGTTTTTAACATGCGCCTCTTCCAGGTCGCCAGTACTAAGACCCGCATCTATATCTACGCCTGTCACCCCCATAAAGTACGAGTCTGCACGTATATGCGACATGGCATCTATAGTGGCGGCGCCGACGTTTACCATTGAATGTCGGAACAATGCGCCTCCGAGCATTATCACGCTGATCGATGTGTAAGGTTCTAAGGCCACAGCAACCGTGGGACTGTGCGTTACCACGGTATTTTTTTGCTCCCTTGGCCAATGTTTTATCAGCTGTAGAGTGGTGGTACCGCCATCGAGAATAACAATTTGATCAGGTTTGATGAGTTGCGCAGCTCTTTTACCGATACGTTGTTTTGAGTCAGTAGCTATGCTCGTGCGAGCGCTTAGGTTGCCCTCAGCAGGTGAAGTTGGTAACGCCCCGCCATGAACACGCTGGAGTTTACCAGCGGCTGCTAGTTCTCTTAAGTCACGCCGAATCGTGTCATCAGACAGACCAAGCTGCGCTGCAACTGTCTTGGCCTCGATCTTACCGTCCTGTTTAAGAATAGCGAGCAGATGGGCTTTGCGTTCTTGAGTCAGCATGAAATCTAGAATACACGATAATTCTTGACATTGCACGAATATGCACGAAAATGAGGAGTGTTGTGGATCGTAAATAACACGCGCTAAACACCAGTCACCTTGAACAGGACAAAGCAGGACATGATTTCGCGGGTAAAAGTAGAAAAAACAAAAGTGTTGTCAGATGACTGGTATGTGCTCAAGAAGACAAGCTTCCAATACGAGCGCTTGGATGGAACATGGCAGAGCGTGACAAGAGAGACCTATGATCGAGGTAATGGGGTCACTCTTCTTCTCTACAATATCGAACGTGGCACGGTGGTTCTTATCCGACAATTTCGCTACCCCACTTTCATTAATGGCAACGCAAGTGGGCGCTTGATCGAGACTGCTGCGGGGTTGCTGGATGACGTGATGCCTGCTCAACGGATAAAACAAGAAGTTGAGGAAGAAACTGGCTATCGAGTTACGAATATCGAGGCTGTGTTTGAGGCCTATATGAGTCCCGGATCAGTGACTGAACGTCTGTACTTCTATGTTGCTGCTTACGAGGATTCCGATAAGATCAACACCGGTGGGGGCAACTATGATGAAGGAGAGGATATCGAGGTACTGGAATTGAAATTTATCAAAGCGATGTCGATGATCGAGTCCGGTGAAATATGCGATGGAAAAACTATAATGTTGCTTCAGTATGCGGCCTTGAACCTGTTTCAGCACCGTGGGTTGAAATTGTCCATTGATGGAGATATCTAGAGTTTGACCTGATAGGCACGTTAGCTATTCTCTTGGCGCTATGTCAATAGGGTTCTGTTTGGTTTAAAGTATTCGCTTCTTGTGGTCAAATCGCTGCGGTTTTAAACCACGTTATCTTGTACCCCCAAATGATTGGTATTAATGACGCGTTGGCCTACGCGGCTGCACTAGGAATTGCTGCAGCTATTCCGGGCCCAGGTATGACAGCCCTTGTAGCGAGAAGCGTGGGGCAGGGTGCGAAAGCCGGTTTCGCAATGCTTTTTGGCCTGATCATCGGGGATTTGTGTTACCTGTCCTTTGCTGTCTTTGGACTGGTGCTCATAGCCCAGAGTTTTTCTTCACTGTTTTTCGTCATTAGATGGTTGTCAATCGCCTATCTATTGTACTTGGCCTGGCAGTTTTGGAATGCGCAGAACCACGATGTAGAGATCGAATCAGCAGCTGTTGCAGACCTTACATCAGCTTCCTTGTCGGGTCTGGCTGTGACCTTGGGTAACCCTAAGACTATTGCGTTCTATTTAGCTTTGCTGCCTCTTCTGATTCCGCTTGATCAGATAAATGCGGCCAGTTGGGCTTTGATACTCATGCCTATAACGATTGCAGTTTTGCTTCTGGTTGGATCCATATTTATTCTGGGTGCTTTGGCGGTTCGGCGCATATTGTCGAGTGAACGCGCACAACGACGCATGTATCGAAGTGCATCTGTTGCCATGGCGGGTGCCGCGGGCAGCATGTTGTTGCGAGAGTTCTGATAGCTTCATGACACTAATCTCCCGAGCAGATGAGATCTGTTTGCTGTGTTAGCGGTTTCCGGGCTCAATCACATTACGCTTGCAGTGTCGAAGCTTGATCGATCTTTTGATTTTTATGTCCATTTACTGGGTTTAAAACCACATGCAAGATGGACAAGGGGTGCTTACATTTCAACTGCAAACCTATGGCTATGTCTCTCTGTCGATAATGCTTCTCCGGCTCAAGACTATACTCACCTGGCACTGACAATAAACAGTTCGGATCTTAGCGATTGGGAAAACAAGTTATTGAATGCTGGTATTGAGCGCTGGAAAGAAAACACGAGCGAGGGTGAATCGCTGTATTTTCTTGATCCTGATCATCACAAACTTGAATTGCATGTTGGTGATCTGGATTCACGTCTAAGGGCTATACGCAACCAACCTTACAACGGCCTTGAACTATTTTAGTGGTCGGGAGTATGCGCCGAGAATGTGTGTCATGCTGCACAGCCTCCAATGATTATCCGCATTATGAGCCGAGCGCGTTCAACGCTGATTGTTTTTGTTTTATGGTTTGCCGGATTAAGCGCTGCAAATCAGTTTGCTAAAGTAGGGCTATTTTTACCGGAGCTTAGCTCGCTTTATCCAAATGCAACTGCATATCATGGTTTCTTACTATCAACGATAAGCGTTGTTGGTGCCTTGCTGGGGCTGACAGCAGGCACGCTTGCCTTGCATATCGGACTTCGACGTTTATTAATCAGTGGGCTGCTGCTGGCGGCAACAATCTCCATTGTGCAATCTTTGCAATTGCCTCTGTGGCTGTTAATGGCCACCCGGATAGTCGAGGGATTCGCCCATCTGGCTATTGTGGTTTCAGCACCCACGTTGATAGCAACAATCTCAAGCCAAAAATATACACCCGCAGCAATGACGCTATGGGGCACATTTTTCGGTGTTTCGTACGCACTTACGGCCTGGCTTGGGTTTCCACTTGTGGCCACTCACGGGATACATAGCCTCTTTCTAGCGCACGGATTGATCACCACGTTAATTGCTATCCTGGTTTTCCTATTAGTGCCCGTTAAAGTGGCGCATAACAACCAGCGCGCTAGTAGGCTCTCGATTAGTCAGATCATAGAAAAGCACGTTAGCACTTGGACTTCAGCATCCATCAGCGCGCCTGCCTTCGGGTGGTTGTTTTATACCATTACGTTTGTAGCGCTACTCGCCGTCTTGCCCGGATTGATGAGGCCTGAGGATCGCAGCGTTGCAGGAACCTTGTTACCTCTGGCGAGCATCTTTTGTTCAATGTTTTTTGGGGTAATCCTAACCAGGCTATTTTCTGCTGTGACTGTGGTTTGTCTCGGATTCACGCTCAGTTTTTTCCTGGCAAGCTTGCTCCTCTTTATACCCGTCACACCATTGCCGTGTATTGCTTTGTTTGCCTCCTTAGGGCTCGTGCAGGGTGCTAGCTTTGCAGCAGTGCCACAGTTAAACAAAAAGCCATCTGAACAAACGCTGGCAAATGGAGCGCTGGCACAAGCTGGCAATATTGGCAATTTTTGTGGTACGCCCTTACTGTTATGGTCATTGTCCGCAGGCGGTCTAGCAGCAATGATTGCACTGGTAATGGCCTGCTATGTCGCAGCAATCGGCATACATCTCCATCTGTTCTTCAGGCGCAGATTGCTTGGCGGATGAATCGACTAGCGGGGACATGCAAGGTTATCGCAGCGGTATCACATGCGAGGTCAGCGCTGCAGTAGTCCATACGAGGTCAGCGCTGCAGTAGTCCATGCGAGGTTAGCGCTGTAGTAATCCATACGAGGTCAGCGCTGTAGTAATCCATACGAGGTCAGCGCTGCAGTAAACCATGCAAGGTCAGCGCTGGGGTAGTCCATGCAAGGTCAGCTCAGCAGTACTACATTCAAATTCAACGTGGCTGTATAGAATCGAGAACAGTATTGGCTGGTCGACAAACACTAGCCGACCAGCACTGATATCTAAACAGCTACTTACTCTGGCGCGGATTCTGGCGCAGACTCACCAGCCATTAACCATTCGAAATGCATACCCTTGGCAGTTCTGTTTTGAAAGCCAGCCCAGTAGGTATGATCATCTGTGAAATCACCCGCCTCATCTATTGCATAAACACCCTCATTGGAGTTAGTAACCAAGTCGAGATAGCGTTGAACCTCCTGATCATTTTTCAGCATGAGATCTAGCCAGGCTGTAGAGAAGTGTTGAAAAATATTGTTCATTCGAACAGTATCCCAGGCAGCATCGGCGTAGTGCTCAAAGGGAGAAAATCCTAGCCGCGCATTGAAGGCGTAGCTCTCAGCAGGTGCGGGGTAGGGAGCGGCCGCATTGTGATTGGCGTTGTCAAAGGTCAGTAAGGCGCGATCTACATTGACAGATTCTTCCCAAATAGAACGAATGCCACCTTCATAAAGCGACACGTCATCATCAGAACCGGCTATGAAGAGCATCGGAATCTGCACTCCCGCTAGCGAGTCTGCATCAAAAAAGCCAAAATTGCGCCCCCACGGAGCAACGGCAATGGCTGTTTTGATACGGGGGTCGATCAGCGCAGTGTGTGAATCGCTGCCTGCTTGATGGATGCCCAGGTTGCCGAACGGAGGACTGAACGGGAAGGCTACTGATGCCTCCGTAACACCACCACCGGCAGTAATTACCGCTCCATACCCACCCATCGAGTAGCCGACAACGGCGGTGTTGTCTGTATCTACCAAGCCATGAAGAAAACTGCCGCTATCGGTATTGAGCCGCGCCATCTCGTTAAGTACAAAAAGTTGATCTAGTGTGCGGTTTCTCAGCGTAGAACCAAAGGCTGCCTGCGTTCGATAGGTTGAATCGGTGTGATCGATTGACGCGACGATATAGCCTTTTGATGCAATGTTTTCAGCAAGATGGGACAGCAGAAATCGATTACCAGGATAGCCATGTGAAACAATGACCAGTGGGAATGGCCCTGCATTCAGGATCGGGGCTGCCCATAATGTAGCCTGACCGTACAGGGATACTTCTGTGGTGGCGTCTCGTAAAAAGGCGCGCAGTGCTTTACTCCCTGTTGCCCCGGGGAATGAGGGGTACCACATCTGCACTGTCAAAGGTCGATCATAGGTAGGCAGTGGATCGGGTTGTTCGCTCTGCGCGTCGAGTGCCAGCACGTCCAGCTGATTTGGATTACTCAGGTTTATTGGGCGGGAACCCACTTCAAAGGACCCATAAGCAGCCAATTCAGGAGCATCAGGGCGCTGGGCATCAATTCTGTTATCAGCCATGACAGGAGCGCACAGTAGGGTGGTGGCTAGACATGTGGGAGCCAGGAATAGCAATGAGCGGATCTTAATCATCTTCCTTCTCTTTAGTGGTGGGTTTGTTTGTTTTTCGGTGTGACTTCATAGTACACCATGCGATTGACGAGTAAGGCGTGAAAACCTTGGCGCTATCGCTTCGTAATTTGCTTGCAAATGTACTCTCACGGCGTATCAGTACCGATTTCGATTGACTTGAAATTTACTCAGGATTCATACTCTTGCCTATGAGAATAGATGGTCTGCAATACGCTAATTGGTCTGAGAAGATCTTCCGACAGATGCGCGAGGGGCAATTGGATGCTGTGCATGTAACCATTGCCTATCACGAGACGTTTCGGGAAACTGTGCTGAACATTGAGCAGTGGAACCGGTGGTTTGTAGAGTACGCCGACATGATTTGTCATGGTCGCTGGGCATCCGATATCGACAAAGCGCGAGAACTAAACAAAACAGCTATCTTTTTTGGATTCCAGAATCCCAGCCCCATCGAGGATGATCTGGGCCTGGTAGAAATTCTACATACGCTTGGCGCGCGCTTCATGCAGTTGAGTTACAACAACCAATCTCTGTTAGCTACTGGTTGCTATGAAGCCGAAGATCCGGGTATCACCCGTATGGGACGAAAGGTGATCAAGGAGATGAATCGAGTAGGGTTGGTGGTCGATATGAGCCATTCCGCCGATCGTTCCACGATAGAGGCAGCTGACATCTCTGAACGTCCCATTGTCATTTCGCATGCGAATCCGTATGCATGGCATGCAGCCAAACGTAATAAAAAGGATGATGTAATCAGAGCGGTGACACAAAACGGAGGTCTATTGGGTTTCTCTCTCTACCCCCATCATTTAGAAGGCAAGTCTGAGTGCACACTTGAGAGCTTCTGTTCGATGATTGCACGCTGTGTCGAGAAATTTGGTGTGCAGAACCTCGCATTAGGAAGCGATCTTTGTCAGGATCAGCCCGATTCTGTTGTAGAGTGGATGCGAGTGGGTCGTTGGACACACGATATCGACTATGGTGAAGGATCAGCGGCGGCAGCTGGCTTTCCTGCCATGCCATCTTGGTTTGTCGATAACAGAGATTTTGGCAATATCGAGCAAGGTCTGGCCAATCTGGGTATGAATGAAGGCGAGATAGCTGCGTTAATGGGGGATAACTGGTACCGTTTCTTCCAAGAGAACTTTACCCCTGCGGAATGAGTGGTGATACATGCGATGAGTACTTTACCCCTGCAGAATGAGTGGTGATACATGCGATGAGTACTACGGCCGATGTAGATAGTCTGTCGATGGCCAACGATGGCTGTAGGCAGGTAGAGAGACGTAGCCCCGACATGGTAATGCGTCTGGAGCGCTTGGGTTCGTTGCATCAAAGTCGCTTATCTTTCATGCGCATACTGACAAGACGTATGCAACAAGATAATTGGACGTTCACTCAGACGCAATTTCAGGTTAACGACAATGGGGTAGGGCATGCGGTCTACACCGCTACAACGCCTGAGCATGCTTATTCTTTGATTGCCTTTAGCCATGAGTTAGCCGATGAGTTACGATCTGATCGCGTTATTGCTGAGGCTTGGGATGCCACATTCGTTTTGTTCGACGGCATTCCCTCTGCAGAGGATATACATCGCCTGTCGCTTAATGTGCCCAGGCAGGAAGCAGGCAGACTATCGCAAACCGAACTAACCCTGTCGCGTGCTAATCGTTCAGTTCGACTTTGGAAACATGTTGTCGATAGTTTAGCGAATGGTTTGCAACCAGAGCTTGAACAGATTCACTCTGTTGGTTACTTGATGCGCACCACAGCAGTTTATGGTTCTGGCAAGTTTGGCGCTGCCGATCGGCAAATGATCTCTGATAGAGCCGAATTTGAACCTCCCTTCCAGGTTGAAATGCTTACGGTTTATCTGATTCGTACCTTTGTAAGAGATCTCGTACAACATATGGCCAATTGCAAGGGTGGAGACAAGGCCGTTCTTCTTGATGTTGATATCGCCAGACAGCTGGGCATAGGCAATTCGACCGGTTTGGGTATGGCTCCTTTTATTGTCAACCACCCTCAGCTGTTTAACAATTGGATTATGGTGAGAGAAGAGGCTTTGGCTAGAGTCAGATCGCTGCAGCGAGCAAGTGATGCACAAACGGAGCAATTCGTGGCGATGCTTAGTCGTGCTTGTCACTCGTTCGAGCACTGGCATACCGAACACCCTTTGCAGCAACAAAAACTGATTACTTTGCGCAATGACATGCGAAAGTTGCAGACTCATATTGCTACTGTCGATCTTCACAATGATCAACCCTGGCATAGGCTTTACAACTGGGCCGAAGCGAACTTAAGCATAGACGGGCAGGAGTGCTTGGTTTCGTTGATGCTCGAACCACATGCTGATCTCGTGGATGGAATGTCCTGTTGTATGTCATCAGCTGATGAGTCAGATTTCCGAATTGATGGGTCAATGCCTGTGAGCGAGCTCGAATCGCTGATCGAATCGCATTACGCATGGGCTTTGACACTAGACTGGACACAGAAAAATCACTGTGCCCGATTATGGTATGTATCAGAGGAAAAACTGGAACCCAGGCTAGGGGAGCGGTTCGAAGAACCGATCAAGAACTATGAGCAACCTCTTGCCCCAGCACGTGATGCTGCATTGCTTTATGAGTCGTTAAAGGTTTATTCGAAAGATGCGCTGACTGCTCAGTTTCTGCTGGATCATCCTGAGCATCGTCAGGCAACTCGAAGGGCTCAGCTGGTTGGCAATGCGCCATACGCAGAGATTCGTGATAACACCATTAGCGCAACGCTAATGCCTATTGATATGCTTCGCTGCAAGCTGTCGTTTTTTGGTGCAACCAATTTTGATCCACGTTCCGATAGATGGGTGCGGATCTGTTTGTATGCAAACGCTCCCTATCCAGAAGAATTGGCCGATGGAGAAGCCGATCAGTGGGTCTATCCCAAGCTCTGTTCATCGGTGTAGGCAGGTCTACGAGTTCAGGTGTTGAGCCAATCCCATAGCGAAGTTGAAGCGCTGATTAAACGCGCTGCTCGTGGAGTGAATCAAACCTGGGGTATGGCCGACGAATCCGCAAAGGCAGCACGATGGCTCAACGAGCGCGGGCTTCACGGGTCGGATACGCTTCTTGAGTTGTTGACCTTGTATGATGTAAAGCCGCCGGTCAAACCACCAACCAAACCAATAGTTGGACAAGCGCGTTGGTGTGCTCAGGATGATGGCTTATTGTGCCCTGTTATCACTGGAACAGCGATAGCTGACTTCTCAGCGGTGCTATTGGACTGCAAACATATTGAGTGTGTCAATGTGGTTTGCCCTTCCATTGTTTTGCCTTTTGCGGCGCAAGCATCGTTATCAATACAGGTTTGTTTGTCAGTCGAATGGGACTCGTCGCATGTGTTTATTCAAGGTAATCAGCTAGCCGCGCAAATTGAGCCTATCAAGCAGAACCCAGACAAGAGTGCAGGAGTAGAAGTTGATTCGAATGCAATCCATGAAATAGCGACATCAGTTCGAATACAGGTCCATGATACGACGTTGTCAGAATACCTGGATAGGCATACCTCTTTAGTTGAGCGATCCCCTGTTGTGCGAGCGTCGGTTGATCCAGCATGTTGGGAGCGCCTGGCGGTGTTCGCTCACCGCACTTATGCACCTGCTTCGGATGAGTCACGACGGTTGGGTGCTGGCGCAGGAAGTTCTGAAAACGATTGAAACTGCCCCAGCATGCTGGGGATGGACTTTCCTGATAAGCTAGGTCTGACACTACAAAACTGAGAGTTTCACATGGATGTGAACACACGATGCCCGGGCTGCGATGCGCCCAGATCCTTTTTCGTACGCGACGGCTTTTATTCGCGTGCCGAC
>JBGCEO010000034.1:0-6891 GCA_045106475.1 Granulosicoccus sp.
GCTCACACGGTGAACCATCGATAGTGAACAAGCCAGCTTTAACGGACGTTGTGCCGACGTCAATACCAATTAAATACTCATTTTTCATCATAGACGTATGCTAGAAGGGCTTATCTTTATTTATTTAATTAGTGTTAATCGATGGAACGTCTGAGTAATTTAACACGGCTGGCTGTTTGAATACGTCGGAGCCGTGTTTATGGGGGAGGTACGTCAACCCTGGCAAATGGAAATGCTATCCAGACGTGCATATGGGTTCAGGAATTTTGAGAATTACAGGCTAACGGTACGGGCCCATTGTGGATGGGATGGTATTGTTAATAGGGCCTGATGGATGCCCATCCGCCGTTAATTGGGTGGAGCCCGACAATGTCAGCAGTTCGGTCAGATTTCTATCGATGTTGGATGATCGCGGTATTGGAACTCACTGAATGGAGCTCAAGCACTCTTCCTTAACGGTATTCGAGACATATCCGGTCTATAGCGCCGCCACGTGTTTTTACCTGCTCGCTTGGCCTCGTACATGGCAGTATCTGCATTGGCAAGGATCCCGTTGAGATCATTGGCATCCTCCGGGAAAACAGCCACACCCACGCAGGCACCAATCAGACACTCTGTATCATTAATATAATAAGGCGTAGCAACTGACTGGACAATCTTTTCGGCAATTTCCGTGGCGTATTCCGGGTGCTCTGCCGATGTGAGTAGTACAACAAATTCGTCGCCGCCGATTCTGGCAACCATATTGTCTACGATTTCGTCTTCCGGCCCTACAGTGCAATCATCCGTACCCGTCGCGTATCGTAGACGCGATGCGACTTCCATTAACAGCTGATCACCGGCTTCATGTCCAAGCCTGTCGTTAACAATCTTGAAGTCATCAAGATCGATAAACAGTACAGCAACTTCTTGCTTACCCTGTGAGGATGTGATTGCTCGATTCAAGCGCTCCATTATCAAGCGACGATTTGCAAGGCCGGTTAGTCCGTCCAAATGTGCGATACGCCAGACACTGGTCGTTGCATCCTGTAGAGATGAGCTAAGATCATCAAACGCACTGATAAGTTCGCCTATCTCATCATTGCGTTGAGATATCGAACCCCGCGAGTTAGTAAGACGGCGCATAGTGGAGTGCAGATACTCTTCACGCCCATCACCAGTTTGCTCACCGTCTACACCACGCAGAACAGTAGTCAAGTGTTCAATGGGGAGCAGTAGCATGCCTTTCAATACCATCCATAGGGTTAGCGTCAACACTAGCGCTGCAACGATCAGCATTGTAATAGTCGTACGCAGCGTCTGAGTACCAAGTATCGAGATATTTGCCTGACTGCTGACACGCAGTAATGCAAGCTTCCGCTCTTCGATATCATTTAAAATTTTTAAAGAATAGAGTTGATCTCCTTGTTTAACCATCGCCTGTGATTGCTCACCAGTGTCTAGCTTATTGAATGCCTCGCGAAATTCCTGAGGTATATCCTTAGACTCCACCGGCAGCAGATCGATCGTTGACAGCACCGTTTGGCTGATAGTTTCCAATCGACTGGCGTCAAGAAGCTTACCGGCAATCATATGCCCTCCAGGAGGGCCCTCGGCATTACTCCAAAGAATGGCGGCAGAGGAAACGATGGCCGGTCCTTGAGCAGTTGCGACCAACCCTGACACGTGTTCATCGAATTCGACAGGGCTGAGGAGCCCACTATCCTGATCAATACCACTAGGGAAAAGGTAATCGATAGAGGTAATCTCTTCGCCGGTTGGGTACGCCTGACTCCAGATGGGCTGCCCCTCCATATCGACTATGATGCCGAAACTCATTCCTAGATCGCGAAGGTAGCCTTCTGCAAGGTTCTCGTCTTGGAACTCGTCATTTTCCCCGCGGGCAAACAGCATCAGATCGTCCCATTCGCTCCAGTCAGTGACGAGTAGATCCACGTCCGCCCGTTCAGCCTCTATGAACTCTTGTACGCGTAGAAGCTGATCAGATGCATTGCTGTTCTCCAGGCTATTGAAAGCAGGAGTGTGTATGAATGCCAGGACCAGCCAGGCAGCCAGTACATAAAGGACAAATACCCCCAGAAGCGTACCAACCACTTTACTGCGTAGTGACATACCTGTGTGTTCTCGGTTTTGTTTGAGACCGATAGAAGAGTGCTAGGCCTCTCAAGAAGAACTCTTCAGAAACGGAACTGGAATATCGATTTAAATGTGTCTAATTAATGAGATCGACAAATAACAAGTAATATTGAGGGTTGATTGGGTGGGAGCTGCGCCATCGAACCGGCAACCGCGTTGGCGTCCGGCCAGGGTGCCGAAACGAGGATTTTCAGTCCTTTCGGCACTTGCAACCCACTGCGGTAACTGCAGCTAGAGTATTGAATTACCCAGCCCACGCGACCTTAGCGAAGATCTTTTAAAACTCAATAGCTTAGGCCACAGTATTGACATGGCTCTAACCATATTTGTACAATTCTGGAATATAACTCCTGTATTGTACAAGTATGATCGAGCGGATACTAAGAAAAGAGCTTGAAACGCTATTGGGGGAATACCCAATCGTGACTATTCTCGGGCCTCGTCAGTCAGGTAAAACTACGCTGGCAAGGCACTACCTCACAGATTTCAATTATCGGAATCTGGAACTACCGGATGTTCGTGAATTCGCTGAAGAGGATCCAAAGGGTTTTCTCGCTGACGCTGGCGAGCCCGTTATCCTTGATGAAATCCAGCGGGTTCCCAAGCTCCTTAGTTACCTCCAATCGCTCGTGGATGAAGGCAAGAATAACGGTAGATTCGTAATTACCGGGTCTCATCAGCTACAGCTTCGCGAAGCGATTAGCCAGTCACTAGCTGGACGAACAGCAATTCTGAATCTGCTTCCTCTGTCTATCGAAGAACTGCAGACAGCAGGAATAGAGTTTGATCATTTTTCAGACTATTTGTGGACAGGTTTTTTACCACGGGTTCATGACCAGGATCAGCGGCCGGGATTGGCGTATGCCAATTATTATCAAACGTATGTTGAGCGTGATGTCCGCCAGTTGATAACCTTTCGCGATGCTACTTTGTTCGAAAAATTTCTGCGCTTGCTCGCGGGTCGAACTGGGCAACTCATCAATATGGAATCACTAGGTAATGATACGGGCATTGATGCTAAAACCATCAAACACTGGCTTTCTGTTCTTGAGGCCTCATTCATCATCTTCAAACTACCCCCATTTTTCGAAAATGTAGGTAAGCGCCTTGTAAAAACGCCAAAATATTATTTCTGGGAACCGGGCTTGCTGACATTTTTGCTCAACATCAAAGACAAATCCCAAATCTTGCGTGACCCACTGGTTGGCAGCCTGTTTGAAAACCTTGTCGTCGTCGAAGCGATGAAGGCAATGACACACCGTGGTCAGAGACCAAACTTGTTCTTTTATAGAGACAACCACCAACATGAAATCGACTTGCTGTTCAATCGTGAAGGCAATCAGATAGGTATTGAAATCAAATCAGCTGCCACATTGCAGACATCATTTATCAAAAGCTTGAATAAGCTTGATGAAAAAGTATTGCCGTTAGATGAAAAACATCTTGTGTACAGTGGCAATGAAACGCGCAGTTACTCCAGCGGAGTCACAGCAATCAATTTCAAATCAACATTTGAGATTATGACCGGAGGAAAATAATCAGACTGGTAACCGCGGGTAAAATCGACCGGACCGGCCAGGATGCCGACACGGAGATTTTCAGTCGGGGACGCCCAGTCCCCATGGCGCTCTGCAGTGGTCGCGAAATCAACAACGTTAACGGCCACGATATGTGATCGATGCGCTACGGTATCTGAAAGTGCACCACTGATCCACGCGAAATTCACGCAGAATAGCTACACCATATTGCCGGTTTGGAGGCTCGTAATTCGCAGGCAAGATGGATTAATTTGTCAGTATATTTTAGGTCAGTAGCTCACTTTTTTATTCTGCATTTAACCTGCAAATCGGCCGTTTTATTCTGCAAGCAACCTGGAAATGTGGATTGCGGTAACAGAGTATTTTCTGATATTTCCGTTCTAGCCACAGTTTCTGTCAAATAATCGCCTCTCATGTCGATTTATTGGTATTTTTTCGACATATAAGTCACTCATGTACAAACAATAAACATATACTCCACACGTGTCGAAAAAATACATTTATTTCGACACATTAGAGGAATATGCAGATACTGCGTACACATAATTTAACTGTGCCAGATGTCAGGGGAACTACTTTGTCATTCCAAAATGATAAGCCTTACAACAACTTGCCGCCACTGCCGCCCAAAGTGGAACTCGAAACGCGGTCGGTTCTTAAGCTCTGTATAGAAGCCCGCGCGCGGCTGGCTGAACTCAAACAACTAGTTGAGCGGATTCCAAATCAGGCCATTTTGATCAACACGATCCCTTTGCTTGAAGCACAGGCGAGTTCTGAGATCGAAAACATTGTCACAACCAACGATCAATTATTCCGCTTCGCTGAGCAAGGAGAACAACAAGCCGACCCCGCCACCAAGGAAGCCTTACGTTATCGGACAGCTCTGAAAGATGGGTTCTCATCGCTTGCAACGCGACCACTGTGTACAGCTACCGCTGTTGCCGTTTGCCGGACTATTAAAAACACAGATTTGGATATTCGACAGGTACCAGGTACCAAATTGGCTAATGCGGAATCCGGAGAATTGATTTACACCCCGCCAGAGGGTGAGAGTGTCATTCGCGAAAAGCTGGCCAATTGGGAGACCTTTCTCCATCAAGAAATTGATCTTGATCCTTTAGTGCGAATGGCGGCAGCGCACTATCAGTTCGAAGCCATTCATCCGTTTACCGACGGCAATGGTCGTACCGGAAGAATATTGAATATCCTGTTTCTGTGCGATCAACAGCTAATAACAATTCCAGTACTGTATCTGTCTTCTTATATAAATAGGAGCAAGGCTGATTACTATAGTCTCTTGCTATCAGTAACAACCAACGGCAACTGGACAGATTGGATCGAGTACATGCTTGAAGGGGTTAGATCAACAGCTGAAGATACTTGCAACCGAATTGATGCAATCAATGATCTGAGACATCAGATCGGCAATGAAATTCGCGAGACACACGGCAAGATCTATTCACACGAACTCGTAGAGCAGCTGTTTGCCCAGCCTTATACCCGTATCAGCAATCTTGTCGATGCTGGCATAGCAAAAAGGCAGACAGCATCCAGTTACTTACAGACATTAACTGACGCAGGAATTTTGGACGAACACGTATTTGGAAAAGAAAAACTCTTTCTGTTTCCAAGGCTAGTTGGAGCGTTGACGCAACCGCTCGATGTGTAGATTTTGAGGAATGACAATCCTAAGGCCCACTTTGCGTTAAGACGTTGAACTTCACTATGCCTGATTGCAAAGTCTGAATAAGTGGGAGCGACACGCATAGCCTCTGTGCGGGGCGGCCTTCCGTACAACACATACCTTTGGGTTGCCCGCTGTCTGATCCAGCTCTTATCGGCCAGCGGAAAGGTTTGATCTTTCCACATAATTAAGAATTACGCGAATCCGCCTAGTACCGCTGTTATGTAAAAAATACAATGAATAAACGAATTTTCATAATCCTACTTTTTGTGTCCCTCGCTTTAGTTCTTATGTCCTCCTTTTATTTTCTAGAAATAGAAAGTAAATGGGGAGAACGAAGATATACACCTGATAAAAAGTATTACATTGAGTACACCATAGTTTCTTCATTATTCTCTCGAACTCAAACAACACCAGGCGACGGAAGTAGTAGCCTTGATGGCTATATAAAACTCTATTCAAAAGATGAAAAGCTTTTAGACAAATATTTCATGGAACAAATAGTAAATTCAAGAATAAATATTTATGACGACATCATATATTCTACAAGAGTTGATAGTTTTATCTGGAAGCTTGAAAACTATAAATAAAGCCAAAACGAAATAACAAGTTGCTGCATCGGAAAACCAACTCGCTGACGCTCGTCGTATCAAGAATACATTCAAGATGGGTGACTTTGAGGTGTCCACTGTACTTGCAGGAACAAGGACAGTGGAAAACCCACAGTCCATATTCGGCATAAATGTTTCTGCGGACGAATTTGCTGCAGTCAGCGAAGCCAACTTCTTACCCACCAATGCAGCTCAGTTCTTCTTTACCCCAACAGTGGTGCGTGTAGGCGACGATGTGGTCTTGTTCGATACCGGTTTGAACGCAGCAGGCATCACCGCACCTTTGGCAAGTGAAGGCTATGACACATATTTTGTTGGTTTACTCTCAGCCAACCTAATCCACCACTAGCAAATCGAAGCCGACTACCGCACGATCGGTTTTCCAGCGATCACGCACGCGTGTGAAAACCTGATCAGCTTTTGTTCGGGGTGCCGACAAATCGATCGTCACACGCCAGGTGCGCGATACATTGTCGGTCGCTACCCCGGTGTCACTGGTATGCTCTATCGACTCACCAGCAGAACGCGATGAGTGCTCTGCATCGATACCACCATCATTGATCGATGCGCTATCAAAACTTTGGGTGTTATCGTGACCTGATACATCGAATGAGTTGGCGGCATATTGTGTTGCTGGCTCTGCGAGCGTCGACTGCCAGACTCCAATGCGTTCCGCGATCGTGCTTTCCAGCTCATCAAACGGAAGACTCAGTAAATACTGGCGGTCCTGGAACAAGGCCTGTTGAGCCGTCGTCAACGCATCGAGCGTGGCTGCATTGCTATCGACGTGAGCCTGTAGCGCCTGTTGCTTGAGTTCCTGGCGCCGAACGCGAATTCTGCGCTCCAGCGTGAGCCGCGCCTGACGCGTCTCCTCGGTGACTGCATCCACAGCATCGAACAAACGATTGATGTCTGCTGCCTG
>JBGCEO010000035.1:0-83110 GCA_045106475.1 Granulosicoccus sp.
TCTGTACGCACTGTATGTCCACACCCGCATGGCGTTTATGGCAACGTGTATGAAAAACACAACCAGTCGGTGGATCTTCAGGATCAGGTAGTTCACCTTGAAGAACAACTCGAGAATCACGCTGTTCCAACGGATGAGGAATCGCTGAGAGCAGTGCTTGAGAATAAGGATGTTGAGGATTACGCATTAGCTCTTCAGTCGGTGCGAACTCAACTATTTCGCCAAGATACATCACTGCAATACGATCCGATACATGTCGGATAACAGATAGATCATGGCTTATGAAAATCATTGCCAGGTTCAATCGCTCTCGCAGCTCCATAAGCAAATTAAGAATCTGACTTTGAACTGAAACATCAAGCGCAGACACCGCTTCATCACAAACGAGAAAACTCGGGCCGGATGCCAACGCTCTTGCAATGGCCACGCGCTGGCGCTGACCACCTGAAAATTCATGGGGGTGTTTGCTAACGGCATCTGAGGGCAGCCCTACCAATTGCAGTAACTCCCTCACTCTTTGTAGGCGTTGCTGCCGATCTCCTAACTTATGCACCCGCAAAGGTTCACCGATAATTTTTCCGATGGTGTGCTGCGGGTTAAGTGCGCCAAAGGGATCCTGAAAAATAATTTGTGCCTGCCTGCGTAGAGACTTTAGTTCTTGTCCCCTGAAACTTGCTATGTCGCGCCCTGCAAACAGTACCTTCCCACTGGTCGGTTCAAGCAAGCGCAACACCGTTCGACCGAGTGTGGACTTTCCGCATCCAGACTCACCAACAACTCCAAGTACCTCTCCTTCTTTGATAGTGAAGGATAAGTCGTTTAATGCGCGCAATTGTTTGCCGTTCTTGCCAGCGTAATACTTGACCAAATTCTGAACTTCTACCAGGGGTGAAGCACTTTTATCAATAGCAAATTGTGTGTTCATGGCGCAGTTACAGGATACCAGCAGGACACATGATGATCACTTGGAAATTGGTGCTTTAGTTCAGGTGTTTGCCTTACGCACTGATCCTGTGAGAACCGGCAGCGTGGTTCAAATGAACAGCCTTGAGGTAAATGCGCCGAAGATGGCACGCTACCATCGATTGATGGCAATGGCTTACCGCGTGCATTGACGGCAGGTATTGTTTCAAGCAATGCACGAGTATAAGGATGAGAAGGCGAATTAAACACTTGCTCGGTTAAACCGCTTTCAACGATCTTGCCTGCATACATCACGGCCACTTGATCACAGTGATATCTAACCACGCCGAGATCGTGGGCGATGAGTAAAATAGCCATTCCCATGTCTGCTCTAAGCTGATCCAGCAACTCTAGAATTTGAGCTTGTACCGTTACATCCAACGCAGTGGTAGGTTCATCAGCAATGAGCATTTTCGGATTGCAGGCCAGGGACATCGCTATCATCACCCTTTGACGCTGCCCGCCAGAAAGTTGATGCGGAAACCGATCAGCAATTCTATTTGCGGATAATCCAACCTTGTCAAAAAGCTCGTTTCTCTTTTGCCGCGCGCTGTTCTTACGCAGGCCTTCATGTAGATAAAGTACTTCTGATACTTGATCGCCAACGCTGAAAACAGGATTGAGCGAGGACATTGGCTCCTGGAAAATCATCGCTATCTCTCTGCCGCGAATCCGTTCGAGCTGACGTTCTGGCAGCTGAGTTAAATTTTGGCCTTCAAACAGAACATCACCCGACTCAATATGCATTGGCGGTTGGGGTAACAAACGCATGATCGATAATGCAGTAACCGATTTTCCACATCCCGACTCGCCTACGATACCGAGTGATTCTCCAGCGCGAAGATCAAACGAAACACCGCGCACCACTGGGGTTTTCCCGATGTTTACCTGTAGGTCCTTGAGCTGTAACAAGCTTTCTTCGCTCATTTTACGTAGCGTTTTGCATGAGATACCCAAACTTGAATATACCGACAGATTACCATAGGCTTGGGTCGGCATTGTCAACCACCACACCACAGGAGATAGGCATAATGAGAGGATCGACTAGACAAGCAAAGTTTCTAAAGGCAGCATTCCTAAGCGTAACGACGCTCGGAGCATTTGCATCGGTTGCGCCACTACACGCAGCCACACTCGAAGTGGCTATTGATTCATCGCCAGCAGGTCTTGACCCACATTTAATTACTGCATTTAACTCCGTTGTCATCGTACAAAGCACCGTTTACGAAGGACTCACTGCTGTCCAACAAGATCTTTCCGTTGGTCCAGGCCTGGCTGAATCCTGGACAGTCTCCGAAGATAGTCTGACCTACGAGTTCAACTTACCCGAGGGCACAAAATTTCATGATGGTTCGATGCTGGATGCTGACGATGTGGCCGCATCGATCAGGCGAGTACAAAATGCCGATATAGCATCACCTTTGGCGAGTCGCGTAACGCCTATTACCGGTATCGATGTCATCGATGCTCAAACCATCCAGCTATCGTTAGACGAACCTTTTGCAGCCATATTATCCTCACTGGCCGGTATTGCGATTGTTCCGTCAGAAATGGAAACCGACAAGGAGAGTTTGCAGCAAGTACCCGTTGGAACAGGACCCTTTAAATTTGACAGTTGGACACCAAACAGTCACATCAGTCTGGTTAAATTTGAAGACTACAGAACCGAGGGCTTACCAAAGCTCGATGGTGTCAAGGTAAATTTTGTACCAGAGTCTGCAACTAGACAAGTGGGCATTGGTGGTGGTGATTATCACTTGCTGCCAGGTATAGATCCGGCAACAGCGCTGCAACTTGCGGCCAACCCATCGCTAACAGTGCAGCAAACTCAGAACGTTAGCTATACCTTATTAGGCATGAACACAACACGTCCTCCGCTTGACAATGTTAAGACCAGGCAAGCCATCAATATGCTGCTTGATCGAAATGAAATCATAGCTGGCGCACTATTCGGGGCAGGAGTACCTGCCGGCCCCCTCTCACCTGCGCTAGCCACTTGGGCGCTCGATACCACTGAATACGGCTGTTACCAGCGCGATGTTGAAGGAGCAATGGCATTGCTGAAAGAAGCTGGAGCCGAAGACGCCAAGCTTTCAATATTGGTTCTTCCACGTCAGGATGCAAAGGATATTGCACAGGTTATCCAACAACAACTCTCAGCTGGCGGCATTGAAGTAACCCTGCAAAACAAGGAGATTGGTGAGTTTGTGCAAGACTGGAAAAACTCTGACTTCGACATGTTTGTTTCAGCCAATGGCGGAAGTCCAGACCCAGATGGATACTTCTATCGAACGTTCAAGACTGGCGGATCAACTAATGTATTCAAATACTCGGATGCCGACGTCGATGGTTGGCTTGATGAAGGTCGCAAGCTGACAGATCCGCAAGCTCGCAAGGATGTATACGATAAAGTACAGCGTAAACTGGCTTGCGAAGGACCTGTCGCCCATTTAGCCTACGGCAATCTGTCAACTGCAGTCAGTAACAAGCTCAGTGATTTTAAAATCTATTCAAATGGACGCCTTGCAAGCTTGTTGAACGCAAATTTAAGCGACTAGCTTGTGCAGCTAACTCTGATAAATTGCAACTAGCAGCGTTTCACCCATGCTTGATTTTATTGCATTGCGGGTAAACTAATCCGCATTTGATGAAAGTGTACATACTCAGAAGAATGATCGACCTCTGCATCGTTCTGCTGGGTATGTCACTGCTGGTATTTCTGATGATCCGGTTAATACCCGGTGACGCCGTGGCGATAATGCTCGGCGCTAATACGGAGATAACAGACGCAGGACTCAACGAACTACGCGCTCGACTGGGGCTGGATCAGCCGATCCTTACGCAATACTGGCACTGGATCACCAACGCGCTTCGTGGCGATTTTGGCACGTCGATCTGGACAGGTAGACCGGTCGCTGCAGAAATCACTGCCAATCTATGGCCAACTCTTGAGTTGACCTTTCTGTCTGTATTGCTCGGTGGCTGCCTATCGATTCCGTTGGGCTGTTTTATGGCCACCAGTCGAGGCAGTTTCAGTGAACTGCTCATTCGTCTTTTAACCATAACAGGGCTGACCATTCCCTCATTCTGGCTTGGCATCGTAGCGCTTTTCATGGCCGCAAAATACCTGCCTGGCGTGTCGTTGCTTGGCTACGTGCCGTTCACTGAAGATCCATTAGAGAATCTGCAGAGAATGATACTTCCGGTTATCGCACTCTCTCTGCCTATGCTAGCCAATCTGTCCCGATTGGTACGCTCAGCGATGTTGGATGCACTGAATCAGGACTACATAAGAACGGCCAAAGCCAAAGGCTCAAGCCAACGCCGGGTTACGTACAAACATGCATTGCGAAATGCGCTGATTCCATTTGTAACCAGCCTTGGCGTTTCTACCGGCTACCTGCTGGGCGGGGCTATCGTAATCGAACAGGTATTTGCTATTCCGGGCCTTGGAAGATTAGTGTTAGGTGCTATTGCCGAGCGCAACTATCCCCTCGTGCAAGCTACCATCCTCGTGATGGCCACAGGGTTTGTATTAGTAAACTTTATCGTGGACATGCTCTATTTCATTATCGATCCACGCGTGCGCGAACAATGAACAGCGCGCACAAGAGAGGGTTCTCATTACTATTCGCGCATCCGCTATTAACCTTCGCCACGCTTCTGGTTGTCTTACAACTTTTACTGGCACTGTTCGCCCCCTGGTTGGGATTTCAGGATCCATTCCAACAGGTGATGGTGCAGCGGATGAAAGCGCCAAACTCACTAAACTGGCTGGGCACTGATCACTTAGGTCGTGATGTCATGGCACGCATAGTCTATGGATATAGAACCTCTTTGCTGACATGTGGCATTGCCGTGCTCGTTGCCCTCCTTGTTGGAGGAACACTAGGCATGCTGGCGGCGTTTTACAAAGGCTGGTTCGATCGTATAGTTATGCGAGTAATGGATGTATTTTTCGCCTTCCCCATTATGCTTTTGGCCATTGGCGTTATAGCCATCATAGGCCCGGGCATTTGGGGGGCTTCACTGGCAATAGCTATTGTCTACATTCCAATTTTTGCTCGTTTACTAAGAGGGCCTGCTCTGGTTATTTGTGAAAGCGAGTACGTACAGGGTGCCAGAGCCATCGGTGCGGGCGATCTGCGCATACTCTTCGCGCATATCCTGCCCAATCTAACCTCGGTAGTCTTGGTTCAAACCAGCTTACTGCTGTCCGCCGCAGTGCTCGTTGAAGCATCACTCTCTTTTCTGGGTCTTGGCGCACAACCGCCAGTGCCGTCTCTAGGGCTGGCCCTTGCCGAAGGCAGAAACTTTCTATTGCTCTCTCCCTGGCCAGCAGTTTTTTCAGGCTTCGCCATTTTGTTTTTAGCGTTTGGTTTTAATCTGCTTGGCGATGCCGCCCGAGATACGCTGGATCCCAGGCTACGGGATGTCAAGCTCTAGGGCATATCGAACTAAGCAAATCTTCCCTCATCGGACTTCCTCTCCCTGCCGCAGAATCAGCAAAATACTTAAAGTACCGCCCACCAACGAATTTATCGGGGTCGGACCTCGGTGGTCCGACCCCGGTAGTCTCCTCCGGTGGTCCGACCCCTAGTAGTCCTAGTAGTCTTGAGGGTCAGAGCCCAATGGTCATAATCAAGACCTTCAAACAGTCACCAAGAGCCCGATTTCCATCCAGAAGACCCACAACTGACTGAACTTCGTACGTAAAACCGGGGTCGGACCTCATACTTTTTCTATTAACCAGCAAATGGGTTCGGGTATTGCAATGTCTCAGCAGCAGTTGCACAAAAAGTACCTGCCCAAAATTGCTATCCTTATCCCGAATGCCCGCGAAGGAACATAATCTGATGCAGCAGTACTGCCGGTCTTTTGTCGATCTACTGAGTCAATCTGAGCAATTCGATCCGCAGACCCTAAAAAAGAGCCTTGCAACACCATTTGTCTACCCACTGCGCACCGGAGCCAGGCGAGCACTTTTTAGTGCGTTCCTGATGACCCTCAGCGTGTTGTTGGGATGTACAGCCACTGCAGACACTCGAGAAGTAACACCGGATTCACTCGTTCCTACAACAGAACATCGACAAGCGACAGCGGGCATTCTTCATCTGATGCGTCAGTACCATTACAGTCGCGTAGCGGTAGATGATGAATTGTCCGAACAGATCTTTGAGCGTTTTCTTGAGTCGCTGGATCCGCAAAAAAACTTCTTGCTGGCCAACGATGTTGAGCAGTTTGCACAGTATCGAACACAGTTTGATGATGTACTTCGCAGGGCGAATCTGGAGCCTGTTTTCGATCTATTCAAACTATTCAGATCAAGGGTTCAAGAGCGCGCACAATTTGCCAAGACACTACTGAATCGTGATTTTGATTTTACAATCGACGAGAGTTACGTGTTCAATCGCGAAGATGCGCCTTGGCCTGAGTCCAGCAAAGCGCTGGATGAGCTGTGGCGTAAGCGGGTTAAAAACGATGTCCTCAATTTGCGCTTAGCCGAACAATCCGATGATGAATTGGTAAAGACTTTAGAACAACGCTACGAGCGCATGGAACGCCGTGTCAGCCAGCTCTCCGCAAACGATGTGTTTCAGGTATTCATCAACGCTTACACCCTATCTGTAGAACCGCACACCTCTTACTTCTCGCCACGAAGTTCAGAGAATTTCCAAATCAACATGAGCCTTTCTTTAGAGGGCATTGGTGCGGCCTTGCAAACCGAGGACGAATACACGGTAGTGCGCCGCATTATTGCAGGTGGCCCTGCTGCCATGAGCGAACAGTTAAGCGCTGATGATCGCATTGTGGGAGTGGGTCAAGGCAAAGATGAGGAAATAGTAGATGTAGTGAGTTGGCCGCTAAGTGATGTAGTTGATCTTATTCGTGGGCCCAAGGGTTCTACGATACGCCTAAAGATATTGCTAGCCAGCGCACCAGAGGGTACTCCTCCTAAAGTGATTACCCTGGTTCGCGACAAGATAAAACTTGAAGAGCAGGCAGCCAAAAGCTCTGTAGTCGATGTCCTGAGAGAAGGGGAAACGCAGCGTTTTGGCGTGATCGATCTGCCCACTTTCTATCTAGATGCAGCCGCAAGGGCGCAGGGATTGCCTGATTATCGCAGCACCACACGCGATGTCAGAAGACTTCTGGACGAGCTGAAAAACTCCGATGGCGGTGTCGATGGTGTAATCATCGACCTTCGCGGTAACGGAGGTGGTTCACTGATTGAAGCCACCGAATTGTCTGGCCTGTTTATAAAGTCCGGACCGATTGTCCAAATACGAAGTGCTGATGGCCAGGTTGATTCTGAAGTAGATAGAGACCCTTCAGTGGCTTACGATGGTCCATTGGCCGTGCTGGTTGATCGCAATAGCGCGTCCGCGTCGGAGATATTTGCAGCTGCCATGCAGGACTACGGTCGTGGCGTGGTACTCGGCGAACCCACCTTTGGAAAAGGCACGGTCCAAACTGTGGCGCCGCTTGATCGGGGTGGAAAATTAGGCCAGTTGAAGATCACTATGGCTCAGTTTTTCAGAATAAATGGAGATGGTACTCAACACCGCGGCGTTGTACCCGATGTGGTTTTTCCCATTGCTCTGGACTCAGATGCACAAGGTGAACGCGGGCTGGACAACGCCCTGCCCTGGGCTGAAGTTGCGGCCACAAATTATAATGCCTGGTCTAAAACAGACAAGATAGACTATTCGCAAGCGCAGTCTTTGCATGAATCCAGATACCGTTCCAGCGAACTATTCGACTCACTACTTGACGAACTCGAGGCCCAGCGAGATGCTCGCGCACAGAATTCAGTAACGCTACTCGAAAGTGTGAGACAAAAGGAAATCTTAGAATTGCGTGCTGATCGCGAGGAACGATTGGAACTGTATCGGACTGCCTTTGGTGCATCTGGTGGCGATGACGATGAGTCTGACATTCCGGATATCATTCTTAATGAAGCCGCCAATGTGCTCAGCGATATTATCGATTCTTGATCTGAATATAAGATCCTTTATCTGAGCACAAGCTGAGACGATCTCCAAAGCAACGCTCGATCTGTATTCAGTTTGTCGATAAGCGTACATACTGTTTCTTTTTAATCATTCCCTCTTTGGGATGACATTAGAGCTATAGAGCTATGGCTTATGAATACCAACGTTCAGAGTTAGCTATGCATGCATCTATATTGCTGGTTTTAGTCTGTTTGTTACTTCCCTTTTCCGCTAATGCGGGAGCCTGGGCAGATCGCAGAAATGCTCTCGAGAATGTGGCGATCTATGATCAATTTCGAATTTTTTATTCCCTATCCGGCAATGATCAACTTCCCAGCCAACGCCGCTTAGATCGTAACAAAAACGACATTCCAGATTTCATAGAAAATATTGGTGAAAGGCTTATTCAGGCCAATACATTCTTTAAAAACGAAGTGGGTCTAAAACCACCATTGCAAAGCAACCGCTACGCAGGATACGCGCAAGCTATCGACGTCAACATACTGGACTTTTCCAATAACAACAAAGGACCAAGAAATGGAATTGCCTACGACGGAACCCCGAAATTTAACAGAACAATAGCACGCACTGCTAGCCTGAGTGTTCTGGCTATCGACATCTCAAGTACAGTAAAGCTTGGCAGCAATACCGTAGAGCACGAGCTGTTTCATTTATACCAAAATGGCTATACCTATTTCAAAAACAGGTGGTACACCGAAGGCACGGCGCGCTGGTCAGAACTTGTCGTAAGAGGCAAACTTGGAATCGGTCAAAAGCTACCGAAAACAACACGTGAAAAAGAACTACTGTTCAAAAAATCTTATGACGCGCACCCTTTTTGGAACGCTTTGATTCTTGGCTTAGATAAAGACAAGTTAGGCAAACGATTCATAAAAGAGCTTTTGCAGCAACTTGATCATTTTGATGATGTTGCGGCAAAAAGCAGAGGTATAAGTAACAGGAATTGGAAAGAGTCGGAACAGCGAAGCGACAAAAACAACCCATTCATATGGCAGGCCCTGGTAAATACCAGCAAACGCTTTGCAGCAACTGCAGAGGTTGGGAATCTGAGTCGGCTATAGTTATCGTTAATCGCCTCACTCATCAAGCGCGGTCAACTCTTCTATCTTACGAGCTATATTTTTCGCTTCTCGTTGATTCAACCAATGAATCACGCAGAAAACAAGGCCTATGACAGCCACACTGAGTAAGCTCTTCAAAAGTGCCACTGGAGAGGCCCCAATAGAGTCGTTGGAGAGGTGACTACTCAGGGTAAAGACCAACAAGCCAGGCAGGAATGGCGCAAGATACCATTTCCAGACGCTCACCAGCGCGCGATGCTGGCGCTGTAATTCCAGTCGATGAAACTCGATCAAACTTAAAGCCAGATCCACTTCGGCGATAGTTCTAGCCTTTGCAATGCGATGGAGTTTGTAAGAAACGAAAACAGCAGCCAGTATAATCATCACCGCACCGAGTTGTTCTATCAGGCTGTCGCTGATTAACGCAGTCCTGCTAAACAGTACAATGACCAGAAAAGCTGCAGCATATTCAATCAGATTACGTTTGCGAATGACTGATTGAAACCCTTCCGCACGTTGCCGAATATCAGTTAGCTCGGGCAATACAGGCTGATGATGTTGTGATTTCCAGAGCGCCTGCATCGGATCTTTATCACCCATGATTGATCTCCTCAAATTCATCTGCTAACTGTTTCTTCAGCCGGGAAATTCTGGTTGCCACTGCTCCAGCAGTAAGCCCGGTAATATCGGCGATATCTTTAGCTGCCAGCTCCTCCAGGTACAGTGTCATCACCTGACTGTCCAATGGCTTGAGACTCCTAATCCAACGGTACAGCTGTTCCAGCGCGTCGCTGTCCGCCATCACGCTTTCCAAGCAGAGCGAGTCTGGCATTTGATCTGTATCGACGTGAACATTCGGTTTGCCATGATGGCGCTTTTCACGATACACATAACTGGCAGTGGCATTATGAGCAACTCGAAACACCCACGTACCAACACTGCAGCGATCATCGAATAGTGCGAAACTTTGCCACAGCGCCAGGTGAATATCCTGCAACAGATCGTATTGCCGTTCAGCATCAGCTTCAGCAGCACGTGCAAGCCTTTGCAGGGCGAAACCATACTGCTCTACCGCTGCCAGGTAGTCTGCATCTTGTTTGGTTTTTGACGTCATAAAGGTTTAGTCTGACGTAACAAGAGTTTCTTACAGACTTTCGATGCAGCCCTTAGAACCACTAGGGACGGTCCTATAGGTTCTCTTTAAACAACACCTCAATCCTGATTTTTTCCTGTGACATTACGGGCTCTCTAAGATCCACTCGCGCCCGTAATATCCGTACAGCACTTCGTACTGCATGCCCGGGATTTTGCGCAATGATGGCATCAATTTTTTCTTCCCGAATCGCCTCCTCGGTAAAGGGCGTTCGCTCATGCACGATCACAATAATTTGTTTTACATCGGTGTATCGCTCTATCGCCGATACGGGTATACGAGCTTCTGCGCTCATCACATACACTGCAACGATGTCCCTGTTGAAACTAATGCTTCTTTCTATGATCCGCTCTGCCCTGTCAGCGTCCGAATAGGTTTCTAAAGAGGGCAGACAGGTAAGTTGAGGGAATTTTTCGTTAATGATCTGATCAAAACCATACCGCCGCTCAATACTGTCCTGCGCTTGCATGGTCTCTGCGATGACTAGTACCTGCCCTGCCCGCTGGGGATTGAACTGCCCCACCAGCCTGCCCGCTGTAGCACCAGCCGCGAAATTATCGACACCGACAAAATCGGAATTCTCGAGCCTGTCTTGACCCGACAAAAACTGTACGTTATTGATACCCCGCTCATGCAAACGTCCTAACGCATCTCGAACCTGTGGCGATTCAGGCACCATGATCGCTATGCCATCCAATTCATCTACGTTAAGGGTGGTCAGATAATTAGCCACATGATGGGGATCATCTACAGGCAGCTGTACCACTTCCAGACTGATCAGCTCCGACACTGCATTTCCATTGGTTTCGCTAACCTGGCGCAGCAATCCATCCAGATATTGATCACCCGAGTCTGGTAACACAAAGCGGAACCTGTACGTCTTGTTGCGGGCCAGATTGACAGCAGCAATGTTGCGGACAAAACCAAGCTCCTCGATTGCTTTCGCAACCTTTTGGCTCGCTTTTTCACTCACATTCGGTCGGTCATTGAGTACTCGATCTACAGTTGCCAGGCTCACCCCAGCGGCGATCGCCAAATCTTTTGTTGTCGGTCTTGCCACGGCCGGTCCACCTGAAAAGTCAATTCAAACAATAGCTTCTGATCACTATCATGCCTGAGTTTGAAATTTTTTGAAGCACGCACCTCAAAAATAACTTGCATTGAGGTACGCACATCAATTATAAATAGCTCCGCACAGATGCTTTGAATAATTAGCGATAATTAGCCATACATCACGCTAAAACCGAGATTTCGCATTGCTATTGAGGTTCGCACCTCAATTTGTGAACTCTCACCCAAAATAGCCTTGACAGGGTAATCCGTTTGTTACCCAAGACCGGTCGGGGCTGAATTTCGAGAGGAGTAAAAACATGAAACGTATACGACTGAATTCGATCGCTAAGCTGGGCGTTCTGGCTGTCACAGCAGCTACAGTTAATTTTTCTACACCCACCTCTGCTGAGGCAGCTGAGCTAAACCTTTGCTGGGCTGCCTGGGATCCCGCTAACGCTCTGGTTGAGCTCAGCAAGGAGTTCGAGGCGGAATCGGGCCACTCTATGAGTTTCGAATTCGTACCTTGGCCAAATTTTGCCGATCGTATGCTCAATGAACTGAATTCGGGTGGAAAACTCTGCGATCTGCTTATTGGAGACAGCCAATGGATTGGCGGCGCTGCTGAAAACGGCCAATATCTAAAGCTGAATGACTTTTTCGAACAGGAAGGCATCAGCATGGACGACTTCCTGCCTGCCACAGTTGTGGGCTACGCCCAATGGCCTAAAAACACGCCCAACTACTATGCACTGCCCGCCTACGCCGACGTTGTGGGATGGACTTACCGTAAAGACTGGTTTTCCAGACCCGAACTTCAAGCAGAATTCAAGGCAAAGCACTCACGTGACCTGGCAGCCCCTAAAACCTTGGAAGAGCTAAAACAGGTAGGTGAGTTTTTTCAAGGACGTGAGATCGACGGCAAGATTGTCTATGGCGCTGCCATCTATAGCGAGCGCGGATCCGAAGGTATAACAATGGGCGTAACCAACGCCTTGTACAACTATGGCTTCGAATATGAAGACCCTGACAAGCCTTACGAACTTGAAGGATTCGTAAACTCCGAAGGGGCTGTCAAAGGCCTGGAATATTACAAGTCTCTCTACGACTGCTGCACTCCTCCCGGCGCTTCAGACGCCTATATGTCTGAATCGATTGATGCCTTTAAGTCGGGTCAGGTTGCCATGCAGATGAACTTTGCGTTTATCTGGCCGGGTGTTGAAGCGGACCCCGTCGTTGGAAACGGCAACTCTGGATACTTTGCCAACCCTATGGGCCCAGCCGGAAACTTTGCTCAACTTGGAGGCCAGGGGATTTCGGTTGTCGCCAACTCAGACAACACTGAAGCGGCTCTTGAGTACATTAAATGGTTTGCTCAGCAAAACGTGCAACAGAAATGGTGGGAAGTTGGAGGCGCGCCCGCACTAACTGCCGTAGTCGAAGCGCCTGACTTTGCACAAAGCCAGCCTTATGCACAGACCTTTCTTGATTCCATGGCTATCGTGAAAGATTTTTGGGCAGAACCCGCTTATGCATCACTGCTGCTTGCCACGCAAAGCCGCATACATAACTACGTGGTGGCTGGACAAGGTACAGCCAAAGAAGCACTTGATGGACTGGTTGAAGACTGGGATGAGGTTTTTATAGAAGAAGGTAAGAAATAAAACTCACACATTCTCTAATCACCTCCAATTAGTTGGGGTCGGATAATACATCTCCGGCCCCTTGATTACGGAGCACATTATACAGCCATGTCACAAACCACTATTGATCGGATGGCCCAGGCCACACCACCTGCGATGGCAACACGCGTCAGAGGTCTCTCAGATCGCGCAATCGCCTGGATTTTTGTAGCTCCTACCATCATTATTTTATTGGCGATTAATATCTTCCCGCTGATCTGGACTATCTATCTGAGCTTTACCAATTTCAGGGTTAATCGTCCTAATAATGCAGTTGAATGGGTTGGCCTGCAGAACTATCAGCGCATCCTGGGTGATAGTGATATCTGGATGACGATGCAAGCAACTGCTCACTTTTTGATTTGGACTATTGTATTGCAGGTACTGATCGGATTCACACTCGCTTACCTCATAAACAAACGATTTCGGGGTAACGATTTATGGACAACAATCATTGTGTTTCCAATGATGCTATCACCTGCTGTAGTGGGTAATTTCTGGACCTTTTTGTACCAGCCGCAAATCGGTCTATTCAACTATGTTGTCGGTTTTTTCACCGGTGCTGATCCATCCAGTTTTTCTATGATTGGCGAAGTTGACCTGGCTCCCTGGGCTATTGTCATTGTTGATACCTGGATGTGGACACCATTTGTCATGTTGATCTGTCTAGCTGGACTTAGATCGATACCCAATAGCATCTACGAGGCAGCTGAGTGCGACCGAGCCAGTAAATGGCGACAGTTCTGGACCATTACAATCCCCATGATTCTGCCCTTTCTGATGCTGGCAGTGCTGTTTCGCGGCATAGAGAATTTTAAGATGTTCGATCTGGTTGTGCAACTCACTGGTGGTGGACCGGGCAACACTACAACGCTGACGTCTATTGATTTAAAACGCGAAGCATTTGAAAAGTGGCGAACCGGATTTTCATCAGCTTACGCTGTGATCTTGTTTGTCACTGTATTTGGCTTGGCTTCGATCTATGTAAAAGCGCTCAATAAGGTGAAGCAACGATGAGTTACACAATAACCGAACCATCGTCCAGACAAAAATGGGCTGCAGGTACACTCGTTATAGCCTACGCATTAATCACAATGCTACCGCTGCTTTGGATCATCGCAACAGGCTTCAAGTCATCAGCAGACTCTATTGCTTATCCGCCAAAGGTTATTTTCGAGCCCACAGTCGAAGGCTATGTCAACGTGTTTACTACTCAAACACGCTTGAGCCAGAACCTTGCAAATGAGGCAACGGACAACTTGCCCTGGTATGAAAAACTTGTACGCAACAAGGGAAATACCATCGTTGGGCCTTCTCGATTCTCAGAACGATTCTTTAACTCGGTCATCATCGGATTCGGATCGACCTTCTTCGCCATCGTTCTGGGCACTGCCGCCGCCTACGCGTTTTCCAGATTCAAAGTACCACTCAAAGATGACCTGTTGTTTTTTATCCTTTCTACACGCATGATGCCACCTATCGCGGTTGCCATTCCAATATTCCTGATGTTTCGCAACCTGGGATTGAACGACACCCATGCCGGGATGATTCTGCTCTATACCGCCATCAATCTATCGTTGGCCGTGTGGCTTATCAATGGTTTTATAGATGAGATCCCGATAGAGTATGAAGAAGCGGCACTGATCGATGGCTATACCAGATTCCAGGCCTTCTATAAGGTAGTACTTCCACAAGCCGCAACCGGCATTGCATCTACAGCAATCTTTTGCCTTATTTTCTCTTGGAATGAATACGCTCTGGCGGTATTGCTGACATCCGGTACAGCTCAAACCGCACCACCCTTTATTCCAACCATTATCGGTGTGGGGGGACAGGACTGGCCAGCCGTTGCTGCTGCGGCAACCATCTTTCTAGTACCCGTTATGGTCTTCACAATACTGCTGAGAAAGCATTTGCTTCGCGGCATTACCTTTGGAGCAGTGAGAAAATGAACAATTTTTTTCAAGGCCTATTCCATTTTAAACGTGGAGCCTGGGAACTTGTTGCATCTACACTGATAGCAGTAGGTGTTGTGATGCTCATGCAGCCCTTTATATTGCTGCTGTTTTCCTACTCCTTCCTCGTAACTCTAATTGGCACAATCATGTTTATTGTTGTCAGTCACTTTCCGGAGTAATCCATGGCACAGATAACAATCAATAAGGTGCGAAAGGATTTCGGTGCGTTCAATGCGGTTAGTTCCTCATCATTCACCATAGAGGACGGTGAGTTCTTCATGCTGCTGGGCCCCTCGGGTTGTGGCAAGACTACCACCCTGCGCATGATGGCCGGGTTGGAGTTACCCACCAGCGGGGAGATCCATATCGATGGTGTTGACGTGAGCATGAAGCCTGCAAGCCAGCGTGACATTGCATTCGTCTTCCAGATGTTTGCTTTGTACCCGCATATGAACGTAAAAAACAATATCTCCTACCCCCTGAAGTGCCAAGGTATGCCCAGGGCACAGGTGAAGAAAAAAGTCGCAGAGGTAGCAGACATTCTTGGCATCAACAGCATTCTAAACAAGCCGGTTGGCGGTCTCTCTGGTGGTGATCGACAACGTGTTGCGCTTGGCCGCGCCATTGTCCGGGACCCAAAGGCATTCTTCATGGATGAACCCTTGGGCGCACTGGATGCAGAGTTTCGGGAGCATATGTCAGAAGAACTTCGAGCTCTGCATGATCGTATGAATGCCACAACGGTTTATGTCACTCATGATCAACTGGAAGCTATGCAAATGGGTGACAAGATAGTGGTGATGAACCACGGTGTGATAGAACAGTTTGGTATACCCCAACAGATTTACGATTGGCCAGCCACAAAGTTCGTGGCAAGATTTATAGGCTCACCGGCTATGAACCTGTTAGATTTTTCCGGTAAGGTTGAAAACAATGTCAGTGCCATCAACATCGATGGTCAGACCTTTAAAGTGCCTGTTACCCGGGAAGCCGCACAAGGTGATCTGACTCTGGGAATCAGGCCAGAACACATCCGCCTATCTGACAGCGCACCCTATCGCGGCAAAGTGATCGCATCAGAATACCTGGGTACAACTCGAATCATCACTCTGGTAACACCGCATGGTGAAGTCAAGGTTCGCACCTCCTCAACAAATACTGTTGAGATAGACGAGGTGCTTGGACTAGAGTTTGACGAAAGAACGGTGTCTCTCTTTAACAGTAGTGATAACCGGGCACTGCTTTCTCAAGGCAATGAAGGAGTATTGAACCGTGGCTGAAGTTATTCTTAACAACATCAGCAAAAGCTTCGATGGGCAAAAAGCACTGGATGATGTGTCGCTGACAATTGACGATGGATCATTCGTTGTTTTGCTAGGCCCTACCGGCGCCGGCAAGACAACAACCCTGCGCATGGTTTCCGGCCTTGATAAACCGGATGGAGGAACGGTTCACATCTCAGGGCAATCAATGCAAGGTTTGACACCCGCACAAAGAAACGTTGCGATGGTTTTCCAACAGTATTCTCTCTATCCACACTTAACCGTGTATGACAACTTGGCATTTCCGCTTAAATCACCCATTCTGCGCTGCAGTAAAGAAGAAATTAGACGCAAAGTCAGCGAAGTTGCAGAGGTACTTCAGATTTCGCACAAACTGAAAAACAAGGCAACCGCGCTTTCGGGTGGTGAAATGCAACGGGTATCTATCGGACGCGCGTTAGTAAGAAACCCCTCTATCTACTTGATGGACGAACCTCTTAGCTCATTGGATGCAAAGTTGCGTGCCGATTTACGTATCGAGCTAAAGCGCATCCAGTCCAGTACCGGGGCTACACTGTTGTATGTCACACATGACCAGATTGAAGCGATGACTATGGCAACTCATGTGGGCGTTCTTGATCAAGGAAGGTTGATTCAATTCGGTTCACCACGAGATGTGTACGAAAACCCGGTCAGTATCTATTCTGCAAGTCGACTGGGACAACCTCGCATTAATATTCTACCGGCCGGGTTATTTGCAGGGTCGCCAGCAAAGGCTGAAACGATAGGTCTTCGACCCGAACAAATTATGCAGGGACAAGGAGAAGATAGCCAGGTGACCCGTATTGAACGCCTAGGTGATCAGACTCGCCTTCATCTGTCATTCCGGAATCATGATGTGGTGACAGTAACGAACGCGCACACGACCCTGCAAACTGGCGATACGCTTAAAATCCAACCTCATCGACCATTCTACTTTGGTTCCGATGGCTCACGAATTCAGTAACTGGAGATCCTCATGTCTCAATTCATAAACAAAAAAGAAGATATCGTCACCGAATCCATAGACGGACTTGTAAAAGCCTCAGGTGGGAAACTAGCGCGTCTTGATGGCTACCCACATATAAGAGTGGTTGTGCGTAATGATTGGGACAAATCTCAAGTAGCCCTTGTGTCGGGTGGAGGTTCAGGACATGAACCCGGTCACGCAGGTTTTGTCGGCAAGGGCATGTTGACTGCCGCGGTATGTGGTGATGTTTTTGCGTCTCCGTCAGTGGATGCGGTCCTGGCCGGGATCCTCGCAGTTACAGGACCTGCAGGTTGCCTGTTGATAGTCAAGAACTACACGGGTGATCGTCTAAATTTTGGATTAGCCGCAGAACGGGCCAAGTCATTCGGCCACGACGTCAACATAGTTATAGTCGACGATGATGTAGCACTACCAGAGTTGCCACAGGCACGAGGATTGGCTGGCACCCTGTTTGTACATAAGATAGCCGGCGCCCTGGCTGAGTCTGGCGCAACCCTGAAAACGGTTACAGATGCCGCTACACAGGTCATAGCTGGTACCAAGAGCATAGGCATGTCTCTCGACACTTGCACGGTACCAGGCTCTCCCAAAGAACAGAGAATTCCTGCCGGCATGGCAGAACTGGGGCTAGGCATCCACGGTGAATCCGGAGTCGAACAAGTCGAGTTCACGAATGCTAAAGCTGCATTGAATGCCGTGTTTGAAAAACTATCCAAAACCATGAAAGATAAACAACACATCGCTCTGCTGAACAATCTCGGCGGTTGCTCAGAGTTGGAAATGTCCATATTGCTACACGAGTTGATCGAAACATCGTCCGGATCCAATGTCTCCCATATCATTGGCCCGTCTTCCATGATGACATCGCTGGACATGAAAGGGTTTTCAGTATCGGTGTATCCGGCATCACCAGCAGAACTTGAACACCTGGCTGCTCCTACGGCGTTAACTGCATGGCCAGGGGTCAGTGAGATCGAACCCATGACATTGCTAGCACTTCCAGATGGCTTGACACCCATCATGCCCCTAGCTTCCGAACATGCAACTACACGCGCTTTTCTAGTGCGTAGCTGCGAACTGTTTATTTCTTTGGAGTCAGAACTAAACGCGCTCGACACGCAATCAGGCGACGGAGATACAGGCTCCACGCTGGCAGGTGCTTCCCGCGCATTGATTGATGCGATTGATAAGCTACCGCTTGCCGACCACACGCAACTTTATCGCGCCATCGGTCAGGAGTTGAGTCAAACAATGGGGGGCTCTTCCGGTGTTCTGCTAGCGATATTTTTTGCAGCTACTGGCGATGCAGCATCGAGCGGTTTAGGCATGCGCGAAGCACTGCAGGCAGGACTGGCCAGAATGCAGGAAATAGGCGGTGCCAAGCTAGGTGACCGGACCATGATTGATGCGCTTTCACCGGCACTTGAAGCTCTTGAGAATGGCATTGATGAAGCTGCAAAGGCCGCACGCGAAGGCGCAGATCATACAGCTACCATTTTACAGGCCAAAGCGGGTCGCGCTTCCTACGTCAGTGCCAAACAACTAAAGGGGCATATTGATCCCGGCGCAGAGGCAGTTGCACGCTTGTTTGAATTGTTAGCCACTTAAGACCAAATCAAACTGTGGTGTGAGTGATTAAATGGACAGCCATGGGCTCGATGGTATTGTGCAACATCGTTTGGCGGGTGATGGCGTTGGTATTGAGTCACTCACTTAGTCAAAAATCAGAAAACACTATTACTGGGCGTCGAATGCCGCAAGCCCGTGTTCAGCCAGTAATGGAATTGTTTCTGCCAAGCCAAATCCAATCTCAGGATTAGAGGCATTACCATCCAAAGCACGTTTGTACACACCCTGCAATACAGCAGCAAAACGAAAGAAACAAAACGCTACACAGAAATCAAAATTGCTAAGCTCTCTTATACGCCGACGTTCGCAATAGCTTGCAACAAACTCTTCATCAGTAGGCAGACCAAGTGCATGTCGATCAATACCCTCAAGCCCTCGCCCCTTGAGATCGGCGGGCATTTGCCACTGCATGATCACAGCCGCCAGATCGGCGTAAGGGTGACCGGTGGTGGACAACTCCCAGTCCAGTAACGCCACGCAATGCGGACTGTCATTGGCAAAAATCATGTTGTCGATCCGGTAGTCGCCATGCACCAAAGTACGTTGACCATCATCTGCTGGAAGATGCTGTTGCAAATTGGCAATCAATTGATCCATGGCTGGGATCGAGCCAGTTTCTGTAGCATGGTATTGCTTGGACCATCTGCCTATTTGACGTTCAAAATAATTACCCATCGGACCATAGTCTGAAAGACCTACAGCGTCGATATCAACATCGTGCAACGCTGCAAGAATCCGATTCATATCATCCAGGACCAAGGAGCGATCAGCCTTGCTCACATCCTCTAGCGTCGGTAGATTGAAATTTCGACCCTGCATCATGTCCATGATGTAGAAATCAGACCCAATGATAGTCTGGTCCTGACATAGAAGATGCATCGGGGCCACCGGTACAGCGGTTTCTGCCAAGGCTTGCTGGATTCGAAATTCACGGTCAACTGCATGAGCAGACTTCAGTAATACTCCAGCAGGCTTACGCCGCAAAACATAATTGCGTTCTGGTGTTTTTAATTGAAAGGTGGGATTGGACTGACCAACCTGAAACTTCTCAGCTGTTAACGGCCCCGAAAATCCCGGTAGATGCTCCGTTAGATAGGCGCTTACCGCGCTCAGATCCAATAGGTGGGTATCTGTGCTCATGTCGCCTCAGACTGCCGATAGATGTCTACATACTAGCGCTAATAAGGCAAACCCACATAGTTTATTGCAAGACTTGCCTGAGCCGCTTCATTGTCTTTCAAAAATTCAATCTCTGCCTGTTGTATTTTCAAATCGAATAGGCTCTGCCCTGGAAATTGATGCAACATAGAAGTCATGTACCAACTGAAGCGTTCGACTTTCCAGACACGACTCAAGGCAGTCTGCGAATAGCTTTTCAGACCTTGATCATCCTGATCTTGATAGCGCAGCTTTAGCGCTTGATACAAGTAATGCACATCTGAGGCTGCGGTATTTAGTCCCTTCGCACCGGTGGGGGGCACGATATGAGCAGCATCGCCGCATAGAAACAGCGCACCCCATTGCATCGGCTCGCAAACAAATGATCGTAAGGGCGCAACAGACTTCTCTAACGACGGACCCGTTTCTATCACATCAGCAAAATCTGCAGGAATACGACGTTTTAGTTCATCCCAAAATCGATCATCACTCCAATTGTCCACATGATCAGTGATTTCACACTGTACATAGTAGCGGCTCAGATGCTCATTTCTCATTGAGCAAAGCGCAAAACCTCGATCAGAATTGGCATAGATCAATTCTTCGTGCACTGGCTTTGTTTCTGACAAAATGCCTAACCAGCCAAAGGGGTAAACCTTTTCATACTCAGTACGCACATCTTCAGGTATGTGCTGACGACTGACTCCGTGGAATCCATCACAGCCAGCAATATAGTCGCAATCAATTCGCTGACTTACACCATTAACTTTGCACTCTATATGAGGCGAATCGCTTTGCAGGTTATGAAAGCTGACATCTTCTACATTAAACAGTGTTTTAGCACCCACACTCTCTCGAGCATCGTACAGATCTCGGGTAAGCTCAGTCTGACCATAAACCGTTACCGGTTTATCGGTATAAACACTGAACGGGATTTCAAAATGTGTATCGTTGACTGAAAACACCGTGCCGTGATGCTGAAAGGATTCTGCATGCAAACGCTGTGCTGCACCTGCCTCTTGCATCAGACCCACCGTACCACTTTCAAGTACGCCTGCTCGGATACGCGTTAACACGTACTCGCGTGTTTTACGTTCCAACACAACCGCTTCAATGCCAGCCCTATGCAACAGCTGACCGAGCAACAACCCCGATGGCCCACCACCGACAATAGCAACCTGAACTCTCATCATTATTCTGTTACCAACGCCAGTTGAGGTATGTCACAACTGTTTTCCGCCCTCTCACGATACGCAACCTCAATATTTGTCTTGGCCAAATGTGCGTGTTCTCTTGCCAGCGCTTCGGCGCGCGCACCCTCACCTCTTTCGATGGCCTGTACCAGGGCATGATGCTGCTGCTGCCCCACGATCAGAGAGGTTTTAAAACGCGCCTGATCTTCGGCATTAGATGAAAACGCACTAGGCGCGGCAAATGGAAGCCGGCTGGCTCGTTCTACTTCAGACCTGATTAACTCGTTGCCAGCTAAACGCACTAATTTGTCATGAAACAGGTCATTCAATTTGGCATAGCCGTCTATCACATCGTTGTGGATTACAGCGTCAATGTCAGCAACAACAGATTTGATATCGACCAACATCTGTTCATCGGCACCCCGCTCAGCTGCGAGTCGAGCGGCGGTACCTTCTATGACACCGCGCAGCTCAATAGCCACGAGTGCATCAGCCATGGAAAACGATCGGACGATGTATCCAGCGCCTGAGCGCTCAAGCAAACCCTCCTGCTCTAGTCTCTGCAATGCAGCGCGCAACGGTGTACGTGACACCCCAAAGGTCTTTGAAAGTGGCACTTCTCGCAGTTTTGTTGCCGCAGGCCAATGCCCAGCCACAATTCGACTGCGCAACTCGCGCAGGCCGCGCTCAGTTTGCGAATAGCTGGGTTGTGTGACTTCACCTGAACTCATGTATACATATTAACCATATATTTGATATTTTTCTGTATATATCCACTTTTTTCGCATATTATGTATACATTTTAAACGTGCAGAAAAATCACAGGAGGCTCCGGTGAAACAAAAACCAGACTATGAAGATATTCCCGGCACCTATGTGTTCAACACAGAACGCTGCAAGATGGGCTTCCAGTTGAACAAATTCTGCAAGTCGCTGGATGAGGCCAGCAATCGCGATTCTTTTCGCGCCGATCCAGAAAAGTATCTCGATCAATACCCGATGAGTAAGGAACAGCGTGAGGCTATTGATAAACGCGACTGGCTGGGCATGCTGCATCTTGGCGGCAATATCTACTACACCTTCAAACTCGCAGTCTTTGACGGACTGACCATGCAACATGTGGGTGGCCTGATGAGTCACATTACGGTCGATGAATTTCGCGCCATGATGCTCGACGGCGGACGCAAACTCGAAGGGAATAGAAGCAAGGCAGACAATGGCAACGCGTAAACGCAAAGCCTTGCAATACAACATGAAAGTCAAATTCAAGATCTGTACAGCAGCAAAAGACTGTTAGTGCTTCAGATTATTTCCAAATTCAACTGATAGGTGATGCACTAACGATGGCAAAAATTGTAGCAGGCGTAGGTTGTTCTCATATCCCCTCTATCGGCGCAGCCTCAGATAAGGGAATGCAGCAGGATCCATACTACAAACCCTTGTTTGATGGCTACCGACCAGCTCGAGAATGGATAAAGAAAGTAGCACCTGATGTCGTTATTCTCGTCTATAACGATCATGCATCGGCGTTTTCAGTGGAGCTTATAAACACATTTGTGCTGGGCGTGGGCGATGAATTCGAACCACATGATGAAGGTTACGGGCCACGCCCGGTTCCAACCGTTCAAGGGCACGGTGCGCTTGCGTCGCATATTCTGGAAAGTCTGATACTGGACGAATTCGATATGGCTCTCGCAAACGAGATGACTGTAGATCATGGACTCACGGTGCCTTTGACCGTTATGTATGACCAACCTGATGCCTGGCCATGCAAGGTCATTCCACTATGCGTCAATGTGATCAAATACCCCCAACCCACTGGTAACCGCTGCTTCAATTTAGGGAGGGCTCTGCGTCGCGCGGTTGAGTCTTACCCGGAAGACCTCAAGGTTGCCGTGTTTGGTACCGGTGGAATGAGCCATCAGCTGCAAGGGGAACGTGCCGGTCTCATCAATGAAGAATTTGATCAGGATTTTCTAAACAAGCTTCTCGACGATCCAGAATCTTTGCTTAAGCTCAACCATACCGACTACATGCGAGATGCCGGTTCAGAAGGTATTGAGTTAATCATGTGGCTGATGATGCGAGGCGCGATGGATTCCCCCAGTGAGGCCTACCGCTTTTATCATGTGCCCATGTCCAACACTGCCGCCGGCTTGGTTTGCTACGAAGAGCAGGCTTAGCCCACGAACGCTCTAAAAACCCGTTGGAGGAAAAAACAGAGCTGTGTACAACGGTATAGTTATAATTTGAATCAGCCAGGCCGGATTGTCGATGCCTGGCTGGTACTCTAGTAACTTGACGTTTCTGTTGCAGAGCCATGCCGTTTACGCTTAAACAAATTCGATACTTCGTCGCTGTGGCTGAAAACGGCACGGTTGCGGGTGCATCAAAAGAACTATCAATATCGCAAAGCACAGTAACAGAAGCGATCAAGGCGCTGGAAGAACAACTTGACGTACTCTTGTTTAAACGTCGACGCCGTGGCCTGGAAGCAACGCATCAAGGACATGTATTTCTAAGACATGCCCGCACTATTCTGGCTGAAACCGCAAACGCTGAAGCTAGTATTGCCTCCTCCAAACCGGAAATTCCAGGTAATTTGAATCTGGGGGTCACATCTCTGACAGCAGGCTATGTGCTGCCCGATATCTTGTCACGTTTCCGTCGAGCCTGGCCCGGCATTCAGGTTAATGCAGTGGAAGACTCGGGAGAATATCTAGAGCACCTGCTGGTTGGGGGTGAGCTGGATGTGGCAATGATGGTTGTCACCCATCTGAATAATCCCCAAGCTCTGCATACGGAAATTCTCGCTGTATCACCCTATCGTCTGTGGCTGCCATCCGCGCATGCTCTATGCAAAGCAGAAAGTATTTCGTTGGCAGACCTTGCCAGTGAGCCGCAAATAATTCTCGACATCGACGAAATGCAACTTCCCGGTCAGCGCCTGTTAACAGCTTTTGGCAATCGACCGCGAGTGGCATTTCGAACCCGCTCGGTTGAGGCAGTTCGTTCTCTGGTAGCTAGTGGCGAAGGGATAGCACTGTTACCAGATCTGGTGTACCGCCCCTGGTCACTGGATGGGGATCGTATCGAAAGCCGCGATGTTTCAGCAGATCTGCCACTGGTCCAGTTCGGCCTGGCCTGGCGGCGTGGTATGACCCGTTCGAACGCAACAAGGGCGTTTCTCGAGGTAGCTCAGAGTCAACCAACCTCAAGACACTAGTATCGGTTTTTCCGAATTCACGTTTCTGTATTTTGTATTTGCGATTTAAGTGGTGCACACTATATGCTGTGGCGGGTATGCCAATTCACAGTCAAAGAGGGAATCGCTCATGCAGAACGTGCTTAGGACTACCGCTACCGGATTTGCGCTAGCGCTGGTTGCCCAGACAGTAAGCGCTCAAGTCGAATCAATTGGAGAGGCAGAAGGACAGCTCAATATCGTCGCCTGGCCCGGCTATATAGAGCGAGGTGAAACAGTTGAGTCATTCGATTGGGTTACTGGCTTCGAAAAAGCAAGCGGTTGTGCGGTGCAGGTAAAGACGGCGAACACATCAGATGAGATGGTAGCTCTGATGAACGAAGGTGGATTTGACCTGGTCACTGCCTCGGGTGATGCATCGCTGCGGATGATCGCTGGCAAACGCGTTCAACCGATCAACATTGACCTTATTCCAAGTTGGGGCGATATCGATGGGCGGCTAAAGCAAGCACCTTGGCACTATGTTAATGATACCCAATACGGCGTTCCCTACATGTGGGGACCCAATGTACTCATGTATAGCACTGAGGTTTTTGGTGACGAACCCCCTACGTCCTGGTCTGTGGTCTTTGAAGAAACCACGCTACCGGATGGCAAACCTAACAAAGGCAGAGTGCAAGCCTATGATGGTCCTATACACGTAGCCGATGCTGCACTGTATCTAATGACACATAAACCAGAGCTTGGCATCGAATCACCCTACGAACTCAATCAGGAACAATACGACGCGTCTCTTGATCTACTGCGCGTTCAACGAAAACTCGTCAGTCGCTACTGGCACGATGCCTTTATCCAGATAGACGATTTCAAAAACGAAGGTATGGCGGCATCCGGCTCATGGCCGTTCCAGGTAAATCTGCTACAAGGTGATGAAGAACCCGTGGCCAGCGTCATCCCGGATGAAGGTGCGACTGGCTGGGCAGATACAACCATGATGCACGTAGATGCTGAAAACCCAAACTGTGCATACATGTGGATGGAACATACGCTTAGTTCCAATCTCATGAGTGATCTAAGCGTATGGTTCGGCGCAAACCCAGCAGTGCTCGCTGCTTGTACTGACGGTCGAGGTATGCAAACCGCTGAAGGCTGTACACGTAACGGTCTTGACGATTTTGAAAAAATTCGATTCTGGCAAACACCTGTTTCTCGCTGTGAAACACAAGAGGAATGTGTGCCCCACTACCGGTGGGTTTCTGATTATATTGGCGTGATCGGTGGTCGATAAGCCACGTCAACTACCACCAACCAGCCATATAGGGCCTATATAAGCGGCGTTACGCTTGTAGCGCTGCTTGTACTCAAGACATGACAACAGCCGTCGGGTTTAATTCGGTCTCACGCTTCTTCGGTAGTGTGCGTGCAGTCGACGATGTCACATTGAGTATTGCCGAAGGTGAGTTCTTTGCCATGCTCGGCCCTTCGGGATCTGGAAAGACTACGTGTTTACGACTCGTAGCTGGTTTCGAACAACCTTCCCGGGGCGAGGTGCTGTTATTTGATAAGCCGGTCAACAGTGTTGCACCCTATCATCGACCGGTTAATACAGTATTCCAGGACTACGCGCTGTTTCCGCACATGAATGTGCGGGACAACGTCGCCTTTGGACTAAGAATTTCGGGCATGGGCAAACAACAACGCCACAAACAAGCCGATGAAACTCTTGAGCTGGTTGCGTTAACAGGCATGTCTACACGCAAGCCAACCGAACTATCCGGTGGTCAGCGACAGCGAGTTGCACTGGCACGTGCGCTGGTCAACAAACCCAGGGTGCTCTTGCTCGACGAGCCTCTGGGTGCGCTCGACCTCAAGCTTCGAGAGCAGATGCAAAGCGAATTAAAAACTCTACAGCAGCATTTGGGCATTACCTTTGTATTCGTCACACACGATCAAACCGAGGCGCTGTCGATGGCCGATCGCGTTGCCGTGTTTAGTGAGGGCAAGCTGCAACAGATAGACAAACCACAAGACTTGTACGATCACCCTCGCACAGCATTTGTCGCAAGCTTTGTTGGATCTTCCAACCTGCTTCCAGTAAGCCTGGTAAACCGTCTAACAGGAAAATCCTGCGAGGCAAGCTTACGCCCAGAAAGCATCAGACTTCAGAATTCAGGCTTAGCTGCCACCGTGACAGGCCATGCTTTTCTGGGTGCAAGTAAACGACTTGATGTCCAGATGGATGACGTTAGCCTCTCTGTGCTTTTACCCAAGCATGCAGAACTACCCGAGATGGGAAGTTCTGTCTATCTGGGTTGGGACGACAACGCACTGCATCTTCTAGAACCCAGCGACATACCACCGGGCAGTCATGAGCACTAAGGTGGCCGTGTCAACGTCATCCAGAAGCACTACATCAGACCTTTTATGGCGCAAGCCTCGATTATTGCTGCTGTTATTGCTGCTTCCACCTTTGCTTTGGCTGGGCATCATTTACCTCGGTTCTCTTTTCGCATTACTGGCGCAAAGCTTCTTTTCCATCGACGAGTTCTCTGGGCTTATCAACTATGAGTTAACGCTTAAAACATACGGTGAACTGCTGCGCCCGTCTAATATGGATATCCTGCTGCGCACAGTAGCCATGGCAACGACTGTCACAATTGCAGCTGCCATCGTAGCCTTTCCGATCGCCTATTTTGCAGCGCGCTATGCTCATGGTCGTTGGAAAGCTGTATTTTATCTCGGCATCATGCTGCCTTTGTGGTCCAGTTATCTGGTCAAGGTTTATTCTTGGAAACTGATCCTGGCCAAAGAAGGAATTCTGAACTGGCTGTTCGAAACGTTCCATCTCTCGTGGCTACTTCAGGCCTACCTTTCGATTCCAGTACTCGGAGGCAATTCGCTCTCAGTAAGTTGGACCGGGACCTTTCTTGTGTTCCTGTATGTCTGGCTGCCTTTCATGATATTGCCTATCCAGGCGTCATTGGAGAGAGTGCCTCGCTCAATGCTGGAGGCATCCGGCGACCTGGGTGCAAGGCCTGCGCAAACCCTGCGCCATGTCATATTGCCATTGGCTCTGCCTGGCATCATCGCAGGCTCCATCTTTACCTTTTCACTAACGATGGGGGATTACATCATCCCGCAAATTGTGGGTACCTCAGCTCGCATGATCGGTCAGGCGGTCTACCAGTTTCAGGGTACCGCAGGCAACATTCCCCTCGCTGCAGCGTTTGCCGTGGTTCCTATTGTGATCATGGGTATCTACCTCAGCATAGCCAGACGATTGGGAGCCTTTGATGCACTCTAAGGCCTCGCTGACACTCAAGGTGACCGCAACGGCAGGACTATTGTTTTTACACCTGCCTATTCTGTTGATATTTGTCTATGCGTTTACCACCGAAGATAAATCCTACCAATGGCCGCCACCAGGACTCACACTAAAATGGTTTGCAGTTACCTGGGAACGTGAAGATGTCTGGCAAGCACTGGGGCTTTCCTTGCGCGTTGCGTCAATATCAACTTTGATAGCAATGGTACTCGGAACACTGTGCGCAGCTGCGGTTGCCCGATGGAGATTCTGGGGGCGTGAAACAATTTCACTGTTAGTCATCCTGCCCATTGCATTACCTGGCATCGTCACCGGAATTTCACTGAGAGCCGCCTTCAACCTGGCAGACATACCCTACTCCTTCTGGACCATTGTGATTGGTCATGCCACGTTTTGTATCGTAGTGGTTTACAACAATGCGGTTGCACGGTTCAGACGCACGTCGGGTTCGATAATCGAGGCGTCGCTCGATCTTGGCGCTAACTACTTTCAGACGTTTCGACTGATTGTCCTGCCCAACATCGCAACCGCTCTTCTGGCGGGTGGCATGCTGGCCTTCGCGCTCAGTTTTGATGAAGTCATTGTTACAACCTTTACTGCAGGACAACAGCAAACACTGCCTATCTGGATGCTCGAGGAATTGGTTCGTCCCAGACAAAGGCCCGTGACTAATGTGGTGGCGATGGTTGTGGTGCTGGTTACTTTCTTGCCAATTCTTGGCGCTTACTATCTGACACGTGGCAATGAAAATACCGCGGTGCAGGGCAAATAATGGGGATTTCAATGGATACGAATATGCTGATTGGTGGCGACTTTGAAGTGGGAAGCGAAACCGAAGAGCTCATATTGAATCCGCGCACAGGCGAGACGATTGTCAACATGCCGGAGGCTTCCCCGGCACAAATCGATCGTGCTGTCTCTGCTGCCCGCTCGGCATTCAAGAGCTGGTCAAAGACGACTCCTGGAGAGCGCTCAAATCTGTTGCTGGCCATAGCCAACGCTGTTGAAAAAAACCTGGAAGAACTGGCCAAAATTGAGACCTTGAATTGTGGCAAGCCGATCAATGAAGTTCGCAATGAGGAAATACCAGCGGTAGCCGACTGCTTCCGTTATTTTGCAGGCGCTGTTCGAAACATGAATGGCCCGGTAGCCGGCAACTACATGGCCGGTCACACATCAATGATTCGTCGTGATCCTATCGGCGTGGTGGCATCCATAGCGCCATGGAACTATCCGATCATGATGATGGCCTGGAAAATAGCACCTGCTCTAGCCGGTGGTAATACGGTGGTCATGAAACCATCAGAACAAACCCCGTTAACAGCATTAGCATTTGCCAGGATACTGGCTGATATTTTGCCCACCGGTGTTGTCAACGTTATCACCGGTCAGGGCGGATCTGTCGGTAATAGTCTTATCAATCATCGCCACGTAGATATGGTTTCAATTACGGGTGATGTAGCCACCGGTAAAAAAGTACTGATGGCGGCCAGTAAAACAGTTAAGCGCACCCACCTCGAATTAGGCGGTAAAGCACCGGTCATCGTTTATGACGATGCGGATCTCTCGTCTGTTGTGGAAGGGCTAAAGGCCTTTGGCTATTACAATGCAGGACAAGACTGTACTGCTGCGTGCCGAATCTATGCACATGTAGGCATTCACGACGAACTGGTAGCTGAGCTTGCCAGCGCAGCAGCGAGTATTGTCTACGACAACCCCGATGATACGTTGAATGAAATACCACCTCTGATATCCAATCGCCAGCGTGATCGAGTCGCAAGCTTCGTAGCCCGTGCTGCAGAACAATCGCATATAGACATTGTGACCGGAGGTGCGGAGGTGGATGGCAACGGTTTCTACTTTCAACCAACGGTTATCGCCGGTGCACTACAAAACGATGAAATTGTACAGCGAGAAGTGTTCGGACCCGTTGTATCGGTGACTGCCTTCAAAGAAGATGATCCCGTTGTTGACTGGGCCAATGACAGCCCGTATGGCCTGGCAAGTTCTGTGTGGACCCGGGACATTGGACGTGCCATGGAAGTATCATCGCAGCTACAGTATGGCTGCACATGGGTTAACACCCATTTCATGTTAACTAACGAAATGCCGCATGGTGGTCTCAAACAATCTGGCTATGGTAAAGACATGTCTATGTATGCCTTGGAAGATTACACCGCTGTGCGCCATATAATGATTGCACACTGATCAGAGAAGCTAAGCATCAGCTCCAGTCAGCAAGGAGCTCACAGGCACCATGCCCCATGTATGAAATCGATGCCTGAAAAACGCACTAAAGTGTGTCGTTAGGCAAGCTTCGAACCCTGCGCTATAGTTGGAGCAGCATTGTTCAAACTGTCGATAGCAAATCCAGCAGCCGCTTTGTATTTGGACATGAAGTCAAGGCGTTCCTGCAAAGGAAAGACATCCTCTATCTCATCAAACACGCCTCCACACCGGTCATCCAAACTATTAAGCAAACCAAATGGACCAGCGGATCGATTGCGCAATACAAGCTCCGATACTTTGGAACACAATTGTTCGTCATATGCGTAAAGTGCATCTGGTGTTACACCATGGGTCAGCATTGCGGCACCTATAACCCGAGCATCCACAATAGCTTGGCTGGCACCGTTTGAGCCAGTGGGATACATGGCGTGTGCGGCATCGCCCATCAATGCTACTGAGCCGTCCACCCAGGTTGGTATGGGATCACGATCGATCATCGGGTTGACATAGGCACAATCGGCTTGGCGCAACATTGACGGCACATCGAGCCAGTCGTAACGGAACTCATCAAAGTGATGCACGAAGCTATCAATCTCAGCAGGTTGAAACCAGGAATCATTGGGCCAACCCTCACGATTATCCATAGTCACCTCTGCTATCCAGTTTATCAGCGCCGTGCCATCCCTACCGGTTTCGGATATTGGATAGATGACCATTCGATGTCGATGAGTGCCTAGCCCAACGAATGAGGACGCCGTGCGTAATGGTTTTGCACGTACAGTACCTCGCCACATCACAGCGCCACCCCAATGTATGGGCGGTTGACTCGGATGCATCTGTGCTCGAACAGCCGAGTGTATGCCATCCGCTCCTATCAGCAAACTGCCCGTTATTTCAGATGCCGATCCGTCATTACAGCGAAGCGTAACCGTCACACCGCCCTTCGCATTGTTTGAATAGGATTCAACGCTGGTGCCCAATTGCACTGAAGCGCGACCCGCTCTTTCCAACAGTTGTTGGAAAAGCAACATATGCAACTTGCCTCTATGGGCTGCATACTGAGGCCAATGATAGCCGGCTTCCAGACCTCGTGGCTCTGCGTACACCTCCTTCCCATTCAACCCCACCAGCGCCCATTCCAGCGCAGGTAAGCCAACGGTGTCGAGCAATTCAGCTCCGATACCCAGATCGAAAAGTTCCCTTACAGCATTGGGCTGCACGTTTATGCCAACACCCACAGGGCGCATTTCCCGTGAGGATTCTATGACAACAAAAGGGACACCTATCTGATGTAGAGTTAATGCTAAAGCCAACCCACCAAGGCCTCCTCCCGCAATAATCACCTTGGCATTGTCAGTCATTTACTCTGTTCCTCGTTTGTTGCCAGCCATCGCTCACTGCTCCCGACATTCTAACAGTCACACAAATCATCGCGGATAAGTCATACTTCTCAGGGCAGTATTAGGCGTTTCGATATCAATAACACCCTTCACAAAACTGTTGAACCGTAAACGGGTAATGACCTCTTCGATTCCCATTCTCGTTTTTAGCGATCTTGATGGAACGCTGATTGATCACGATACTTACCGTTGGGATGCAGCCCAGCCAGCTTTAGACGCACTCGATCGCTTAGGTGCAGGCGTTATACTGGCCAGCAGCAAGACCTCAGCAGAACTAATCAATTTGCAACGTAGCATTGGACTTATGCAGTGGCCAGCGATAGTCGAAAATGGCGCAGCGATTTTGACACCGAATGCTACAGACAGCCAACAAGGCAGCCGCTATGCGGATCTTCGATCTACTCTAGATAAACTACCCGTTGATTTGCGGCAGTGTTTTAAGGGCTTTGGCGACATGCAATTACAGGAAGTGGTTGATGCGACCGGTCTTACCATTGACAGCGCAATGCTTGCAACACAGCGCACCTACTCTGAGCCGGGCATATGGAGCGGCTCACAGGCGCAGCAAATCAAATTTTTAGAGTTATTGTCTCGACAAGGAATTTTTGCCCGTGAAGGCGGACGATTTTTAACGCTATCCTATGGACAGACCAAAGCTGACTGCATGCAGCAGATCATTAAACAGTACAACCCTCGATACACCATTGCCCTGGGTGATGCGCCTAACGATGTTGAAATGCTGGAGGCAGCAGACATCGGTGTAATTGTGGCAAACCCTCACCGCAATCCTTTACCCCGCTTAACAAACGAAGCAAACGGTCAGATCATTCGTACCGAGCTAGCAGGACCACAAGGGTGGAACAAGGCAATATTAGGTATCATTTCTCGCCTTGAAATTAACTAACTCCAAACAGTTCAACTGAATTAGGAAAGACAGTCTATGGCAGATTTTCATCAAAACGGAAATATCGCAACGCTACATAATCTACGTACGCGCAGCGCTGATGAATTGACCTATGAGTTGGAATCCTTTGCTCAAAGCCGTAAGCTTTCCCTGGTGCTGCCGTGCCTCTATTCGGAACTAGAGACGCCAGCGATGCCCAACATACTGGCTGAACTTGCAAAGGTAAAGTATCTGCATCGTGTTGTGATCGGACTTGACCGAGCGGACGAGCAGCAATTTCGTTATGCCAAAGAATTCTTCAAAGGCCTGAATCAGAACCATATCGTGATCTGGAACGATAGCCCTCGAATGCTTGAGCTTGAGAGGCGATTGGACAAATTAGGCCTTGCACCTGCCGAGCAAGGTAAAGGCAAGAACGTTTGGTCTTCTATTGGGTATCTGATCGCCTGTGCTGATAGTGCAGTTATGGCCATACATGACTGCGACATTGTCACGTACAACAATGAGATGCTCGCTCGTTTGATCTACCCGGTTGCTAACCCCAACTTCCCTTATCAAGTTTCCAAAGGTTTTTATGCCCGCATTGGTCAAGGCAAACTTAATGGCAGAGTTACCCGCTTGCTGGTGAGTCCTCTGTTAATCGCTCTAAAACGTGTGATCGGCGATCATGATTATCTGGACTACTTGCGTAGCTTTCGATATCCATTGTCAGGCGAATTCGCAATGCGTACCACGATATTGCCCGATCTGCGCATTCCATCTGACTGGGGACTGGAAATAGGTGTTTTATCCGAGGCATGGCGCAACCTTGCGCCCAAAGCTGTGTGTCAGGTGGAAATATCAGATGCCTATGATCATAAACATCAAACGCTAAGCGAAGAGGATGCGACAGCTGGCTTGAATCGAATGTCAACGGATATTTGCAAGGCAATTTTTCGCAAATTGGCGGCAGATGGCTGCGTCTTTTCTCCCAATATATTTCGCACGCTGAAAGCAACCTACTACCGCAGCGCACTTGATCTGCTAAATGCCTACTACGACGATGCGCAGATGAACGGACTAGTGGTAGACAGGCACGAAGAAGAACGCTGCATTGAGCTATTCGCAGAAAATCTAATGCGTGCGGGCCATTTCTTTTTAGAGAACCCGCACGAAACACCTTTCATACCCACCTGGAATCGTGTTTATTCAGCAGACCCGGATTTCCTGATGGCCCTGCATAGTGCAGCTGCTGAAGATGACGCTGAATTTAGCTAGCTCTACTGCCGATTGGTAATCCATAGGCATTGATAAGGAGCTAAGGTTATGTGCGTACCTGCCTCGATCGCATTACCCGAGAGCAGGTCCACCCAGATCTCATCGTCGATTAGATTGAGGGAAGCTGTTTCAAGCAGCTGATTCTCATCACTTACATTGTGCAGTGCAAAAATTGATTGGCTACGATCCAGGCTTTGTCGCCACAAACCAAATATACTTTGATTGCCAATGTTCACAGTAAATTGGGTTGCATTGGGATGAAAGGCAATCTGTTTGGCGCGTAATTTCAAGCGTTTTGATAATGCCTGGATGGTCAGTGCTTGCTGGGATGCCGGATCAGCAAGCAAGCGTTGCAACTCAGGATAATCCCACTGATGTCTATTGATAGCCCGGTTCATTCCACGATACTCGACAAGTTCCAAATCATTTGGAGTTGCAAGCATTGAATGAATATAGAAAGCAGGAATACCTTCAAGTGACATGACGATGGTTTGTGAGCAAATAAACCGATCAAATTGATGATCGTCTACGCCTTTAAAGGTACGGCTCATCGCCTCATAGAAAGTCGTATTGAGTTCGTAGGCAGACTCACTGCCATCAGGCAGGGTGCGCATGGACACTAACCCACCTAACTCTTTTACGGTGTCAATAACCTGATCGATGTCGTCGTTTGACAGCAAGCCCTCAGCGGGTCGCATCCCGATACCATCATGACTGGCAGTAAAATTCAAGTACGCACAACCCAACGGGGCCGGTGGCATCGCGCTTTGCCAGCGGTTTAGATGTTTTGCCGAACCAGACATCATCGCATGCAAAATCAGAGGTGGTAACGGAAAGTTATAGATGGCATGCGCTTCATCACGATTTCCAAAGTAACTGAGATTTTCGGCTTTGGGTACATTCGTTTCCGTAAGTAGAATTATCTTCTCTGATGCGTAGTCACTCAGCAATCTCATGAGTTGGATAATGGCGTGTGTTTGTGGCAAATGGATGGAGGGAGACCCAACCTCCTTCCATAAAAAAGCCACAGCATCAAGACGGATAATCTGCACACCATTGTCCACATGCAAACGAATGATTCGAAGAAACTCAAGTAAAACTTCAGGGTTCTTAAAATTCAGATCAATCTGATCGTGGCTGAATGTACACCATACGTGCCGTGCTCCTTTAGTGGTCTCTACCTCCTGGAGCAAGGGTGTGGTTCGAGGGCGCACAACATCACTCAAATCATCCTCAGGAGATGCTTCAAAGAAAAACTCATCATAGGGAGCATGACCCTGACGATACTCATTAAACCAGTTGCTCTGACTTGATACGTGGTTTAGCACAAGGTCTGACATCAGAGTGAATTCGTTAGCCAATCGGTTGATGTCTGACCATTCTCCCAACTGCGAGTTGACCGCTCGAAAGTCCAGTACAGCAAACCCATCGTCGGACGTATAGGGAAAAAACGGCAGAATATGAACGCTATTGAGAACACCTTTCAGGTTGGTCAAAAGAAAATCATGCAACAGATCAAGTGGCTTGTGCGCACCGTCGACAATCGAATTGCCGTAGGTAATCAGCAATGCATCCTGTTCTGACCAGCGTCGATTGCCTGGCAGACGTCCCCGCTTACGACGGGTCGTATGCGCAGGCCAGAACGCCTCAATAATCAGACTGGATAATATGCTGGAGTCAAGATCAGGGTAGATGCTCTGGACGAGTCGCTCCAGTCGGTCGACAAAGGACTGGGATTTTTCTTTCATGAACTGACAACGCAAGGTGGGAAACTAGGGAAAAAGATACCTTACTAGCACAGAAATTTCAGGAATGAAGTTCGCTTTGCTTAATATACGCATTGCGCACAGTTTTAGTGCAGCAATGCCTGGATAAATGCCCCTCACCCAACACGAAAAAGGGCTGGAGCAGTACGCAAACTATGTGCAATTGATCCTCACCATGCGTGAGCCTAAAGTGCAATTTCAGGTGGCTCAAATCCCGTCATTGCTATAGAGTGCAAACAAGCATTCACTATGTATCAACTTAGCGAACATGGAAACATTGCAAGCCGCATGTAACAACGCCAAACCCCATGGATGTATGGGTTCACTCATCGTTCTGCCGCGAAAATTCAGCGGTACTTGTTGGCCCCTGTAGCCATGGGACACATCGACTCGCATCAACATTTTTGGCACCCCGCTCGCGGTGATTATGGATGGATGCCAGCAGACGATCCAGTACTCAGTCGCCCCTATTCACCAGCTGATCTCTCGGCTGCTCTGGATAGCACAGGAGTTGGTCAAACAGTATTGGTTCAAGCAGCACCGAGCGTTGCAGAAACCGAGTACCTGCTGGGCATTGCCGATAGCAGTGCTCAGGTTGCAAAGGTTGTTGGTTGGATTGATTTCGAAGATCCAACTCAAATAAACACCCTTAAGCGACTAGCCGCACATCCGAAATTCGTGGGTGTCAGACCAATGATCCAGGATATTGCTGATGACAGCTGGATGCTCCGCGCTGATATTCAATGGGCTTTTGAAGCCCTTGTCGACCTTAAGCTGACATTCGATTGCCTGGGTTTTCCACGCCATATGGATAACTTTCACACACTCTTGAGCCAGTACCCGAAGCTGCGTGCTGTTATCGATCATGGTATGAAACCGCAATTGGATTCTCATGACGAAACCAGTTTTAATCAGTGGGCAAAAGGTATGACCCAACTGGCACAAAACACTAATGCTTACTGTAAGATTTCCGGGCTCGTGACTGAGTCGGTTACGGATTGGTCTGATGCTGTGCTTAAACCCTATACCGACCATATACTCACTGTATTTGGTGCGCAGCGCAGCATGTGGGGTTCTGATTGGCCTGTTGCACGTCTGCGTTGCGAATATAACGACTGGTTTGAGCAGGCACAGAGGCTAAGCAGCCACTTATCCGAGGCAGAGAATAAGCGACTGTTTTGTGATACAGCTGCAGAGTTTTACGGTATTAGCTGAAGCTTTACTACGCCCTGTACGCTGGCAATGGCGAACGGTCCTGAAGATCAATCATGCGTTTGATCATGGTTTCCGTCATTTCAGTTCTTATCTGAATATGGTCGGGATCATCGTATACGTTATGAATCTCATCGGGATCATTTTGCAAGTCATAGAGCTCGTTCCAATCTTCGCCTTGCCTGAGCGACATCCGGTAGCGTTGCGTTACAAGCGTCCGAACCCGTTGGGGTCGATCAAACCCGGTCATGGTACGTTGGCTGTCCTCTTCGATAACGACTCCATCAGGTGGCTCACTGGAGAACAGATCCCTTCCCTGCATACCGTTGTAGGGCTGAATACCCGCTCTAGCAAGTATGGTTGATGCTATGTCAATGGAAGAGGATAAATCCTGTCGAACCTTGTCCTGACAGGCCCTGTTCGTATCGTTCCAGATGAAGGGTACCTTCACCAGACCCTGGTAATGAAGAAGCAGCTTCAGCATCAATCCGTGATCACCCATGTAGTCACCATGATCTGACGTAAAAATGACTATGGTATTGTCCCTGAGGTTCAACGCATCAAGTTTGGCAAGAACCTGGCCTATGGCATTATCAATCATAGTGATCATGCCATACGTAAGAGCTATAATCTCACGCGCCTCATTGGCAGTTACAGCAAATGGACTCTGGTTATCCCTGGCATCACTACCGTTTTTCATCGCCTCTTGCATTGCACGTATAGGCGGGAGATTGCCTTGAGAGAACGAGGCCGGTAGTTCGATATCATCCGCCTGGTACATATCCCAATAACGACCCGGTGGTGTAAACGGATGATGTGGATCGGGGAAAGACATTTGTAGAAAAAAAGGTTGTTCTTTCTCGGCTTGTTCTTCTAACCATTGCTCCGAACGATCGGCAATCCAGGTTGTAGAGTAGAGCTCTTCCGGGACTGCCGTACGCCAAGCCTGTGGTGCGTTTATGCGACTATCAGGCAGCGCGTTTTCAGGACCTACCAGCTGGTCAAACGCAGGATGTTGCTGACGTGCCCACAGCAGATAATCACCACAGGCCCTGTCAGCATGATCGGCAGCAATCTCAACATGGCTAAACCCGTAAAAATCTCCATCAATTCTACTTGCCAGCGGCGTGTTCCATTGACTGGTAACTTCAAGATCATAATCGCTTGTGTGGCGATTATTTTTAAAGGCATCACGTAGGTGCAATGAGGGTGACTGCTTGCCCTCTTCTGGCTGATAAGTATTAGTGGCGGGTAGTCCTGTAAAACTCTGCAAATGCGATTTACCAATCAAACCAGTGTTATAGCCAGCATCCTTCAATAGTTCGACATATGTCGATTGGTCTTTTGATAGTGGTATGCCATTGTGTCTGGCTCCATGAACTGAACACATCCGTCCGGTCATGATGGATGCTCTGTTTGGCATACAAATGGGATTAGCAACATAGAAACGATCCCAGCGTTGGCCTTGTTTTGCCAGGGTATCGATATGCGGTGTTTTAACGACTGCATTGCCATAGCAGCCTAAGTGATCAGCCCGGTGCTGATCAGTGATAACAAATAGAAAATTCGGCTTCTTGTTCATTAAGCTACTTGCCCACCGTTGTTTACCATAAATTCAGCCTTACGCTTATCGATATAAATTGGCAACACACCCACCAGGATGGCTGGGATATGAATGACCGGATTGGTTGCCAGCGTGGCAAACGCTACGGCAAACGCTTCTGGCCTGCCATGAGGTTGATCAGCGACGGAACTGTGGAGAAAAAATCTATCTCACCCTATCTGAAAATGCAAGCCCGTAGCAATGCATGTTCATGAGTTCATGACCTCCTTCTATTAATAAGATATGCTGCCAAACACAGGATGTGTAACGGCTGTAAAAAAACCATGACTGACCATTCAGTAAAACTTAAAAAATCGGTGATAGAAAACTTTGGCACACCCTGCCCTGTTATCGATCTGGACATAGTAGAGCGCAATATAGCCAACGCTCAAGCGCTATGCGACGAGGCTGGACTCAATAACCGTCCTCACATAAAAACGCACAAATCTCCATACCTTGCAAAGATGCAACTCAAGGCAGGCGCACGCGGCATTACCTGTCAAAAACTGGGTGAAGCAGAAGTTATGGTTAACGCTGGCATTACCGATATAGTCATAGCCAGTAATTTGCTGGGAGCTGCCAAGTCAGGTCGGCTCGCGGCGCTACAGAAGCGAGTATCGTTAAAAGTCTGCGCTGATAATAGCGTGTCACTTGACGCGTATGCAAAGGCCGCAGCGCAGGCTGATCGCGTGATGGATGTGTTGATTGAATGCGATACAGGTCAGCAGCGCGCGGGGGTTGAGACACCCACTCAGGCACTAGAGCTTGCCCAAATAATAAAAACTAACCCGATGCTCAATTTCGTCGGACTGCTATTTTACCCACCACTGGACGGATGGCCACAGACTCAAGCCTTCTACGACGAAGTAGCCGACGGACTCACTGAGTTAGGCATGAACGCCACCATCGTTTCTACCGGCGGCACCCCTAATTTTGCCAATATCGGCCAGCTAAAAGGTGCTACAGAACACCGCGCAGGCACTTGCATTTTTAACGATCTAATGATGATGGAGGCTGGGATAGCCACACTTGAAAATTGCGCTTTCTCGGTATACAGCAGTGTGGTCAGCCGGGCAGGTCCGGAGCGCGGTATTTTAGATGCAGGCTCCAAGACGCTAACGTCTGATACCGGCGGCTTGGAAGGGTTTGGTTTACTTCTCGAGCACCCAAGCGCCCGTATTCACAAGTTCGCAGAAGAACATGGTTTTCTGGATTTATCTAAATGCAATGTAAAACCCCTGGTTGGGGATGTTGTGCGTGTTGTACCCAATCATGTCTGTGTCGCAGTGAATATGGTTGATCAACTGGTCTGCGTACGAGGTGATGAGATCGTGCAAGTGATTCCAGTTTCTGCTCGTGGCAAGCTAGTCTAAATCTACAGCGCAACCTCTAGCGCAGCTAAGGCTCATTTAGTACTAAGCAGCGTCAGCTCAATCAGGATAGCGCGTTGGTTTCATCTGATTTCTGGTCCTTCGGTAGTTAGCTAAGCCCACAAATTCAACCAGCGATCAAACCGTACGGCGATAAACAGGCACATACGGAGTACAACACTTTGTAACAACCATTTGAATAACTACAGAGAGCACGATGCACATTGTAATCAAGCTGTTTCATGATGCAGGTCGAATAAGCATACTGATTAGCTGCATCTTCTTAGTTGGATGCATCGACCTGACTACAAAAGATCGGCCCAGAACCAGTAATACCGATCCAACACCAGTCGATACGCCAGAAATTAAACCGGGGGCGATGCTCGTTTTTGGTGCGATCAAAGCTCAGTACTTGTGCTGAGACCATTCGATAAATCGCTACACCTGACAGTCAAATTGATCGCGTTACATTTACAAGCTTGACAGGAGTTATCTGATATAGAGGATACTAAGATAAGATTGGATTGGATTGGTCGAACGATATACTAATCGCTTTACTAACAATCAGGGATAAGTGCGTGCACTTGCTTTTTCTCTAAAAACAAACACTTAGCTAAACCAGCTTTCCTCTTCGGCATCGCAGTGAACCGTTTGATTCCGCGCGGGTACTCAATGGTTATCGACGCGAAGGCTGGCTCATGGTTGTAAAAACAATGGATTCGACTCCACGAACGGGAGGTTCAACTCAGGAAACGGATGACATTAGAGAGTTAGAGCTTATCGCGCAACAAGATCAGGCTGCGTTCGAATCTCTTTATCGTCGTTATCACCCTAAGCTGTATCGTTTCGTCCAACGTATCACCAGCAATCCTATGCAAGTGGAGGAAATAGTGTCAGACACACTTTTTGCCGTTTGGAACAGCGCAGCTAGATTTCAACAAAAATCCAAAGTATCGACCTGGATTTTCGGAATAGGATTCAGAACGGCTATGAAAGCGACACGATCTAGTGCCCGCCACTCAAGATTCACTCAATCCGGCGATGATCCCGACGCTTTAGAGGATCAAAATGAGGCCAATGACCCTTCCATCAAAGCCGAATTGAGAGGAAGAACAGCAGATGTGTTAGCGGCAGTTCAATCTCTAAATCCAAAGCAACGTGCAGTTGTAGAGCTCACAGCGCTCGGCTGGTCCAGTGCAGAAATTGGAGAGATTGTGGGTTGCCCGGCCAACACGGTTAAAACTCGAATGTTTAGCGCTCGAAAGAAACTGCTAGCAATAGGTGCGTACAACTGAGGTTTAACACTTCACAGGACAATTGGAATGAATAGCACTACTCAATCAGGCAGTGAACATGATGAAATAATAAGCCAGCTCCCTTGGCTTGTTAACGGAACGCTGAGTGAGTCAGAAGCCATGCAATTGAAAAAACATGTGGAGCTATGCGAATCCTGCCGCGGGGAAGTTGAGTCACTAACCAACCTGTATCAAGTTCTGAGGGATGCTCCCGCCGATGAACCGAATACCTCTGCCTCTTTAGCACGAATGCGGCAACGCATTGCAGCCGATAAACCCCGAGGATCGATACAGAGCCAACTACAAACCAAGTTCGAATCGATCTGGCATCAGCTAGCACCCAGTCATCGTGGTGCATGGGCTCTAGCTAGCGTATGTATATTAGCGGCTGTTCTCTTTGTTTTTCAGTCTCAAACAACGCCTGCACCCGGATCTGAAGGCCCCTATCAAGTACTCAGTTCTGATGTGCAGGACACTCAAATACAACTCTATGTCCGACTCGATGAGACACTAAGCTCTAGCGAAGTGAAAACTGTACTAGATGAACTTCAGCAACTTGGTGACTTTACAGCAAGCCCGATAGAGCACCAGAAAAACAGTTTTAAACTGGCCATGGATAACGTTGATTCAGATACAAGCTTGTCGCCCGCCGCATTGACAGAATTCATTGATACGCTGCTTTCTAAAAAAGGCATTGTTGACGCGGGAATATCACAGTGAGTCGCTTAAGTAGCGGTATCAATGAATCCAGATTCAGATCTGAGCTGTTTCGCATGGTAACGGTGATACTCTTTTTATCTTGTGTATCTGGATGTGTATCAAACAACGTTACGCCGCAGATTCGTAGCGTCACAACCGACATGACCTTTGGTAACTACGAAAACAATCTGGAACAGGATCTCATCCTCATTACGATGACGCCTGCCGAACATGATCAACTAACTACTACCAATGTCAGCCTAACTGCCGAAGCATTGCCGACAAAATACGTAGCCTTCATCAATAATCTTAAATCGACGTATGGATTGACCCGTGTCGCTGATTGGCCCCTGCCGGCGATCAATATTTATTGCATAATATTCGAAAATGACGGCCCTCTGAGCAGAGAGGCTCTGATCAGAGCATTGCCTGCAGAACCAGAGATTGAGTCTGCTCAAGTCGTAAACAGTTTTCAAATACAGGGTAAAGAGTACAACGATCCTTATCTATCCCTTCAGCATGGTTTTCACTCCATGCAGGCTTTAAATTCTCACACCTGGTCAAGCGGTGATGGGGTTCGTGTTGCTGTTGTTGATACAGGGCTGGATAGCAAGCATCCAGATCTAGTATCCAATACAGAGCTAATCCGAAATTTTGTGGATCAAAATGAAGTTGAATTTCACACCGACATCCACGGCACCGCAGTCGGAGGCATCATTGCCGCCACTGCGAACAACGCAACGGGTATGGTGGGCATTGCGCCCGGTGCCAACTTACTTTCGCTCAAGGCATGCTGGTATCCGCAATCTGACAATGATGGCGCACAATGCAACTCCCTGACCTTGGCCAAAGCCCTTAATTTTGCAATCCAAGAGGATGTGGACATCATAAACCTGAGTCTAACCGGACCACCCGATCCACTGCTGTCACGATTGGTTGAAGCCGCGATGACCAACAATATTATTGTGGTAGGTGCACGACCCGGGCATAATTCTCCGGCATTTCCTACCTCAATTGCAGGCACCATAGCGGTAGCAATGCCCAGTGCACAGAAGCTACCCATCACGGCTCCTGGACGCAGAGTGTTCAGCACACTGCCAGACGAACAGTATGATTTCTTTGATGGCAGCTCATTCTCCACTGCCCACATATCAGGACTTGCGGCCGTCATTCGTGGCCTATCCCCCACTCTATCGCCTGCATCACTACTTTCTCTGCTCGAGGAAACTGCTGATCCTGATAGCGGCGCGGTGAACGCCTGCAGAGCGGTACAGGTGCTGACAAAAACATCTAACGAATCAAACACTGATAATAAGTGTTTGTAGCTTGAGAAATATAGCCAGGCTAAAAGCGCAATGTTTCCATTAGATGATCTATGAAAGTACTTAGCTTTGGTGGCATATACTGACGATTGGGGTAGATGGCAAAAAACGTTAGCGACATACCTATATCGCTATCTGAAAAAACCTTTTCCAGTTTTCCCGTGCGCAAATCATCCTCAATCATAAAATTAGGTAAAAAAGCCGCCCCTATGCCAGCTCTAGCTGCATGCCAAGAAAGCGTCGTGTTATCAGAACGCATGACAGGAACAAGCCGAATAGACTTCTCTCCATTTGACATTTTGTACACCATAAAATCCACTTCCAAGTAACTCGGTATGATCACATTGACAGGAAGCGGCTCGGGATCCGGCCATTTTTTAGGTAGCTGTTTAACAAACTGTGGCGCGGCAACTAAAATCAGCGATAGATTACACAGTGGTCGTGAATGAATAAAAGGGGGTTCCTGCTGTGACGCCCTTAGGGCAACATCAAAACCTTCAGCTACCACATCAATCTTTCGATTCTCTAATCGAATATCGATCACCACATCGGGATAGCGTTTACAGTAACTCGCAATGACTTCTGTGAACTTACTGTCTGCGCACCAATTGGGCGCTGCAACCTTCAGGTGACCTCGAACCTCTTTTGCACGGCTACCCAGTTCAGAATCTGCTGCATCGAGCAGATCAAGCACCTCTCGGCACTGCTCGTAGTATGATTTTCCTGCTTCAGTCAGGCTCTGTCGTCTGCTCGTTCGATTTAATAGTCTTACGTTCAGATGCCGCTCCAGTTGCGCTAGTCGCTTGCTGGCTACAGGGGCGGATATTCTTAAACGCTCAGCTGCCTTAGAAAAGCTACCGCTTTCGACGACCTCTCTGAAAAGCCTTATTGTGGCAAGCTGATCCATATACTTTCCAAAATAGAAATGATTCCTTAGATAATAGTCTATTGATTATTATCTTTGAAAAACGATACTAGTGGCATAACACTAAAAGTTCATCTATCGCAAATTTTTCTAAGTATCAATTTTAAAACTATGTGAGCTAAAGCCTTGAATTTGACAGACTTTGGTAGTTATTTTGTAGGAGGTGAAGCTTACGCTTCGACTGCTATTGAACAAGAATGGCATGACAATGTCTCGAAAACATTGGCAGAAGACCTGTCGTCTGGCTCCTTTGTCGCTGGGCAAGCCTGCATACAGTACTTCACGCCGAGGCTGAGGAACGACTTTCCGCCCATTGTGCTGGTGCAAAGCGCCGGTATGTCTGGAACATGCTGGCAGAATACACCTGACCAACGTAAGGGATGGATACATTATCTGATCGAAAGAGGTTTTGAAGTTCACGTTGTAGAGTCAGCCCATATAGGATGTTCAGACGTCAATCGGTATGGCCGGACTGAGTATTCCACCCAACGATCTGCGCAGGAAGCCTGGAGCTTTTACCGATTTGGCAAAGCAGAACATTATGCCGCACGTAGGTGCTTTGCCAGGCAGTTATTCCCGATAGAGCATTTAGAGAATTTCGCTCGATTTTTTTCGCCATACTCCGTAAACAGCAAACGGCAGCAGACGAAAACGCTGATAAAACTCCTTGAAATGCTGGGCAAATCCATCGTTATCGCTCACGGTGAGGGTGCGGACAGCAGTTTCGAGGCTGCATGTGCAGTGCCTGATAACCTCGCTGGATTGCTGGCCATAGAACCTCACACCGTGTCAGACAGACTGGAGGCAATGGACAAGATTCCGCTGGTAATCGTGCAAGGCGACTATCTTGATACCGATCCGGAGTGGGTACAACGCGCGACACAATGGAAAACAATCGTTCGCCATTTCAATCGCCAACAACACAGGGCTCAAATCGTGAATCTACCTACTCATGTGGGGCCAGGTAATAGCCACTTCCCAATGATGGATAAGAACAATGAAGCATGCCTTGATAAAGCATTGTTGCCTCTCGTAGCGTTTTTGACGGGGAGTAATTCAGCACACTACAACTAAACACCAGATGATCAAACTATATGTCCTGACAACTCAATCTGTAGCTATCATCAAGTTCGACGGGTAGTACAAGACTACTAAACCGGGTAAGTTCATGTCTCCGACAGAATGCATGAAAAATGTCGGCACTCTTAACCAGCTCAGGGCTGTATTCAATATGAAGTACGGGCTTACCTTGATCAATGAACACCTGTAGAAGATCACATTCGTCGTACAGTTCGCAAGATTCATTGACTGCAAAGTCGAATTCATCAACCAGTTTTTTTGCGTGATCAACGTTGTTTTTCAATCCAATGACCAGCCCTCTAGCATGAGCCTCTTGAGATAGAAACCGACTGAACATCAGTTGATCGTTGGCCGTCAGATTAAAGCCAGTAGAATTTATATAGCCATCCACGTTATCTGGATCGACTCCATCGCATCCTTTGGTCTGTGCCAGATCTAGACGCAACATCATAATTCTTCTTATGGTATCGCTCCTGACATCCAGCCATCGTTCCCCGGGCCAGTTATCCAATTTTCGACCAATATCCGAATCAGCAAAATCCGAGGCATCGTTGCGCCAGGCTTCATGACTTCCAGCTGAGAAATAGCAAATCACTTTACGGTTTCGGCTTTTCAATAAAGCAATACTCTCAATGGAGGTATCGAACAGGTCGACTATATAAAGGTCCACATCGTATTGGGTATTCAAGTTACCCTGAAGTTGTATCTGCCATTTAATTGATAATGGCACCTTGTAATGTGCCTGCTTTGACGCGGTTTGTAATGTCACCGTTTTCCGTGAGTCATCCGTCAAAGACAATCGCCCGTCTCTGGCAACATGCCGTTCAGTGGCTTGGGGAAAATGGCCATCTGATCCAGAATTACTCTGATGCGCAGACAGGCACATCGTCGAGGAAAATAGACAGAGCACAACACATATCCGGATACCATTCATTTCCCTACAAACATGCCTCACTGTATGTCCTGATCATAAATAACTCTTATGCCCTGATCATAAATAACTCTAGAGAGTGCTCAGTAGCCTCGTAACCCGCTCGCCAGTCCATACGGAGGCAATGGTTATCGCAGGAACCGCGATAACCCACTTCGTCAAGTTATGCCAGCGCTGGCTGTAACCCGCAATCATCCACATTACGGGCCACAACACTGCAACTACTGCAAGCTGACCGAGCTCCACACCAATGTTAAAGGACAGCAGGCTAACCCAAACATTGCTGGATGAAAGGCCTAGAATTTCTCGCAGGACGAAAGAGAACCCCAAGCCGTGAAGCAACCCAATGCCAGCGGTTAAGAAAAAACTTGCGCCTCCTTGATGCTTTTGGTTTGATGAAGCCAAAGCAGAAATTGCCGCATAGATTATCGATAGTGCTATTCCTGTTTCGACAGCTGCAATAAACCACTCACCGGACGGTACAAAACCAAAATACCCCAAAGAGAGCGTAATGCTATGTCCAATCGTGAATCCGGTAATTCGCCACGCGAGCCCTGTGATAGTGACAGCTCCAATAATCAGACAGGCGACATACATCAGATGATCGTAACCACCCAGGATATGTCTCACGCCATCCCAAACAAAAGTAGCTGCAGCTGCCCAGCCGGATCTTGATATCTCTTGAGGCTCCAGCAACAATCCTGTGATTCTAAAAATTCGTTGGTCCTGCCCGTCATGATCCACAATCAGATTGGCAGTCTCTTCTTGGCCAGGAAGTCCAGGATTGAGCAAGCTACTAATCGCATAGCTATTTATCCGTTCACCGATACGATAACGCAACTGAACATCAACGACCGTGTCGCCAACAAAAGGTGGTGGATTGGGTAGTTGAACAACATTTTTCTGAAACACCTGCCTGGCTTCTTCCAACGTGCTGAAAGGCGGTTGATCGTTACCTGTGAAAAGCCTAACGGCAATAAGCTCTGGAGACAGTGCATCTCCCGCATGCGATACCTGGTGACCGTCGACGACCAATTGCCCAAGAGCGAGTGATTCTGATTCAACAGCGCTAGTATCAACATAATGCATGAGCTCCCCGTCCACCTCAGCATTGCTGGTAAACGGAGCCGGTTCGCGCGTACCGTCCTGCTTTTCTTCACCCAATAGATTCGCTACCAGATAGGGCATGGGTAGGCGAATGTAGATATTCAAACCATCATCCAGATGCTCTACATGAATGATGCGAATGTTCAGATTGAGCTTGAAATGAGCCCATACTGTGGGTGAGAGAGTTGGCACAACAACGATGAGAGCCAGAAGTGCCCTCAACGCCCAGCGCCATTGGAAAAATGAAAATCGCAAAAGAGTATTCAGCTGCCTACACAACTAACGCTCAATGTTTAAGTAATTAACATCAGCGAGCAACATACATCCTGCATGAGTTAATCAGTCTCATTGAAACAAGCCATCGGTTGGCTTGTTACTCGGCAGTGACCATATTGTTAGAACCAAAATAGTACACATGGCCTTCTTTACCCTCGACATCAGCTTTGGTGATTACAACAGAGGGTGCGTCGAGCATTGTATGCTCGTGAGTCTCAGCCCACTCAGTAGCAGGCAACAAGGTTGATGTATAAAACGTTGTCTCAGGAACAAGGTAGTGATGAGGGATAGCAATGTTAGCTTTGGTCATGGCAACAACCGAATCAGCCTGTTGATAATCCAGAATGTGTCGCGAGCCATCCACAGGTACAAAGATCACGTCAACATCTCCCACCTGTTCCAGAATTTCGGCTGGTGGTTCAGGACGATTATCCCCCCACATTAATAATCTCAGACCACCTGTTTCGATGACGTACATTGTGTTGTCCATGTGACGGTAGTTGTCCGTACAGGGATCCTCTCTACCCTCGAACTGTTTAACGGCCTCGGTCCAGGGAATCAAGCCAGGAGCAACACACTGATGCTTATCCGCTAGCCCGATTATTCGTACATCTCCCAATTCGAATGTGCCGCCCATGCGATCCAACAACATGTTTGCATCTATTTTATCGAGTGCATCGTGATCAAAATGTGCATGAGTGGACATGCCTACATCCACTTCTGCCGCAGGAAACTCCATTCGATACCAGAGCCCCCAGGCACCTGATGGGTCGTTACGCCAAGGGTCGACGATGATGGAGATTCCGCGAGGAGAGGTAATCTGGAACGAAGAGTTACTAAAGTACGCTATTTCGACTCCGTCAGTTGCCTCACGCGTGCCGCCCTCATTCTGAATCTGAATGATACGGTCATGATTCTTTCCTGATTTCCAGGAAGTCAGTCCCGTTTCCTGGGCTTGGGCGATGCCGAAAACTACGCCTCCAACTACTAGAGAGGCTAAAGCGCTCTTCTGCCAGTTTTTCATGCGTTATACCCGGTTGAATAACTCAATTGGGAACTCCCAGAGTTCTGCTCGCGTGGAAGCAGCGCTCTGACACTAAAACGAACCGTTCGCGCTGTCAAGGCTGATGCGATCCAACGGGGGAAACGAGTGATTCACGCATGGGATCCAGTGGATTAAAGAACCAACTAAATCGGAAAGCTGATCATTCTGTTCTCACTCCAATTCGCTAAAAAGTGCTACGGCAAAGGCAATGGAGTATTTTGTTTTAACACCTGCATGGATAAGTTCGACGTCACACTGTACAGGTCAACATCGGATACGATTTTCTTGTAGAGGTTGTCGAATTCCCGAGTGGAGCTGACCTGTACTTTGAGCAGATAATCGGTTTCACCCGATAAGCGGTGCGCTTCTACGATTTCAGGGTAGCGATTGATCACGGCATTGAATTTGAGTAACCATTGTTCATTATGCTGGTTGGTTTTAATCGATATGAAAAAAGTCTCCCTCAGCCCGACCTTTTCCGCATCCAGCACCACAACCTGCCTCTTGATAATACCGTCGCTATACAGTCGCTGCACCCGGTTCCAGGCGGCCGTTTTGGATACTCCGACAGACTTTGCCAACCGGTCTGTGGATTGACTGGCATCTATTTGCAGCTGCTTCAGTAAGGCGCGATCTTTGTCGTCAATCGACATTTATTCGTTCTCCCAATCAGCACAATATTAGAACAATGTTCCTCGATTAGACACAAATACCAAATAAAAAACAATATTATTCATAATATCTTTAAATTTACAAAATAACGTTCATTATTGCAGGGAACTGACCATCTTAGCGCCAATGGGGTAGCTACAAATGTTCGAACAACTCGGTTTTGAATCACTGTCACCGCTGGCCGCCTCAGCCATTTTCGGCATAGTGCTCGGCATCCTTTTTGGCATCGCTGCGCAAAGTTCACGCTTCTGTTTGCGCAGGGCATTGGCAGGTGCCAATTCACAACAACGCAGCAATGCACTATTGGTATGGCTGAGTGCGCTTGGTGTGGCGATAGCAGGAACACAACTCAGCGTCTATCTGGGCTGGATAGAATTCTCAGGGCACCGCCTGCACAGCGCAGAGCTTCCTATTCTGGCAATCATGATCGGCGGAGTGTTGTTTGGTATCGGCATGATTCTGACGCGAGGCTGCGCCTCTCGGCTAACCGTGCTAGCTGGAAGCGGCAATTTGAGAGCCCTCTTTGTGCTACTGATTTTCGCAGTTGCAGCGCATGCAACACTTAAAGGCGTCTTAGCGCCTATCCGAACTATGTTGTCAGAGATAACTGTTCCTGCAAACGCAACTTTACAAACATTCATCGCTTCACCGACAACGGCATTAACGCTCTCGGTGATAACACTGTCTGCTGTAATTCTACTGTTTGTGCTGCGCCCCTCCCTTCGTGGACAACTGATCGGCGGTATCGCCATTGGGTTGCTCGTGGCAACTGGCTGGGTTGGAACCGGCTTGGTTTTGCAGGATGATTTTGACCCCATTACATTCCAATCATTAACGTTTACCTCATCCACCACTGAATGGTTGTTTTGGAGCATTGCTTCCACGTCTATAGGCGCAGGCTTTGGAGTTGGCCTGTTATCAGGTGTTCTTATAGGTAGCGCCGGCTCTGCATTGGCTCGCTCAGAGTTTGAATGGGTATCATTCGAATCGTCGTCACAGACCGGTCGCTACATCGCCGGAGCGATCCTTATGGGTACTGGTGGTGTGTTGGCAGGGGGTTGTACTGTTGGTGCTGGTCTGAGCGGCGTATCCAGTTTAAGTGTATCAGCGCTTTTAGCCCTTGCTAGCATCGTGATCGGTGGCACCATCGCCAATGCGTTCTTGAACCGTGGCGAAACCGTTCAGACACCTATTGGATCTGTACCTGCCTCAGCATAATATTGCCGTGCAACGCATCATGTAGCTTTGTAGTTTCTCAACCGGGACATCCACCCCGATAGCGACTCAGGCGCAAGAGTGTTAGCGACAAGACGAGCGATATTTTACAGATCGCAAACCCATCTGTGCAGCAGGACTCCGCAGTTTCTCAGTCACAACTGCCCATAAAGCACTGGCTATTAATGCCCGTCGCCCTGGTAGCGTACACTCTGCGCCCTTTCGGTTAAGTAGCAATTCCACACGCATCGGTTTTAACAAAACTAGTGCGCTTGTACGCTCTCCTTTATACCCTCTTAAAAAAATAACAATCTCGCGGCTAAACTCAGATGACGACCTATACTCTCAGCACATCTCAGTAGTACACCTTTAATATAAACAGTGATTTACGGAAAAATACTATGCAATTGTCAAGAATCGTACTCGCCTCTAGCCTGATACTGACCAGTATCTCGGCTCATGCTGACTGGTGGGGAACTCTAAGCGGACGCTCCGCTAATCCCGCCAACTCACCTGGTCTGTCTGTAGAAGGTTCATTCACTACCAGTGGTGATTATCAGAATATCGGCGCACGTATCAACTACGGCGTCAATGAGGCGCTAACTATTTACGGAGATTTTGGTCAGAGTGAATTCTTGGATGACGGCACCAGTTTTGGTGCAGGGGTTTTTTACTACCTTTCCAATTTGAGTGGTTCGGATGGTTTCCTAAGTGACAAAGACGTTGCCGTGCAAGCCAGCTATCACACTTCGTCGCTGGACGGCCGAGGATTCGATATCGATTTCTCGTCTTTGGGTGCAGCCTTACTGCTCAGCCCCAAGAATGCATTCAACCCTGATAATGGAATGAATTGGTACGCCAATGCTGGCTTTACCAGATTGGCCTTTGATATTCCCCGTATCGATCTCGGCTTCGGTTTTGTTGCCGGAGGTGGCTCTGAAGATAGCATTGAGCTTCAACTAGGTGGCGGAATTTATCTGCCGATGGGCCCGGGAACACTGTATGCCGGTGCAGATTTGATCGATGAGTTTATCTTCGGCGTCGGATATCGATACGGTATCCAGTAGTACAAGACAGGCCCCTGGTTGTTTAGGTCTTGCCTCTTAACAACCAGGGGCCACTCATTACCCTACATGCGTGTGCAACAGCTGCACAGTATGCGAATGAAAACAACTAACAACAAGCTTTCAAGCATTAGATATTTAGATCTATAGCCTCATCTTTAGGCATGAAGGCTTCTTAGGCCATCACGCAATCGTCTCTACGGAGTGCCTGGGCCAGACAGTGCACACCGCCCCCGCCAAGGGTGAACATAGACATATCAGGATCAAAAACCTCAAAACCAAGCGCGCGCATTTTTGCGTTGAGCTGAGTGGCACCCGACATAGAAAGCACTTTGTCATTTCCCAGAGAAACCAGGTTCACACCAAGATTCTTGGCCTCAACGTAAGGCACATCAACAAAATCAAAACCCCAGTCGCGTAATTGCTGTACCAACCAGGGCTCTATAGCATCCAGACAGGCAACCAGTAGTTTTTTTGCCAGTGGAACAACCAGACCGTCCATATGAACAAATTCGCGGCTAATAGGCGCTGTTAGTGCTTCCCACCCTTCTTGCCTGACAAAGTCCGCCACCTGTTCAGAGCCGGCTTGCTCCGAACGTTCACCACAAAATCCGATCAGAACCTTGCCGGGTTCGAGTATGACAAAGTCTCCACCCTCGAAATGAGCTGCCGTGGCGTACTGCCAAATAGGAATGGAATTTTCTTGATAGAACTTAATAGCAGTAACGTAGTCTGCACGGCGTGGCTTTAGCTGCATATGGCAGATCAAAGCACCCCAAGGTGTCATTGCAGAGCTATCACGAGCAAAGAAATTACGGTGTAAGACGGGATCTGAATCAAGGTAATGGCAGCGCACTCCGTTTGACTCATAGATATCGACCATATGTGCGTGCTGTGACATAGCAAGCTGCAAGTCGAACTTCGCACCTGTTTTATGTGCATTTTGCAGAGTTCTGCCTATCAGCGGACCTGCTTCTACCCACTGGTAAAACTCAGGCACCCCTAACAGTACATCATGCAGTTGGGCATAGTCGTTGTTGATACCCCACTTTTTTTTCTGTTCAACTTTCATCTAACTTATCCGGTTACCAAGGGTGAAGGAGTCAGCCACGCACTAAGTTCACGTCTACGTCTGCGTTTTACTGCCATGCTTGTATTTTTGAAAACCCAATAATTTCGCACAAAAAATTAGGCTCTTACGAGTGAATTTGCCGGATCATACAGACATGTTGAACAGACGGTCGCACTGAAACGATTCCCCAACATGACAATCTCCAGCTCTGTAGTTTCATTGGCAAACTGAGGTGATACAAACGCATAAGCGATATTCTTGTTAACCCTGTGTCCAAATCCACCCGACGTTACAGTTCCGATTATTTCTGTACCGCTATAGAGAGAATCTCCAGCATGAGCTGATGCATAGTCACATTCAATAATCAACGTAACCAGTACCTTTTTGTTTCCAGCGGACATTTGATCTATCAATGCCTGTTTTCCCACAAAATCTTTTTTGTCTAAGGCTACAAAACGCTGCAAACCCGTCTCGATCGGATTGCGTTCGTAGATCAAATCTGCTTTCCAGTGTAAGTAGCCTTTTTCCAATCGCATGGATTCTGTTGCGTACAGTCCAAATTTCGATAGGCCGAACTCTTCACCGCCTTGATTTATCAGTGTCCAAACTAAAAACAGTTGTTCGTTAGGCACATGTAACTCAAATGCCAGCTCACCAGAGAAGCTAACACTCATAGCAACTAAAGACGCATGACCCAATGTCACCTCACGCACACTCATCCATGGGAATGCGTCGGCCGACCAGTCAAAACGCGGAGAAAGTGATTGCAGGAGCTCCCTGGATCTCGGTCCTGCGACGACCAGTACAGTATGCGAAGCAACCATCTCGTCAATTGACACTGTGTCGGGTTTAAACCGATTCAACCAATCTCTATCATGCCACTCGGAGGCAGCGGCTGATCCATACCAGTAATGATCTTCATCCAGCTTTGCTATGGTAGCTTCACTCAGAATGTGTCCATTTTCATTGAGTAGATAGCACAGGCTGACCTTCCCCGATTTCTTAGGCAATTTTCCGCATACCATACGCTCAAGAAAATCGGTGGCACCAACACCTCTAATGTCGAATCGATTAAATCCTGATACTTCCATGATGCCTACATTTGATGTTATTGCCTCAATTTCCTGACCAACAATAGTGTGCGTTGGTGTATGCCGAAAACTATGTTCATCAACAAAATCTGGCTGATCTTCCGGATTGAAAAACAGAACGCGCTCCCAACCGTTAACAACACCCCACTGTGCACCCTGTTGATCAAGCACCGGGTATAACGGCGTTGTACGAGCAAGCCTGGAGGCAGGCCGATGCTCATGCGGCATGTGATAGTGGAATTCGTTTTGATAATCTTCTATTGCCTTTGCGCAGGTATGTTCAAGGTTGGCATATTGAGTAAACCTGCGTGGATCAAGGCACCAGGCGTCCCATTCGCACTCTCCGTGAACCATTAGCTGTGCAAGGATTTTCCCATGACCACCAGCCTCACCAATACCCGCTCGCAAGCCGATAATGCAGTACGCATTGTCTACACCGGGTATTGGTCCCACCAGTGGTAATCCGTCAATCGTGTAAGTGATAGGACCATTTACAACGCTGTGTATGCCCGCTGATTGAAGCGCAGGCATCCGTTCAAATATGTGTTCCATGTTATCAAGGCAACGATCCAAATCAGAGGGACAAAGATCTTTAGTAAAATTTGGATCAATACCCTCCATGCCGAAAGTCTTACAGCCCTGCTCATAAACTCCGATCAACAGTCCATTTTTCTCCTGCCGACTATAGAAATCATCTCGCGGATCTCTGATGATGGGCACCTGCTTATCCAAGGTTTCAAGTTCGGGTAATGATTCAGTTAGGAAATACATATGTTCCATTGAGGTAACCGGATGAGTGACCCCTAGCATATTGCCAACCTCGTTTACCCTGTAGCCTGCGGCGTTAACCACTTTCTCGCAGCTGATATCACCTTTAAGGGTATGAACGATAAATTCGCCATTAGGTTTACGGCTGATGTTCTCGACCGGGTTAAAGCGAGACACTTCAGCACCTGCGTGGCGCGCATGCCGAGCCAGCGCGAATGTGATTCCTGACGGATCAATATAGCCATCCATCGGATCCCACCAAGCACCAAGGATACCTTCGGTCTCCAGCAAAGGATGTCGTCTACCAGCCTCAGCAGCGTCTATAACTTCCATGTCTACACCCATACCCTGCGCAAGACCGACGTGATAATGGTAAAGATCAAGGTGATCCTGAGAATAGGCCGTTCGCATACCTCCAGTAATATGATAAGCAATCGGATGCTCGGGATCAGCGCTCAGCCTCTGATATAGCTCGATACTATGCCGTTTAAGCCCGATCATGGTCTGATTGCCACCGAATTGAGTGACCTGTGCAGCTGCATGCCAGGTAGAGCCAGAGGTAAGCTCATCTCGCTCTATCAGCATGACATCCGTCCAACCCTCCTGAGTGAGGTGGTAGAGCGTCGAACATCCAGCGATACCGCCGCCGATGACAACTACACGCGCGTTGGTTTTCATATCGACCCCATTAATGCCAGACACAGTTATACCGTGTTTTGCTAACTGCTGATTAGTTCAAATCGACACTGCATCGGTTTAAAATCTATCGCCCGGATGCCTGCGTATCTGGAGAAAATCATCACAGTGGTGCTAGTGACAGAGCACTGTTATCCAATACCGCATTGCTCTGGATTAGCATTCGGGTTGAGGATATATTTATACTGCTGACGCTATACTCAGGAGCAATCCCCAGCCTATAAGCTCTTTTAGCTTCGTTCTACAGAGATGCAATTTCATGTCTGATCCACACTTAAACTCCATGATGGAAAATCTTTACTGGTGGGGAATTCCCACTCTGTTCAGATGTCCAAACGAATCCCCAGCAGGAAACGACATCGCACTGGTAGGCGTTCCACATTCAACCGGAAACGGCACCACAGAGCGGGATCAGCATCTGGGTCCCCGTGCGCTCAGGAATGTGTCCGCCGTTCAACGGCGCATGCACTCCGAGTTTCAGATCGACCCATGGAATGCTGCAAAAATCGTCGACGTTGGGGATGTGCCCTTTCCACGCGCCAACGATAACGAAGACTGCATCGAGCAAATCACCAATTTCTATCGTCATATTGACTCAGCAAAAGCACGCCCTGTGTCCATCGGCGGCGATCATTCAATTACAGGAGGGATCGTTCAAGCCTTAGGTAACGGCAAGCTTACCGACGGACAACCTATCTGCTTTTTACATCTGGATGCCCATACAGATGTATTTACCAAGGTGGATCACTTTCTGGGCGCAACAAAATCAGCTGCACATTGGGGAGCCTATCTTGCCGACGCAGGACTCGTAGATCCTACTCATTCCATGCAAATTGGACTACGCGGCCATGCGCGAACACTAGACTGGTTAGAGCCCTCCTATGAATATGGCTATAACGTAGTCACCATGAAAGAGTATCGACATCGTGGTGCCGCCGATGTGATCGCTCAGATTAAACAGGTTCTGGCAGATCGCCCTGTGTACATTACGTTTGACCTGGACTGCCTGGACCCCACCATAGCACCGGGGGTCTCTAACCTCGAGGCTGGTGCTAAGGGTTTCGATATCGACCAGGCAGTAGAGTTGCTACACGCCGTGCGGGGAATGAATATTGTCGGTGGCGATGTTGTCTGCATGATGCCCACCAAAGACAGCCCAAACCAGATAACAGCACTAACTGCAGCAGCCGTCATGTTCGAGATGATTTCAATGATGGCCGAAAATCTGATACCTAATGCGAAAGCAACTCAGTGAATAAAATATCTACACAATCTCTATTCCAGGAATCTGCTCTACTCTAACAACATCAAAAAAACAGCCGGCTCGATTGCGTCCTTTAGCCGGCTGCTTTTAGATCGATCTGGTGATACACATTTATCTAGTGATCAATAGGGTTGACCTAGTTTCCCTCAACCTTTCTTCGATACATGCCTTGTGCAATACGATCTATAACCATGGCACACAGCAGTATCGCTATACCCCCCAGTAAGCCCTGACCCTTAGCCGCATATTGCAATGCCTCCAGTATCAATGCGCCCAAGCCCTCCGCTCCAATGAGTGAAGCTATTACCACCATACTCAGAGACATAAGAATGGTTTGATTTACCCCGGTCATAATAGAGGGCAGAGCCAGTGGTAGTTCGACGTTTCTTAACAACTGCCATTTCGAGCAGCCAAATGCCACTGCAGCTTCCTTGGTTGTTTCCGGAACACCCCTCATTCCCAGAGCCGTTAAACGAATGACTGGTGGCATAGCAAATATCAGCGTAGCCAGAACACCGGGTGGTTTACCTGTTCCGAAAAACGCAATGATAGGTATCAGGTAAACAAAGGCAGGCATTGTCTGCATAAAATCCAGCACGGGTTCAGCGATGGCGTAGGCACGTCGTGACTTGCCAAACCATATCCCTAGAGGGATTCCAATCAATACACAAAGAAATGCACCTGCACCGATCAACGCTACTGTGATCATGGACATCTCCCATAAGCCCATAAAAGCCAGGTAGAACAAAGACGCAGCTGTAAATATTGCAACTCTCGAACCTGCCAATCTATAGGCCATGACAACGATCACTATCATAACAACAGGCCAGGGAGTATCTATCAGCACAATCTCAAGCCCTTCCAGTACGGAACGTATAGTCGCTGTTATACCGTCGAAAACATCACTAAAATGTTTTGCTAACCAATCGAAACCGCTATCACCGTACTTGGCAAATACTGCCAGGTACTCACGCCCAACTGGAAATTCTGAAATCGGTATCTTCCCGCCCAGAAAACCACCGGTCAGGGCGGATAATTTGCCATCCGGATCGGCCACGGTAAACCGAAAAAGCGTTAACGGCCAAATCGCCAACAACATCAAACCACCAAACCAAAGTCCATTGCGGCTAGTACCCGATGGCACACTCTTTGGTTTGGCACGCCAGCGAAGATACTGCTTCTCGTACGCAACGTTTGCGTAAAGCCCCTCAAGAATCTTTATAAGCAGCAGCAGTGCAAGGCCGGTTAATAAAATGCTAGTGGCCTCGTTGCCAGCAAGTTCTGCCTGCTCGCGCGCTGTCTCAGCGACACGCTTGAGATTATCGGCTATTTTCTGCTTCGCGGCTGCACCCGCTGCATCTCCTGCCGCCAGGAGCTCACGCGCCTGAAGCTCTCGTTGCGCTATGTTTGCCGAGAGTTTTTCAAAACGTGCCAACTGATCAGCGCCCAGCTCCCCCCAAAGGCCGCGCCCAATCTGAACCAGCGCGAAAAGCTCGAGAACCAGGAACGTCCAGAAAAAACCCCACACGCCTCTGAATGCTGCCCAAACGGGACCAAGTAAAGCGGCGGCCATATTCCACGAAAAAACCAGACCGGTGGCGTCCTGAATTGATTCAAAGGCTCGCTTATAGTAATCAGGCTTCTCGTCCACGAAATCTTCGATAGACGCATTGAGAGTTTTGGGCCCTAGCTCAAGGCCAGTATCGGTGCTCATGCCTTACCTCCCTTTATTCCCTTCAGTAATGTCGAGCGGGTAATGACGCCTACGTCGTTGCCATCGTCATCAGTAATAATGATCGGGTTGTCTGACGTGGTCGAAATATCAATTAGCGTGTCGAGATCAGTGCCGTGGTGTACGCGCGGGCTTTGAGACATATCATCGATACTACGCGGTTTGAACTCGGCAATGGGTTCCATAATTGAATGCGCAAATACAAGCTTAAGCTTGGATATACCTTCAACGAAATCGCTGACATATTGATCCGCTGGTTGAGTCACAATTTCTTCCGGCGTACCTATTTGTACAATGCGACCATCCTTCATGATCGCAATCCGATGCCCTATGCGAATCGCTTCATCAAGATCATGGGTTATAAAGACAGTGGTCTTGTTCATCTCTGCTGATAGCGCCATGAACTGATCTTGCAATTGACGCCGAATCAAGGGATCAAGCGCAGAAAATGGCTCATCCATTAGCAACACCTCCGGATCAGATGCTAAAGCTCTGGCCAGACCCACTCGCTGTTGCATGCCTCCCGAGAGTTCGCTTGGAAAGCGATCTTCATAACCATCCAGATTAACTTTGTTCAAACACTGCTGTGAAACGGCCCAACGTCTGGACTTAGGCTCACCCCGTACTTGCAATGGAAAACCAACATTGTCGAGCACGGTACGATGTGGCAACAACGCCATGTGCTGAAATACCATACCGATATGACGGGCGCGAAGTTCACGCAATTCGTTCGGACTCATAGCCAGCACGTCTTTCCCTAACATCTCGATCTTGCCTGACGTGGGTTCGATCAGTCGATTGAGGTGGCGTACCATGGTCGACTTACCAGAGCCAGACAAACCCATCACACAAAATATTTCACCTCGACGAACAGAAAATGAACAATCAGCTATACCGACCACACAAGCAAATTCTTCCAGAACTTCAGCCTTGCTCAATCCTCTGGATTCGATGGCTTTGAGAGCTTCATCGGCTTGCTCGCCAAATATTTTCCAGACATTTTCCAGAACGATTACGTCTTCAGTCATTAGGGTTTCTTTTTGGTGGCGGATAAAAGTTACTAATTAACTGAGCTAAACAACATGACCACTTCACTAAAGCGGTGCAAGTGGCCTGTTGTTAAAGCCTGCATACCAGCCCGGATCTAGTTAATACTAGCCCGGGCTTAACACCTTACTGCAACCAACTATCAACGGTTTCAGCGTTTTCTTCTACCCACCTTGCTGCGAACTCAGCAGGATCTTCCTTGTCAACAACCAGTGCGTAGGTCATGGAAGATACCGTGGCAGTATCCAACGATACATTGGCCAGCATCGCCGCAGCTTCCGGCTGATCAGTTTCCAACGAGCTTGCATAGTGAATGTGCAAAAACGCTGTGCTCCAGGCAACCGGCGCATTTGATTTACTTAACCACTCCGGGTCATCAGTTGGCTGAACTACAGTCCATTGAGCAGCATCGTGAGCAGGTTCCTTCAGAATCACAAGATCATGAAGCGCAAACATGTGGTGTGGGGTGTAGCAGAAGAACACAATGTTCTCATCCTTGGTAACTGCCGCGTCTACCTCTGCCAATGCCAGAGATTCGTCCATCTCTTTCAACATCATTGTGGCATCGTAGCCGTATGACTTAGCGCGTATTTTCTCAACATTGGTTGATGCCCATCCCGCAGCACCAATCCAGATTTCGCCCTTACCATCGCCATCAGTATCGAATGCCTTGGCAGTTTCCGGGTCGGTCAGATCACTTAGATTGACGATACCTGTGCGCTCTGCTGTACCTTTTGTAACGCACATCGCTTGATCACCCGCCACGCCGTTAGGGTTCATGCGGACAGTTTTCTTCTCACCGACGTACTGATCGTTCAGATTAGTTTGGTTAGGCAACCATACCTCTGGATGCACATGCATTGATCCTGAGTCCATTGCTTCAAACACAACAGGATTGGTCCCGTTTTGAAGCTCAACTTCTAAACCGAGATTGTTCTCTAACGCAACCTTTAACACATGAGCTGTAGCCAGAACAGATGGCCAGTTAGGTACACCGATGACTACATCAGCCGCTTGAGCAACAGCTCCGTAAGCTGAAATCGCACCAGCACAGCTGATAGCAAGTAATTTTTTTGAATGCATTTTTCGTGATTTCTCCAAGTAAAGTGATAAGCAGCCATAGACAATGGCCTAAAAGGCCAATACAGGCAACCTCATCTCTATCCTACTGAACCTGAATAAAAAAACCACTCATTACATCATTTTCTTTGATGACGTGACTCACTTGCTACGCACAATAATTCAAACAACAGAGCTGCACCCGCCAGCGCGGTGTTACCTGCTGAATCAAAAGGTGGCGATACTTCCACCAGATCAGCACCCACGATATGTAAGCCCTGACAACCCCGAATGAGGAGCTGCGCCTCGAATGATGTCAGCCCTCCAATCTCGGGAGTACCAGTACCAGGAGCAAAAGCCGGGTCGAGGCTGTCGATATCAAAGCTGATATATACCGGCCCATCGCCCACAACACGACGCGCCTCAGCAATAGTTTTCTCAACACCGAGTTTGTAAAACTCCTCCATATAAACAACGCGCATTCCGCTATCGTGACTAAACTTCCACAGATTCATATCATTGATTGATCCGCGTATACCGATCTGGATGGTTCTCGTTGGATCCAGTAATCCTTCCTCAACCGCTCGACTAAAGGGAGCGCCATGATGAAATCTGGACCCCATATAGTCATCGCCTGTATCGCAATGAGCATCGATATGAATCATGCCAACGGGTTGCTCTGCTGCAATCGCTCTGAGAATAGGCAGACTGATGGAGTGATCACCACCGACAGCAATGGGTAAGACATTGTGCTCGTAAAGACGTGTAAATGCTTCTTGAATGCTGGAATGGCTGCCGACAAGCTCAAACGGAGAGGGTACCCAAGCATCGCCTACATCGGCTACGCGACAGAGCTCGTGTGGAGAAATGCCAGTCGCCTGATTCTTCATACGAACCAATGTTGATTGATTGCGAACCTCCCTTGGCCCATGCCGCGCGCCCGGTCGACTTGTAACTCCGCCATCATAAGGGACACCGATAAGACCAATATCAACTTCTTCCAGTGATTCTCGCAATGGTGCTCGGAAAAAAGTGGGTATGCCCACATAGCGTGGGCGCATCATCGGACCGTCAGGATCGCTGCTTTTGGTGCTTGTCATGTGGATTATTTATTGCGTTTGATTAGTTCGATTGCCTAGATTAGTCGAGGCAGAGTTTTCTACGAAAACGACTCTGTTCAGCTTACACCACCCTGGGGATCTATTAGTACTGATCCCGGAAGCAAAGCCAACTCATCCCGCTATCCCCTTCGTCACGACCTTTTGGCGTGATATCCATATAGTTGTAAGCTCCGTTAAGCATATCAGTACCACGACTGTAGGTTGAATAGGTATGAAATAGCTGCCCATTCCGGTCCTTTGCAAAAACACTGATTCCAACCATTTCATCGATAAACCATGGTTGGTGTTTATAGTTATAAACAACTTCCCGGTCCTGCTTTTGTTGCTCAGAGAACGTTACCTGGTAATCCTGGTTAAAATCGCAATCCCCACTGGATAGCCATTTAAATGACCAGCCCATGCGTTCTCTAAACGCATCCAGATTTTCAATCGGTGCCGAGGATACAGCACAGAATGCGATATCACGCTGAGCAAGATGTAAATCAATACCATTGAAGTTATCTGCCCAAAATGAGCAGCTTTTACACGGCAGCTGCCAATCTTTGCCATACATAAAGTGATACACGATTAACTGACTCTTGTTCCCGAAGAGTTCTGATAAAGTGTATTTTGAATCAGCGTCAGTAAAGCAGTAGTTTTTCTCCACCGCGACCCACGGCAGCTCTCGTCGTTCGCGGCTGAGTTGATCTCGAAGCTGCGTGAACGCTTTTTCTTTCTGCAACAGCTCAAGCCTCTTATTCAACCAGGTTTGCTTATCCACTACCTTTATATCAGTCACAATAAATGCCCCAAAAGTATGTCAACATATCCCAAACAACTCGTTAAAGATGCGTGGCTGGCTGTTAGACAGTTTAAGGAATTTGACTTCTTGTACAAGTAGGCAGTTAGCCGATAGTTAGTACCCTTTTTGATACTAATGAGCTAGAGGGCGTGCAATAGATGCCAATACTAGAAAACAACACGGCATGAAAAATCCATCAGAGCCATTTGAGGATGAAGAACGCTGCCCAATGCCCGATATTGCGCAGCTTATTGGTGGTAAGTGGAAACTGATTATTCTTCAAATATTAATTTTCAAAGGCACAAAGCGATTCGGAGAACTGCGACGATTGACGGGTAATATCACACAAACAATGATGACCAATCAACTCAGAGCATTAGAAAAAGATGGGTTTGTAATACGCCACGTTTATGCTGAGGTACCACCTCGCGTCGAGTACTCGCCAACCGAAAAAGCTCTCAGACTGGAAAGCGTTTTCCATGCTCTTCATGAGTGGTGGCAATGCGAGACAGAAGACTAGAAAAATTCCTCACTACTAAGGAGTTATACAGGCCGGTTAGCCGGCAGCAAGTAGAAGCACCGACAACGGTGATAGACACCACACCCTAGGGTACACATTGCTCTACTATCACCTTCGCGTATAATCCTTTTCGCGCGCCAGTAATTTCACAATCTGAATTTTCAAGGTTCGCTGCTCTGATAACGCTCTAGCGCAAACAAGCTATTTCAGTTCACCACACTATGGAGCCGCAATCGCGGATTTAGGGAATCAACTTGAACGCTTATTCAAACTTATTTGGCCTATCTGCTCTTCTGCTAATAACCAGCTGTGGTGGCGGAGGTGGCGGTGGCGGAAGCTCCACTGATTCTGAAGTGGACACATCCTCAACAACGGCACTTTTAACAACGGGAGCCAACGACGCCGATACAGCGACTCTTTGGAACTGTGAAGGCAGTGACGGCACTGATCCGATTAGTTTTTCCCAGAGATTATTCTCAGATGGCACGGGGCAGATAGAACAGCAAGGTGCTTCTACCTCAGCGTTTACCTGGTTGGTTACCAGCGAGAACGCGTATTCGATAACCTTTCCAGCCGATGGCATTTTTCCTGAAGAGACCTTTTCTATTACCGACTTGAGTTTCAGTGCAGTTAACTCAGAAAACGATAGATACGACGGCATTGATTCCAGAGATGCAACGCCACTAAGTTGCACTAAATCTCAATCATCCATCACTCCACCTGCCGAAGCACCTTCTCTAGAAATGCAAATTACCAATGCTGACAATCTAAACGACAATACCAATTTCTGGGAATGCGGAGATACTGATTTTATATTTTTGGGAGATAGCAGTGTTGTTGTCATGAACAATGGTGGGGACTTTACGCGCTCTTGGGAAGCAACGTCGGCCAATAGCCTACTGGTAACAGGCATTGGTGGATTCTCATGGAATCAAATTGATTTTTCTTCAAGCAGTAACTTCACTGCAGTTGATTTTTCAACCAATGAGGTTGTTTCATGTCAATTGCTCGATCTAGCCGACATTGAACCGATGGTGGCAACCTGCCCCGCTTCCGTAGTTGACGACTTCAACGAAGTCGAGTCACATGAATTCTTCCCGGACAATCCACAAGGCTCTCCGGCATCACTTATAGACACTGTGTTAAATGATCTGGGCGGTTTTTGTCAATCAGACGACACGTTTACAGCTGGTGGGGGTCAGGTGTTTTCAGCTCAGGGCGTAATCAGAAGTGGAGGAGGTCTCGGACCGGAAGGATCAGTAGAGGGCACATTTATATATAGCTTCTACCGCAATGTAACAGGGAATTTCGTTGATGGAAGCCAGGAAAGAGAGATCGGAAATCAATTGGTAGCTCCCTTTAAAGAGATTGGCACTTTCGAAGAAGCGCAGGCGTGCTCTCTGCAACTCCTGGGTTGCAGCAATTTTTAAAAGTTGCCAACGACATTGAATTGAAAAAGGTCGCGGGGCCCGCTCACTACAGACTAGAACGGAAGTCAGAAAATAATTTTCTGACATCGGCCCCCGCAGCCCACTCCACATCTTCGGATGACTGAGCCACTCCGTGGCAATCACGGGTGCCCGCGTCCGTGCCAGGTGTGATGCGGCAAACGTCTGTTGCATACAAACTTGGAAGCTCAAATCCAGCAACGTCAAATCACTGACTTCAAAGGCGACGGGTTCGTTAATTGAGCGAACCCACACGAGTGGATTATGCGCATTTACCCATCACCTAACACAAGCTGATTGATTTGACGCTGATCGCCTGTTGCCTGTTGCCTGTTGCCTGTTGCCTCTCGCCTCTCGCCTCTCGCCTCTCGCCTCTCGCCTCTCGCCTCTCGCCTGTTGCCTATCGCCTATCGCCTATCGCCTATCGTGCGTCGTGCATCAGTCGAAGTAGAGCAACGCTCTGTGTCAAATTAAAGGTTATTTGCTTGGCACCGCAGTTGCATATTCCCTTGGGTGGCCTTTATCCGTCAAAGGCCTGTCCACCCCAGACACCCACTTGAATAACAATTCAATTCCTCTAATTGAAACTGATTGACAGGCCCAGATGAATAATAAAGCAATAAATCTAAACCCTGAAAAATTGGATGTTGCGAGCATCGTTGAGCTGCGCAATAAGTATCAGATTGGCGGATGGCATCTTCACTACAACGGTAGCAAAAACCCGGCGAAATTCAAATTTGCTGAAGTCAAAGCTAATACGCTCAAAATAACCGTCAGCGGCTCTACCGGTTGGGTTCGATTGATGAGACCCATTCAAGCAGTTAAGGAAGCAGGAATTTATTCGCTTGCCTTGAGTCTACGCTCCCTCACTGAGAATCCAAAATCGATCTACGAACCCTTTATTTTCTCGACCCGCGGTGGGCACCGGTTCGACAAGCACTCCAAGCTAGCACGGCGTGATGGCAAGTACGTTACTAAACTACATATGTCTAACGAGAGTCCTGACTTTTGGGTCGGATTCGAAACTACAGATCGAGATATAGAGTTATACATCAGTCATGTCAAATTGGAGGTTATCGAAGGATCGCTTCAGCTAGTACAGAGTCTGAAGGATTGCCCCAAAATTGATCTCCCAATACTTTTCACAGAACCTAAGTGCCAATCCTACCAAGCAGTAAAGCTATGGAATGAGGAATTTCAAAGTAGGATAAACAAGGGAGAGCTGCCCTTTTTGATGGAGTATGCCGGGGGGCTACGTCGTATTGAAATGCCAGATACTTTTTTACGACTAATGCGATACTTAGTTGTAAAATATTCAACGCTTAATCGCCCGCATCAGGCAACGTTAGCTGGACATATCAGAAATGCATTACTCATTTCTCATGATGAGCTTCTACTTGAACTGATCAACCAACACTGTCCAGAGCTGCTACTTCGCCTCGATGTCAACGATCAGACAATCACGCAATTTGCCAAGCTTGAAAACGACGGTTCTGCTCGATTACCTGAACCGCTGAATAAGCATGCCTATTTTGAACACCAAAACAATCCATCAAGCTTGTTCAAGATGGTACAGCGGGAGACTGTAAGAAACTCTGACTACCTTCGAAGTAACCCGCAAGCTTATTGTGCAACAGCTAATGCATACGCATCCAGATCAGGTTGCGAATCTCGCTATCTGGCCTTCTTGAATAAATTTCTCACTGTATCTGGTATGCCTAATCAGATTGAACAGATTGAATTTGACACAGACAATGTCTTGAACGGTGTTGAATTCAGCCCTGTTAAGAAAATTACGCAAGGCCCTCTTGTTTCAATCATGATGTCGGCATTTAATGCCGAGGATACTATTCATTACGCTATTCGCTCATTACTGGAGCAGTCATATCAGAATATTGAAGTACTAGTCTGCGACGATCATAGCGAAGATCAGACGCTGAATATTGCAAGAGAGTGGGCGCAAAAGGATGCTCGTGTTCGCGTATTTCAGTCGAATCAAAATCAGGGCACATACAATATTCGCAATGATTTGGTAAAGGAGGCGAAAGGCGAATTTCTGACTTTTCAGGATTCCGATGATTTTGCACTGCCCAGCAGAATCGAAATACAACTGGAATCAATCGCCACTCAACAGAAAGCATTGTGCATAGGCAATTGGGTTCGACTAAGACCTGACGGTTCGTTCATGTTTTTTCAAGACGGCGCTGTTACTCGATTTTGCGTAGTTTCCGTTATGGCTCACCGCTCTGTTTTTGAACGAATGCCTCCTTTTCGTTCGTCTCTGGTCGCAGCTGACACTGAGTTCTACGAACTATGCAAGTGTTTCATAGGTGAATCTGAGATTGCCATAGAAAAACGACCTCTGATTCTGGGTCTATGGGGCGAGGGTTCGTTGACACGTCAAACAGATCTGACAGCAGATCACAGCGGATACGTAGCACAACGTCGTCGCTCATACGCCGAGGTGGCCGCTCGCCAGCGTACCCTTGGGGTTAGCATCACTACCGATAAAGAAGTAACAGACACGCTCAAACAACTGAACATTTACCGAGAGCCTGCCGGTATAACCGCGCTCTGAGATTCGAGACTCTATACGCATGATCATTGCAAATATGGCGACGTTTCCGTCGCGACAAAGTAGTACACTGCAGCGCGCACTCACATCGATAGCGGTACAGGTTGACCTTGTCAATCTGTGTCTAAACGAGTTCAGTGAAATCCCTGGCTGGTTATCAGACTTCCCCAACGTGAATGCGTTTATTCCCGATATCGATTATAAGGATGTGGGTAAATTCGTTGTTCTTCCCGCTAGCGAAGACGAAGTTTTTTACGTGGATGACGATATCGTCTACCCTCAGGACTACGTTAAGTACTCAATGTCAGTTGCACAGAGCTATGAGTCGCTCTCACCGATTGTAGGTTTACACGGCGTTATCTATGCTGATGTTTTCGACGGCAATCCTCAATCCCGAAACGTATTCTCTTTCCGCACACGATTGGCAACACATAGAATCGTCAATCAACTTGGCACAGGCACAGTGCATTGTAAAGGTTGGCAGTGTCCTACTCTTGATTACATGCGCGGATCGGAGAAGTTTGTTGATGTTCGATTTGGTTTACATGCCATGGCAAACCAATGGCCAATGATCTGTATGGCCCGCGAAGCGAATTGGCTCTTGGATCTGGAAGCTGGAGATTCTATCTTTGAAGGCTTTACAAAAACATGGCCATTAGCAGTAACCAGAGAAGTGCAAAGTATCGCAGGCTATGGCCGACTGCCATTACAGGCAGTAACCACAGTCGAATGCTAAAGCACATTGAACACCCCAATCGGGCACCAACAAGAACCGTGATATCGACGTATCGCCATGACTAATTTAGCTATCAAGCAGTTCGAAGACGATCAACACTCGAACTCCTCTGCTCTGTCACTTACAGAAGCAATGGAGCTAGTTACCTCTGCGCTGGACAACCGTGACGAAGAAGCCGTAGCAGCGGCCATGGTGACTCTTGATCAGGCTCAACCTGATGCAGTTCTAAAGCATGTACAGCTACATGCAGCAGGACGTTTGGCCATAACGGCCAGGCATTGGGATTGCGCCGAGCGTTTTGCCATTCGATCGCTGATTTCATTTCCAAAATTTGGAGACTCATTCAAGCTATTGGGCGATGTGCTGACGCGCAAGAAGAGAAAGGAAGAAGCGGCAATCTGTTATCGGTTTCAAATTCCAACTGCTATCGAAGAGCAATATCTGAGTCAGCCGCCTGTCGAATTTGTTGACACGCAGATAAACAATTCTGACATTGTCAGGCACGAGGCTTTTAGTTCAGAGCGCTACATCACTGAGCCTCCTGTTCAATTTAACCCCACGTCCCTTCCTGAGCTCAGTTACTCAGAGCTCAACTCAGCCGATGCATTTGTTGCTGTCGTGCCGAAGGGAGAACTCTGGTACGACGGTGGTCAGGAGATAATCTGGGACCAGAATGGGCATGTGGTCAAAGATATTACACTCGGTCAGCCATGCCTTGTACAAGCCAGCGCACAAGGTAGAACACCGGTACATCTTGAGGGTAAGGTATGTTTATTGGGCAACCGAAGCTATCTGAACTACTACCATTGGTTGTATGACACATTGCCACGCATGAAGGTATTAGAAGCGGCGGGAATCGACTCAGACTCCATCGATCTCTTTGTTATCATGCCTCCTCGCTATCCATTTCATACAGAATCACTAGAACGCCTGGGTATCAGCAGCGATAGACTTCATACCGTTGACAAGGGGGAATACATCAGCGCAGATGAATTGTATATCCCACACTACGGCAGTAACTCATTGGGCTTGAAACAGGCACGTTGGAATCCAGATTTCCTTCGAAAAACCTTTGGCCCAAGCACTATTCCAGACTCTCAACATAGACGCCTTTTTGTCAGCAGAGGTACCACCGGAAAACGTGGTATCAGCAACGAGCCAGAACTAATTGATGCCCTGCTACCACTGGGATTTGAAGTTGTGCACTGTGAAAATCTGACCATGGCAGAGCAGGCGCAACTGTTTGCCGAAGCCGCTGTGGTACTTGGACCACATGGAGCAGGTCTTACAAACACTGTCTATTGTCAGCCAGATACCATTGTCATTGAATTATTCAATGCGCATATTGCGCCGTGCTTCTGGACAATCAGCGAGCTGATGAATCTCAAACATGTCACTCACTTTTGTGGACATGTTGATGATAGAACCGGACTTGCCGGTACGAAGGCGCCTCGCACATCGGCGGCCTTCAACATAAGGCGAAATGCATTTGATGTTGATGTTGCAGACTTACTAAATTCGCTGCTCGAATTGAAAATAAGCTAGCTCGCAACGTCAACGAGCAGCCATTTCTTACCTTTATTAGTTCCGAGGCTTGCGTCGAACAGCTGTTCGCGCAAGCCTCTGCGTGTTCGCGATCTGGTGCCCTCGGATCACTATAATGCTCAGCATCATCAGCAGCAGCATCCAGCCTAAAGCTCCGCCATTGTCGCTTTGCTCGCTATCTTCGACCTCACCTGGATTAGTTTCAGGAGTCGGCTCAGGCTCTTCTTCTACCGGTGTAGCAGTTATGCTAACCAATCTCGTGTCGGATCCTTGTTCAAGGTTTTCTGACTTGGTCGTTAGCGTCAGCAAATGCGTAGCGGCTTGTTCTGTTACTAATTCAAGCACAACGTCCTTTGTGCTTATTGGATCAATGTCGCCCAGCTCACACCGCAGCGTGGTCACCAGGTAACAGTCTGCGGGTAGCTGAACCAAGTCCACATCGTCCGGGATCTCTAGTTCGATTTCTGCGTTTTCCAACACTGACGCGCCTGTATTGCTAACCGCAATACGCATCTCAATCTGTTCAAGTACCTCAACTGCACTACTGCTCAAAGTGGTATAGGTTTGAGCGGTTGTATATTCTATCTGGCGCTCTACCTCCAACGTCAGAGTATCAGAGTCGTTGCCGGTGTCTGTGTCGTTACCGCTGGAAGAAACTGATGCAGTTATGGTTCTGGTACCTGCCGTTAGAGCCCTTAGACGAATAGGAACGACAATCTGCCCTTCAGGCTCAGTGGGTGAAACAGTACCAAAATCACAGACAAGCTCATCAGATTGAACGCTGCAACGAGTGTCCGCATCAACGAGTTCCCACTGACTATCAAGTTCAGCATCAATACTCAATGACACATTTTCAGCATCATCAAACCGATCAACGTTAGTCAGTGAAGCGCTTAGTTCGAATATTTCCCCTGTTGCCCCATTGCTGCGACTACTATCCAACTCAACTGACATATCAATGGCACCATCTGCACCGCTGACGCTTCCATTGACGCAACGTATATCGGTTTCATTGATAGGACTGCATACCCGAGTATTTGAAGATTTATCCTTTATCAACATGACGTGATCGATCTCGAAACCATCTTCACGAGCACTGAATTTCACAGTATTGATACCCGGATTTTCAACGGTAACCCAGATAGTTTTTTCAACACCACAAGGGCCATTGTTACCTGAATCCCGTTGGCGACTAGACCATCGCCAGCCCTGCCCGGCAGTACAAAATTGCAGGCGCAAACCACTCGCTGGCCAATCATCATTTAAACCGACATAAATACCATTGTCTTCAGTGCCCGTTGATAACGCTCGAACGTGCACGTGGTACCGCCCCGCTTCTGGAAAATCAACCTCATACTCAAGTGTGGGCCCAATACCTGGATTTGACCAGAACGCCACCGGAGGACTCGTAGGATCGGCGTGCGTGACTCGAATATCCGGCAGTACCTCCAGATAAGCATTGCCGATGGCAAGATCCGAATGATTGGGATCGGGATCATCAGCGGTTTGCGGTGTACCGGGCACAGTTAACACCCAACGCTCATCCGAACTCACAAAAGTTTCGGCTTCAAAGTCAATTGCAATATATTCGTCAGTAACACGAGTATTGGCCTGAGCAGCAGGAGCGTGTAAGCAGACTACAGCAAAGGCCAGGAGAACAGCCTTGGCAACGCTTGAACTTGATTTCATAGGATCGCAATTAGCTCTATTGATCCCTAATACATCGGCATAAAACCACTATGCACCAGCGAAGCACATCAAATTTTGCCAGCAAAAAGTGTGTGACGCAGCACAAACTATTAGTCGTGGTGGATGCGTTACCCCATGGCGTGGCGATTATGCGCGTGATCAAAACTGATCACCGGGCCCGCTGGTACAATTCGCGAAGGATTGATTGTTTCGTGACTGGCGTAGTAGTGGTGCTTGATGTGCTGCATATTGACAGTCTGGGCAATACCAGGTTGCTGATACAGATCACGCACATAGCCTGATAAATTCGGATAATCAACGATGCGTCTGAGGTTGCATTTAAAATGGCCAACATAGACAGAATCAAACCTCACCAGAGTAGTAAACAATCTCCAGTCAGCCTCAGTTATCACAGCACCCGCTAAATAGCGTTGAGTGGATAAGTGATCATCCAACCAATCAAGAGAATCAAACAGAGGTTTAAGCGCTTCTTCATAGGCATCTTGAGATGTCGCAAACCCGCATTTGTAGACACCGTTGTTAATTGATTCATAGATGCGCTCATTCAGGCTGTCAATCTCAGCGCGCAGCGCTTCAGGGTAATAGTCCCCCGCCACTGCTCCTACGTCATCAAAAGCAGAATTCAACATACGAATGATCTCGGATGATTCGTTCGACACAATAGATCGGGTGTGTTTGTCCCACAACACTGGCACGGTTACACGTCCGGAATAGTCTGGCATTGCGGTGGTGTAAACCTGATACATATATTGAGCACCATTCACCGTGTCAGGTACAACGCCATCGCCAGATTCAAACGTCCATCCCTTATCTGCCATGTACCAATGCACTGTGGAAATCGGAATCAAGTCTGCAAGCCCCTTGAGCGCACGAAAGATCAGTGTGCGATGAGCCCAGGGACAAGCCAGGGACACATACAAATGATAACGATCAGCTTCTGCTTTAAAACCGGCCTCACCACTGGGTCCGGCAGACCCATCAGTTGTGATCCAGTGGCGAAATTGGGGTGTTTTACGAACAAAGCGCCCACCGGTGGATTCAGTGTCGTACCACTGATCAACCCATTTGCCGTCTTGCAGAAGTCCCATAGTCAGTTTTCCGATCTGATTTTATTGGCTCGCTCTACACGAAAATGCTGAAACCGCCAAAGAATCCAGCAGCGTCATACTATATAGAAACTGCAATTATTCCAACCGGGCACTACAGCGTTCCAGGCACTCGTATTTTCTCGCAGAATCCTTACATTGTTATGATGAACACACACGACTACCCATCATTTAAAACCCAAAGCGGCTATTTGACAGACACTATTCGCAATAAATATTTAAGCGCAGCGATTGAAGACAAACTGTTGCCAGTGAATGCTGATCGTATCGACTTTATTGTGTCTTTAAATGCCTCAAAGGAACCAAGCCGGCCCATTCAGTTTTGGCAGCTCTTTTCTGTGCTAGGTGCGCAGAGAATCCTGGCCATCATGCGTAGATTCTACGAGCGTGTCTACAACGATGAGCAGTGGTTTAAATCGGTCTTTGTGCGGGTGGCATCAAAGGAACGTCATATACAGACACAAGCTGCGATGTGGATGGATGTAATGGGTGGCGGACACCAATACCACGGGGGTGAATTCAGGCTGAACTTTCATCACACGCACAACGCCATGGAATTGATGAACGAAAAAGGCGCTGAGCGTTGGATATCGTTGATGGTTAAGACCCTGAATGAGCCCGATCTGGATTTGACCGACGATACACGCGTGCGCCCCGCAATTAATACGTTCTTGAACTTTTTCATGAACAAATATGCCACCGATTTTAAGTTTGAAAATCGCTCAAGCTTCGGCGAAACAAACCCAAGGCTCTTGCGGCGAGTTAATTTCATGAATATGAGCTCAGACGCTGTTGAAGCACTCGAGGACGAAGTGCTAAGACATGAATTGGAAGCGCGAGGAATCGATGTAAATGCTTTTAAAGATAGACAGGCGCTGGTAAACAAGGCACTGAGCTTGTAGCCCTGGCTCCTTGAATCGCAGAGTGCTGTACTTTTTAGAAAGTAAAAAGTGGCTCACTCTGCGATGGTTCTAAACCCATTGCGGTTTGGCATCTGCACCGATCGTAGTATTTCAGCATCAAGGCTGCTGTTCTCGTCAACGATACCGTTCAAAAAAAGCAAATGCGCCACTAGAGAATAAAGCTCATCAGCTGAAAATGATGCGGGCTCGTCAGGTGGCATTGAACGATAAATATACTCAAAAAGCGTGGGTGCATTGGGCCAATAGACACCTATGCCCTTGTCAGGATATTGTGTTGCCAGCAAACTTCTGTCGCCCACCAATTCGACGGCCCTTGCACCTTGACCCAATGCCCCATGACAGGAGGCACAATGCTCAGCGTAAAGAATTGCGCCCTGATCTGCTGTACCTGAACCTTCAGGCAAACCTTCGCCCTCTGAAAATACATGCTTAGGCAAGCTATCTAACTCTGCCACGCTTAACTCTTTACCCAGCCCGGGGGCAATTTTGATCTCGCTATCATTGCTATTGGCGATAGCAGGTGATAATAGAAGACCGGCAGTCAATAAAAACAGCGCACCACACTTATTCAGAGCCCAACAGACGCTTCTAGTGGTATGTATTAACACTTCCAGATCACCGGGTTCGGATCTCTTTTGCTCAGCTATAGACATGAGCTATATCCCCACTGGCGGAAATTCCCCAGGCAAGAATCGCGTTGTAATGATGGTAGATATTGCTTCCTTTTGCCTCTATCAACGACTGCCGTGTCGGTTGTATTCGCCCTGCAGAATCTCTGGCTCGGCTCATAAGCACGCGCGCAGTTCCATCCCAATTCCAGGGAGCACGAAAGCGGGTTAGCGCGCGATCCAGTACCGGTTCTTGCAATATCGCAGACGTCCAGCTTGCACCGCCATCAGCGCTCACCTCAACACCGCTTACTGATCCGGCACCACTCCAGGCCAAGCCGCGAACTTCATAAAAGCCAGGCTCCGAAAGAAACTGACCAGCCGAGGGTGATGTTATTAGAGACTTAACACCCATCGTAAATGTCATTCTCTCGGCAACACCATCCTTGTGCAAATCCGTATAGCTCACTGTATCGAATTTGGATAGCAGTGGTTTATCGGTCAGTTGCAAGGAACGTAACCATTTGAGATTAACTATGCCTTCCCAACCTGGCACCAGCAACCGCGCAGGATATCCATTCTCGCGGCGAAGCGGTTCACCATTTTGGTAGAGCGCTATCAACACATCATCTAGACACTTTTCAATCGGCAGGCTCACTGTTACACCTGAGGCATCCAAACCATCTGCAACCAGCCACAATGCATCACTCTCCAGGCCGGCTTCTTCAAGCAAAGAAGATAAACGCACCCCTGTCCATTCAGCACAGGATACCAATCCATGTAAATGCCCAGCTGCGGCCTGCACAGGCGTGGGGTACCACAATGAGTTACTGTTGCCGCCGCATTCGATGAAGCTGATTCTCGATTCCATAGGGTATCGGTGCAGCGAATTTAAATCAAAAGACAGCGACCGATTAACCTTTCCATGAATGGCTATTGACCATGAATCTGCGTCAATATCCGGAACACCATTGTGATGGCGCTCAAAGTGCAGTCCATTGGGTGTGATGGTACCTTCCAGGTCGTGAAGAGGCGTCCAGCTGACACCTTCTCCGGGCACAGCGGGGTTAGCAGAGATCCATCGTATGACCTTATTATGCTCAACATCAGCCTCGCCATAATTGGAAAAACCGCTACCTGGAGTTTTCCAGCTCGTCGGTTCTTTTGCAGTTGCCAGACCTGCACCCCCAAGCCCCACCGCGCCTAGAGCCGCCCGTTGCAAAAACGATCTGCGTTCAGGAAAACCACTAGGTAACAAAGAATCTGCCTCGCTCGGCTTTTGCGTTGGCTTAAGAATCCTAATCCTGTCCAAGTCAAAACTCATAGCTTATTGCTCGCTACCCGTCTGCGACTGCTTGTGCGAATCCAGGATAGACAGGATCTGCTCGACAATAAGCTGAGGCTGTTCAGTATGAACATGGTGCCCGCTGTTCTCTGCAATCACTAGTTTTGAATCAGTGCTCAGTAAGGCAAGGTCCGATTGAAGCTGCTTCCAAATAGCCGTTTTCTCCACGCCTTGCTTGTCTTTAGCATATAAATCCAGGCCACGACTTACAACAATCAATGGATAATCGACAGTCACTCTGTCACGTTTGACTTGCTGAGCTGACTGCCTGAAGTAGGTCATTTCTGAATGCAGTGCCGAATAGGTTTTACGCATTCTTGAAAAAGCCTGAATCTTTCTTCTTAAGTTTTCAGGCAGCGATTCAGGCACCTCGATAGGTGATACGACAAAACTATCGCCCTTGGGCATCATGCTTTTGCCTGCTGCAGCCTCAAGTCTTAGCAGTTGATCTTCATGCGATGCGTCGATCAGAATCATACCGATCATGCTCTGACGACGGATCAGAGACAACTCACGAATAATAAAGCCTCCGAACGAATGGCCTACCAGAATCAAAGGACCATCAGCGCCTATTTCACTAAGCAGGATATCCGACTCTCTGGCCATCTCACGGGCGTGCCTTGGGAACGGTGCAGGGTCACTCCATGCATAGCCCGCTCTATCATAGATGCAGGCTCGCACCCGTTGACTTAGGCTTTCCTGTATTGGCTTCCATTCGATAGAGCTGCCACCTAGACCTGCTTCAAACAACACCGTCGTTTCACCCTCGCCCAAACAATCTACATGCAAGCGAAAGCCATCTATCATAATTTTTTCACCTGGTGCATCGCGGGTGAAATCAAAACTCAGCGGTTTATCATCGGCTGCGATGACCCAATGGCAACAGGTGAGAAAAACTGCCAAACAGCTTCCTGAATACCTGAGAAATCGACTTAGATGCATCCGGATTCCTTTGTGGCTGCCGAACGGGTATTTTACGACGCCTGAGTAGGCAACGTATAAGGTATGAATATATGTACTAAGGCAAATACTGAGCAGCATCTCTGAGCACGTCGCTCAAAAGTTGTTCCAGCTCAACAGGTTCTTCGCACAACAATCCGATTGTTCGCTCGCGTTGGTCATAGACGCGTTCATGCCATCGCAACGATTCTTCAATTTCCGCACGCTCCTGCCCATCCTTGGTAGTCGACTCGTCTTCCAGCAAGCTCAATTGATTCAGGGTATCTTCGATTTGTTCCGAAATGGCGATCTGTTGTCGGGTAAAGCGCTTAATACCCTTCATATATTGAGTTCTTACACGGTTAGTAACATCCACTACCCCAACAGCCAACAGACTCAATTGCACTTCTTTGTCAGCATCAGGTACTGCTGTTGCAAACGCTTCTATAGACGCTCTATGTTCATCGGTGAATGCTTCCAGGTCACCCAGCTCTTCGGCAAGCTTTCTAATGTCTGGGTCCTTGCGCCACTGCTGACTCATAGACTCATCGACGGGAATAGGCCACATGACCGCCGGAGAGACAATCGGTACAAATCTTTGAATGCAAGGCCACTCTGGATCCACATCCTGAGCCACAGCCACTTGAGTTATTCCGGCCAGGGAGGCAACTACAGATGCGCCTAACACATAACCACTGAGTTTGGACTTGAACGCCAGCGTGAGCTGCCTGCGTTTTTTCCCAGAAAGAGAATGTAAAAACAAGGTCACGGTCTTACCACCACGCCCCAAGGTAATCTTCCTACCTTTACAGACTTGGTCACCCTCAGCGTTTCAAGATCGATCACCGAAACATCCCCGCCAACTCCGTTGGTGGTATACAGAGTTTTCTGATCGGGTGAAAACTCCAGATTCCAGACTCGTGGTCCTACCAGTAAATACTTCTCAACCTCATAAGTATTCATATCGACGACTGCAACCCGAGCGGAAGGTCCAAGAGCAATATAAGCTTTGTTGCTGCCATCTGTAGATAGCTTGATACCTACGGGCTGAATGGTCTCTGGTGGCAGCCCACGTACCTCGAAGGTAATCTTATTTGTTATTTCTTTACTCTCAGTATCGATGATAGACACCGTGCCGCCGATCTCAGCTGATACCCAGACCTCGCTGCCATCCTGATTAAATTGAGCCACGCGCGGCCGAGTATCAACCAAAACATTCGCCTCTATTTCCAGGGTTTCGGTGTTGATAAAATGCGCCATATTAGTGGTCTCGGAAGTATTGACCAACCATTTGCCATCAGGGCTTACGCCGATACCTTCAGGTTCGATACCCACAGGTATTTCCACTAACTTTAGTTTTTCTACAACATCGACAACAGTAACGAGGTTGTCGTCTTCATTGGCGATGTACAGTCGTGTGCCATCCGGACTCAATGCCATTAGCTCAGGATCCGGACCGGATGGCAGAGAGTGCAACACCTTGCCTGTTTCCAAATCCAGAACTTCTACATGATTTTCATCGCTGGTGCACATATACAGGCGTGTGCCATCTTTACTCAGCACGATACCGCGCGGGCGCTGCCCCACTTCTATTGTGTCGGTAACTTCAAGAGTCTCACTATCGATAACAGAAATGGTGTTATCTTTTTCGTTAGACACATAGATAGTGTGAGCCTGTACAAAGGTACTGGCTAATCCCAATACTGCTCCCAGTAAAACTTTATGTGACTGGTTCATAATCCTCTCAACATTATTATTTTGTAAAACGCTGGCAAGTTGAATCAGGTGCGTCATACCCCAGCGTATCGAGCACGCTTACCTGATGGAGAAATCCATCTTGTGGAGATACGCTTACCAGCATTCTTGGACCGACGACGAGAACGGGTTGTCGCAGTTGCCCGTTCCAACTTCTATACGTTAAAGGTACGCCTTTGAAACCAGCCAGTTTGAATTTGTCCGACAACAGATAATCTTCAACCTTCTGAGCTGATCCACTCTTGGTTTGCGTAACGGCTTCACCAAGACTGCGCATGGCAGCCCAACTACTATAATCACGAGCCGTCATGAAGCGATCGGCCAATTTAATGAAACGGCGCTGAATTTGGGTTGCGCCCCATTGTTCCTGTGTTCGGTGCCAGGAGCTGGGTATTAATCCCTGGGTTCCAGCTACCGGGCGAGGCTCACTGGTCCGGTAAGAAAAATACTCTCCAAACTCATCAGTTTCATCGGCTACTAGCACAACATGGTGGTCACGAAAGCGACTGAAAACGGGTACTTCCTGTTGCAAACTATGGTGCCCGGAATCAGTTTGTCGTGCACCCGGGACGGAAGTCCAGTCTTTAGTATCAACCAGCTTCAAACCAAAACGCTTAACTGATCGTGTGAGGGCTTGCGCAAACTTAGCATCAGCCGCATGCCGGCCGGTTACTAAAACCAATTCATCCCAGCGCTTCCATGCCAAGTATTGAATCAAGCCATCTGCCAGCATTGCTCGACTGGGAGCAACATGCAGCACATTGACACGACACTCATCGTTTCTCAGCTGATCGTCTTCAGACCTTACGTTAAAGAATAGAACTTCCGGGTAGGCGTCAGCTACCAGGAGTAAATCGGGCGCTGTCAAATCAGCAATGACAAGTTCTGAGCCCGCATTGATAGCCGGAGCCAATGTATCAACTATTGAATCTTCTTCTCCGGCAATAACACTATCAAGTGAATACTTATGACCTAGAAAGTTACCGGTGGTCTGATTATCGTTTAAGCCTAACTCTGCCCCACGCACCCCCTCATCGTCAATTGGCAAATCCAATAGCGAGAGAGGGATAGGAGGAGTCTCTGCTCTACCTAAGTAGACTATGTTGACCTCTAGCTCGGCGTCAGTATTGGCTTGAACAAGCTCACCAAACAATAACGAGACCAAGAGCGCTGTAAATGCGATCTTCAGTCTATAACTGTCAGTGCTCATCCACACAAACATGTAACCGCCCTCAAACTATTAATTATTGAATGGTGAACACGGCTTTCTGCGTTTCTCCAGTGGTACCCGGAATACGAACTTCATACGTGCCCGGGCGTATGGCAACAAACTTGATCGTAGCCGTGCCTTCATCATCAAACTCAAGGCTATCCATTCCCAGTGGGCGAAGTTCGATGTCATTAATCACTACTTCATCAATCCAGACATTCCGGAAAAACTCAGAGCCGCTAATGGCAAGTTCTGCTGAACCATCGCAAACAATATCAATGGCATAGTATTTACCGGATTCCAACATATAGGGTGCACTTGCCAAAGGCATTCCTGATGACAAGGTGATGGGTTCAAGCTTATTGGCTCCACCGGTGAGCAAACCAGCAGCTCCCATTGCGTTAGCCGATCCTACAGACAAAGCCAGCAGTGCTCCCAGCAGTAGTCTTTTAGGGGTGTTACGCATGATTTTCCTCTTTATTTATTAAAGGTTAATTTTAAGTTTGTATATCTAAACTGAATTCTTGTCAAAAATACTGTAGCGCTGTCATCAGGCAACTTTACTTGATCAGCTCGGTTTCTTGTCGCGTGCCCGGAGCTGCTATCAGATTTTCAAATTCATAATCTTCAAAAGCCCAATCATCCACGCCATCTGCAAACCAGTAAACTTGAGTATAACCATAAGTCAGCGCACGCTTAGCAGCATTCCAAGACATCCAACAATCCTGGCGGCAGTAAAACACCATTGGATGATTTAAGTTACCGTCAGTGGCGCTCTGCAAGTGCGTCGTAAAGTACTTTTCAGTTACTTCAGACAAAACACCGAACCCCACATCTGGTAGCCAGAGAGCACCTGGCAAACCTTTGTGCGGCACAGGAATCCAAAGTTGCCCCTCTGGCAGAAAATCGGGTCGCCGGTGTTCAGGAATGACATCAACGACAAGCGCATCGATTTCCTGCATAAGCTTCTTGACATCAATAGCGCTTACGCGAGTGGCACCTTGCAAGCTATCAGGAACCACATCGTCATACAATTCGGTTCGATAACCTTCTGGTTCTTCGACAGCCTGCAGCTGAGTAGAAAACAGCACAAGGCCTAGCAATAACGGAGTAAGGCCTAGGACACTCACGGGCCCGACAACCACTCACCCCTATCATTTAGCAATGGCACACCATACTCCGCGAGAATCTCATCTATTTGAGGTTGTATTTCAGAGAGCGCTTTATTGACCGTTCTTTTCCAGTCAGTTTCATTAAATCTGACAGCCATGGACACGCGGTAGTTCATACGAATTCTAATATTCTCCTCTAGCAAGGGAGTCACCACCATCTCAACGTCGGCTTGCTTCGAAAAATAACCGGCGATCGGTCCCCAAATAAAAGCGACATCCGTTTCACCCGAAGCAACATCAAGAACAGCATCCCTTGCTGGCGCATTTCGACGGGTATCAGCTTGCAGATGATAGGGTTTTATATTACCCAGTAGTCCATTTGCCGCAAGTACATCACCTGGTGGGGTTCCGGCAACTACCCCGATCCTTAGCTCCTTGAGACGCGGATCGGACATTGACAATATCGGGGGAGCAAGACTCTTTGGATGAACTATGGAATAGGCCGAGTGATAATAGGGGTTGGTGTTCTGTACCTTTTCACTGGTTGTTGTAATGCCGGAGATTACGTCGCACTGTCGGAGCCTTAGCGTATTACGAACAAAACCGGTAGATTGTGGAAACCATGTGTATCTGACTTCTTTATCCAGCTGTTTAGCCAGCAAAGCAATAACCTTGTTTTCCAGCCCTTCTCCTGCCTTATTTGAGAAAGGAAGATTATTGGGGTCTGCACACACGCGAAGATGGGCAGTAGTCAAAGCTTGCCGGTTGGAAGTCGCGGCGTAGCTTAGGGTTGTAGAGGCAGCGATCAACAACAGAACCGCTGCTTTTGAACCCACTAGAAAACTAGTTTTCACATTTTATCCTGCAAGCAGCCGCTTTATACACATTGGACTTCATAAGGGAGCGGGACGCGGCTCTGCTTACTACTTAGGCTTGGGCAGTTTTTTAGGACGCCCGGTACCTAGTACATCATCAGAACGAGCCGCAACATATCGATAGATGTCGTCCAAATGCTTGGTGATGTTCTTGTCGTTGGCGAACGATGGCATTGCACTGACTGCACCAGTTGAATCAGTTGCCTGACGACCTTCGAGTACTACTTTTTTGAACGCAGCGTAATCAATGGTCTTTAGAGATTCAACCAGAGATGGTGCGAAACTGCCACCCATTGCGTCCTGACCATGACAGGCATGACAGGTGCCGTGGAAACGTCGGTAACCATTGAAGGTCGCCTTGTCTACCATGCCATCTTTAACCACGTACTCGGGGGCAGCATCGTTGGCACCGACAGCTGTAGACATGGTGAGAGTCACAACTGCGGACGTTAAAAGTAACCTTAGGTATTTGATCATTGTTTAACTGTTTTTCTATTTATCTTTGAGAACTTTATAGTACAAAGTGCCCACCCTTACTGTGGGTGGGCACTCACTAACAACTACTGTAATACAAACTAACTGAACAAACTCTTAACCAATTACAAAGAGAATACAGTTAGTACGCCACCCAGAGATGTGTAGCTAGACAGAGACTTGTACGCGCCTACCGCACCAAGACCGTCAGTGTCGCCCGTTAGACCCGCAGCGAAACCGATACCAGCCCAACCACCAAGACCTGATAGAACACCGATGTATTGCTTGCCACCGTGCTCCCAAGTGGTGACATTACCAATGATGCCAGAAGGCGTCTTGAAACGATAAAGCTCTTCACCTGTTTCAGCGTTAACAGCTTTCAGATAACCTTCCAGAGTACCGTAGAAGACAACATTGCCGGCTGTAGCCAAAGCACCACTCCAAACAGAGAAAGCTTCAGGCAAAGACCACTTGATTTCACCTTTGGTAGCATCCCAAGCAACGAAGTTGCCCAGGTGGTCAGTACCGTCACCAGTTACACGACCGGCAGGGAACATTGACAGAGTTGCACCAACATACGGCTGGCCAGCGGTGTACTCAACTTCAAACGGCTCGTAGTCCATGCACACGTGGTTAGACGGTATGTAGAACAGCTTGGTGTCTGGAGAGTATGCAGCAGGTTGCTGATCCTTAGACCCCAATGCAGCAGGACATACATTAGTGGTGTTTACGTCTTCACCATTTTGATGTGTGCTGTATTCGGCCACAACTTGTGGACGACCTGTCTTCATGTCAACGTGAGTAGCCCAGTTAACCGCTGGATCGTACTTCTCAGCGACTAGTAGCTCACCTGATTCTCTGTCCATGGTGTAGCCAAAACCGTTACGGTCAAAATGCACAAGAGTCTTACGCATCTCGCCGCCCATTTCCTGGTCTACGAGGATCATTTCGTTGATGCCATCAAAATCCCACTCGTCATGCGGCGTCATCTGATAGACCCACTTGGCCATGCCAGTGTCTGCATCGCGAGCAAAAATGGTCATTGACCAACGGTTGTCGCCTGGACGTTGAACCGGGTTCCACGTACTTGGGTTACCAGTACCGTAATAGACCAGGTTCAGTTCAGGATCGAAAGAGAACCAACCCCAGGTTGTTCCACCGCCGATTTTCCACTGATCGCCTTCCCAGGTTGCTGTACCGGAATCTTTTCCGACCGGCTGACCCAGGTGAGTCGTGTTCTCAGGATCCATCAGTGTTTGCTCATCTGGCCCGGTTGAGTATCCACGCCATGCCATGGAACCATCGCTAATGTTGTAAGCGGTGAGATGGCCTTGCACACCGAATTCACCACCAGAGATACCGATGTATACCTTGTCGCCATACACCATAGGTGCGGCTGTACCAGTTTCTCCAACACCCGGATCGCCGTTTTTAACAGACCAAACGACTTCGCCGGTATTCTCGTCCAAAGCTACCAGTGTGGTATCAGACTGATGCAAGAAAACCTTGCCGTCACCGTAAGCGACGCCTCGGTTAACCGTGTCACAACACATGACCGGGATAACTGCGGGATCCTGCTTTGGCTCGTACATCCAATTTATGCGGCCTTCTTCGTTAAGATCCATCGAGTAAACGCGATTTGGGAAGGGCGTATGCAGGTACATGGTGTCGCCAATGATCAGCGGTCCACCCTCGTGTCCGCGAAGCACACCAGTTGAAAACGTCCAGGCGGGGGACAGATCTTTAACGTTATCCGAGTTGATCTCGCTCAGTGTGCTGTAACGCGTGTTTGCATAGTCGCCAGTCTGCATCACCCAGTTCGCGGGGTCTGCGGCTAGCTCCATCACGTTTTCGTTAGCGTTTGCAGTTGTTACGCCCAAAGCAAACGTTGCCAGGGCCGCTGTCACCATATTTCTGGTGAGGGTATTCCTCATAATTTTCTCCACTTGTGAATAATTAAGGCAACAAAACTTGTTGATCTGTACTCGCCGAGCGACCTGACCATACGATCGAACTGCACGCATCAGTTTTTAATTGTTATGTCGTTTCCACGAGATGCTTATCGGGGTTGCAACCTGCTCAAATACCGCTATCAAAAAAGCAAATTGCTATGGATCCTTCCCTACCCTTGTGTACACCCACTGCATCGTCATGAGTCTTTTGACCGTTGTTCTCAGCAGTGTCGCTAAACTACACCGTATGTTCGTATAGGGTCAACTGCAGATTGGCTCTGTAAGCCATGTTTGCCGTACTACTTTAGCCCCACAAGGCGCTGATCCATCAGCTATCAGACCTCTGCAAATTGATAATGTGAGATTCTCAGTCCCATTCCAGCTCCGTGTATGCCTTGGTAAGGTTGCTTGGGTGTTGCTCCAGGTACAAGGCCCATTGCGGGCTTATATCCCGCTGCGCACTTTTCAGCACATCTGATAAAGCCAGCCCACGGTCTATTTGATCCCTGACGTCTCGTCTTAAATTGTTGAGATACCTGATTTGCGGCATGACAGTCGTCTGCCAATCACCGGGGGCACCGTGCCCGGG
>JBGCEO010000036.1:0-21217 GCA_045106475.1 Granulosicoccus sp.
AGGGCGTAGCATTGCATTCTTTTATGCTGACAATCCACCCATCAATGTATTGTCTCAGTTTGATCGTCTGGTACTTGAGCCCGACAACATAGATGCAAGCGAACTACCACGGCTAACTGCAGAGGGTGCTGCAGCCTTTGCGTATCTGAGTATTGGTGAAGTCGGCCCTGATCGCGCTTATGCCAACGAGGTCGAAGAAGAGTGGGTTCTGGGAGTCAATCCGGCTTGGAATAGCCAGATATTCGATCTGGCAAATACCGGGTTACAAGATTTTGTGATTGAACGGGTAGCGGTCCTCGTGCAACGTGGCTATCAGGGAATTTTTCTCGATACTATGGACAGCTTTAATCTGGTTGCCGAAACTGACGCTGAGAAGTCCGTTCAGCAAGCAGCTCTGGTTAAGCTGGTTAGACGTATCGGCACGCAATTTCCAGAGCTGCGTATCATCACCAATCGCGGATTTGAAGTTATCGATCAGCTTGCTGATCAAGTGGAGGCCGTGGCTGCTGAGTCATTGTATGCTTCCTGGGATAACACCAATCAACGCTATGGTTCTGTTCCGGCTAATGATCGGTTGTGGCTTGTGGGTAAACTCGATCATGTTAAACATACTCTTGGGCTCGATGTTATTGCCATTGATTATGTCGCGCCTCACGAAAGAACCAAGGCAAGAGCCGTTGCCAGAGACATTGCCCGCCACGGCTATATACCCTGGGTAGCTCGACCCGAGCTTGATAATATCGGTGTGGGCGCGCTTGAGGTAGTACCCAGAGAGGTGCTGCTGGTTTTCGATAGTCGTATCGATGGTGCGCTAGAGATCTCCGCGTTGCACCGCTATGTGGCTGCACCGCTTGAGTATATGGGTTATATCCCTGTCTATATAGATAGGGCGAGCGACTCCTTGCCTGCTGGTGAGCTGTCAGGTCGCTATGCAGGTGTGACCACCTGGCCTGTAGAAACCTATAAGGACCCCGAGCTTGCTGTGTGGTTGCAAAAGCAATTAGATGATGCGCTACCAGTAGCCATGTTCGGTACACCACCTGTTGCTATCGATTCGCTCATGGCCCAATCGATGGGGATAAGCGTTAGCGGTGATATTGATATTGGTAGTGCCGAGGTTTCGTACAGCGATAACATGATAAAGCCTGAGATTGCTTTACCTAAGCGCATTGACTATGTTGGATTGGTGTCGCGAAGTGTAGCGTCGGGCAATACAACCCACATGAGCTATCGAGATAGCGTTGGCACTGAATCTGACGTTACCGTGACTGGTCCATTTGGTGGATTTGCCTGGCATCCCAGCACTGTTCAATCTGCACTGGACTACAACTCATACTGGGTTGTCGATCCGTTTCAGTTTCTCAAAAAAGCATTGCAGCTTCCCGACACCCCCATGCCGGATGTCACCAGTGAGAATGGCAAACGCTTATGGATTGCTCATATCGATGGAGATGCCTTACCTTCCTGGGCAGAGATGCCCGGCCGGCAACTGGGCGCAGAGGTTATTTACGATCGCATACTGAATCAGTATAAGTTGCCACATACAGTGTCTGTGGTTGAAGCGGAGATGACGGCGTTCCCTGCATTTTTTGATCGCAGTAAAAGAATGTTTGATATTGCACGCAAGACCTTCAAGCTGGATAACGTCGAACTGGCCTCGCATACTTTTAGTCATCCTTTTAAGTGGGAGTTGCTGGGAGATTATAAAAAAACGGGTCGCTACAATCTTAATGTGCCGGGTTATGAATTCTCAGCCGAGCGAGAAGTTGCAGGCTCAATCGACTTTATAGATTCAACTTTAGCGCCTGAAGGAAAACGAACCGCAGCAATGTTGTGGAGCGGCGATGCATTGCCTGAAGAAGATGCGCTTGCCAGTGCCCATCGCCTGGGTGTACCTAATATGAACGGCGGCTTTACCCGAATTACCCGGGATGCACCATCGCATACTTTGGTTGCGCCGATGGCAAGGCCTGTCGGGGACTACTTGCAAGTCTATGCCCCCATCATGAACGAGAACATCTATACCAATGATTGGCAGGGACCATTCGATGGTTTCAGGCAGGTTATAGAAACGTTTGAAATGACAGAGTCTCCACGACGTTTAAAGCCTTTGAATATCTACTATCACTTTTACTCAGGTACCAAGATCGCCTCGATGAGAGCACTTGAAGAGGTTTATGAGTGGTCGGTTACTCAGGATATACACCCATTGTACGTGAGCGAATATGCGAACAAAGTACCCGACTACCGACAGGCCGGTGTCGCACGATACCTTGATGGTCGTTGGAAAATAAGCAGGCTCGGTGATATCCGCTCAATTCGTTTATTGAACAAAACACGCTTTCCGGATTTACTCAGCAGTGAAGGTATATCAGGGGTCCGTAGTTTGCACGATGGTGTGTATGTGCACACTGATGGCCGGGATAGTGTCTCATTCAAGACCAATAGTACAAAACCCTTGGGTATTCATCTGGTATCAAGTAACGGTCGAGTAGCTGAGTGGGATACAAAGAGCGGCGCACTTGAATTCAGAGTTGTGGGCAATGTACCTGTCAATATCGAGCTGGGCGGTGCCTTGGTGCGAACGTGCACGATACAGGCGAACAACAGGCTGGTGCGCGGCAAGCTAACGGAACAAAACACCATGAGCTTTACTTTCACTACGAGGGATACAGGCAATGCCATCCTCAACTGTCAGGCGTGAGCGACTGGTAACGCCGCTAAACCTGGCCTTGATGGTCGGGATATTTGCGCTCGCCTTTTATCTGCTTAAACCAGATGATGAATCAAGCACTCGCCTGGTCGAGAAGCTTTCAGGTACGCCCTCTGATGCGTCTGATTCAGATAGCAACAAGGTTGATCAACTCGATCTGGCGTATCTTAAGGCGTTGAAATCCTCAAACGAAATAGACGATGGTGAGGTGGCTGGCGTTATTTCAGGTCTTTTGAGAAACGGACGTGCTGATGATGCCAGTTCGCTGCTAAGTCACTATCCTGGTTTGGAGCTCAGCGAAGCGCTGCGTTTTGAACTGGATATGCAGTTAGCATCCACAGAATCTCCTATGGCGCTTGCGGCTTCACTTGAGCATCTATTGGCAACAAAGAGTCTGCAGCAGACCCATCTGTTGCAGCAGGCAGTGCAGTTGAGTCGTAGCTTGTCGCGTCCAGAGCTGACCTATGATCTTTATCATCTGTCTGCCGGTGATCCTGCGCAATCAGGCTTTGCTGCCTTTCGTGAATGCGGTGATTACATGGTGAGCATTGCCGAGCGTGAATATGCTGTGTCGTGTTACCAGACAGCACTGACATTAGCGCAGCAGGACGAAGTCGAATTTGACGTAAAGCTTGCACTGTTGCAACAGCTGGAACCACGCAGTTTTGAGCAACAGGAGCTTGTCGATGAGTTAATGGATAGTACCAGCTCCGTTGAGCATATGACCCGCCTCGCACCAGCGCTACTGGCTATTGAGAGCCCTGAGACTGCTTATAGAATTTATGCTCGTCTGGCATTACAGGATAAAGATAACGCACACACTTGGTTACCCAAGGCTTCGCAATGGGCGCAGGCTGCAGGTAAGCCTGCAGAAGCGGCGGTATTTCTGGATGCTTTGTCGAAGAGCAAGTCGGGTGAACCATTAAAGCAACTACGAGTTGAGATCAGATCGTTGCTGGTTGCTGCCGGACGTAATAGAGAAGCTTTTGAGCGCGTACGTGTATCGATTGCAGAAGACTCCGATAACATGCAGGCGTTGGCGGAGGGGATCGAGTTGGCGTTGAGTTTGGGGGAGTCTGAGCAAGCGTTGCTGTGGAATACCCGGTGGCTGGATAAGTACCCCAAAGACAACTTGGCCATGGAACGACAAAGCGACCTTGCACTGGCAGCGGCAGACTTAACTCTGGCCTTGCAATGGGCGAAACATCAGGTTGAGCTGGAACCTAACTCACTATCAGCCAGAGTGCGCCTGGCGCAAGTGAGCGAGTGGAGTGGTTTTCCAGAGTCTGCGCTTATGCATTGGCAATGGCTATCCAAAGCCTCAAATGAACCCTCGTTAGCTCAACGCAAAGAAGCCTTGCGACAGGTTGTGCGCTTAGGCGCGCTGCTTTTGGAGCCAGCCACAGCTGCGTTGGCATTACGCGAGCTAAGCCTGTTCGATGCTCTGGGCGACGATCAAATCCTGCAGCTGGTTGGCTTATACGAACTGGATGGCAGACCATGGGAGGCTGCAACCGCAATTCAGGATATGATTGTGCTGCACGGTGCCAGTCCTTTTTACTTGCGTACTCTGGCTGCATTGGAATACCGGCACAAGCGGTATGAACAGAGCCTGGCCGCCTGGGATCAGTATGTTGAAAAGCTAGGCCCGGACAGCGATTCAACGCTTGCCAGGATGGAGCTCTTATGGAGGCTGGATAGAGTAGATGAAGCAGCTGTTGTTGCGCAGCAGCTAAAAGGCAATAGTTTGTTGTCACAAGCAAGCGACTATCAGCTTAGACTGATGGCTGAGATCAGCTGGCGTTACGAGATGAGTTGGTTGGCCTTGCTGGTGCAGCCTCGGCTGGATTCCTTGAAGATAGTCGAATCACAAAAACTGTATGCAAGCCGCGCACTCGAAGACTTGAGCAAATCGGGTGAGTATGATCAGGCTTTGCAGGCGGCCGTAGATCTATGGTCATCCACAGGGCAAGCGCAGTTCGCCTATCAATCCATGCAACTGGCTGTAAAGACCAACAACAAACCAGTGCAGCAACAATTTATGGCAAGGCAGCGCGAGGTAAGAAAGCTGCATAAAAATCCTGAATACTGGACTGAACTTGCGGCCATTCATTTAAGAACGGGTGATACAAAGAGTGCGCTTCAGGATTACCAGCGTGCTTTAAAGCTTGATAGTCAATATGTCAGAGCCATAGTCGGATTGATGTGGCTTAGCGTAGGCGAAGGTGATGAAGCGCTGCTACTAAAAACTCTGCAGGACTACAACGAACTGGCTCAGAAAACGCCTGAGCTTTGGCAGGCTATGGCCGTCGGGTATCTTCAGCTGGGTGCGGCTTCAACCAGTCTAAGATGGTTTGATAAGGTACTCGATCAAATCAAGACCGATTACGGCATGTTGCTCACTTATGCAGATGCACTTGAATATGCAGGAAGGGCAGGGCAGGCGCGTAAAGTTCGGCAGTACACTCTGCAACGATTAAGACCATTATTGATTGACGGGTCGCAACGTGAACAAGCCTTATTGCTGCGTCAGTACGGTCGATTGTCGACCCGCTATGGTGACATCGGATCTAACGAAAAACTCGTTGATTATCTACTGACCGAAGGCGCACATAAAGTAAGCGACACGGGTAGCGAGCAGTTGTGGCGTGAGGACATGGCTATTTCCTGGTTGATGGCAACGCAGCAACATGAGCATGCCCGATTGATCATGGCGCAACTGCACAGCAAACGTTTACAAGCGCCCGCCTGGCAGCAGGTTGCGATAGCGCTCAAAGACAAGGACAACGAGGCCTTGCAAGCACTGGTACAAGCAAAAGGTCCACTCTCAGTGGGTAATCATATTCTTGCACTGCGCCAGTTAGGTAATGATAGAAAGGCCTATGCAATGGCGCAAAAGGCTCTGCAGCCCGGCGCGTATCTGGCAGGCGGTTCTTTGTTTGATAGACGTATCGCTCAGGAACAGTACGCATCGCTTCGCGACAGTCGACCCAGTTACCTGTCGGGTTCAGTCAGTAACCGTAGCTACGATGGCTTAGGCGTGAGTGAAACCGGTTTCGCGCTACGACACAGTCTTAACGCACTTAATCTTGGTTTGGGCTTGCAAGTGTCTCAGCGACAGCTTGATTCGGATCAATACGATATCAATGGCAACGATGAGCTTTCTGATATTGCTTTATCACTGTTTTTTGGCAGTACTGTCAGTGGAGGGCGTATTACAACCGGTTTCATGAGTACCGAAGAACATGATCTGAGTTATGCCAGTGGAAAGCTTTTTCGCCAGTATCGACAGGCCCGCCGGGAACTGGCAGCAGAGCTTGCCTACCAGGAGGCGGCCACAGGTTCAGCAGAGTTGATTATTGCAGGCCGTCGGAATCGTGCCAGTCTCAGTGTTGATCAAAGTTTTGGTCGGCGGGAATTTATACGCCTCACTGCCGATGCGATGCAAATTCATACCATGGTGGAGCAGGATAAAGTTGCCACAGGATTAGGCGGTGCCGCTGAGCTAGGTATGCGTGGAGCCTTTGGCAGTAACGCATGGTCAACCAGCGTAAGAGCGGGTCAGATTTCATACCAAAGAGAATCTGATTTACCTGAGGAGCTGCGCTTGTCAGATCAAACCACTTTTGACAGCGTGCTGGCTAAAGAGGTGCAAACGCTTTCGCTGGGGGCATCGCTGTCACGTGGTGGAATCAACGGTGAATTTCCACAGCTTAGTTCACCACGGTATTACCTTAATGCAAGCATGGGACAATCCTGGCCCGCCAGAGAGCTGGGATTTCAGTTTGATGCAGGTGCAGGAATTCGAGTGCTGGGTGGGGATGAGTTAAGCTTTTCTGTGGCTCACGATACGTTGGGTAATTCAGCTAAGTCGGATGATGCAACCTCTCTGGGCGTTAATTACCGGTATCACTTTTAAGCGCTCTGGTAAGTCATCTAGAAAGCGCGAAAGGTTACTAGTGTTTCGGTATCACGTATGCCACCGACGGCATGAACATGTGTGTTGACATACTGACCTACGTCAACATCATCCTCGAGATAGAGCTTTATCAATAGATCAAACGCTCCGGCAGTCGAGTAGATTTCGGAGGCGATTTCCAGCTCGGCCAGCTTATTGGCAACGGTGTAGGATTCGCCGAGTTCACATTTGATTCGAACAAAAAAAGCACGCACAGGATTCTTCCTCTAAAAACTCTTGGGGCACAATTGCCCGTCAACGATCAGAGCCTACCCCAGCCAAGGGTAGCTCGACAACTTTCAATCTGAACTGCTGTCTCAGTTCATCCGGTATCGGGTGGCTAAATGCTATGTCACTGTGCTTAATCCGGTATCGGATGCTCAGTGCCATGACACTGCGCTTAATCCAGTATCGGATGTCTAAGTGCTATGACTCTGCACTTCGCGTACGGCGTATGGCATCCGCCCAGCCAGCGGTGACCCGTTGGTGCGTGGCCGAATCCATTGACGGAGAAAACTGCCGCTCCTGTTGCCAATTGCTAGTCAGATCATCAAGCGAGCTATAGACACCGGTTTGCAAGCCTGCCAGATAAGCAGCACCCAGTGCTGTGGTTTCTGTTTGTCTGGGGCGCTCCACTGCAATGTTCAGAATGTTGGCCAGATACTGGCTTAACCAATCGTTGTTGACCATGCCACCATCAACGCGCACCGTATCGATGTTTGCGCCATCCTGCCGCATGGCATTGAGTAGGTCCATAGTTTGGTAACACACAGATTCAAGCGCTGCCCGAGTGATTTCAGCCGGGCCGGAATCTCGCGTCAGGCCAAACAGTGCACCGCGGGCATCAGCATCCCAGTGGGGTGCACCCAGACCGGTGAACGCGGGTACCAGATAAACGCCAGCGTTGTCTTCGAGGCCGCTGGCAAGCGCCTGTGTTTGTTCGGCTGATTCTATGATACCGAGTCCATCGCGCAGCCATTGAACCGCAGCGCCTGCCACAAATATGGAACCCTCTATGGCGTAGGTGGTTGTACCGTCCAGGCGATAGCCAATCGTTGTGAGTAATTTGTTTTGTGAGGGAATAGCGGTGGTGCCGGTGTTAAGCATCATGAAGCACCCTGTGCCATAAGTACTCTTGACCATGCCCGGGCGAAAACAGACCTGGCCAATGACGGCGGCATGTTGATCACCTGCGACCCCGGCGACGGGTAGCTCTGCACCGAGAATGTCTTTGCGTGTTGTGCAGAAATCAGACGCGCAATCATGGACCTCGGGCAGCATGGATGTGGGTACATTCAGTAGCGAACACAGCTCCTCATCCCAGCGGTTGTCATGGATATTGAACAGAAGTGTTCTACCCGCATTGGTAGAATCTGTGGCATGTACGGCACCTGCAGTCAGGCGCCACATTAAAAAGGTATCAATCGTGCCGAATGCCAGTTCACCTTTTTCGGCACGTGCACGGGCACCGTCTACGTTGTCCAGTATCCAGGCAATTTTGGTCGCTGAAAAATAAGGATCCAGCAATAAGCCTGTCTTTGCGGTTACAAGCTTGCTGTGCCCGGCAGCCTGCATTTGCCGGCAATACTCAGCCGTTCTACGATCCTGCCAAACGATTGCATTGTGAATAGGCTTACCGGTTTGACGATCCCAGACAAGCGTTGTTTCTCGTTGGTTGGTGATGCCGATACCCGCGATGCTTCTGTTGGCACTGGCGGCGCTTGCCATAACCTCCTGACAGACCGCTAGTGTTTTCTCCCAGATTTCTTCAGGGTCATGTTCAACCCAGCCCGATTGCGGGTAGTACTGAGTAAACTCACGCTGTGCGATGTTGAAAGTGCTGCCATCTTTTTCAAACAGCATAGCCCGCGAACTTGTGGTGCCTTGGTCAATGCTAAGTAGTAATGGCGTGGTCATGCTGTTTCCTGTGTGTATAGACTGCGCGGACATTATCAGCCCGCAGTAAGTATTTTGGCAACCGATGCGCGGCGACGATTGTCGTATAATACCGGCACAGCAACCGGGATACACATACGCTATGCGATACCTTCACACCATGGTACGCGTTCAGGACGTTGACGCGAGCCTGCATTTTTATTGCGATCTTCTGGGCATGGTGCAAACCAGACGCACAGACAACGAAAAAGGCAGATTCAGTCTTATTTTTCTGGCTGCCGATGCTGATGAGGAGGGTGCCGTAGACACCAAAGCGCCACTGCTTGAACTCACCTACAACTGGCCGGCAGAAGGAGACGCGCCAGAGCAATATGATGGTGGGCGCAACTTTGGCCATCTGGCTTATAAGGTTGATGATATCTATGCCACCTGCCAGAAGCTGCAAGATGGCGGTGTCACTATTTTGCGACCACCGCGCGATGGGTACATGGCTTTCGTCCGTTCGCCCGACGGTATTTCGCTTGAATTACTGCAAGAGGGCGACCCTAAACCAGCTGCGGAGCCCTGGGCCAGTATGGAAAACACAGGGACCTGGTAGCCATTCAGGGCGTTAAAACGCGTTTATTTGTTGGGCTGGTGTTAAAAATAGTTTTTCGGTTCGTTAATCAGGATAGCAACGTTCAAATCCTGATCAAACACTGAAAAACTGCCATGAAAAACACCAGCCGAATCAGCGCTTTCAAGCGCAAAACACTGCCGCTGAGCTGCGCCTGTTTCGCAATGCTCAGCAGCAATGTATTTTCCGCAGACTTCAAGTACAGCAGTATCGAAGCGGGCGTCTCGCAAACCAGCATAGAGATACCGGGTCTGGAACAAGCCGATCTAGTCGGTTACAGCTTTACCGGCAGTTATGCGCTCCATCCCAATATCGTGGTAGGCGCTAGTTTCTCGGCTGCTACTGCAGACTCAACAGCCCGCTTTCAGCAAAGCGGTTTGCAAGCTGTTGAGCTTGAGGCCAGTGGCCCCAGCGCTTTTGCCTTTTTTCATGCGCCGCTCAGTGCTAACACCGACTATTTGATAGGTGGCGCATTTAACCAGTTTGAAACTGAAGGTACACGCAGTGGTGGAGTTGCCGTGCCAGAGCTGGCCACAGAGGGTGATTCGAAAAGTATTTTTGCCGGATTGCGTCATCAACTCAACTCCAATATTGAGTTAGGCTTGAGGGCCGATTATGACCTTGATGCTGAAGACGATGAGGACGAGTTCGGTTTTGATGCGCAAGTTCGCTACGCGCTGGATTCTTCTCTGGATGTGGGTCTTGCGTTTTCGCCGGATGATGATGGCGACACAACCACAATCAATTTCAGAGCCTATTTCTAGATCAAGGCGATACTAGCGTCTGCTCTCCTGCTCATTCGAATACAAGGATTTAACTGATATGAAACTTTATTCTCTGATTGTTGTGAGTCTTTCTATTGCACTAGCCGCCTGCAGCGAAGACAATCCCCCCAACACGGCACTAACACCTGCTCAGCAACCCGTTAACAACAACCCGCTTGTTGTTGTACCGGCCGGCACCGTTACGCCGACCGTCGCAGCTCCTGTTAATCAGCAACCTGTCACTTCGCCGGTCACTCAGCAGCCGGTCAACGACCAGCCGGCTGGTCCAGTCGTACCCGGTCTTCCAAGTTTTCCTGCCCTTATGCCGGTTCAGCCAGTCGCCGATCCGGTGTCACAAACCCCGGTAAATAGCCCGGGTGCGACTTTTTCAAGCGCTCAGATTATCAATGGGTCGACATCCGGCACAGCTCAGACGTTCTGGCAGTGTGAAGCTTTCGGGAACACGAATCCAGACGATGTGTTTCAGGTTGCGTTTTACGCAGACAGTACTGCTTCGTTGTCTTTCGATGGGCAAAGCGCAGGTGTAAACTGGAATTTCTCGACAACGGGTGCATTTCTTACTCAGCCCACTTCGGGTGAGCTGCTCGATTTCGATAACATCAATTTTGTTACCGATACTCAGTTTGAATCTTCCCTGGGTTTTCCTGGATTAGGCGGTGCCCCGATTGTCTGCAATCTGTTTTCACTGGGTGGCACACCCTCGCAGCCTGGCACTCAAACTCCCATCACGCAAACACCCGTTGATCAGGCCAGCATTATCAATGCAACTTCCAATGCCGGTCTGGAAAATTTCTGGACTTGTTTGCTCTCGGAAGGAGACGAAGTGTTTGTTTTCTTTTTCGAAAGTGGGGTGGGTGGCCTGATCGATGACACCTTTCCTGAAGGAATTACGTTGGCTTGGGATTTTACCGCTCAGGGCGTTTCTATGACCCTGGCCGATGGCAATCAGATCCTACTTTCAACGCCGCAGTTTGATACCGATAGCAGTTTTTTCGTGGACGATATTGTTGTTAATGGCGCAGCGGCGGGCAGCATGGCTTGCGATCTTACATTGGCTAATTAGCAGGGTGGTCGACGCACGGAATTATTTATAGCTTGCGATGTGAGCCTTAAGGAAGGGGCTCATTTTAAAGTGAGGCAAACGGTCTGCAATCGCTACAGTTAAGCAATGTTGCGCCATCACCCGCCAGATAATTGCGGCGTACCTGCAGCTAGAGAGCTTGTCCGTACTTAGTATCGAGTGATTAGTATCGTGACCATCCGCTATTGATTGGTACGTTTATTGCAATGTCCTAGGTCGATGTAGATGACCGAAGAATTCATATGAGCAGCGGTAGGCGCATTTGGAACACACACGGTGATTACCGAGCTAAAGCGACTCGAAGCGTGGCGCTTGCCGCCCTGACACTGCTGCTACCCTTTACCTTGTTCGCGCTGTACCGAGAGCTCTATATAGTGGCCTTCGGCGGAACCTACATCATCACTGTTCTGGTCATTAATACTCAGCTGGTTGCGCGTGGGCGTGATCATGAGCCGTTGACTCTTTATGGGTTGGTTCCCGGTGGTATTGTGTGCATGGCACTCGCGTTTCTGGTCGATGGCAACATGGCAAGTATCTGGTGCTTTCCGTCGGTATTGGCGTGTTACTGCATGCTGGGTCATCGCAAGGCAATGATTGCAAACGTAATGATACTGAGCGTTGCGGTACCCATGATGTGGTGGACTCTTGACACCATGAACTCTGCCAGATTCACAGCTAGTCTGGCAGCCGTAAGTTTGTTTGCCGGCATTCTGGTTCGCGAGATCGATGCGCAGCAGCAAAGACTGAGGTACCAGCTTGATCACGATCCGCTGACAGGCTTACTAAATCGTACATCGTTAAAAAGACGATTGCAGATTGCCATTGATGCCTTTCAGAATAAGTCTGAGCCTGCAACATTACTCGCGATTGATCTTGATCACTTTAAACTGGTAAACGATCGTTTTGGGCATGACACCGGCGATCTAGTGCTTTGTGAGGTTGCTCGTCTGCTCAAGCAGCACGCTACTGACGATGGTGTGGTTTTTCGTCTAGGCGGTGAGGAATTTCTTATTCTACTCTCTGCGTTAGACAGGGATCGGGCTCTGCAGCAAGCAGAGTTAGTACGAGCAGCGATAGCCAAAGCTTCTATTTTACAGGGGCACCCGGTGACAGTGAGTATTGGCTTAGCAAGCTTGCTGGTTGCTGATAATAGACAAAGCTGGACTCAGCGTAGTGATAAACGACTCTATGCGGCCAAACACGGTGGCCGAAATCAGGTGATGTGCGATGCTGGTTTTAACGACGAAAGTGACACTGATTCATTAGTGAAACTACCTGGAACGCTGATTTCAGTTAACTCTGATACTGTCGTACAAGGCTGACAGAAAGAGTTTACAGGCATTGATCTATGTATCAATATTCTGAAGAATATTGATCGTTTTTCCCAGTGGGTCGCGTACATAAAATCTGCGTGCGCCCCAAGGTTCATCGCAAAGGTCATAGACGATATCAAACTGCTTGGATTTGGCGCGTTGATACACATCATCAACATCATCCACCTCAATAGATATGTCCGGCACACTTGAGTGTTGAGTGTTGAGTGTTGAGTTAAGTTTGAGTTTGAGTGGTGTTTTCTGTATTGCCTTGAACCAGTTCCAGCTAACTGGCGTTTTAGTTTAAAACCGGAGCTTTATCTGTTGAAAATAGTATTGATCGGTTCGTCGGGTGATATCGGTAAAGCTGCGTATGCGGCGTTATCTGCTCGTCATGAAATTATTCAAGTGAGCCGCAGCGGCGGAGATATACAAGCAGATATCTCCGAACGATCTACGCTTGCTCGGATGTACGAGCAAGTAGGGCGGGTTGATGCTGTTGTCTGTACTGCAGGTAATGTACATTTTGGTCCCTTGTCAGAGTTCACGGAGGAGCAATTCATGCTTGGATTGACTGATAAGGTGATGGGGCAAATCAATGTTGTACTAGAGGGTACAAGTTATCTCAATGATGGAGGATCGTTTACGCTTACCAGTGGTGTGTTGGATCGTGACCCTATCCGAAGTGGCGCTGGTGCTGCTACGGCCAATGGTGCGCTAGGCGGTTTTGTAGTGGGTGCATCTATCGAGATGGCAAGAGGCATTCGGCTCAATGTGGTTAGCCCTGGTTTACTGGATGTATCTGCCGATCGGTATGGAGAGTTTTTCCCTGGGCATGAGATTGTGTCATCGCATCGGGTAGGGCTGGCCTATGTAAAATGCGTAGAAGGCGCGAGCACGGGTAAGGTGGTTATAGTTGAATAAGGGCTCTTGATGATACCGGCTAACAAAGCCATCCAAGTTGTTGCTCAGAGAGTTAAAGCCATCCGAGCTACTGCTTAAAGAGCTATAGCAACGCCTCCTTGTTCAAGCCGTGCGTCTCGAGGAATGCCCCCACTTTTTTGATCGCAGCTTCTCTTTGCCGGACGACTCTCTGTAGTGGTTGTTTGACCAGTTTTGCCACCTCGTTTTGTGACATGCCCTGAAAGTAATAACAACGCAAGATGAGAATATCCATATCGCTGAGCAGGGGTTCCTGTTTGAGTGCAGCCCGCACCGCATAGAGCCTCTCTGCGGCCACTTGCTCAACGTCAGAGTTGATGTTGTCGGTGCCCAGAATCAATGACAGCATCAAACCCAGCTGCGCATGGTCGGTGTTGTCTTCAACGGTAGGTTTGTCTTCAGCGATTTGCCCTACCGATTCATCATCCAGGGAGGTGCTGCCGGGGCGCACGCCTTCGCACTCTTTTTTGGCTATCATCGTATCAGTTAGCTCAATCAGTAATTCATGGTATGAACTTGTTTGCTGCCCAGCCTCGTTAGAACCTGAATCGAGTAGTGCCTGCTTGTAGCTGGCGTCTTTGGATTTGTGCATGGCCAGCTTGATGATCTCATCGCGTGATAGGCGTTGCAGGCACATCCACTCGAACAAATCCTGCCCCAGCGCACTGAACTGCTGCAGCCATTTTCGCGGTCTTGGGTAGCCCAAGCGATTTCGTTTTACTGAGATCAGTTCGTTCTTGAAAATCGCGTAGATCAAAGCATCACTGAGTTCTTGCTCAAGTGGCATCTTGTCGATCTTGAGTGCCAGGTTTTGATGGGCTTCTTCAAACCAGCCCTCCCAGTCACCAAAATCATTGTAGCGTCTGCTTACATAGGCCTTGAGACGGCTCATCCAGCTATCTGAATACAACTCGTTGAGTCGGTTCTGTCGCGCTGCTTCCATGAATTGGCTGTCTTACATTCCGGCCGCTATCAAGGGGCTAACGATACTACATAAGCTGTCAGCTGTTTGAGAAGGTAAAGGCGTAAGCAGTGGGCCAAACACCAGATTGGTGCTTAATAATTCCTTGTCTGTAAATTGTTTGTACAAGTCCAGCTGCAATGACCAGTATTGATCACTGTCAAATGCGCTGCGCTGCTGGCAGGTAACGTAGTTAAGTAATGTCCATTGCCCCAGTGCCGTTAAATCCTCGGTTGCGGCACTACAGTGGCTTTGATCAACGGCTTTGTCGCACTCCGGTGGGTTGCTGGCTAGATCGTTACTCCATAGCTGCCACTGTTCGCTATCCCGGGCTTGCAACTGCTGAGCAACCAGCTGCATACCGTACTGAAAATGCTGACGAGACACGTCAGCCGGTGATAGATCGTCGAACAGTCCTCCCAGATTACGGGTGCTTCGTGCTACTGGCGGCGATGATGAAAGGCCAGCTTCGCCGGCAATATAGGTATCCAAGCTGCGATCCATCTGTTGTTGTAGCGATACGGCATCGCTCTCGCGCAGCAGCGGTACGATCAGAACGGCAACTGCGATAGCAGCAAACGCGCCTCCATACACCTTCAGCGGTTGATCGAAAAACGAGCGAATCCAGTTCAGCGCATCACTTAACGGATTGCTGTGTGACGTTGAACGCGGTTGTTGCTTGCCTGTATCTGATAAGGGTTCGGCTAGCTGTTCATTGAGTGCGGTTGGCGATGCTGAAGCGCTGGCCATATTCTGTTCTTCAACCCAATGCTCTGCATCGGCAATATCAAGCCATTGCTGAAAGAACTCCGGATCGTTGGCTACATGGCTGAGAATTTCTGCTGAGCGTTGTTCGGATAGAGTGCCTTCACGCCAGGCGCTGATCTCTTGCCACTCTGGAGTAGCACCACGCCCCTCGTTGCCCAGCAAGCTTATTGCTGCATAAGCCAGGGCATTGTCGTCTTTGCTATTGGATGAAGCTGCCATTAATCACCCCGGGTTGATAGTGTCAATATAGCAGTCAACACTGCTTCGTTTCAGTCGGGCACATACTTTTTTGAATACAGCGGTGAGCAAGGTCATGGTGCTTCGCTCGAGATGATGCGAATGCTTGATGCGCTGTAGTTGACCGAGCCATTGTCGAATGCTCGTTCCAGAGCTTCAAGTCTTGCGTCTTTTAAGGAGACCTGCTTGCGTTGGGCCAGCTCTAGCACATCCGCCAGAAGAGGATGTGCCGGAGGCAGCGTGTAGAACAAGACAATATCTGTTCCCAGAACTGGCGTCACCTGCAGTTGTAAATCGTTAATCGAGGGTATGCGTAGCGGCTCATTGGCGGGCAGTACCGATTGCGCTTCTTGTTCGCTAACGGGGTAGAGCACAGACAACTGTCCTTGTGCATTCATCGTCATGGCCAATAGGCTGGCTTCTTTTTCGCTGAGTACAGTAAAATGCAAGTAGTCGCCCTCGCTCACGGTATTGCCATACATAGGGTGTCTGAAGTCTACTCGCAGGTTGCCCTGTTCGTTGGCCAGATCATTGAGACGACGTTGTTTTAACCATTGTTGTGCCCTCAGCCAACGCTGTACGCTTTGTGGATCAACATTGTCGGGAAACCGCGTGATTAGCTGTCCATCGCTTGCGTTTGCCTGCAAGCCGGTAGTGCTGTCCAGGAAGCTGATATCAGGAGAATGGTAAACCCCTTGTGAAACTAGCGTGCTGTGTGATTGCACTGCGGAGTTTGCAAGTTGCAAGTCATCCAGTGACAAGGTACCGGTTTGCTCCATAGCAACAATGAGCGCATCGTTCAAGAGTGCTGGCTCTGGTGCAGAGCCCCGGGTTCTTAGAATGGGGCGGCTCAGTAAGGCGTGTTGATCGTTGCTGGTTGATGGAAGTGATATCGGCGTGTGTCCACAGGCTACACAATGCGTATTGAACTGGTTCACCAGGCGATTAAACAAGCGTGCGTAGCTTAGCTCCAACTGTGTTGCTCTTGTTTTGTTCGCTGTTTTGCTGCTAGAGCTGCTAGAGCTGCTAGAGCTGCTGGTATTTCGAGTGTTTCCTGTGTTTTCAGTGCTTCCTGTGCTGCCAGTGCTGCCAGTCTTGCTGGCGCTGGCTGTGCTTGAGGCGTTGGATTGCTTATGCGGTGCCGATAGAACGCGCAGCAGCGCATCGGTAAAGCCGCCGTGTGGCAGGCCGTCAATACTCGACACGATGCCTGCATCGAGTTCTGCCTGTGAAAAATCTACCGCGTACTGATTTTCTGCAGCAGCGCCGAAGTAAACGGTATTGGTATAGGTAAATGAATCATCAGGTTCGTTTGTCTGGCTAAGCGGTGGTGTTTGCTGGAACAGCTCGCCCAGATGGGCCAACAGATTTAACTGACGCTTGTTTTTGGGTGTGTAGGGTGAGGCTAGTGTGCGCGCAGCGTTGCCGGCAAAACAGGCATCGAACATGATCAAAACATTAAAGCGTTCATCCAGTTTTTTTAGCTGTGGTTTTAGTTCGTAACGACCCACCAGCAAACCATCATCGGCCGGGCCAATCAAGCTGTCGCGATTAAGTTTGTCAGGATCAAAATCGCTGGATACGATCGCACCAGTGCCATCGGGTAAATTTAATCGGGAACCCAGATCAGGATCACTGGCGCTGGTGCCGTGACCTGAAAAATAAATAATGATGTCATCGCCTGCTTGTGGATTGCTGGGCAGGGCGCTCAGTGCTTGCGTAATAGCTGACTCGGTGGCTTGCTTGTTGATTAGGGTGGTTATGTTCGCCGCATCAAACTGCCAATGTTCAATCAGCACCTTTTGCAAGGCATTAACATCGTTAACCGGGCCTTCCAGGTCTGCTACGCGCGGATCTGAATAGTTAGATACGCCGATCAGCAAGGCATGCTGTGCAGCGCTTGTATAGCTTGCCGCTAGCAACAGGCCTAAGCAAATGCCTAATTTGTTTAAGCAGCTCATGGGTGTTGACGTTGCGAACAATACGCAGCAGTCGGGTTGCTATGTGTTTATAGCGAGCTCTGGAGCAGGTGAATCTGCGAGACGGCTTTGGTATTGGAAACCATCACACGAAAGTCATCATCAATAGTGATTTCGTGCTCTGTGCTTTTTTGCAGTTCAGCGTTCTGCTGTTTAGCGCAAGCACGAAATTCATTCTCATCGCGGATCTCGTCAAACTCGATAGCCACTTGTACAAGCTTGTTTTCTAAAAACAGGTACTTGACATGGCTGGGTATCTCGCCGAACACCGTGTGTGCGTTTGCATGTGCATACGAACAGGTTTCAAGGAAGTAGGCGCGGCGGCTCTTGCCATAGCCGGTGCGTACTACCGAGCAAACAGGCTCTGACTGCCAAAGCTGCTGCGCTGCTTGCATAACCTCTTCACGCTGTTGATCAAGCGGTTGCTCCAGCATTGATACTGCTTTACCGACGGGTTTTGCTGCCTGGGAACCGGGCGTACTGTTTGTCATCGCAACAACACCTGTCAACAATGCTAAGGAGTAGATAGAGTACCGTTTTACAGGCAGTGCTTGTTTAGAGAGTTGATGAGTGCCATGGGTGTGGCTAAGCGCCAACCGGGGCTTGTTGTAGGTAAGTCTTGCTACAAATCGTCGAGCAGCTACCAGCAGTGTCATAAGAGCTAGCAGGTAGCCTGCAGCACCGCCGCCTGAGCCACCGCTATCACCAGCGCTTCCTCCCGTTAGTGCATCGCCCGCTGCCGCGTTAGCCGGGTCTGACTGCGGATTGTCGGTTGTGCCGGAGTTCGTGGTTGTGGGTGCATCATCGGCCGGTATCAATGCAAGGGTTGCTGCCCCTGCGCTTCGCTGCTGAATCCAGTTGGTATAGGCGCCGACATTGGTGTACACGCCCGGTGATGTAGGACTGCCGCAGCCGATGCCAAAACTGGTTATACCTGCCACCGACACTATCTGGGAATTCAATTCAGAGACTCGATACAAGGGACCGCCAGAGTCCCCCTGACAGGTGTCAACCATGCCTGCGACGCTGCCTGCGCATAATTGAGATGCATCCAGCTCGCCGCCATAGGCTGGAAATCGAAGCGCGCAATCAACGCCTGGCAACATGCGCACAAAAGCGCCTTGAAGCGAGGTCGGGAAAGTTTGCTGCTGACCGTTGTCTGGTGCGTCGAGTGCACCCCAGCCGGCAATGAATGCCACATCATTAAGCACTATCTCTTGTTGATCGATGTCGCTGGCAGGGACCAATGCATCGATTTGGAGTTCAAGCAGTGCAATATCGTTGGCTAAGGTGAAGTCGTTAAAATTCTCGTGCGGGATAATCCGGCTTACCCCAACGGGTTGATTAACCGGGTTGTTCAGATTGGTGCTACCCATCAGAACCGATATGTCGGAGCCTGAAAGGAATGTTCCATCGGGGGTGATTACACAATGCGCAGCGGTGAGTACCCAACGCGGTGATATTACCGTGCCTGCGCAAAAAGAAGATCCACGGAACGAGCCTGTTATGGCCAGATTGTTGTTGCTAAGCAGTGAAACTGTTGAAGGGACTAAATCGATGCTGGTTGTTGAGCCACCGACAATGCGAGGAGTGATATCAAAATCAGCGCTATTAGCCGTGGCAACCGCAGCAAATAGCAGTAGCGTCGACAGTGCCAGTCGTTGAATCCGAGTTTGTATGTTCCTGTATCCCATTCTTCTATCCCTGTGCAATAAGTCATCGTTAAGGGCCATCTGCGCCATAGAGGGATTAACGGACCTAGCCAAATTTTTTAACACAATCGGGTTCAAATAAGGTCTTTGGTGTAGAGTTAAGTGAACCAGATGTCAGATCCTCGACCTTAAAGGACAATCCATGTCACGATTTGTTGCATTTTTTCTCATCACACTACCCATGATGGCTGGTAGCCACGCCTGGGCGCAAGATCTCTTAGGTTCCACCGGTTCCACGACACGCAGCTATAGCTACTTTGAAGTGCAATATCTGCCTGAACTCGATACTGATTTGCCACTTTTGGCTAATCTTGTGGTGGACATTACCGATTCGATATCTGTCAGAGCTGAGTACCTGAAACAGGCCTCTACGTTGATCGATGCAGGCACAGGCTTAGAGATAGATTTTGACGGTGAGGCTTTGTCCCTGGGTTTGCTGTATCACCAACCCCTGGCTGCTATTGCAGATTCAGACTGGGTAGCAGGGCTAAGTTTTGGCCGTGTTCGCGTGGAGGGTTCTTTTGCTAATGGGCTTTTCAATGTCGAAACATCAGATGATTTTCAAGAAGCCTACGCGGGTATTCGGCGCACCTTGTCAGACAAGGTAGAAGGCGAGGCCGGAATCACAGCGTTTCGTATACTCGGTGATACAGACTTCACAGGAGACTTACGCATCGTGTTCAGAGTCAGGCCTTCTGTGGATGTTGCACTGGCTTTAAACGAAATCGGTGAGGGCGATTTGTTTGGTATAGGATTTCGCTATACCTGGTAAATAAAAATGATGTAGCGGGTTCGCTGCGCGATAGCTAACGCTTAACGTGCAACCAATCTGAACCCTGTCATTGCTGCACGATTACTGGTGCTCGCTTTACTGCGGTTACTGATACGCAGTCGTTTTTCATCGCCATCCCAAGCGCCTCCGCGTAGCACTCGATCGCTGCTCTTGCCCTGTGTATTAGCCATACCATTGCGTGGTGTATTCTTGAATGAGGATGCCCAGACATCATCAACCCATTCCCAGACATTGCCTTGCATATCATGAAGGCCAAGCTTGTTGGGTTTGAATGAAGATACCGGTGCACTAAACCAGTAGTTGTCGTTACAAGCAACACGATCCGACCATTTAGAGCCGGTGGGAGACAAGCTGCGATCAGCCACGTTGGCGTGCGCGCATAAGCTATTGGCATTGTTGCTGGCAACGTAACGCGCATCAGAACCTGCACGTGCTGCATACTCCCACTGTGCCTCTGTTGGCAGTGTAAAGTGACGACCGCTTTTATTACTTAGCCATTTAGCGTAGGCCACTGAATCATTCCAACTGACACACGTGACCGGGAAGTTACCCTTTTGCGCGTAGCCCGGTTTACGCCAGTTAGTACCTGCCTTCCATCCCCAACGAGAGGATGACCGGCTAATTCCTCCACCATCAGACCATACGAAGCAGCCCTTGTTACCACCGGCATTCTTTTCTGCATCGGTGACGTAGCCTGTCGCATTAACAAAATCAGAAAACTGACTGACAGTGATTTCTGTTTTTGTCATGGCAAAGGAATCCACTGACACAGAGTGCGCAGGCTTTTCATAGCTTTGGCATTGCGAGTCTGATTTGGAGCAACCCATGGTAAACGTGCCACCAGACAGGGGTACCGTGAGCGGCATGCTTAACTCTCGCTGAGGCAATACGATGGCCAGTTCCTGTTCATCGTCAGTCAATTTGATCTTGTCACGAAATGATTCATAACCCGGGCGAGTCACATAGACATCATAGGACTTTGACCGATCCAGACTGATACCGGGCTTATACTTTTCAACGATGTTCATGATGCGAATGCGTGCATCATCAGGGACAACCGATACGGTCAGTTTGCTACGCGAACCCCCTGCCGGTTTATTAAACTTATCGATCAGTTTGGGTTTGTCAGGTACTGTTTCAATGGACTTTCGGGCCAGTACAATAGGTGCTTCCAGCGACGCTGTTGCTGTGTCTTGTGAGTTGGCTTGATCAACTGGCGTTGGTGTTGGTTTGTTACCGGTATCTTTGAAGCCAATAGTGAGCGGGATATCTGCAACAGCGTCAACAGGCACTGGTGTTGTTGGCGCAGTAGCAGGAGTTGCATTAGAAGCTATGGCTGATGGCGCAGGGGACGCTGCATCGTCTGAGGATTTGGATGATGCCGATAATGAAGCAGAGGATGTCGCAGAAGCAGAGGGTGTGTTTGAAGCGGTGGTTGTTGATGCTGAATTATCGACAACTAG
>JBGCEO010000037.1:0-25967 GCA_045106475.1 Granulosicoccus sp.
ACATAAAACGAGCCAATGGCGATTAATACAACCGGTACCATCATCGGTGTAATCAACAGAACAAACGTGGCTCTAACCCAGGCTACCTGAGAGGTGTGCAAACCGTAAGCGGCAACAACCCCAACCGGGGTAGCCACCACCATAGTAAGAAACGCGGCCTTAAGCGATGTGGCTGTCGCATTCATCCAGGAATCCGAGCCAAAATAGTTGTAATACCAACGCAGCGACCAGTTCTCTGGAGGAAATTCCAGATACTGTGAATCCGAGAAAGACATTGGTATCACGATCAGTGTCGGGGTTACCAACAACACCATAATAATGGCGGCAAGAATGTATAGCCAAAGACGTTGGCCATGTGTCACCTGAGTTTGCGAAGCAGGACTATTAAGCCAGCGCAGCATCAATGCCCTCCACCGCTTAGATTCTCCAATTTTAGAAACCGTGATGCAACCCAAAGCATTGCAACCGTTACCACCAGCAATACGACACCTAATGCACTCGCTGCACCCCAGTTAACAAACTGTTCAATATTGGAAACTATCTTCATTGAAACCATGATGACTTTTCCGCCGCCTAGCACCGCTGGTGTAACAAAAAAACCAAGACAAAGAACAAATACCATCAGCGAACCCGCTATGAGCCCGGGTGTGGAGAGCGGGAAGAACACAGTCCAGAACGCCCGGCGTGGACTAGCACCCAGATTGGCGGCTGCTTTAATGTAGTCCTGATCAATGGCTTTCATGGCGTTGTAAACAGGCAGAATCAGAAACGGCAACATGATATGAACCATACCGATCAAGGTTCCGGTCATGTTATGGACAATCTTGATGGGTTCCTGCCAAAGACCCAGGGAAATAGCCCAATCGTTAACCAGCCCCTTTTTTTGTAACAACACAAGCCATGCATAGGTGCGTACCAGCAGCGATGTCCAAAAGGGCACCAACACCGTAATCATGAAGATATTGGCAAGCCTGCTTGGCAACTGCGACATGAAATAAGCCAGGGGATAACCAATAACTATGCACAGACCCGTGGTGAGCAAACTGATTTCAAAGGTCGTTACAAAAATCCGTGCATATGACTTCCGCTTAATCATTCGTTCGTAGTTTTCCAGTGAAAACTGTCCATCTGCGCCGATAAATGAGACATAGAAGAGCCAGCCAACTGGAACAACCAGTATCACCAATACCATGAGCAAAGCAGGAGAACTAAGACCAAACAACTTTAGTCTTTCAAGCTGTCTATCCCACAGCAAACCCTGCCGATTGTATTCGGTAGAGGATGCCATTGAGGCACTACCCTCACTCATCGGTGCCATCTATCAGAATGGTATCAGCGGCATCGAGCAACAGACTGATCGACTCTCCTGACACTGGTAGCTTATCGGTTGTGCCGCCACGGATCGTACCGCGCACAGATATCTCGGTATCGTCTGTCATGCGCGCATACATAAGATAGCTATCACCCTGATAGACAATCTCGGACACCGTGGCACTAAACACGTTACCGGTTGTGGATACTGATTGCCGGGAATCCATGAGTCTCATACGCTCGGGGCGAACCATTAACACAAGTTTCTGAGCTGTCGGTAGGACACCGGAATGCCTGAGCGGCATGTTTGCATAAAATATGTCATCGCCATTTCGGGTGACCGGTAAAAACGTTGAATCACCGATAAAGTCAGCTACAAATCGATTTTCCGGAGTTTCATATAAAGCTTGTGGCGTCGCAAGCTGCATGACCTTGCCATGGTTGATTACGGCTATACGATCTGACATGGTAAGCGCCTCGCGCTGATCATGAGTAACGTAGACCGTTGTCATTCCGAGCTGCTCGTGTAGTCGGCGCAACTCAATCTGCATGCGATCGCGAAGCTTCTTATCCAAAGCAGACAGCGGTTCATCCATCAGAAGAATACGAGGTTCAAACACAATTGAACGCGCCAGGGCTACACGCTGCTTTTGCCCGCCGGATAGCTGATGGATTCGACGCGAACCAAAGCCTGCAAGCTGAACCATTTCCAACGCATTTTCGATTCGTTGTTCAGCTTCCGGCTTCGGCACTTTTCGCAGGCGCAGCGGATAGCCAACATTGTCCGCTACGCTCATATGTGGAAAAAGAGCATAGTTTTGGAAAACCATGCCCACATCTCGCAAATGTGGTGGTTTGCGAATGACTTCAGTGTCACCAAATTTAAGGCTGCCACAATCGGGCCTGGTAAAACCTGCCAGTACCATCAGCAAGGTGGTTTTGCCCGAACCAGATGGTCCGAGCAAGGTTAAAAACTCACCACTACTAACTGCTAATGAAACATCATCCAGTGCATGAACACTGCCGTACCGCTTAGTAACATTGCTAATCGCAATCGGCAGAGCACTGGACTTTGATTGAACATCCATAACTGCAATGCCCATTATTCGGTTAGCATCTCCTGATACATTTCTTCAGCAATTGACTCCCATTTGCCATACCACGCAAGAGACACAGGCACTTGCAAGGCCGCATTATCAGGTGAGGAAGGTAGACTGGCAGCCGTTGCAGCATCGATCACACCCGTCTCATAGGCCGCCTTGTTGGTTGGGCCATACGTTATATATTTAGGCAGATCGTCCTGATACTCAGCCTTGGAAATTTCAGCTAAAAATTCCATAGCCACATCTTTGTTTGGCGCACCTTTAGGAATGGCAAAGCAATCATAATCGAGCAAGGCCTGATTAAAGCTATAACTTACCTTGGCACCATCTTTAGCTGCATTGTCAAAGCGTCCATTCCACCCGGTGGTCATGTCTACTTCACCATCCTTCATCAGCTGTGCATGTTGTGCTCCCGAGGACCAGAACACATCGATATGGGGTGTTAACTCACGAATCTTGTCTAGGGCTCTCTCTATGCCTTCTTCAGAATCCAGAACGGTATAAACATCCTCTGGTGCAACTCCGTCAGCCATAATCGCAGGTTCCAGAGCTCCAGCTACCTTGGCACGATAGGCACGCTTGCCGGGGAATTTATCGACATCCCAGAAGTCTGCCCAACTTTGCGGGCCACTATCCCCATAGGTTTCTGTATTCCAGGCGTAAACCGTTGAGAAAACATCACCTCCAACACAAAACTCCGATTTAAGTGTGGGATAGAAAGTGGATACATCAATAATTGAATAATCGAGTGGTTCCAGCAATCCTTCTACGCCAGCTCGTGCTGCCGATCCTGATCCACTGGCGACAATATCAAGAGAAACTGCACCAGAGCTAACCTGTAAGCGCACATCGGCCATTCCACCATAGGTCTCCTGCTTGACAACAATGCCAGTATTGGCAGATGCCGGTTCAAAGAGCGCTTTACTCTGTGCCTCTTGATAGGAACCTCCCCAGGAGGCAATAGTGACTGTTTTATCTTGGGCAAAAGCTACCGTCGCGAGTAGTGACGTAGCCGCCGTTAAACCTATAACCACTTTCATTGTGTTTCCTCTCAATGTTGTATTGTCGTTTGAATTAATTTAATCCTGCCGTAGCTGCAGCTTTTTCATATTGCTTGCGATCAAGCCTGCGATACCACGCCACGGTTGCCGGTAAAAACCAGGGTTTACCGGTATAAAATGGCCGCGTAGGATGTGGCAGTCCATCAAACGCAGTTTTTCCTTCTGCAAGCCCCAACACTTTTTGCCCAAGCCTTCTTCCTAGATGGCTGGCCATTGAAACCCCTGAGCCACAATACCCCATCGCATAGTGAACACCATCATGTACGCCGGTGTGAGCCAGCTCGTCAAAGGTATAAGCGACCTGACCCATCCAGGAGTGCGTGATTTTGTATTGAGACAACTGTGGAAAGATCCGGCACATTTGCTCGGCAAGCTTAGGCCCGCTGATGGCCGTATCTGTCTCAGACGCCGACACTCGCCCGCCAAACAGTACTCGTGTTCGATCCGGCGAACTGCGATAGTAATAGACCACCTTGCAAGTATCACTGGCTATCCGATCGGTTGGAAACAACTCGTCCATCAGATCCGGGGCTAAAGGTTCTGTGGCAATGATGTAGCTTCCGATGGGAATAACCCGTCGTTGCAGCCATGGAGTCAAAGACGTTGTATAGCCATTAGTTGCAACAATCACATCGCGCGCTTTGACCTTGCCGTGCTCTGTTGTAACGATGAACCCTGTGCTCTGACGTTCTATTTCTGTTACGGCGCAATGGCCCACAACATGCGCTCCGGCAGATAGCGCTATTGAGAGCAGTCCACGGTGATATTGCGCGGGATTGATCGATGCATGCCGAGGAAAAACCATCCCGCCATGATAGACATCTGAGCCGAGTTCTTTACGCTGCTCGCTGCGCGGAACCATAAAGGCATCTATGCCCTCATCACGGCGTAAAACATCAGCATCCCTGGCCAATTCGGCATAGTGGGCAGGCGTATGGGCAGCGTGATAACGACCTTTGCGCTGAAAATCACATTGAAGTGATTCAGAAGAGATAAAGTCCTCAATCCATTGCAGTGCAGTCTCACCCTCTCTGCGTATGGCTTTGGCCTGCTCCATACCAAAACGCGCGGCAAGCTTAGACAGAGAAGGTTTGACACTCGTGCTTATCTGTCCACCGTTTCTCGTACTACAACCCCAGCCCGGATCCTGGGCATCAACCACCATGGTGCAAAGTCCACCACGCGCCGTCTCAATAGCCGCATGCAGGCCGGTATAACCGGAACCCACAATCACTACATCGACTTCGCTCAGCGGCTTGCCTGGCAATGCCGGGGGTGCCGGCAAGTCATCAAGCCAGTATGCGCTTGAACTGTACTCATGGCTGAAGGAGCTGTGTGATTTCATGACAGCATATGGAAATCCATAAAGATGAAGCGCTTTTAACAGTCTCAGAAACATGCAATGACGAAACAAACGCCACCCAGTGCTTGACAGTAAAACGCAGCTCAGATTAAATCAAATTAAAGCGTGTTATCTTATTATTCGATTTCTTTATACATAAGCTGAAATTCCCCCCTACTGTATGTCGCTAAAACTAAGACACCTTGACGTATTTGTAGCCTTACTGGAAGCCGGATCTGTGTCTAAAGCGGCTGAACGGCTGAATTTGACTCAGCCTGCTGTCAGTATTGCCTTAAACAATTTCGAAACAGAATTGGGTTTTAGGCTGTTTCATCGAGCTCGTGGTTTTTTTGCTCCGACACCAGAAGCCATGCTCTTGCATGATGAAGTAATGCAAGGGGTACGGGCGATGACCCATCTGGAACAGCGCGCCCGTGATATCAGATCAGGAAAACGCGGCAATCTTAGTATCGCAACCAATGGTGTACTTGCCTTTAATTTTCTTCCCCATCTCCTGGCAAGCTTTCAGGCAGAAAATCCAGATGTCAGCATCGAAATCAAAATCCACTCCTCTCGCCAAATAGCTTCACTTGTTGCCAATCACAGCATTGATATAGGCCTCATAGACCCACCGGTGCCTGTGGCCGGGCTTCAAGCGGAGGTGTTTAACTTCGAATGTGTTTGCGCCATGCGCAGGGACGACGAGCTCGCTACGCTTAAAACCATCACCCCTCAAGCTTTGTCCGGGCGATCCATTATTGGAGTAACCGGTGATCACGCCATAGATCGTCAATTGGATGCAGCACTGGCCCAGACCAACACAGTTGTAACACGCAGTATAAATTCGTATTATTTTGCTATAGCCAGAAAACTCGTCGCTGAAGGTGCTGGCATAGCCATACTAGACCCGATCAACACCAAGGTTGATTTACATGATGATGTCATATGGCGTCCCTTTGAACCACGCATCGAGAGCCCGCTAGCAATAATAACCGCTAAAACCCAACCACTCGGAATAGTCGCTCTCGATATCCTGTCAAGAATGAGTGACGCCCTACGCCTGATCGAATCGTGACAGCTAAAACAACCTATCTTTATGAGTTTTTAAGCTTAATCGGTGAGCATTTTGCAACTCATGATAGCTGCATTGCCGATCAGCTTAGCAAAACCCTTCAAACGCAAGATCTTGAACGACGCACGGCAGTCACGCCCACAGGGTTCGACACAACTGAGGTACACACGATTTTAAGTGCCTGCCAGAATACCGCGCTGCAAAAACTGGCTCGTTTCGAACCGCAATTGCCGTGGAGATCAGCCGGATTTGGCAAGTTACCTATCAGCTACCGCAAGAGTATTGCCGTCATTGAATTTATCGGACCCGACGGTATCTTTGAAATGGACGCGATACGCATAGGGTTATTGGTTCAAAGTGCTGGCATTACCTATCCCACACACTGGCATGCAGCTGAAGAACTGTATTTTATTCTGGATGGCACGGCGCACTGGAGTACTGACGATCATGTTCCAAGACCTCGTCCACCGGGAGACTTCATCCACCATCACAGTATGCAGCCGCATTGCGTAACTACAATCGCCGAACCACTAGTTGCGATGTGGGGATGGTCCGGTGATGTCGACGGTAGCTCCTACTCTTTGTAAAATTGCGCTAGAGCAATTGGTAAAACTGCGCTAGAGCAATTGCTGGATGGATTTCCTGGCGCCCAAACTCCATAACTGCTGTGCAGCATGAATCAAGGACTTTTGATTTTCCTTAACCAGATCGGTAGAAAATACATCGCTAACTGATAGTAAGGCAGTCACCTTATCAGCCGGAGAACCCGCAGATGCGCTCAGTGTTTCTAGCGTTGACGAGAGCGGATCTCTTACATCGATGGGTTGCCCTTCCTCGTCGATACCTCCCACATAACGCATCCACGCCCCGATGGCTAACAATAGACCATCGCAATTGCGATGAGCCTGATTGTTTTCAACGACGGTATTCAGAATACGTTGAGGAAGCTTCTGACTGCCATCCATTGCAATTTGCCAGGTTCGATGATGAATCTTCGGGTTTTGATAGCGTACCAATAGCGCGTCGGCATAAGCCTTCAAATCCACACCTGGTGGTGCTGTTACTGTTGCTATTATTTCTGTCCAAAGCAATCTGGCATAGCGTTCAAAAACCGGATCGGCCACCGTCTCAGCAATGGTCTGATAGCCCGCCAAATAACCCGTGTAAGCTAGAGCGGAATGCGTGCCATTAAGCATCCTTAACTTCATGTGTTCATAGGCCGACACATCACCCACCATCTCAGCGCCGACTGCCGCAAGATCGGGGCGAGCGCCACCCACAAATTTATCTTCCACAACCCACTGCGAAAAGGGTTCATGCAAAACAGGCCATGCATCCTGGTAACCAGTAAGCTCTTGTACGCGAGCAATGTCGGCATCGGTGGTTGCGGGCGTGATGCGATCAACCATGGTTGATGGAAAACTACCCTGCTCAGCGATCCAATCATGCAGCGAAGGATCTATGTGCTGTGCAAGCTCCAGTACGAGTTTGCGCACGAGCTTGCCATTGTCAGGAAGGTTGTCACAGCTGAGCACGGTGAAGGGCGGCAGGTTTGCTTTGCGGCGAATTTGAAGCGCACGCACCATATATCCAATCGCAGATACCGGTAATTCATGTACTAGATCATGTTGAATATCCGGATGGTTATCATTGAGTTGGCCGGTTGCCGGATTATGACAGTAACCCTTCTCGGTCACTGTTAGCGAGACAATCTTTATGGCGGGATTTGCCATTGCTTCGAGCACCGACTGAGGATCGTCAGGTGCAAACAAAATATCATTTAGTACGTCTATGCTCCGACATTGCTCTCCCTGCGGACTTAAGGTTACGGAGGTATAGCGCCAGTCTTGGCTTTGAAGTGCATCGCGTGTTTCAGGGCTGCGAAGTGAGACGCCTACTACGCCCCAATCGCCACCTGATACCTCCATAGCATCGGCTATATAAATGCACCCGAATGCTCTGAAGAAGGCACCTATACCCAAGTGCACAATGCCCGATTCAGGGCGAGAGGTGTTCACGCGCCCACCCATTCAAGCGTTTTCACAATCACCTGATAAATAACCAATGGAAGAATCTGTACCCTGTACATTTAAAGACGATAGGCCTGTTTGGGAAGATTGTATGCCAACTCTGGCCCCAGTGTGAAGGCCTCCTCTTTGTCTAGCCTCCCCGTGACAACAAGATTAGCTAAAAAGCTGCAATCAACACGTCTGGCTACGTCATGACGCGCAGGAATAGAACAAAAAGCGCGGGTATCATCGTTAAACCCGACAGTATTATAAAAGCCAGCTGTTTCAGTGGTCATTTCACGAAATCTCATCATGCCTTCATAGCTATCATTAAACCACCAGGGAGGTCCTAGTTTGAGAGCCGGATACACTCCTGCTAATGGCGCTAATTCACGAGAGTAAGATGTCTCATCCAGGGTAAACACGATAACCGTCAGATCTGATCGGTCACCAAAACACTGTAGTAATGGTTTGAGTGCACTGACATAGTCAGTTCGCATGGGTATGTCGAACCCCTTATCCCGCCCAAAACGCGTTAATACAGTCTGAGAATGATTACGCAGGGATCCGGGATGAATTTGTAGAACCAGCCCATCGTCCAGGCTCATTCTGGCCATTTCAGTGAGCATATGAGCGCGAAACGTTTCTGCTTCCTGCGCACTACACACTCCTTGCAAGGCTTTGTCGAATAATTTGGCTGCGACATCCTGCGGCAGATTTTCTGTGCGAGCAGTGATGTGTCCATGATCAGAAGATGTGGCACCGTGATCTTTAAAGAAAGCTCGTCGCTTGCGATGCGCGGCAAGGTAGCCCGACCAGCTGCTTGTGTTTTCCCCAGCCAGTTCGCCCAACATTTCGACGTTTTGAGTAAAGTTGTCAAATTCAGGATCAACCACAGAGTCTGGTCGATACGCTGTTACAACCCTACCCGACCAACCACTATCACGAATCATTCGATGCCACTGAAGGTTATCGATTGCGCTCTCAGTTGTGGAAATTACTTCTATGTTGAACCGTTCGAACAATGCCCGCGGAAGATAGGCATCCTGCGTCAGGCACTCTGCTATCTGATCGTAAATGACGTCAGCAGTTGTTGGTGACAACCTCTGCGATACATCAAAAACAGTGCTAAAGGCTTGATCCACCCATAAACGGGAAGGTGTGCCTTGAAACAAATGATAATACTTGGCAAACAGTCGCCAGATCTTGCGCGGATCCTGCTCTACCGGCCCGCCATCGATACGCGGCACGCCCAATGCTTCAAGAGCAACCCCATGAGAATGGAGCATTCGAAAGACGTAGTGATCCGGTACAACAAACAATTCGGCGGGATTAGGAAAAGGACGATTCTCCGCAAACCAGCGTGGGTCTGTGTGACCATGTGGGCTGATAATCGGTAGATCTTTTACCTCGCGATACAGCTCGGTGGCAATTCCCCTGGCATTGGGATCTGCAGGAAACAGGCGATCTTCACGCAACAAACCCATTTGAGCTCCATGAACGTTGGAAACTAAGCATTACCGCTCTCAATTTTGCGGAAAGTCTATTGACGATCTACAATCTTGTCAACTAATATCCTAGTTTGAAAAAATTAATTACCTGACCATCTCGCGACGAAGTTCATACACGTAGGAGCTGCACAACAATGGCAAGATCTGTAGGCAACATCGATCAGGGTTTACCCTTGCCTCAGATCCGCTCGCTTCAAACACCCACTGTGGCAGACAAGGTGTTTGCAGTACTACAGCAACGCATTTTGACGCTGGAGCTACCTCCTGGCACAAAACTCTCAGAGACGGAAGTTGCCAAAACAATGGGAGTATCACGACAACCGGTTCGGGAAGCCTTCAAGCGCTTAGCCAAGCTCGACTTCCTACTGATAAGACCACAGTCCGGTACAACGGTAAGCTTGATATCTGAAGAGGCTGTGTTGCGGGCCAGGTATATTCGTACCGCGCTAGAGGTGCACACGTGCAGAACGGCATGCGAGTTACTTGGCCCTAAAGAACACCGAGCTCTTCGCTCTATTATTGATGCTCAAAATGAGGCAATCAACGAATCCGACCGAGACGGTTTCCACGCACTGGATGATCACTTTCATCGACAGATCTGCATATTATCAGGCGTGGGGTACGTCTGGGATTTGATTCACGACAACAAAGCACACATGGACAGAGTTCGCATGCTATCGCTGTCCTCAACCTCGCAGCAGTATGCGGTGAAAGAACATACCGCTATCCTGGATGCCATTGAGCAAGGCGATGCTGATGCTGCAGCGATGGCATTTACCAATCATCTTTCACGCATACTGTTACTCATTGAGGAAATAAAAGCCGACAACCATCGTTGGTTTACCGATTTATAAGCTTCTCTTGTCATTATGACTGAATACCAATGAACCTCGGAGCGGTTAACACTATTCAGCCGGTAAATCGCGCAATTGCCTATCCAACTCTTGCATCATAGAAAATGCCTTGTACCGTTGAGTATGAAGCTTGGCATCGTCTCCAGTGCTTGGTTGATACGTACGGCCGAAACGCGACATGGCCTCCATCGCCTGAGCTAAATCTTCATGCCCTTGTCCAGCCACTGCACCAAGAATAGCCGCACCCAGAAGCACGGGCTCCGATGACTCTGGCGCAGCTATCGTCAAGCCTGTTGCATCTGCAAATAGTTGCCTGACGAAATCACTTTGGCCGGCACCGCCACTGATAACTAATGTATCTATTTCAACGCCCTCGCTGCATAAAGACTCTGAGAGCTGGCGAACACCGTAGCCGAGCCCACACAGACCGGCCAGATACAACCCTACAAGACTCTCCTCTCCCTTATCGAGACCCAGTCCCACTAACACAGCCCGTGACTCGGGGTCAGCGTGTGGCGAGCGATTGCCGAGAAACTCTGGCAATACCTGTATCCGCCCCATCTGTTCGTGCAAACTCTTACCGGAGTGTTGAATTGATTCGGCCTTCTGTTGAAGGTAATCAAGCAACGACAAGTTTTTACCTGCCGCTTCTTTTTCAACGTCGCCCGACGCGGGATGCATCTGAACCAAATGATCAACAGCCGCCCCGGCTGCTGACTGACCACCTTCATTGAGCCAATACCCCGGCAGCATTGCGGAGTAATACGGCCCCCAGACACCCTTTACAAATGCAGGTTTGCGTGTTGATGCCATAGAGCAAGCTGAGGTACCAAAGATATACGCCATTCTCGATTCAAGCGTGCCTTGTTTACCAGCTGCTCCTATCGTACCTACACCACCAGCATGCGCATCTATCAGTCCAGCAGCTACTGGAGTGCCAGGCTTTAAACCAAGATCCACTGATGCCGCAGCGGATAGACCTGAACCTAGTGGGCAACCCGTATCTACAACTCTTTCACCTATTCGAGCAAACGCATCATCAGCTAGATCTGCCAGGCCTATTGTGCGAAAGTAGTCTTCACTCCAACGCTTTTCATGGGCAAGATACGTCCACTTACAAGTAAGCGTACAAACCGAGCGCGCATTGTCCCCCGTCGCTTTCCAACTCAGGAAATCGGTCAGATCAAAGAACTGCGCAGCCCGGTTATAACTGTCTGGATTGTTTTCCTTTAGCCACAACAGTTTTGGTGTTTGCATTTCAGGTGAGATGGTACCGCCGACGTAGCTAAGTACTTCATGGCCCGTTGCATTGATTCGCTGCGCTTGTTGGGTTGATCGATGATCCATCCAGACGATCACGTTCTTGTTAGGATCACCCCCCTGTTGGGTCGGCAATGGTGAACCATCTTCAGCAACAATGACCAGGGAACACGTTGCATCAAAGCCGATGCCCTGTACATTCTCTGAACTTACGCCTGCATGCGCGACCGCTTCTTTAACAGACTGACAAACAGCAGCCCAAATTTCTGTCGATGATTGCTCCACAACCAGACCTGAATCCGTATATAGAGGAAATTCAGTGCTCTTGCTCGCCAGCAATTCCCCCGCTAAATCAAACACACCGGCCCTGGCACTACCAGTGCCTACATCGATGCCAATCACAACGCATTTGTTTTCTGGATGCTCTAGCAACTCATCGTTCATATATTGTGTATCCTGAGGTGTGCTGCGCACTCATTCTTTAAGCAACACAGATTTAATTTAACTATCGTCGTCTATGTAGAAAACAAACACTTGGGTAGAACCCACCGAATCGATTCTTGATTGAAAAATGAATTTATGTCAAGATCAAAGCTGAAATCGGCCCCCCAGTAACGCTGTATCCAGGCAATGCTCAAGACCTCTTTTGTGAGACAAACTACAACACAGAAGCACTTGGTACAAAGCAATTATCTCTAGCCAACGACCTCATATGGCACCACACTGTCTGAGTCGTGATTTCGACCAACACTGGTACCCCCCTGAGCTCGCGCCACCGTGTAGCGACAGATTTACGAATGGCGTCGAGAACAGAATGTTGGGCATTTGGAGATGGGATTAAGTAGATGACAAACAACACCATTGCAATAATTGGCGATCGCTTCATGTTGCCCGATGTGTTTCAAGAAAAAATTGAAGCTGTTTGCGAGCAATCGCTTTCGTTTCGAACTTTTCAGCAGGAATGGCCTGATGTAGAAATGGAACACGGCTATGCTGTAGAAGGGATGGAAGGCCTTAAGGAATACTTTGGTACACAGCAGGCTGTTATCGATCTTGTTGGCGATGCTGAAATATTCGTTACCCATCTGGCGCCAGTCACTAGAACGGTCATGGAGTCTCTACCTAATCTGAAACTCATAGCAGTTTCACGGGGCGGACCGGTAAACATAGATGTAGCCGCAGCCAAAGATCACGGCATCACGATTGTAAACACGCCAGGTCGCAATGCATCAGCCGTTGCCGAGTTCACCCTGGGCGCTATTCTGGCTGAGACCAGGATGATTCGAGTCGGACACGAGGCCTTGCGACAGGGCGAATGGCGAGGTGATTTGTATCGAGCCGATCGTACCGGACGCGAACTCAATGAAATGACAATCGGCGTTATCGGGTATGGCGATATCGGTAAAAAAGTTGTTCGTCTTCTGCGTGCTTTCGGGAGTCGGGTTTTGGTCCACGACCCGTATGTACAAATCTCGCAATCAGACCGAAAAGACGGAGTCGAGCATGTTGGCTTTGATGCCCTGCTGGAACAAAGTGATGTTGTTACCCTTCATCCAAGGGTGACGGCAGAAACGACTCAGATGATGGATGCAAACGCTTTCTCTCGGATGAAAAAAGGAGCTACCTTCATCAACACGGCTCGCGGCCCATTAACCGACTACGATGCGCTCTATGAAGCGCTGAGTTCCGGTCATTTGCAAGGGGCTATGCTGGAAACCTTCGCCGTAGAACCGGTACCAGCTGATTGGCCTCTTTTGCAGCTTCCCAATGTTACGTTGACTCCGCACATAGCGGGTGCGTCGGTTCGAACGGTAACCTTTGCAGCCGAGCAAGCCGCTGAAGAGGTTCGACGATATTTGAACGGTGAACCACCAGTCAATCCTAAATAGGACTCTACAACAGTCAATGGAAGCTCGTAAACTGCCCCAGTTGCCTGGGGACAGCGCAGAGAATTTACTCCTAAGCCTTTAAGATCAATCACCTAGATCGATTCGACGATGGTGAAATACAGCCATCCCCAGCATACTGGGGCAGTTAGGTGAGGTCACACTAATGGCCTCAACACATCACGTCAGAACATTACGGGGCGTGCCTTCAACGAAGGCATTGATATGGTCGATGGTTTGTCTCCAAACTTCCTGCATTGCCTCCTCGCTGGCCCAGGCAATGTGCGGCGTAAGCACTACATCCGGCCGCCCTAATACGCGCATGATCGGATTGTCAGCTGATGGTGGTTCTGTGCTGAGCACATCAAAGCCTAATCCACTTATTTGACCTGCCTCTAACGCATCTGCGATCGCTGCTTCATCAACCAGACCGCCCCTGGCCGTATTAATAATCAGTGGTTTTTTCTTCATCCGGGCGAACTCTGCGGTGCTCAAACAATGACGAGTGTTGGCAGTTAAGGGTGCATGCAAGGTTATGATGTCAGCAGTTTCAATAACTTCATCCCAGGGTGTGTAAAGTGGCCCAAGCCCTGATACCCCCTTGTGCGCTGCAAAAACCGGCTCCATACCAAATGCTCTGGCAATAGTGGCAACTGACTGTCCAATAGCACCCTCGCCTATTATGCCAAGCCTGGATCCTGCGAGGTCTCGAATCGGGTGATTAAAAAAACAGAACTGAGCCGCTTTCTGCCACTCACCATTGATCACATCCTGCTGATACGCTGCTATGGATCTGCGCAGGCCCAGAATTAATGAGAAGGTATGCTCAGGCACCGTATTGACAGCATAGCCTCGTACATTGGAAACAGAGATATTGTGTTTTCGACACGCATCAATATCAACGACGTCATAACCGGTAGCCGCCACACTGATCATCTGTAAATCTGGAAGCTGTTCCAGTGTACTGGCTTGCAGTGGAACCTTATTGGTGATGACCACCTGAGCTCCCTGGAGTCGATCCACCACCTGCGATTCGAGTGTTCTATCGAACTCTACCCACTCGTGCTCAACATCGGGACGAACCACTTTTACCGAAGGGCCGATAGTGGCTCTATCAAGAAAAACTATACGCATACCTGCTAACTCAACCAAATTCTGGAAATATGAAAAGACTGCAGCATAACTAGGCGGCAGTATAGATTGGAAATCGAGCAGTCAACGCTTCAACTTGTTCCAATACGGCTTTTTCTGTTGAGGCATTTGCGCCTTCGCCATCTTTCGACAAGCCAGACAATACTTCCAGGATAAGTTTGCCTACCAACTCAAACTCATCTGAGGCAAATCCTCGCGTCGTGCAAGCGGGGCTACCCAGCCTGATACCAGAGGTAACCATGGGCTTTTCCGGATCGTATGGAATACCGTTTTTGTTGCAGGTAATACCGGCACGACCCAGCGCAGCCTCACCGGCAGTACCGGTGATTTTCAAGGGTCTTAGGTCAACCAGTGCCAGATGTGTGTCGGTACCGCCAGATACTAAATCAAGCCCACCGTCACTTAAGGTATCGGCAAGCGATTTTGCGTTGTCGACAACCGTCTGGGCATAGTCGGCGAATGCAGGCTGCAAGGCTTCTCCAAACGCCACCGCTTTTGCAGCAATCACGTGCATAAGCGGACCACCCTGCAGCCCGGGAAACACTGACGAGTTTATCTTTTTACCAATCTCTACGTCATTGGATAAGATCATGCCTCCTCGAGGCCCCCGAAGGGTCTTATGTGTTGTGGTGGTAACGATATGGGCGTAATCCACAGGATTGCTATGTACCTTACCGGCAACCAGGCCTGCAAAGTGAGCCATATCAACCATGAAATACGCACCTACTTCTTCTGCTATTTCACGAAACACTTTGAAATCGATAACTCTGGGATAGGCAGAACCACCGGCAATAATCAATTTAGGCTGATGTTGACGAGCATCATCGCGCAGTTTGTCATAATCGATTTGATGGGAGACCCTATCAACGCCATAGGGTACAGCGTTAAACCATTTACCCGATTGATTAACGGGCGAGCCATGAGTCAAATGACCGCCAGCAGCTAAGTCCAGTCCCATGTAAGTATCACCGGGTTTCAGTAAAGCGAAAAACACTGCCTGATTTGCTTGGGCGCCGGAATGCGGCTGAACATTGACATACTCACAATTAAACAATTGCTTTGCTCGCTCACGGGCAAGCTCTTCTGCTACATCAACAAACTCACAGCCACCATAGTAGCGCCTGCCCGGGTAGCCTTCGGCATATTTATTAGTCATCACCGATCCCTGCGCCTGCATCACAGCGCGAGAGACGATGTTCTCCGATGCAATCAATTCAATCTCATCACTCTGTCTAAGGTGCTCAGCAACAATTGATTGGTATAGATCAGGATCTGCACTAGATAGATCCTGGTTAAAAAAAGAATCCGTTAAGGTATTGTTTATTGATTCGGGTTTGGCATTCATGATCTTGGTGTTCTTCTATGATTTCAGGCTATTGCCAGCTCTCTGGGTTTTATTTGCTTGGTGCTAACAAACTGAGCACGATAATCGTGTGAGCGATAGTATTCACCGGCGGCAGCTACTCCTGATCCGGCAACAATATCAAGACCCACATCTCTCATTGTCATTTCGACAATGGATAGGGCTGACATGATCATCATTTCGTTTAGATCACCCAAGTGACCAATACGAAACACTTTTCCCGCAACCACTGATAAACCTGCGCCCAGCGATAATCCATAACGTTGATAGGCATGCTGAATCAGTTTGTTGGCATCGTGCCCTTCCGGTACGCATATCGCGCTAACTGTATCTGATTGCCACTTCTGCTCTTTTGCGCACAGTTGAAGCCCCCAGGCTGCAACCGCCCTGCGTACGCCTTCTGCATGATGGTGATGGCGCGCAAACACCGTCTCAAGACCTTCCTCCAACAACATATCAACAGAGACTCGAAGGCCCCTAATTAAAGACATAGGCGGTGTGTAGGGAAAATATCCCGTCGCGTTTGCCTTAGACATATCCGAGAAATCAAAGTAGCAACGCGGTAGACCGCTATGTTGATGTGCCTTCAATGCTTTTTGGCTAACACACATTATTGCCAGCCCGGCAGGCAGCATAAATCCCTTTTGAGAGCCCGATACTGCAATATCGACTCCCCACTCATCCATTTGAAAATCGATGCTACCGATAGAACTCACACCATCAACAAACAACATGGCTGGATGAGCAGCGCTATCGATCGCCTCCCGTACTTCACTAATGCTGCTCTGCACACCCGTAGCCGTCTCATTCTGAGTTGCCAGCACGGCCTTGATTTCACCTTTGGTATCTGCAGAAAGAATGGATCGAAAGGTATCAACGGGAATCCCCTCGCCCCACTCTACATCGACAATCTCCACGTCCAGGCCATGGCGCTCGCACAGATCAATCCACAGATGACTGAATTGGCCAAACCTGGACGCTAGAACCTTATCGCCAGGTTTTAAAGTATTGGTAATCGCCGCCTCCCAGCCGCCAGTGCCAGAGCCTGGAAACAGAAAGATCTGCCCATCGTTAGACTTGAATATTTTCCTTAGATCGGCAAGCAGGGGCAATATAAATTCTGGAAGATCCGGTGCACGATGATCCTCCATTGGGATGTCAATAGCCTTGCGCACTCTTTCAGGCACATTGGTTGGTCCGGGTACAAATAAGCCTTTAGAACCTTTCATAGAGGTCTCCAGTAAACGATGGATGAATTCTGGATGACTTAATTGAATAGATAAAATATTATTTATCTAGTGTTTTAATAGTTTAATTCTATTATCATTAAATACGAAATAACTATCTTATGACAGTGTTATTTGCCTGATATGCTGCAGATATACTATTGTCTGATAATAATCATAAACAATTATCTATTATATAAATGGCTATCACATTCCGACAACTAAAAGTCTTTGAAGCGGTGGCAGAAGAGTTGAGCTACACGTCAGCGGCGCACCTTCTTCATCTGTCCCAGCCTGCCGTTTTCATGCAAGTTAAACAATTGGAGGAAACTCTGGGGCTACCTTTGTTCGAAACTGTCGGTAAGAAAATCTACCTTACCGATGCCGGAAGCGAACTGGTTATCAGGAGTAATTCCATTTCAGCTGAGTGCGATAACCTCGTTCATATATTCAGAGAAATGAAAGGTGTTGAACGTGGCTCACTTAGATTTGCTACATCCAGTACAACGGTTCCCTTTATCAGCGAGCTTTTGGCAAGATTTTTCAAAGAACATCCGGCTATTGATTTAACTATCGACATTGCGACGCGAGAGAAGCAGCTGGCTCACCTGCAAAACAATGATCTTGAATTTGTCGTCATGGGTCGCCCCCCTGAACTAACCTATGATGTGCTCGCATTCATGGAAAACCCGTTGGTCATTGTTGCGCCAATCGATCATCCCTTAACCAAACGGCGATCGATACCTTTGCAAGATGTGGTAGACAATGAGTTTATCGTGCGCGAAGCGGGTTCAACTACCCGGCTGTCCACCGAGAAGCTCTTTCAACAGCACAATTTAAAACTTAAAACATCTATCGAAACAGCGAGCAATGAATCAATCAAGTTTATGGTTGCATCAGGTCTTGGGCTTGGGGTTTTGTCCTTGCACATGCTAGAGCAGCAGTTAAGGAACAAGAATATTGCTGTATTGGATGTAGAGGGGTTTCCGATCATACGTCACTGGCACTTGGTGACTAGAAAGGGTAAAAAACTATCACCCGCAGCGGATGCATTTATGAAATTTGTCGTCGAACAATCCACTGGCACCTGGCCTTTGAAAAAGCTCTATAAGCTTGCAAAAATCGACCAGTGAGGTTTTACCCAACTCTACCTAACATCACAGCACGACACTAAATATTTACCAGGTACTAGCCGGTAATGACGCCTACTTGTGTATACAGCGTGGCATAATTTACCCAACCTTCAAACACCTACCGCTCTCTAAAAACACCATGAATTATCGAACGCTCGGAAAAACGGGATACAAAGTATCAGAGATAAGCTTTGGAGCCTGGGCCATTGGCGGTACCTGGGGCGATGTGAACGATTCGGAGTCAATGGCGGCCCTTCATGCAGCAATCGATTCAGGTATAAATTTTATCGACACGGCCGATGTATACGGGGATGGTCATAGTGAGCGGCTTATAGCAAATCTACTCAAAGAGCGATCTGAAGAAATTATAGTTGCAAGCAAAGCAGGACGACGACTCAATCCGCATGAATCCGCTGGATACAATCGTCAAAATCTTGAGGCCTTTATAGATAGAAGTCTAAAAAATCTGAACGTAGATGCGCTTGATCTGGTGCAGTTGCATTGCCCACCGCCAGCGGTCTATGAGAAGCCTGAGGTGTTCAGCATACTCGACGATCTCAAAGCAGCCGGGAAGATACGCCACTATGGAGTCAGCGTTGAAACAATAGATGAAGCCTTAAAGGCCATTGAATACGACGGAGTGGCGACTGTACAGATTATCTTTAACGCTTTTCGACAACGCCCGGCTAGCGATTTGTTTGAGCAAGCCCTACAAAAGAATGTGGGTATACTGGCTCGCGTCCCGATGGCTAGCGGTCTATTAACCGGGAAAATGAGCTTATCATCCAGCTTCGCTGATGATGATCATCGACACTTCAATCGCAATGGTGAAGCCTTTGACAAAGGAGAAACATTCTCAGGCGTGGATTTCGCTACCGGACTGGAAGCAGTTGAAGCTCTCCGCCCCCTTGTTCCAGCCAATGCCACTATGGCGCAACTAGCTCTGCGCTGGATACTCATGCATGAAGCGGTTAGCTGCGCTATCCCAGGCGCAAGAAATGCCCGGCAAGCAGTCGACAACGCTGCGGCATCGAGTCTCGACTCATTGCCGGCCAGCACCATGGACGCAATCGAAACCATTTATCACGACAGGATAGCCCCGCAAGTACACAATCTCTGGTGAAGGAGCCCCGAATTGAGCGTAAAGCTATGCAAAGTTCTGTACGAAGACTTTCATGCAGTCATTGATCTGGAGTTGGAAGAACATCAAGAGGATAATCTTCCGTCCAATCTATACTCAATTGCCGAAGCCAGTTTTTCCTCCACGTGTCATACCAGAGCTATCTGGGCGGGAGACGAGATTGTAGGTTTCATAATGTACCGATTTGGCGAGGATGAAAAACACAAGCATGAGTGCGTGGTCTGGCGGTTCATGATTGATAGAAAGCATCAAAACACCGGCCTGGGTAAAGCTGCCATGGCGTTGCTGATGGACGAAATCAAAGCACATGAGCTTTGCAAGGTGATAGAAATATATTATGACCCTAAGAATATTGCAGCAGAACGGCTATACGCGCGTTTCGGATTCGAAGTTGTTGGCAAACGGAATGACGGTGATGTAATTGCTGAAGTAGTGCTCTAAATTTGCAGATAATCATTCATAGTCTTGACTTCAAGTCCAACCAGCATCCACAACTATCGTTTGATTAGTGATTGCCTTTGATGATTCGGATGCAAGCATTAAAACCACTTCGGCAATATCAGCCGGCTCGATAAGATCAGGTAAGCATTGATTACTTTTAATGCGCTCCTCGATCTCAGGAGTCGTCCAGTTGTCCAGTTGTCTCTGGGTTCGAACATGACCCGGTAACAGACAATTCACACGAATTCCAAACTCCCCTAACTCACGTGCCAGCGAGTGAGTTAAACCCTCGACTGCAGCCTTGGACGCAACATAGGCCGGAGCGCGCGCAAGGCCGATACGCCAGGCAATCGAACTCATGTTAATTATCGAACCCGCTCTGCGTTGACGCATACCGGGTATCACAGCCTGCGCTGAAAAAAACTGGTGATCCAGGTTTACCGCTAGTCTTTCACGCCAGTAAGCAGGAGTTACCGAATCAATGTCATGCCTATCATCATGAGCAGCATTATTAACCAACACGTCAAAACCACCTGTGTCACTTATTGCTTGGGCGAAGACGTCGGATAAGGCCTCAAGATCGGTCAGATCAAGTGCCTTGAATTTTACGTTAGCCCCCAGATCCTCAGCCAGCGCTTCGCCAGCTGTTTTATCTATATCAAAAAAGACGACATTAGCACCCTGCCGGTGAAAAGAAGCCACAATCGCTGCCCCGATGCCACTCGCCCCCCCTGTTATGGCGACTGTTTTAGTGGTGAGATCAGGAAATATCGCTTTTGTGCTCGTCATATTGAAAACCGTATAAAAATAAAAAACAATGATAGCCACTTAGAACAGATTCACGCTATGACTGCGAACAGAACAGGCTGACTGCAGAGCAAAGCGTGACTACAACTTACTATCACCTTCTTTTTCAGCAGTCCACCATGTTCCAGTCAACGGAGTACCTTTAACAAATTCTCCTGCGCCGGATTGGTCAGCAATGCGCAGGCACTCGTTCCATTTTGCCATTCGCTCAGACCGTGTAAAAGAACCCACCTTCAACTGACCAGCGGCCAGACCCACAGCCAGGTGGCTAATGGTTACGTCTTCAGTTTCACCGGATCTGGCTGAAACCACTGCACCATAGCCTCGATTGACAGCCATGTTAAAGCAGTCCATTGACTCACTCACAGTGCCCGACTGATTCACCTTTATAAGAACTGCATTACACGCACCCTCCCAGGCTGCCTTGGAAACCAGGTCATCGTTGGTCACAAAGTAGTCATCTCCAATAATTTGGATACGCTCGCCAAATTCCTTGGTAAAAGTAATGATTCCCTCTGTATCATCCTCCGCAAGAGGATCTTCTATAGATACTATTGGATAGGCATCTATCCAGTCGCCGAGCAAACGGATCATCTCATCCCGACCCAGTTCTCGATCTTCTAATGCCAGGCGGTAACGACCATCCTTGCTGAACTCCGATGCCGCAATATCCAGCGATATAACCACGCGCTCACCCGGTACCTCACCAGCAATCTCGATCGCCTGCACAAGAGTCTCCAGTGCTTCTTCGTTACTACCAAATACAGGCCACCAGCCACCCTCATCAGCCACGCCCATATTTTGTCCTTTGTTTGACATGATGGCTCCCGCAGCACGATAAATTTCGGCAGTGATTTCGAGCGCTTCTTCAAAGCTCTCCGCCCCCGGTACCATGATCATGAAATCCTGAACATCTACACGGCGACCTGCATGCGCGCCTCCACCGAATATCTGAATTTCGGGTAACGGTATGGTGGGTGTACGCCCCGATAGATCAGCTATATGTTGCCATAGGGCTACTTGTTTGGCTGATGCTGCCGCATGCAAGACCGCCATGGATACTGCCACGGTGGCATTAGCGCCCAGTAATGATTTAAACGGCGTACCATCCAACGCAATCAACGCATCATCGATGGCTTGTTGATCAAACGCATCCCTCCCTGTTAAATCCAATGCGATGAGGGAGTTCACGTTGCTCACCGCATTCATTACATTCTGTCCGCCAAACTGTGTGCCACCATCGCGCAGGTCAACTGCCTCACGAGATCCTCGCGATGCACCCGCCGGCGCTATAGCGCGCCCTAGGGCACCACATGAAAGGCATACTTCCGCTTCGACCGTAGGGTTTCCCCTGCTATCCCAGACTCTTCGCGCACTCACTGATGTGATTTCTGAGTCTTTCATAATTAAAGCTCCAAGCTTTGCAAAACACCGATAAAAGAGCTGATGGTTAGCTCTGGAGTTAGAATCAAGTGTCGAGCTGCAGAGCGCACAAAAGCTCTTGACTCCTCTGTTAGATACTCCACAGGCGACTTACCATCCACTCGTGCAAGCATTAACATCGGCAATAGCTTAACCACTCTGGCCTGCACTTGCTCACAGGGCTCCCAGCCAATCTTCTGCTCATAGGCGCGCCAGAATAGTTGAATAGTTGCGTACAGGTGCAATTTTGACTCAGGAAGATGTATTGCTTTTAAAATCAAATGATTCAAGCAGAAGGCCACATCGAATGCAGGATCACCCATTGATGCACATTCAGCGTCCAGAAATACAGGTTGATTTGAACGCAAAAGTATATTTTTAGGGCTGATATCACCATGAACCAATGCAAGCCTTGAGCTTGAAAGTCTATCAGCGACAGCGATTATCTTACCGGCGAGATCCGGATGGCGCGCTGCGGTAAAACGCAAATAAGGTTCAATTCTTAAAGACTCAAAATCTGAGGCATTGTCAAATGCGGTTTTATCAAAATTCGGTTTAGTAGACTGGGCATGAATAAGTGCAAGAGCATTGGCTACAGATTCAGCCTGCCCTATATCTTTGGCCCCTGAGAGTAGCAAGGATTTCCAAAGGATAATGTCCTCACCCGCAATATACGACATGGCAAACCCGTTTTCGCTATCCGACCATCCTAAAAGCTTTGGAACTGCATCGGGAAGTATCTCGCTAGTTATTTGTAACCAGGCAAACTCGGCCCTGCCTCGATCTGCTGGCGCAAACCAGTCCTCCTCAACTCGAAGTTTCTCAAGAGCAAATTTTACGCACACGGTTTGATTTGCATAGCTAACGGCTGCTATATCGGAAGATACACCACCGGTCAAAGGCTCTATTCTTGTAATTTCACCCGGTAGACATAGACCAAGCGATGCCATCAGGCTTTTACAGCGATCTTCGTAGTTGGGGCTCACCATAAAACTCTCATGGATGATAATCTGTGCATGGCTAAATAGTACCGGACATTTTTAGATGCGACTGGAGACTACGGCCGGTAGAATAGAATTAACAGGAAAATCCAATCGTGAAGACTGCATCATAAAAGATGCTCAACAACTGTATTCATTTAGCTTGTCTGACGAACAAAAACAGGCATATTGGCAACTATAATCTACTTGCCAAGTGACAATTAGATGCACACCAATAACCTATCAATAGAGTTAGTCCACTATACGCAGCAATTCTACCGGGCAGTCAAGTAAAACGACCTTCAATTCATCGAAAGCATCCTTACTGCTACCACCTGCTACAACGACCAACTCTTAGCAATGAAGAAACGCTCAAGCAATGTTTAATAAGTAATAAACCGAAACAGGCACATAAGAAATTAATGACACATATTTCGTCAATCGAAACCAGCTTGTACAGATTACCCCTTGCGGAGGTACTGTCAGATGCAAAGCACGGCGACCATACTCATTTTGAACTGATCACCGCAACAGTAAAGCTAAGCGATGGGCAAGAAGGCACAGGCTATACCTATACTGGCGGTATTGGTGGACACGCAATTTATGCAATGATTGCTCACGATTTAACTAGCACTCTTATCGGCAAAAATCCGACTAATATTTCTGAGTTGCATGAAAGCATGCAATGGCATGTGCATTATGTTGGCAGAGGTGGAATTGCTAGCTTCGCTATAGCCGCAATCGATATAGCGCTTTGGGATATACGGGGCAAACAAGAGGATCTGGCTCTATGGAAAATGGCAGGCGGTGCAGCAATGAGCTGCAAAGCATATGGAGGCGGAATTGATCTTAATTTCTCCATAGAAAAATTATTACTTAATATATCAGGCTACCTTGACCGAGGCCTCAATGGCGTAAAAATCAAGGTGGGCCAGCCAAAACTTGCTGATGATTTTGAACGCGTTCGTCAGGTACGCCAACATATCGGGTCAGACATCACGTTCATGGTCGACGCCAACTATTCGATGGATGTTCCCACGGCAATCGAGGCAGCGCATGGCTTTGCTCCCTACGACCTACTATGGTTTGAAGAGCCTATCATCCCAGAGAATCTGGAAGGCTATAACCAAATTGCAAGTAAAACTTCAATACCGTTGGCGATGGGAGAAAACCTGCATACAGCTTTCGAATTTGAACAGGCCTGTAGTAAATCGAGCTTAGGATTCTTGCAGCCCGATGCTGCTACCTGCGGCGGAATCACCGCCTGGATGCAGGCTGCGTCTTTTGCAAAACAACACAATATAACGATATGTAGCCATGGCATGCAGGAGTTACACGTCAGCCTACTCTCTGGGCAAGCTAATTCGGGGTGGCTTGAAGTTCATAGTTTTCCAATTGACGAATATACGATGCGCCCTCTTGTTATTGAAAACGAACTTGCCATAGCTCCGGATATAGCCGGTATTGGTGTAGAGTTCGATTGGGCAAAATTGGCTGAATTTCGATTAACTTCAACAGACGCCAGTTGAACACAACCTTTCAGGGTAACACCATGTTGAACAACGACCTTCTGAGCCAGTGGGATCAGGATCATTTCTTTCATGCTTCCACGCATCTTGGGCAGTTTGCACGTGGTGAGCTACCCAATAGAATAATGACTGGTGGTGAGGGCGTCTACGTTGTTGACCGGGACGAAAACAAACTCCTGGATGCGTTTGCCGGCCTTTACTGCGTTAATGTGGGCTATGGGCGGCAACAGATATCGGAGGCCATAGCAGCACAGGCCAAAGAGTTGAGTTATTACCATTCTTATGTAGGTCATGGTACTGAAGCCTCCATAACGCTGGCTAAGATGATTATGGATCGTGCGCCAAAAACAATGAGCCGTGTCTACTTTGGCCTGTCTGGGTCTGATGCCAACGAGACCAATATAAAATTGATCTGGTACTACAACAATATCCTGGGACGACCGGAAAAAAAGAAAATTATCTCACGCTGGCGTGGTTACCATGGATCAGGGTTGATGACGGGGTCTCTAACAGGGCTGGAGCTGTTTCATAAGAAGTTCGACTTGCCCCTGGCAAATGTCCTACACACAGAAGCACCCTACTATTTACGCCGATCAGATCGTTCCATGTCCGAACAGATGTTTTCGGAGCATTGCGCACAACAGCTCGAAACGCTCATCTTGGAAGAAGGCCCCAATACTATTGCTGCCTTTATTGGAGAGCCAGTGCTGGGTACTGGTGGCTTGGTACCTCCACCTCAAGGCTATTGGAGTGCTATTCAGGCAGTACTGAAAAAATACGATATTTTGCTGGTAGCCGATGAGGTAGTCACAGGTTTTGGCAGGCTCGGATCCATGTTTGGATCGACTCACTACGACATCGATGCCGATATCATAACAATAGCCAAGGGGCTAACCTCCGCATATGCACCTTTGTCGGGTTCAATTATCTCGCAAAAAGTATGGGACGTTCTGGAGCGAGGCACTGATGAAAACGGACCCATTGGTCATGGGTGGACCTATTCTGCTCATCCTATATGCGCTGCTGCCGGTGTTGCCAACCTAAACCTGATAGACGAGATGGAACTGCTAAGCAATGCAACGCAGACTGGTGCCTATTTTGTTCAGAGCATGAAGGATGCACTGGCGGATCACCCGAACGTGGCAGAGATTCGTGGTGAAGGTATGCTGTGCGCCGTTGAATTTGCCCAAGACAAAGACTCTTTCAGTTTGTTTGACCCCGCAAAAAAGATAGGACCTTCTATAGTGGCAGCGATGCTGAAGAGAGGAGTCATTGCTCGTGCAATGCCACAAGGCGACATAGCAGGGTTTGCACCACCACTTTGCTTGAGCAGAGCAGAAGCCGATTTGATCGTGAGCGCAACG